>NZ_JAGGOF010000026.1 GCF_018614775.1 Pseudomonas fluorescens
TGGGGTTCGTGGATCGGTTACTCTCGGTTGCCAGCCGGCTTTTGCAGTAAAAGCGCTGGATGCCAGCTTCCACGGTTGGCGCACAATCAGTCAGGCGATCCAGTGGGTCGTAGCGGTAACGGCACAATACGGTTTTGCGAGGATCGGCAGGCATGCACCGGGCTCCATGCAAGGGTCAGGAATCAGGACCTCCAGCATCGGTGGTTTCGCGGGCACTGCCTACTATCAGAAGTGTTAGTGGCTTTCCCCGTTACGCAAACAGCCATCCGCCGATCCTTCTCGGTCCAGAGCTGGTTGACCCGGTTCTGCACCTGCTGGCGAAACATTGGATGGTTTTCGTAATGGCCCTGCTACAGCGTCAGGTCCAGTTCGCGGGGCTGGATGTCGTTTGAGCAGGTGGAATGAAAGTGGCGACATCGAAAATCCGCCACGAAACTATCAGAATCTCAAACTGACGTAGTCGGTGTTCACCCGTTCGCAAGTGTAGGTGTCCTCGCTCGCGCTACGGTTGGCCGCCCAGGACAGAGACGTCGGCTGATAATCCAGCGTCAGCGTGTTCCCACCGTAATTACAGATGAAGGTCACCCTCCTCGGTGCCTGTTCACCTTCGGCGGGTTCATGGACCGCGAAATCGGTCTGGTTGAACTGCTGCACCGCCGGATTGGCCTCCTGTTCCAGGTCCTGACCCTGCCATTCTCGGTCATCCTGGATTTCTAGTGTTTGACGGGTGCCATGGGTCTGTATCGCCGCCGGACAAATGACTTCTCCGGCATGGACATGGCCAATGATCAGCAAGCAAATGCCAGCACCGCCGTTCGTCATGAAGTTTCGCATGGGCTTGCCCCCCTAATGTGTCCCGGCGACATGTTTGCGGCTGTGGCTGGTGAGGGCTACTGTCAGAGCTGACAGTTTTTTATGTCGATTTGGAATTAATAAAAGACGCAGGTTCCCAAAAGAGACCTCTATGTCGGAGGTCTTTCGGCCGCTACCTGCCAGCAGACCTGTCAGGTACCGTGTGCTTCGCTGTGCAAGGCCGCGATGCGTCGGTCCTTTTCAGTCCAGAGCCGGTTGACCCACGCCTGCACTTGCTGGCGAAACACCGGGTCATTCTCGTAATCGCCCTGCCACAGCGCCGGGTCCAGTTCGCGGGTCTGGATGTCGATGATGACCCGGGGCACTGCGCCGCTGATCAAATCCCAGAACCCGGGAATCCGGTCCTGTGGGTAGACCACCGTCACGTCCAGGATGGCGTCCAGTTGTTCACCCAGCGCCGCCAGCACGAACGCCACGCCGCCGGCCTTGGGTTTGAGCAGGTGGGTGAAGGGGGATTGTTGCTGTTGGCTTTTGCTGGCGGTGAACCGGGTGCCTTCGAGGTAGTTGACCACGGTAACCGGTTGACGCTTGAACAGCTCGCAAGCGGCCTTGGTGATTTCCAGGTCCTTGCCGGCCAGCTCCGGGTGCTTGGCCAGGAAGGCCTTGGTGTAGCGCTTCATGAACGGGTAGTCCAGCGCCCACCAGGCCAGCCCGAGGAAGGGCACCCAGATCAGTTCTTTCTTGAGAAAGAACTTGAAGAACGGCGTGCGGCGGTTGAGGGTCTGGATCAGGGCGGGGATGTCGACCCAGGATTGGTGGTTGCTGATCACCAGGTAAGCGGTATCGCGGCGCAGGTCGATGCTGCCGCGGATGTCCCAGTGGGTAGGGATGCACAGGGCGAAGATCAGTTTGTCGATCTCGGCCCAGGTTTCGGCGATCCACATCACCGACCACGAGGCATAGTCGCGAAGGCGTCCGGGCAGGATCAGTTTGAGCAGGGCGAACACCATCAGCGGGCCGAACAGCACCAGGGTGTTGAGCAACAGCAGCAGCGTGACGAAACAGCCGGTGAGCAGGCGGCGCATGGATGACTCTGCAAACAGATGGGCGGGCCATGATAAGCAGCTTCGGGCGGCAGGCCAAACAGGCGTGGACGAATGTTTCACTTTGGCCTGTGTAGGCTATACAGCTCCCTCGCCACAGGTGCGCGGCCGAACGAATCCATCGGCCACCCGTCTAAAGCCCCACCCACACAGGAAGCCCTATTGCATGAAATCCTTTCTAGCCCTGCTTTCCCTGGTGGCCCTGCCGGTGCTGGCCGCTGAGCCGACCCTGTACGGGCGCTACGAATACATCGCCCTGCCGGAAATCGGCGGTGAGGTGCTCAAGGCCAAGATGGACACCGGCGCGCTGACCGCCTCGCTGTCGGCCAAGGACATCGAAACCTTCACCCGTGACGGCGATGACTGGGTGCGCTTCCGCCTCGCCACCAAGGATGCGAGCAACAAGGTCTACGAGCACAAGATCGCGCGCATCAGCAAGATCAAGACCCGTTCCGAAGAAGACGAAGACGACGAAAAGATCGCGCCGAGCAAGCGCCCGGTGGTGGACCTGGAAATGTGCCTGGGTAACGTCAAGCGCACCGTGGAGGTCAACCTGACCGACCGCAGCAGCTTCAACTACCCGTTGCTGATTGGCGCCAAGGCCCTGCGCGAGTTCGGCGCGGCGGTGAACCCGGCGCGGCGGTATACGGCGGACAAGCCCGGCTGCTGATTTCCCCGATTGACGTGCCCCCGGGGTTGGGGCACCGTTCCGGCAACTTTACTGTCGGGCCCGCAAGCCATGCCTCATATTCTGATTGTCGAAGACGAAGCCGCCATCGCCGATACGCTGGTATTTGCGCTGCAAGGAGAGGGCTTCGACACCACGTGGCTGAGCCTCGGCGCGGCGGCCCTCGAACACCAGAAAAGCACCCCGGCGGACCTGATCATCCTCGATGTGGGCCTGCCGGATATCAGCGGATTCGAGACTTGTAAAAATCTCAGACGTTTCAGCGACGTTCCGGTCATCTTTCTTACAGCCCGGGACGGCGAGATCGACCGGGTCGTGGGTTTGGAGATCGGTGCCGACGATTATGTGGTCAAACCGTTCAGCCCTCGCGAAGTGGCGGCCAGGGTCCGGGCGATCCTCAAGCGCGTCGCGCCGCGTCCGGCTCCGGAGGTCGGCATGGCGCTGTTCCAGGTGGACAGCGACCGTGTGCAGATCAGCTATCGCGGCAGACCGCTAAACCTCACCCGCCATGAGTTCCGCCTGCTGAACTGCCTGCTGGAGCAACCGGAGCGGGTTTTCAGTCGCGAGCAGTTGCTCGACGCCCTGGGCGTGGCCAGTGATGCTGGCTACGAGCGCAGCATCGACAGCCACATCAAGAGCGTGCGCGCCAAGCTGCGCCTGGTCCGAACCGAGGCCGAGCCGATCCAGACCCATCGCGGCCTCGGCTATAGCTACAGCCCGGGACACAGCTGATGTCCCTGGGGATCCGGATTTTCCTCGCCTATGTCCTTTTCATCGCGCTGACCGGGTATTTCGTGTTCGGCACGGTGATCGAGCAGATCCGGCCGGGCGTGCGCCAGTCCACCGAGGAGACCCTGGTGGACACGGCCAACCTGATGGCCGAGATCCTGCGGGACGATTTCAAGGCCGGCACCCTCAACCAGAATCGCTGGCCGCAGTTGCTCAAGGCTTATGGCGAGCGCCAGCCGGGGGCGTCGATCTGGGGCCTGCCGAAAAACCAAGTCAGCCATCGCATCTACGTTACCGATGCCAAGGGCCTCGTGGTGCTGGATTCCAGCGGCGTGGCGGTGGGCCAGGATTACTCGCGCTGG
The DNA here is from genome assembly GCF_018614775.1 of Pseudomonas fluorescens. Taxonomy (GTDB): domain Bacteria; phylum Pseudomonadota; class Gammaproteobacteria; order Pseudomonadales; family Pseudomonadaceae; genus Aquipseudomonas; species Aquipseudomonas fluorescens_BY. Next base: position 3,696 of record NZ_JAGGOF010000026.1, read on the forward strand.
AACGACGTCTACTTGACGTTGCGCGGCCATTACGGCGCCCGATCGAGCCGCAGCGATCCGGATGACCCGGCGTCCTCGGTGATGCATGTCGGCGCGCCGATCCGCGATAACGGCCGGATCATCGGCGTGGTCACGGTCGCCAAGCCCAACAGCTCGCTGCAGCCGTATATCGACCGTACCGAGCGACGCCTGTTGCTCTATGGCGTCGGGCTGATCGGCCTGGGCCTGTTGCTCGGCGCGTTGCTGTCGTGGTGGCTCAGTTCGGCGCTGCGCCGTCTGACCCGCTATGCCCAGGCCGTCAGCCAAGGGCAGCGGGTGGCCGTGCCGCATTATCGCGGCGGCGAGTTCGAACAACTGGCGGGCGCCGTGGAACACATGCGCACCCAACTGGAGGGCAAGGCCTACGTCGAGCGCTACGTGCATACGCTGACCCACGAACTGAAGAGCCCGCTGGCGGCGATCCGCGGTGCCGCCGAGTTGCTGCAAAGCGACATGCCCGCCGCCCAGCACCAGCGTTTTGTCAGCAACATCGACAGCGAAAGCGTGCGCATGCAGCAGTTGATCGAGCGTCTGCTCAACCTGGCTCAGGTCGAGCAGCGTCAAGGGCTGGAGGAAGTCGTGGCGGTGCCGCTGGCGGCGCTGTTCGAGGAGCTGCTGGAAGCGCGCGGCGGCTGGATCGAGCGTCGACAGCTGCGGATCGCACGGCATATCGCCGCCGACCTGACGCTGAACGGCGAGCCGTTCCTGTTGCGCCAGGCCTTGGGCAACCTGCTGGACAACGCCCTGGACTTCACCCCGGCCGAAGGGCGGCTGCGCATCAGCGCCGAGCGCGTTGGCAACCTTGTCGAGATCCGGTTGTTCAATCAGGCCGAGCCGATTCCCGACTACGCGCTGCCACGCCTGAGTGAGCGCTTCTACTCGCTGCCGCGCCCTGGCACTGGCCGCAAGAGCACCGGCCTGGGGCTTAATTTTGTGGAGGAAGTGGTGCAGTTGCATGCCGGGGAATTCGGTATTGGCAATGTCGAGGGCGGGGTCGAGGTGGTGTTGCTGTTGCCCTGAAAACCGGCGCATAGCCCCTGTGGGAGCGAGCCTGCTCGCGATGACGACGGCACATTCGACATCATTGCAAGCTGACCCACCGCTATCGCGAGCAGGCTCGCTCCCACAGGATGATGGTTGACCCTGGGAGATGTGAGTCTTCACACAATCTCCACACTGTTCCCATAAACACCCCACACAGCCACCCCAGACTCGCCCTCATTCAAACAGGGAGAGCCCCACATGAACCGTAGCCTCGCCATGAAACTGGGCATGATTGCCCTCTTGATCCTCTTGCTGATGATCCCGCTGTTGATGATCAACGGCCTCATCGACGAACGTCAGGAACTGCGTAACGGCGTGTTGGAAGACATCGCCCGCAGCTCCAGCCGCAGCCAGCAACTCATCGGGCCGATGATCGTCGTGCCGTTTCGCAAGGACGTGCGGGTCTGGAATACCAACGAGAAGACCGGGGTGCGGTTCCTGGAAACCGTCGAGCAAAGTGGCGAGTTGTACTTCTTGCCCGAGCAGTTCGAACTCGACGGACAGGTGCGCACCGAAACCCGCGCCCGGGGGATTTATGAAGCGCGGTTGTTCCACGCCGATAACCGCATCGATGGCCGCTTCAAGTTGCCGGAACACTACGGCGTCGCGACCAAGGACCTGGCCGATTACCGTTTCGACCAGCCGTACCTGACGGTCGGCATCAGCGATATCCGGGGCATCGAGAATGCGTTGACCCTGACGCTCAACCAGCAGACCGTCGAATTCCTGCCCGGCTCGCGGGTGGGCTGGCTGGGGCAGGGGGTGCATGTGCCGCTGCCGATGGTCACGGCCCAGGGCAGCGCCGACCTGACCTTTGGTTTCGACTTGCGTCTGCAAGGTACCGGCGAGTTGCAGATTCTGCCGGTGGGCAAGTCCACCAAGGTGCACCTGTCGGCCGACTGGCCGCACCCGAGCTTCATCGGCAATTATCTGCCGGTTCAGCGCGACATCAATGAACAAGGTTTCAACGCCGACTGGCAGACCTCGTTTTTTTCCACCAACCTCGAAGAAGCCCTGCAAGGCTGCGAGCCCAGCGATGGCTGTGAAGCGTTCCGCAGCCGGGCTTTCGGTGTGAGCTTCATCGACCCGGTGGACCAGTACCTCAAGAGTGACCGTGCGATCAAATACGCGCTGCTGTTTGTCGCGCTGACGTTTGCCGGTTTCTTCCTGTTCGAAGTGCTCAAGAGCCTGGCGGTGCACCCGGTGCAGTATGCTCTGGTGGGTGTAGCGCTGGCGTTCTTCTACCTGCTGCTGTTGTCCCTGTCCGAGCACATCGGCTTCGCCCTGGCCTACCTGGCTTCCGCCAGTGCCTGCGTGTTGTTGATCGGCTTCTATGTGTGTCATGTGCTGCGCAGCGTGCGCCATGGCCTGGGGTTTTCGGCGGGGCTGGCGGCGTTGTACGGCCTGCTCTACGGATTGTTGAGCGCTGAAGACTATGCGCTGCTGATGGGCTCGCTGTTGCTGTTCGCCTTGCTCGGCGTGTTCATGGTGCTGACCCGCAAGCTGGATTGGTACGGGGTCGGGTCGAAACCGGCGGCGGCAGTGACCTTCGAGTTGGGCGAGGTGAAATGAGCCGGTCGTTGGGGTTGCGCGAGGATCAGCGGTTGGGGGAGGTGTTGGTGGCGCGGATTGCCGGGTTGTTTCCTTTGGATCCGGTGCGCTGCCATCGCGAGCAGGCTCGCTCCCACAGAAGGACGACACGATCAACTGTGGGAGCGAGCCTGCTCGCGATGAGGCCATCAGATGCGGCGAAAATCTAAACCCTGGGCACGGTGGCAACCATCGAAGGCCGCAAGCTCACCTCGGCAAACCACGCCGCCAGTTGCGGATTGGCCTGGCGCCATTCCAGATCCGGGTGGCGCAGGTCCAGGTAGCCCAAGGCGCAGGCCACGCTGATGGACGCCACGTCGAAATGACAGGCCAGCTCGGCAATCGCCTCGGCTTCGAGCACGGCCACGGCGCGGCGGATCTTGTCCCGTTGCGCATCGAGCCACGCGTCCCAGTGTTTTTCCGCCGGACGCAGGGCGGTTTCGTAACGGATCATCACCGCCGCGTCCATGATCCCGTCGGCCAGGGAGGCCAGGGTCAGGCGCCGCCAGCGGGCCGCGCCCTCGCGGGGGATCAGTGGGTTACCGACGTGCTGGTGGTCGAGGTAATCGAGGATGACACGACTGTCATGGATCACCGTACCGTTGGCCAGGCGCAGGGCCGGGATCTTGCTCAGCGGATTGTCATCGATCAGCACCGGGTCCGGTTTGACCGGGGTGAGCTGGCTGAGCTGTAACGCCACGCGGTCCTGCTGGCCGGTTTCGTGGAGCAGCACCAGGACCTTGCGAACGAAGGGCGAGGCGGGGTTGTGGAACAGCGTCATGCTGGGGGTGGACATGGCAACGTCTCGGTCAGTGGATCTTGTCGGGCAGCATAGCGCGTCATTCGTGCCCAAGGCAGAGGCGACCGAGCCGGAGCGGCCCGGTCGCATCCCAATCACGCGGCGGGTTGCAGCACGTGTGGCTGCGCCGACGGTGGGGTCGGTTGTGGCTTGAGCTCACGGGCGACGGTCCAGACGATGAACGCCGCGACCACGTCAAAGATCGCCAGCATCACGAACAGCGGGCTGTAGCCGATCTTGGTCACCATCACGCCGAACACCAGGGTGAAGGCGGCGGCGCCCAGGTAGCCGAACATCCCGCCCATGCCGGTGGCCGTGGCGACTTCATTTTTGCCGAACGAGTCAGAGGTGATGGCGTACAGCGCACCCGACAGGGTCTGGTGGGCAAAGCCGCCGACGCACAGCAGGGCGATGGCGGTGTACGGGCTTTCCACCAGGCCGATGCAGGCCGGGCCGATCATGCAGGACGCGCCGAACAGCAGGACCATCTTGCGCGAGGTGAACAACGACACCTTGCAGTATTTGTGGAAGAACGGACTCAGGTAGCCGCCCAGCACGCAACCCAGGTCGGCGGCCAGGAACGGCAGCCAGGCGAACATCGCGATCTCCTTGATGTTCATGTGGCGCTCGGTCATCAGGTACAGCGGGATCCACGCGTTGAAGGTCTGCCAGGCGGGCTCGGAGAGGATCCGGGCGCTGGCGATGGCGTAGAAGTTGCGGCTGGTAATGATGCTTTTCCAGCTGCCTTTCTTCGGGCCGTGTTCTTTGAAATGCTCTTCCTGTCCGCCGAGGATGTAGTCGCGCTCGGTGTCGCTCAGGTGTTTCTGGTCACGCGGGTGTTTGTAGAAGATCAGCCAGACGAACGTCCAGGCGATGCCCAGGCCACCGACGATCAGGAAGGCCAGTTCCCAGCCACTGTTCAGGATTGCCCAGACCACCAGCGGCGGAGCGAGGACTGCACCGATCGATGAACCGATGTTGAACCAGCCAATGGCGACCGAACGTTCCTTGGCCGGAAACCATTCGGTGGAGGTCTTGACCGCGGCCGGTAATCCGGCGGCTTCCGTCAGGCCAAGCAAGCCCCGGAAAAACGCCAGGCCCTGCCAGCCCGAAGCCATGGCCGCTGCGGCGCAGGCGATGGACCAGGCGAACGCGAAAATGGCGAAGCCCATCTTGGTGCCGATGGCGTCGATGATGTAGCCGGCCACCGGTTGCATCAGCGCGTAGCAGACCTGCCAGGCCACGACGATGTGGGAGTACTGCTCGGTGGAGATGTTCATTTCGCTCATCAGGGTGGGCGCGGCCACCGAGAGGGTATTGCGAGCCAGGTAGTTGACCATCAGGCCGGCCGTCACCAGGCCGACCATCCACCAGCGGATGCCTTTGATTTTCATCACTTCACCATGATTATTTTTGGATTTGGTGTCGCAGCTGTGTTTGTTGTAGGTTGTCGTACAACATTCGCCTTTATAGGAGTGCAAGGATTAATTTGTCAACAAATATGTCAGAGACAACGGTCGTAGAAGGTCGGCGGAGCGGGGCGTTGTCGTATGACTTGGAGTAATAGGCGCCGTCAGGCAATCGGCGTCAGGAAGGCTCAGCGGCGCGGGAGCAATCCCCGCAGCGCCAATACGCAAGGCAGGCCCAGCCCCAGCCAGCTCACCGCGTCCCACAGACCATCGCCCAGCAGTGCGCTGAACAGGCCGGCGGCGCAGAGCACGCCGATGACGACAGGGATGCCGAACACTTTCCAGAAACTCGACTGCCGAGGCCTCACGAGGCGGCCTGCGTGCTGACGACTGCGCGCCGGGCTGTTTTGCGCCGCGCTACCCACAGGTAAACGCCGCTGCCGAGGACGAGAATGGTCAGCACGTCGAGGGTCGCCCAGAGCATCTGCATCGGTCGGCCACCGTAGTCGCCGAAATGCAGGGGCAGCGACAGGCTCATGACGTCCATGTACCACGGGCGCTCGGCCACGGCGGTGACGGCTAGGGTGCCGGCGTCGATCAATACGGGCGTCAGCAGGTGCGAGGTCAGGTGCGTGCTGCCCTTCATGAACACGCCGTAGTGGTGCGCGCTGGAGAACAGCGTGCCCGGGAAGGCGATGAAGCTCGGTTCCATGCCGGGCGCGACGTCTTTGGCGATGTCCAGCAGGCGGGAGGCCGGCGCCAGTTGCGTCAACGGCGGCGCGTCGCGATAGGGTTCGATCATGCTGCTGAGGCTGTCATTGCGCCAGGCGGCGATGATCAACTCGGCGCACGCGGCAATCACCCCGGTGACCCCCACCGTCAGCGCCCAGACCAGCGTGACCACGCCGATCAGGTTGTGCAGGTCGAGCCAACGCAGGCGGGTGGATTTGTCCTGGCGCACGGTGGCGAATTTCAAGCGCCGCATGAACGGCAGGTACAGGACCACCCCGGAAACGATGGCAATCACGAACAACAGCCCCATGACCGCCAGGAGCAACTTGCCCGGTAAGCCGGCGAACATGTCCACGTGCAGGCGCCGCATGACCATCATGAAACCGCCATTGGCCGAAGGCATTTCCAGCGCTTCACCGGTACGCCCGTCGAGCATGAAGGTGTGGGACGAATTGGGCTCGGTGTCCGGCGTCGGCGCCATGATGGTGATGACACCGTTGGGCTCGTCTTCGTCCCAGGCAAAATACTGGACCACTTCACCCGGGCGATGGGCCTTGGCTTTTTTCACCAGTTGCGCAAGATCCAGCTGCGGGGTGTCGGCCGGCATTTGCCGAAGCTCGGGCGCGTCGCCCAGCAGGTGGTCGATTTCATGGTGGAAGATCAGCGGCAGCCCGGTGAGCGCCAGCATCAGCAGGAACACCGTGCAGATCAGGCTGGTCCAGGTGTGGACAAAGGACCAGCGGCGGATGGTTTTGCTTTTCATGGTCTATCCGGATGCAGGAAGCCGCAGTGGCCGGGGTCAGTCAGCCAAGTGAAGAATGGGTGGGAGCGAGCCTGCTCGCGAAAGCGGTATGTCGGGCAACCTCAATGTTGATCGGTACTCCGTCTTCGCGAGCAGGCTCGCTCCCACAGGTTCATTCAATGGGGCGGTAAAAAGTTATGCAAAGGCTAACCCGTCACCACTTGTAGTTGACGCTGGCGACGACATTGCGCTGGTCCCCGTAGTAGCAATAGAAACCGTCGCACGTGGACAGATAGTCCTTGTTGAAGATGTTTTTCGCATCCACCGCCACCGACACGCCTTTCAAGGAATTGCTCAGGCGGCCCAGGTCGTAATGGGCGGACGCGTCGTACACGGTGTAGGAGCCGACATGGCCCCAATCGGTGTTGGTGGTGTTGCCGTAGGTGTCGCCGACATAGCGCACGCCGGCGCCCACGCCGAAGCCATCGAGCGGGCCGGTGTGCCAGGTGTAGTCGGCCCAGGCAGTGGCCTGGTTACGCGGCACCTGGGCCATGCGCTTGCCTTTTTCGGCGGCGGTCCCCTTGGTGATTTCGCTGTCGTTGTAGGTGTAGGAGCCGATGAGTTTGAGGTTGTCGGTTACGTCGCCGGAGGCTTCCAGCTCCAGACCGCGGACCTGTACTTCACCCACCTGGCGGGTGATGTTGTTCTCGGAGACGGCGTTGTTTTTCTGGGTCAGGTCGAACACGGCAGCGGTCAGCAGGGTCTTGGTGCCCGGTGGCTGGTACTTGATACCGGCTTCGTATTGCTCGCCCTCTGTGGGTTTGAACGCCTGGGTGCTGGTGATGACCGAACCGGTCGCCGCCTGGAATGACTGGGCGAAGGAAATGTACGGTGTCACGCCGTTATCGAAGACGTAGCTCAGCGCCGCGTTGCCGCTGAATTTCTTGTCGCGCTGGGTGGTGGTCGCATCGTTCTGGTTGTGGAACACGGTGCCGGTGTGAATCCAGTCTTCACGCCCGCCGAGGGTCAGTCGCCAGTTGTCCAGGGCGATCTGGTCCTGGACGTAGAGACCGGTCTGCTGGATCTTCTGGTTGTAGTCATACATGGTGAAGTACTGGACGTTGGAGAAATCCTGCCCATAGATCGGGTTGTTGATGTTGCTGGTCGGCACGCCGCCGGAACCCCACTGCCAGCGGGCGTTGCTGTTCGAGCGCTGGTGATCCAGGCCCAGCAGAAGGGTGTGGCTCAGGGCACCGGTCTGGAAGTCGGCCTGGAAATTGTTGTCCACCGCGAATTGGCTGATGTCTTCATCGACAATACTGGCGCTGCGCTTGACGGTGCCATCGGCGCTGACCGATTCGTCGGGACCGTCCGGCCAGAACGAGCCGCCAGCGGAAATGCCCTGGAATTCCAGGTCGCTCTTGGTGTAGCGCAGGTTCTGGCGCAACTGCCAGGTGTCGTTGAGACGTTGCTCGAAGGCGTAGCCCAGCGCGTAGTAGGTACGGTCGTAGAACTCCCAATCCGGGTCACCGAGGTTCTTGTGGTGGGAAACCCTGCCGGCGGGCGATGACAGCGTGGTGCCTTGCAGCGGCAGGAATTGCCCGGTGATACCGGTGTCGTCGCGGGTGTACTGGGACAGGAACGTCAGGCGGGTGTCGTCGTTGATGTTCCAGGTCAGGCTGGGAGCGAGGTTGTAGCGCTTGTCCGGGATGTGGTCGACCTGGGAATTGCTGTCGCGCACGGTGCCGCTGACCCGATAGAGAAACTGGCCTTCGTCATCGACCTTGCCGGTGCTGTCGAAGTTGATCTGCTTGTGCTCGTGGCTGCCGGCCTGCAGTTCGACTTCATGACTGCTTTCAGCCTGGGGGCGACGGCTGACCATGTCCAGCATGCCGCCCGGCGGCGTCTGGCCGTAGACCGAGGAGGCCGGGCCGCGCAGTACGGCGATGCGCTCCAGGTTCCAGGTTTCGATTTTCGGTGTGACGTAGGTGCCCCTGGGCAGTGGCAGGCCATCGAGGAACTGGGTCGGTATGAAGCCGCGCACCAGCAGCCAGTCGTTACGCGAGTCCGAGCCATAACCGCTGCTCTGCACGCCGGCGGTGTAGCGCAGGGCGTCATTGAGGTTGAGGACGGAGCGGTCTTCCATTTGCTGGCGCGTGACCACGGAGACCGAGCGCGGCAGTTCGACAATCGGTGTGTCGGTCTTGGTGCCGGCGGCGGTGCGGGTGGCGGCATACCCTTCGGTCGGGCCCCACGCGGTTTCGCTGCTGCCTGCGCCGATTACGCTGGTTTCCGGCAAGACCATGACACCCTCCGGCACGGCGACCAGGCTGTAGGTGCCGGCGCTGCTTTGTTCCAGTTGCAGGCCGGTACCGCGCAGGGCCTCACGCAGGGCACCCGTGGCGTCGAACTGGCCCTGCACCGGCGCCGAGGTTTTGCCCGAGGCCAGGGCTGGGTTCAGGCTCAGGGCGAGGCCGGCCTGGCTGGCGATCTGGTTCAGGGCGCTGGCCAATGGCGCCGCCGGAAGGTTGTAGGCACGCACGCTGGACGCCTGTTCGGCGGCCAATAGCGGACCGCTGGCAAGCGGGGCAGCAAAGGCAATGGCGGCGGCCAACAGGCTGGGGCGCAACAGGGTGTCTAGCGGGCGGGACATACGGCGGCTCCTGAATGGAAATATTTCTCAATTGCCTGAGTGCCGGATGAGAATCGAAAAGTGATAGAGCTGGATGAAAATAATCTGGATTCAGCTTGGGATTGGGTGGTCAATCTCAGTTTTGTGCTGAGGCGGATGGCCTCATCGCGAGCAGGCTCGCTCCCACAGTTGGCCGGTGTACACAGATTTATTGTGGGAGCGAGCCTGCTCGCGATGGCGGCCTGACGGTCAACCATTCACTGGGATTCGGTCGCGGCCCTCGGCCCCACCACCACCCACCACCGCGTGTGATGTTCGACCTGCACCGGCAAGGTCGGCAGCAACGCCGTCAGGGCCAGGTCGGTGTCATGCAGCGGGAAGCTGCCGGTGATGCGCAGATCCGCCACTTGCGGTTCGACGCCCAGATGGCCGCGCCGATAGCGCCCCAGCTCGTGCACCAGGTCTTCGAGACGGGCGTTGTCCACCACCAGCATGCCGCGGGTCCAGGCATCGGCACCGGGCGCCAGGGCGAGCATCGGCCCGAGGCCGTCGCGGTGCATCAGCACTTGCTGGCCTTCGCGCAGGATCTGTTCCTGATCCACTGCCCGGGGATGCGCCGCCACGGCGGATTTCAACACACTCAGGCGTGTGCCCTGGTCTTCACGCTTGACCAGGAACCGCGTGCCCAAGGCGCGCAGGCTGCCTTCGCGGGTTTCGACGATGAACGGGCGCGGGTCGTTGTGGCCGGTTTCCACCAGGATCTCGCCTTCCTGCAGGACAATGCGGCGCTGCTTGTCATCGAAACGCACGTCCAGCGCGCTGTGGGTGTTGAGGTTGATCAGCGTGCCGTCGGCCAGGCGCAGGGTGCGTTGCTCGCCCGTGGCGGTGCGCTGGTCGGCCAGCCAATAGTCCAGCGGCAGGTAGCGCTCGCCGGCAAACAACGCCAGGCCGATGACCGCGACAATACTGGCCAGGCCGCTGCCGACGTTGCGCAGCCGGCGGCGGATGCTCACCCGCGATTGCAGCAATGCGGCGCGCGCCGGCCCGCTGGCCGCGCTGAAGCGTTGGTCGAGCATGCCCAACTGCCGCCAGGCGCGGGCATGTTCTTCATCGGCGGCGTGCCACTGGGTGAAGGCCTCGCATTCCTGGGCACTGCCTGAGTCCAGCGACAGCCGCCAGGCAATGGCCGCATCCAGCACGCGGGCCGACACCGGTTTGGCCGAGGCCGGGTTCATGTCGGCTCGCCGTACAGGGCGATGTAGCACTGGCGAATGCCCTGGGCCAGGTATTGCCGTACCCGCGGCACCGAAACCCCCAGGCGTTGGGCGATTTCGGCGTGGCCGAGGCCATCGAGGCGGTTATAGAGGAAGGCTGCCCGGGCCTTGCTCGACAACTGGCCGAGCAGGCGGTCGATGTGCTTCAGGTCTTCGAGGATCAGCTGCTGTTCTTCCACTGACGGCTGTTCGCTCTCGGGGATCAGCATCAGCTCGGTGAGGTAAGCCTGCTCCAGGGCTGCGCGACGGAAATAGTCGAACAACAGCCCCTTGGCGATTGCCACCAGGAACGCCCGCGGCTCCCGGGGCGCTGTCAGCTCGTCGCGGCCCAGCAGGCGCACGAAGGTGTCCTGGCTCAGGTCCTCGGCCCGGTGCGCACAGGCCACGTTGCGTCGTAACCAGGCCAATAGCCAAGCGCGATGGTCACGGTACAACGCACCAACCAGATCACTGTGGGGGCTAGGGGCTGACGACACGGGGCATCACCGACGTTTTAAGTAACGAGAATTGTTCGCGATTGTGGCAGAGGCGGGGGCGGGAAAGCAATTGGCGCCGGTCGGGCGATGTGCTGGTACTGAATGAAAGCAGGGCTATGTGGGAGCGAGCCTGCTCGCGATGCGAACAACTCGGTGTGCCTGTCGAATCAGGTTGATGCCATCGCGAGCAGGCTCGCTCCCACAAGAACCTGGTGTTCCCGGTTTCAGACTAAATCGAAGGTGCCTGCTGCCGCCGCTGCCACTGGCCCAGGCGTTGCTGCAACTCCAGCGGGCTGAGGATCTGCTGCTGACGGGCGCGGCTGAACAGGATCAACGCCAGTTCCGCAGTGGCCAGGGCATCGGCGCTGGCATTGTGGCGCTCCAGCACTTGCAGTTTGAACCAGGCGATCCAGTCGTCCAGGCCGGCCTTGCGCAAGGTGGCCTGGGGGCAGAGCATCGGGGCCAGGTCCGCCACGTCGAGGAACGGATGCTGCAAGCGGTAGCCCAGGTGGTCCTTCAGCGCGCGGCCGAGCATGTGGGCATCGAAGGGTGCATGGAACGCCAGCAGCGGACTGTCGCCGACGAACTCCATGAACGCCAGCAAAGCCTCGGCAGGGTCGCTGCCAGCGGCAATCGTGCTCGGCGCCAAACCATGGATCAACACGCTGGGCCCGAGTTTCTGTTTGTCGCACTGCAAGGTGCGTTCGAACTGCTGGCTGAAATCGATCGCGCCGTCTTCGATCACCACCGCGCCGATGGACAGCACCTGATCCTTGTTCAGGTTCAGCCCGGTGGTTTCCAGGTCCAGCACCACCCAACGCTGTTCCCGCAGGCTGCATTCACCCAGGGGCGCGGGCACCGGCAGGCCCGCGACACGCAGCTGCAAGACGTGCGGCAGGGTCGGCTGGGCCGGACGCAGCCAGGAGAACAGGCTCACAGCTGATACCTCAGGGTCAGGCTGCTTTGCAGCCGTTGGGCCTGGCGCAGCGACTCACGCAAGATGCGCCGGTCCAGGTGGTTGAGGCTGTCGGGGTCGACACGGTTGGAGTAGGGCAGGTTCTCGCGGGTTTGCAGTTGGTGCTGCTGCATGCGGGTCTGCTGGATGAAGTGATAGGCCTCTTCATAAGCCGCACCGTCCAGCGGCTCGATCACTTCCCGGACGACCAGTTGCCGCAAGCGTTCGAGGGTGTTGTTGGCGCCGATGCCATTGGCCAGCGCCAGCAAACGGGCACCGTCGACGAAGGGCGTCAGGCCTTGCACCTTCAGGTCGAGGGTGGCCTTTTCGCCATTCTTGCGGCTTAGCACAAAGTCCCGGAAACGCCCCACCGGCGGGCGATGGCGCAGCGCGTTGTCGGCCATCATGCGTTGGAACAGGCGGTTGTCGCCCACCTGATCAAGGATCTGCTGGCGCAATTGTTCACAGCCCTGCTCGTCGCCCCAGACCACCCGCAGGTCGAAATAGATGCTCGAACCCAACAGGTTTTCCGGCGTCGCTTCGCGAATGAACGCGGCAAAGCGTCGGGCCCATTCGGCACGGGACAGGCACAGCTCGGGGTTGCCGGCCATGATGTTGCCCTTGCACAGCGTGAAGCCGCACAGGGCCAGGCTCTGGTTGATCTGTTGGGCGATGGGCAGCAGCAAGCCACGGAGCTGCGCCGCGTGGGCGGCGTCCCGGGCTTCGAAGAGGATGCCGTTGTCCTGGTCGGTGTGCAGGGTCTGCTCGCGGCGACCTTCACTGCCGAAACACAACCAACTGAACGGCACGCCCGGGTCGCCCTTGTCGGCCAGGGTCAGCTCGATGACCCGGCACACCGTGTGATCGTTGAGCAAGGTGATGATGTGGGTGATCTGCGTCGACGACGCGCCGTGGGCGAGCATGCGCTCCACCAGTTGGCCGATCTCGCCGCGCAGGGCCACCAGATTTTCCACCTTCGGAGCGCTGCGTATGGTGCGGGCCAGGTGCACCAGGTCGACACGTTGCAGGGAAAACAGGTCGCGCTCGGACACCACGCCACACAGGCGCTGCTCCTTGACCAGGCAGACGTGGGCGATGTGGCGCTCGGTCATGGCAATAGCCGCGTCGAAGGCACTGTGATCGGGCGAGAGGAAGAACGGTGCCTGGGTCATGTGTCCGACGATGGCCAGGGAAAAGTCCCCGGAACCATCGGCCACCACTTGCCGCAGGTCGCGCAGGGTGAAAATGCCGACCGGCGCTTTCGCCTCGTTCACTACGACGATGCTGCCGACCTGCTGCTCGTGCATCAGCTTGACCGCTTCGCGCAGCGGCGTGTCCGGGCTGCAACTCACCGGATGACGCATCGCCAATTCGCCCAGGCGCGTATTGAGGGAGTACTGCGTACCGAGGGTCTGCGCGGATTTCTGCTGGACCTGCTGGTTGACCAGATCGAGCAGGCTGCTGACCCCGCGCAGGGCGAAGTCGCGGAATGGGCCGGACAGGGCGAACAATTTGATGAAGGCCTGTTTGTTCAATTGCAGGCAGAACGTGTCCTCGCCCGCCCGGTGTTCGGTGCGGGTGGCGCGCTCGCCCAGCAGGGCGGCGAGGGGGAAACACTCGCCGGTGGTGATCTCGAAGGTGGTCTCGGTGCCTCCCTTCGCCGAATGCGGTCGCTCACCCACCACTCGGCCCTGCTTGACGATGTAGAAGTGCTCCACCGGGCCATCGGCTGGCTTGATGATGGTTTCGCCGGGGCCATAAAAACGCAGCAGGCATTGCTCCACGAGATACGCCAGGTGGGCATTTTCCATTTGATTGAACGGCGGAAAGCGCTGGAGAAACTGCAGCGTCCCCTGGATGTTTTGCAACACCGCGGTTTTCCCTGCCTGGGTGAAGGCGTCCGCTTTTTTCATAACCATTACGCAATCTTTTTCGAATTGTTGTGGTCCGATCTGTGCTCCCATGGTCGACCCCTGAGCGCGGGGTGCCCATTGGACGTAAGTCTAGGTCGCCACTGACAGGCCGGGTCCCGAAAAAATCCCTTGTGGGGCCTTAGAAAAATCTTCATTGAATGTTCTTGGAAAAAAATCCGACGAAGTGCACATTGAAGCGCCTTGCAACGATGTCTGACCACTTGTCAGGGATCGATTCAAGAGCATAGAGAGCACCATGTCCGACCACGATATTTTGAGTGACGCCGAGCGCGAGGCGCTGAGCGCCGTCATGCTGGAACCAGATTTGCCGCCCCAACGGGTCCTGATCGTCGACGACGACAAGGACGCCCGCGAGCTGCTGTCGGAGATTCTGGCGCTGGACGGCATTCACTGCATGACCGCCGCCAGCGGCGAAACGGCGCTCAGGATGCTGGAGACCAAACCCTCGATTGGCCTGCTGATCACCGATCTGCGCATGGGCAATGTCGACGGCCTGGATCTGGTTCGCCTGGTGCGCGAGTCGGAGCGTGCCGCGTTGCCGATCATCATCGTCTCCGGCGATGCCGACGTGAAGGATGCCATCGAGGCCATGCACCTGAGCGTGGTGGATTTCATGCTTAAACCCATCGATACCGACAAGTTGCTGGGGTTGGTCAAGCATGAGTTGGGGATGGATCTTTAGCCTGTCGCGATGATCGTTCCCACGCTC
>NZ_JAGGOF010000027.1 GCF_018614775.1 Pseudomonas fluorescens
TCATAGATTTGGTTCTACAGCCCAGGCACCGCAGATCTGGCGGGTGTATGGCCGAAAGAGCCAGGTCGGCTATAAGGCCGCCTCGGCGAGCCTTTGATCTGGGGCGCCCCGTTAACCACGCTGGCCGAACGCAGGTATTGCGCAGTGGGCAATCCGGCATGGATGCCGGATTAGCCGCGCTGGGCCATGGATGGCCCTTCGCGGCGGGCCCACGGAGCAATGCCTTCGTTCGGGCATGCCGAGCCTAAGCGAGGCACCGAGTGGTGGGGCAAAGCGCTTTTGGTTACTTTTGGCTGGTCCGGCTCCCGGCCCTTCCAAAAGTGACCCGCCGTAAGGGCGGAACCCTAAGTCGCCGTTACCACAGCAACGGATATACACACAAAAATACCTAACAGCCACAGCCAGTGTTCGCATAAACAGAAGCCAACAAAAAGCCCCGCTTCCTTTCAGAAACGGGGCTTTTGCGTATCAGACCAACTGAGGCTGAAGACTCAATGGCTGAAGCGGCAGCAACGGCGCATGAGGATCGGCCTTCACCGATGCCCGCCACGCCGCCAACCACTCAGGATGGGCCTCGCTCCAGACCTGCTCATGCAGGCGGGACAAGGCCACCGGGTCGCTCAGCAGCGCCAGGCGCTCGGCATTGTTCAGCCCCGATGGACCAGCTTTCAGGGCATGACGCACACGCTCGACCCGCAGCCATTCGATCGGCTCGGCCTTGCCGTGACGCGAGGTTGCCAGCGCACAAGCCAAGGCATTCTGCTGGGGGTCGACCACCGCCCGGATGAAGCCGTCGTTCAGCGCGTGCCAACGGTTTTCATGGGTGTAGTGGTCAGTCGACAGCAGTTCCTGTGGCGGCGCGTATTCCTCGGGAATCAGGAACAGGCTTTCGTCACGGGACTTCAAGCCCAGGCCAACACGGCTGGAGATCACAGAGACCGGGATCGACAGCATCAGCGAACCGACGATTGGCACCAGCCACCACAGGAAGCTCGGGTTCAGCCAGATCACCAGCAGCGCCCAGAAGAAGCCGAGCAGGGTCTGCGGACCGTGGCGCTTGACCGCCTCGCTCCACGGCGTGGAGTCATCGTCACGTTGCGGCGAGTTCCAGGTTGCGGCCCAGCCGAGGAACGCGGCGAGGACGAAACGGGTGTGAAAGATCATCCGCACCGGCGCCAGCAGCATGGAGAACAGCATCTCCAGCAGCATCGACAGGGTCACCTTGAACTTGCCGCCGAACTCCTTCGCGCCCTTGGCCCAGATCAGCACAATGCTCAGCAGCTTGGGCAGGAACAACAGCACGATGGTGGTCGAGAACAGGGCGATGGCCTTGTCCGGGTGCCATTGTGGCCACAACGGATAGAGCTGGCGCGGTTCGAGGAAGTACTGCGGCTCCATCAGCGTGTTCACCGCCAGCAGCGCGGTGGACAGCACCAGGAAGAAGAACCACAGCGGCGCCGACAGGTAGGACATCACGCCGGTCAGGAACACCGCACGGTGCACCGGGTGCATGCCCTTGACCAGGAACAGGCGGAAGTTCATCAGGTTGCCGTGGCACCAGCGACGGTCACGCTTGAGTTCGTCCAGCAGGTTTGGCGGCAACTCTTCGTAACTGCCGGGCAGGTCATAGGCAATCCATACGCCCCAGCCGGCACGGCGCATCAGCGCGGCTTCGACGAAATCGTGGGAAAGAATCGCACCCGAGAATGCACCTTTACCCGGCAACGGCGCCAGGGCGCAGTGGTCGATGAAGGGCTTCATGCGGATGATCGCGTTATGGCCCCAGTAGTGGGATTCCCCCAACTGCCAGAAGTGCAGGCCAGCGGTGAACAGCGGGCCATACACCCGGGTGGCGAACTGCTGCATACGCGCATACAGCGTGTCCATGCCCGATGCCCGTGGCGCGGTCTGGATGATACCGGCGTCCGGCGTCGCTTCCATCAGGCGCACCAGGCTGGTCAGGCAGGTGCCGCTCATCACGCTATCCGCGTCGAGCACGACCATGTACTTGTAGTCGCTGCCCCAACGACGGCAGAAGTCGTCGAGGTTGCCGCTCTTGCGCTTCACACGACGGCGACGGCGGCGATAGAAAATCTTGCCGAAGCCCCCGGCTTCACGGCAGACATCCAGCCAGGCCTGCTGTTCGGCGACGCAGATATCGGTTTCGTTACTGTCGCTGAGCACAAAGAAGTCGAAGCGATCGAGATCACCGGTGGCGGCCACCGACTCGAAGGTCGCGCGCAAGCCGGCGAAAACCCGTGGCACGTCTTCGTTGCAGATCGGCATCACCAGCGCAGTGCGGGCATCCTTGGGAATCGGCTCGTTGCCGGCACTGGCACCGGAGATGCGGTACTTGTCGTGGCCGGTGAGCAATTCGAGAAAACCCATCAGCGCGGTCCAGAAACCGGCCGACACCCAGCAGAACAGGATCCCGAACAGAATCAGGATGCTGGTCTGCAGGGCATACGGCAGCACCTGCGTGGCAGTCTGCAGCAGCGGTTGGTGCAGCACTTCGTCCAGGTCGACGAACGACCAGCCCTGGTACGGCATGATGCCTTTCATGTACCAGCCGGCGACGATGGTCTGGCCGAGCATCAATATCAGCAGGATGTAGCGACGGATCGAACCCACGGTACGCCAGCGCGCATGCGGCAGCACGCGCTCGTCCTTGGGCGGCTTCGGCGGGTTGGTCCGGCCGGTCAGGCGCCGCCAGCCGCGCACCAGGATGTTGGTGCGCCACGGTTCCGGCACAACCTTGGTCCGACGGATCGGCGGCGTAGCCTTGAGACGCACGCGACCGCTGGCATCGAGCCCCAGCATCTCGGCTTCTTCAAGCTCTTCGGCGGTGTTCAGGGTCAGGCGACGACCTACCGAGGCTTGCGCTGCGTCGGCAGGTGCATCGAAGGTCGACGACGAGAGGCGTTCGTGCAGTTCGCTGAAGGACTTGCAGCCCGCCAGTTCGGCGCGCTGCTGGTCGGTCATGGGCAAATGGGCCAGGTACTCGCTAAGCGTCTCTGGCTGTACTGAAGTATTACTCATCGGCAGGCAACTGATAGCTCCAGGTCTCGGTCAGGACTTGTTCAGTCGCTTCCGGTTCCTGCGGGGTTGGGGTCGCTTCAACGGCGGCGGAAGCAGCCTTGACGGCCTTGGCTTGTTCTTGCGCTTTTTCTTGCGCCGTTTCTTTTGCGGCTTGCTGCTTGGCGACTTTGTCGGCCTTGGCCAGCGTCGTGGTCACGGTGTGCGATGCGGCCGGGGCCTCGACAGGCGTCAACGGACGAACCAGTGCTGCACGCATTTCGGTGGCCTGTTTCGCGTCCTTGATCTTCAGTCGCAGGGTCAAGCGCCAGCCCTTGGTTTCCGGGTTGTAGCGCACGCTGTTCTCGACGATTTCACCGTTATCGCCGACGCTCACCTGGCTACGCACATCGGCGTCTTCCGGCAGGTCTTGCAGCGAAGGACCTTCGAAGTCCACCAGGTAGGCCACGCTGCCGTCTGGCTGACGGATCAGGTTGGACTGCTTCACGTCACCGGTGGAACGCAGGGTCTGCTTGACCCAGGCGCTGTCCGGCGAGTGCAGGCTGGCTTCGTCGAGGGTCCAGTGCAGGCGATAGCTGAAGTCCAGCGGCTGGCCTGGCTCAGGCAGTTTTTCCGGGCTCCAGAACGCAACGATGTTGTCATTGGTTTCGTCGGCAGTCGGGATTTCCACCAGGTCGACGGTGCCCTTGCCCCAATCACCTTTCGGTTCGATCCAGGCACTTGGACGCTTGTCGTAGCGATCGTCCAGGTCTTCGTAGTGGCTGAAGTCACGACCGCGTTGCAACAAGCCGAAACCACGTGGGTTTTCCACCGAGAAGTTGCTCACGGCCAGGTGTTTCGGGTTGTTCAGCGGACGCCAGATCCACTCGCCGTTGCCAGCGTGAATCGACAGGCCACTGGAGTCGTGCAGTTCGCGACGATAGTTCAGCACCTTGGAGGGCTGGTTGGCCCCGAACAGGTACATGCTGGTCAACGGGGCGACACCCAGCTTGGTCACGCGATCACGCAGGAACATGCGCGACTTCACGTCGACCACGGTGTCGGTACCCGGACGCAGGGTCAGGCGATAGGCGCCGGTAGCCCGAGGCGAATCCAGCAGGGCGAAGATCACCAGGTGCTTGTCGGTCGGTTTCGGGCGTTGGATCCAGAATTCGCGAAAGCGCGGGAATTCTTCGCCGGATGGCAGTGCCGTGTCGATGGCCATGCCACGGGCGGACAAGCCGTAGGTCTGGCCCTTGCCGATGACGCGGAAATAGCTCGCGCCCAGCATGGTCATGATTTCGTCTTGCTTGTCTGCCTTGTTGATCGGGTACAACACACGGAAACCCGCGTAGCCCAGCTGCTCGGTGGCCTTGGGGTCGAATTTCACGTCGCCGAAATCGAAGCGCGACGGATCGTACTTGATCTCTTCGACGTTCGTGGCGGTGATTTCGTTGATTTTCACCGGTGTGTCGAAATGCATGCCCTGGTGATAGAACGACAGCCGGAACGGCGTCTTCTGGTCAGCCCATTCGGCTTTTTCGGTGCGGAAACGGATCTTTTGATAGTCAGCGAATTTCATTTCGCGGAATTCGTTCGGCAGATTGCTGCGCGGGGCTTCGTATTTTTGCCCGGCCAGCTCTTGAGCCTTCGCCGATACATCATCCAGGCTGAATGCCCACAGTTGGCCCGCGCCGAACAGGCACAACAGGGCCGAGCCCGCTACCAGAGCGTTTCTAAACCGTTTGGCAGACATTTTTGGTGCATTACAGGGACTAACAATCACGAGCAACCCTCGCCGAAAACAGATCAAAAAACCAACGGCCAGATAACGTATCTGCTGGGTATCGGCTTTGAAAAACCGACCTCGCGGACCACTCCTGCCAAGTTGGCGAGCATTGTTCCGACTCCGCTGGAAGAAAATGATTCCCCAAACGGTCCAGGACAAGTCTCTACCTAAGTCAAATGGACCAGCGAATGCTGGCACCCCGTAGCGCGCGATTATCTAGCAGGCCGCGTGACAACGCATCAGGGGCAACAAAGTATTTATTGAGAAAACTCCTAGTTTTTCCTGGAAAACGGTCTGAAAAGATGTTTCAAACGCTTTCAGACCTGTAACAGGAACGTTACCGGTCCATCGTTGACCAGATGCACTTGCATGTCGGCGCCGAATCTACCTGATGCCACAGGGCCATGCACCTGTTTCGCCTGGCTGACCAGATACTTGAACAGCTCTTCTCCCAAAGCGGGTGGCGCAGCCGTCGAAAAACCGGGGCGCAAACCACTTTTGGTGTCCGCCGCCAAGGTGAACTGCGACACCAGCAACAAACCGCCACCGACGTCCGCCAGAGACAGGTTCATCTTGCCGTCGGCGTCGCTGAACACCCGATAGTTAAGCAGCTTATGCAGGAGTTTGTCGGCGCTGGCCCGGGTGTCTTCAGGCTCGACTGCCACCAACACCAACAAGCCTTGGTCCACGGCCCCGACGATCTCTCCTGCAACTTCGACCCGGGCACCGCGAACCCGTTGCAACAAACCCTTCATGCTTCCTCGGGCGGCAGGTCGAGCAGGCGCCGGGCCATTTGCCCGGCCGCGCGTACCAGCGCATCGGTAATACCCGGCTCCGAGGCGGCGTGACCGGCATCGCGAATCACCTGCAGCTCACTGTTGGGCCAGTTCTGGTGCAGCTCCCAGGCATTGTCCAGCGGGCAGATGACATCGTAGCGACCATGCACGATCACGCCCGGCAAATGGGCGATCTTGCCCATGTCACGAATCAACTGGTTGGGTTCGAGGAAGGCGTTGTTGGTGAAATAGTGGCATTCGATCCGGGCAATCGACAGCGCGCGCTGCGGCTCCGAGAAGCGATCGACCACCAATGGGTTGGGGCGCAGGGTCGCGGTGCGACCTTCCCAGGTGGACCAGGCCTTGGCCGCGTGCATCTGGGCGATCTGGTCGTTACCGGTCAGGCGCTTGTGGAAGGCGCTGAGCAGGTCGTCGCGCTCATCCAGCGGGATCGGCGCGATGTAGTCCTGCCAGTAGTCCGGGAACAGGCGACTGGCGCCGGCCTGATAGAACCATTCGATTTCCTGCGGGCGGCAGAGGAAGATCCCGCGCAGGATCAGGCCATGGACCCGCTCCGGATGGGTCTGGGCATAGGCCAGGGCGAGGGTCGAGCCCCAGGAGCCGCCAAACAGCACCCATTTCTCGATGCCCAGGTGCTTGCGAATGCGCTCAAGGTCTTCGACAAGATCCCAGGTGGTGTTGTTTTCCAGGCTGGCGTGGGGTGTGGAGCGACCGCAGCCGCGTTGGTCGAAGGTGACAATGCGGTACAGGTTCGGATCGAAATAGCGACGACTCTGCGCATCGCAGCCGGCACCCGGGCCACCATGAATGAACACCACCGGCAGGCCTTCCGGAGAGCCGCTTTCATCGACATAGAGCGTGTGGGTTTCATCGACAGCCAGATCGTGCCGGGCATGGGGTTTGATCTGCGGGTACAAAGTCTGCATTGCGCGCTCCGTAAGGGGTCGAGTCATCCCTGTGGGGACTTCTATTTAATCTGCCGTCCGGCATCATAAACCCGAATCACCTTAATGAGCATGTCCCTGAGCAGTCAAAGCATGTCAACCCGGTACGCCAGCGGTGTGCGAGGCAGGTCATGTGTGGGAGCAAGGCTTGCCCGCGATGCAGGCACCTCGCTTGGGTGGGGATCGAGTCGCTCGCATTGCGGGCAAGCCTTGCTTCCACAGTTTAACGTTTGTACGTTTGCCGCCCCCAGGCCAGCAAGCCCTCAAGCAATTCCCGGAGCACCACCTGGGTCGGCTCCGCCAGATCCGCCCGGTAGTTGAACGGCTCGAACTCTTCCATGTAAGTGCTTTGGCACAGCTCCAGTTGCACCGCGTGGATGTTCTCGGCCGGGTTGCCGTAGTGCCGGGTGATGTGCCCGCCCTTGAACCGACCGTTGAGCACATGGGTGAACCCGCCGTGACGGGCACAGATGGCTTCGAGCTGGCTCGCCAGCGTCGGGTCGCAACTGGCGCCGTTGAAGGTGCCGAGGTTGAAGTCCGGCAGCTTGCCATCGAACAGGTGCGGGATCACCGAGCGGATCGAATGAGCGTCGAACAACAAGGCATAGCCAAACTCGGCCTTGAGCCGCGCCAGTTCCTGTTGCAAGGCCTGGTGGTACGGCATCCAGACCTGCTGCAGATAAGTCGCCCGTTCTTCGACAGACGGCACCAGTCCTTCGCGAAACAACGGCACGCCATCGAACAGCGTCGCCGGATACAAGCCCGTGGTGGCGCCGACGTACATGGGTGTGTCATCGGACGGCCGATTCAGGTCGACGACGAAGCGTGAATACTCGGCGGCCAGGGTACTGGCGCCCAACTCAGCGGCGAACGCGTAGAGCCGCGGGATGTTCCAGTCGGTGTCCGGCAGGCTCTGGGCCTCGGGGATCAACCCGGCCTCAACGGCCGGCGTCAGGCGCAGGCCGGCGTGGGGCATGCTGATCAACAGCGGCACGCGCCCTTGGGTGAAACTCAGGACCTTCTCCACAAGCGTTCTCCTCAAACGATTTCAACGCCGTGACGCACGACGCGTTTTTCCAGATCGCCACCGAGCCAGTACGACAGGTCGGCCGGGCAGTCGATGTGCCAGGCAATAAAATCCGCCACTTTGCCGGCTTCCAGCGAACCGTGGGTCTGGGCCAGGCCCAAGGCCTGGGCCGCATGAATCGTGGCGCCGGCAAGGGCTTCTTCCGGGGTCATCCGGAAGCACGTGCAGGCCATGTTCAACATCAAGCGCAACGACAGCGCCGGCGAGGTGCCCGGGTTGAGATCGCTCGCCACGGCAATCTTCACACCGTGCTTGCGCAAGGCGTCCATGGGCGGTAACTGGGTTTCGCGAAGGAAGTAAAACGCCCCCGGCAGCAACACCGCCACCGTGCCGGATTCGGCCATGGCGATGGCATCGTCCTCGGTCATGAACTCCAGGTGATCAGCCGACAGCGCCTGGTAACGGGCGGCCAGGCTCGAACCGTGCAACGACGACAACTGCTCGGCGTGCAACTTCACCGGCAGGCCCAGCTGTTGCGCAGTGACAAAGACCCGCTCGACCTGCGCCGGGGAAAAGGCCAGGTATTCGCAAAAGGCATCCACCGCATCCACCAGCCCTTCGGCCGCCAGGGCCGGGAGCATCTCGGCACAGATGTGCTCAATGTAATCATCGGCGCGGTCTGCGTATTCCGGTGGCAACGCGTGCGCCGCCAGACAGGTGCTGCGCACGCTGACCGGCAACTCGGCGCCGAGCCGGCGTATGACCCGCAGGATCTTGCGCTCGCTGGCCAGGTCCAGGCCGTAGCCGGATTTGATTTCCACCGTGGTCACGCCGTCGCGCATCAGGCTTTTCAGGCGTTTGGCGGCGCTGGTGAAGAGTTCGTCTTCGCTGGCGGCCCGGGTGGCGCGCACGGTGCTGGCGATGCCGCCACCGGCCGCGGCGATGTCGGCGTAGCTGACACCTTGCAGGCGCTGTTCGAACTCGCCGCTGCGGTTGCCGCCGAACACCGTGTGGGTGTGGCAGTCGATCAGGCCCGGCGTGACCCAGGCGCCCTGAAGGTCGTTGGCCACCGGATAGTCACCGGTCGGCACCTCGGCGCGCGGGCCGATCCACTGGATGTGCTCGCCCTGGGTGACGATGGCAGCGTCTTCGATGATCGAGTAGACGCCCTGGGCCATGGTCGCGGCGTGGCAGTTTTGCCAGAGGGTTTTCATTGACGTCCTCCGTCAGGATCGTTCCCACGCTCTGCGTGGGAATGCAGTCCGGGACGCTCCGCGTCCCGTGTCGAGCGGGACGCAGAGCGTCCCATGAGGCGTTCCCACGCAGAGTATGGGAACGATCGGATCAGCCTTGGAAACTCGGCAACAGGTTCGCCGTCACCAGCCCGTTCAGGCAACGACTCGCCAACAACTCGCTGGCCGCATTGATGTCCGGCGCAAAGAACCGGTCCTTCTCGTAGAACGGCACTTCGGCACGCAGCAGACCGCGGGCCTGTTCCAGTTTCGGCGAAGTCTTCAAGCCGCCGCGCAGGTCCAGGCCCTGGCAGGCTGCCAGCCATTCCACCGCCAGGATCCCCCGGGTGTTCTCGGCCATTTCCCACAGGCGCTTGCCGGCGGCCGGGGCCATGGACACGTGGTCTTCCTGGTTGGCGGAGGTGGGCAGGCTGTCCACCGAATGCGGATGGGACAGCGCCTTGTTTTCGCTCGCCAGGGCGGCGGCGGTGACCTGGGCGATCATGAAGCCGGAGTTGACCCCGCCATTGCCCACCAGGAACGGCGGCAGCTGCGACATGTGCTTGTCCATCATCAGGGAAATGCGCCGCTCGCTCAGGGAGCCGATTTCGGCAATCGCCAGGGCCATGTTGTCAGCCGCCATCGCCACCGGTTCGGCGTGGAAGTTGCCACCGGAAATCACGTCGCCCTCGGCGGCGAATACCAGCGGGTTGTCCGACACGGCGTTGGCTTCGATCACCAGCACCTCGGCGGCCTGGCGGAACTGGGTCAGGCAGGCGCCCATTACTTGCGGCTGGCAGCGCAGGGAGTACGGGTCCTGGACCTTGTCGCAGTTCTGGTGCGACGCGGAGATTTCGCTGCGCTCGCCCAGCAGGTCGCGGTACGCGGCCGCGGCATCGATCTGGCCTTTCTGCCCACGGGCGGCGTGGATGCGCGCATCGAACGGCGAGCGCGAGCCGAGTACCGCTTCCACGGTCAGGCTGCCCAGGGCCAGGGCGCCAGCGAACAGGTCTTCACCTTCGAACAGGCCGCGCAGGGCAAATGCGGTGGACACCTGGGTACCGTTGAGCAGCGCCAGGCCTTCCTTGGCCGCCAGGGTCAGCGGTGCGAGACCGGCGACTTTCAAGGCCTCGACGGCCGGCAGCCATTCGCCTTTGTAGCGGGCCTTGCCCTCACCCAGCAGCACCAGGGACATGTGGGCCAGCGGCGCGAGGTCGCCGGAAGCGCCGACCGAACCCTTGAGTGGGATGTGCGGATACACCTCGGCATTGATCAGGGCGATCAGCGCATCGATCACCTGCCGGCGGATACCGGAAAAACCCCGGCTCAGGCTGTTGACCTTGAGCACCATGACCAAGCGCACCAACGCGTCGCTGATTGGCTCGCCCACACCGGCGGCATGGGACAGCACCAGGGAGCGCTGCAGGTTTTCCAGGTCTTCGCTGGCGATGCGGGTCGAGGCCAGCAGGCCGAAACCGGTGTTGATGCCGTAGGCGGTGCGGTTCTCGGCGAGGATCTGTTCCACGCAGGCCACGCTGGCTTCGATCTGCGCCGAAGCGCTGGCGTCGAGGCTCAGTGTCACCGGTTGTTGATAGATGTCACGCAATTGAGCCAGGCTCAGTTGGCCGGGGATCAAGTTCAAAGCGGTCATTTCATGCTCCTTTTGAGAGTTTTTTATTTACCCGCCAGTCGCTCCGGAATGTTCCGTTATCCGTCACCTTCGCTTTTTGGGCGATGCTTTATGGGCAATAGGTGCCTTGGCACGCTGGCGGTGTTGATCAATGCAAATTCGGTAATGCGGTGTGCAGCACGTTTGGGTCTTTCAGCAGCGCAGCGGCACGGGCAATGTCCGGCGCCAGCCAGCGGTCCTGGTCGTAGGCTGGAACGTGCTCGCGCAGCAATTTCCAGGCGACGTCGGTGCCGGCGCCGAAGCGCTGCGCCTTGAGAAACTCAAAGGCCTGGGCCGCCAGCAGGTATTCGATGGCGAGAATCTGCGTGCAGTTTTCCAGCGCCCGGTGCAGCTTCAAGGCGGCGTTGGTGCCCATGCTCAGGTGGTCCTCCTGCAAGCCTGACGTGACGAAATTATCCAGCACCGCCGGTTGCGCCAGTTGGCGATTTTCCGCACACAGCGACGCCGCGACGTATTGCACGATCATCATCCCCGAGTTCACCCCGGGATCGGCAACCAGGAAAGCCGGCAGGCCGCTGACGTGCGGGTTGATCAGCCGGTCGAGACGACGCTCGGCGATGGAGCCGATCTCGGCCATGGCAATCGCCAGCAGATCGGCGGCCATGGCCACCGACTGGCCGTGGGGATTGGCCTGGGACATGACCCGGAAATTATCCGGTGTACCCAGCAGCAGCGGGTTATCGGTGGCGGCGTTGAGTTCGGTTTCGATCTGCTGCCGTGCGTGCGCCAATTGATCGCGAGCGGCCCCGTGCACCTGGGGAATCGAACGAATGCTCAAGGCATCCTGGGTACGAATGCCCAGGCTTGCGGCAATTACTTCACTGCCGTCGAGCAAGGCCCGCAGGTTGGTTCCGACCTGCTGCATGCCGGGGTGCGGCTTGAGGGCGATGATCTCGGCGTCGAACGCGGCGATCTGCCCGCGCTGGGCTTCGAAGCTCATGGCGCCGATCACGTCGGCCCATTGCACCAGCCGCGTTGCATCGGCCAGGGCCAGGCAACTGAGACCGGTCATGCACGGCGTGCCGTTGACCAGGCACAAGCCGTCTTTCGCCCCCAGTTGCACCGGTTGCAAGCCCTCGGCGGCCAGGGCCTGTTGCGCCGCAACGATTTGCCCGCGATAGCTGACCTGGCCGACACCCAGCAGCGCAATGCTGATGTGGGCCATGTGGGTCAGGTAACCCACCGAACCCTGGGACGGCACTTGCGGGGTGATGCCGCGATTGAGCAGCGCCAGCAGCGCTTCGACCACCCGACGATGAATGCCGGACTTGCCCTGGCTGTAGTTGAGGATGGCCGCGCAAAGAATCGCCCGGGTCTGTTCGTCAGACAACGGGGCGCCCACGCCACAGGCATGGCTGAGCAGGGTATTGCGCGACAGTTGGCTGAGTTGTTCGTCCTTCAGCGAAACATTGCACAAGGCCCCCAGGCCGGTGTTGACGCCATAGGCACGCTCGCCGCTCTCGACAATACGCTGCACGATGGCCTGGGCATTGTCGATCCGCGCCCAGGCCTGGGCCGACAGCTCAAGCGTAGCGCCGAAGCGGGCGACGGCGACCACGTCCTGCCAATGCAACGGGGCGTCGTCGATGATGATTTTTTCAGCCTGGGACATTGTTGACCTCATGGGTACATCCTGAACATTGATGCAGCTTTACCGACGCCATCGCGAGCAGGCTCGCTCCCACATTGGAATGCGATCACCTGTGGGAGCGAGCCTGCTCGCGATGAGGCCTGTCCAACCACCACAAATCCCTCAAACCACCGCCGCCCGCCGCTGCACGAACCGGTCGACATATTCATCCGCCGGCGAATGCAGAATCTCCCGGGGCGTGCCGACCTGGATCAGCTTGCCGTCCTTGAGAATCGCGATGCGGTTGCCGATGCGCACGGCCTCGTCGAGGTCGTGGGTGATGAACACGATGGTCTTGTGCAGGGTCTTTTGCAGCTCCAGCAACTGGTCCTGCATTTCGGCGCGGATCAGCGGGTCGAGGGCGCTGAAGGCTTCGTCCATGAGGATGATGTCGGTGTCCGCCGCCAGGGCCCGGGCCAAGCCCACGCGCTGGCGCATGCCGCCGGAGAGTTGGTGCGGGTATTTGTTCTCGTATCCCTTCAGGCCCACGGTGTTGATCCAGTGCAGCGCCCGCTCGCTGCACACCTGTTTGCTCTCGCCACGCACTTTCAAGCCGTAGGCGACGTTGTCCAGCACACTCTTGTGGGGCAACAGGCCGAAGCTCTGGAACACCATGCTGATCTTGTGCCGACGAAACTCGCGCAGGGCGTCCATGTCCAGTTGCAGGATGTCTTCGCCGTCCACCAGGATCGCGCCGCTGGTAGGGTCGATCAACCGGTTGAAGTGCCGCACCAGGGTGGATTTGCCCGAGCCGGACAGGCCCATGATCACAAAGATCTCACCGGTGCCGATGCTCAGCGACAGGTCATTCACACCGACCACGCAACCGGTTTCGGCCAGCACCTGGTCCTTGGTCTTGTTCTGGCGGATCAGGTCCAGAGCGTCCTTGGACCGGTTGCCGAAAATCTTGTAGACGTTCTTGACTTCGATCTTGCTGATGGCTGCGTTGTTCATTTGCTCACCTCATGCCGAGGGCGACCATAGGCCTGGGTAATGCGGTCGATGACCACGGCGAGAATCACAATCGCCAACCCGGCTTCCAGGCCGCGTCCGACGTTGAGGGTCTGGATGCCCACCAATACATCTTCGCCCAGACCACGGGCACCGATCATCGAGGCAATGACCACCATCGACAGGGCCATCATGGTGGTCTGGTTGATCCCGGCCATGATGCTCGGCAGGGCCAGGGGCAGTTGCACGCCGAACAGCTGTTGCCAGCGGTTGGCGCCGAAAGCGTTGATGGCTTCCATGACTTCGCCGTCCACCTGGCGGATGCCCAGGTCGGTCAGGCGAATCAGCGGTGGTGCCGCGTAGATCACCGTGGCGAAGATCGCCGGGACCTTGCCCAGGCCGAACAGCATCAACACCGGAATCAGGTACACGAAGCTCGGCATGGTCTGCATGATGTCCAGCAACGGCATCAGCACCGAACGCAGGCGATTGCTGCGCGCCGAGAGAATGCCCAGGGGAATGCCGATCAACACCGAGATCAGCGTGGCGA
The DNA here is from genome assembly GCF_018614775.1 of Pseudomonas fluorescens. Lineage (GTDB taxonomy): Bacteria > Pseudomonadota > Gammaproteobacteria > Pseudomonadales > Pseudomonadaceae > Aquipseudomonas > Aquipseudomonas fluorescens_BY. Next base: position 13,626 of record NZ_JAGGOF010000027.1, read on the forward strand.
CCAGCATCAGCGCGAGGGTCTGCATCAGTTTGTCCCACAGGCCCACCGCGCCCACCAGGAACAGCAGGCCGACGATCACCGCAGTGGTCACGACCTTGCGGGTGGCGTGCCAGGCAACGCCGCCGACGATGGCCAGCATCAACCACCAGGGCGCCATGCGCAGCAGGCCTTCGAGGTTGACGATGGCCCACAGCAGGGTGTCGGAGATCTGCCGGAACACATCGCCATAATTCGTCACCAGCGCGTCGACCCAACCGTTGACCCAGTCGGCGATGGAAAAGGTAAAGCTTTCGGGAAACATAAGAGGCTCTCGATCAGGGGGATGCGGTGAATGTCCCGGCCAGCCCCACGGTTGGCCGGGAAGGATTCGACCTACAGAGCCGCGTCGATTTTCTTGGCCGCGTCTTCACTGACCCAGGCGTGCCAGACTTCAGGATGTTCCTTCAGGAAGATCTTCGCCAGTTTTGGCGATTCGATGCGTTCCTTGGCCATGCGCCCGAGGTTCTGGTTGAGGATATCGATAGGCAGGTTGACCTTTTCCAACACGGCCACCAGCTCCGGCGCTTCATCGTGGAAGGTCTTGGACAGGCCAACCTTGATGCTCACGCTTTTATCCACACCCGGTTTTTCCTCCAGCTTGACCAGGTCCACCTGGCCCATCAGCGGCGTTGGCGACCAGTAGTAGAACAGGATCGGCTCGCCACGCTTGTAGCTCGACAACACGGCCGCATCCAGCGCCGGGCCAGTGCCTGGACGGAAGTTGGTGTAGGTTTTTTCCAGGCCATAGCTCTTCAGCATTTCGCTGTTGTCCAGCTCACAGGTCCAACCGGCCGGGCAGTTGTAGAAGCGGCCCTTGGACGGTTCTTCCGGGTCCTTGAACACGGCGGCGTACTGGCCCAGGTCGGCAATGTTCTTCAGGCCCGGAGCCTTGGCTTCGAGCTTGCGCTTGGCATCACCTTCCACCACGTAGCGCGGCACGTACCAGCCCTCGATGGCCCCCACCACCGGTGCGCCAACGCCGACCACCTTGCCGGCCTTCTCGGCCTTGTTCCAGACTTCACTGCGACCGACCCACTCTTCGGCGAACACCTGGATGTCGTTGCTGCTCAGGGCGTTTTCCATGGTGATGGAATTGCCTGGCAGGCTGTCGGTCTTGCAGTCGTAGCCTTTTTCCAATACCACTTGCAGGACGTCGGTCAGCAGCATGCCACTTTCCCAGTTCAGGCCGGCGAATTTCACCGGTTTGCCCGACTCGCACCAACCCGCCGCTTGCGTGGCGCCGGCACTGGCCAGCAGGCCCATGGAAAGCAACGTGGTCAGCAGGGTCTTGTTCGATTTCATTGTGTGACGCTCCTAATCATCTGAGTTGGCTTACGGCAGTCAAGAGGCATCCAGCCCTGTCAACGTCCCATCAGACCGCTTGGATGCGGCCCGCCCTGCTCGGTTGTGCGTCAACCGCGTCCTGCTCGACCGGCAGGATCAATTGATCGGGTACAGCGCTGTGCCACTTCTTGGCGGCGACGTAGTACAGCGTCGCCGGAACCACCAGGCCGATGATCCACGAGATATCCACGTCACCCATCGCCGCCACCAGCGGACCGGTAAAGAACTTGGTGGAGATGAACGGCAACTGAACCAGTACACCGAATGCATAAACGCTGATCCCGAGCACCTTCCAACGACCGTAGCGACCGTTCGGGTCGGCCAGGGCCGGCACGTCATAGCGTTCGCGAGTGATGCAGTAGTAATCCACCAGGTTGATCGCGCTCCAGGGTGTAAAGAACGCCAGCAGGAACAGGATGAAAGACTTGAACGCACCGAGGAACGAGTGCTGGCCGAGCAGCGCGATCAGGGTCGCCGCGCCGACAATGACCAGCACGAAGACCAGCCGCTGCAAACGCGTTACGTTCAGGTGACCACGGAACCCGCTGATGATGGTCGCGATGCACATGAAGCTGCCGTAGGAGTTCAGCGTCGAAATGGTGACCTTGCCGAACGCGATGCTGAAGTACAGCAGCGCCGCGGTGGCGCCGGTTCCCCCCAGGCCTACGATGTAGGCCACTTCGTGACCGGCGAACTGCCCGTTGGCCGAGGCGGCGGCAAACACGCCAAGGATCATCGCCACCTGTGCGCCGATGACGGAACCTGCGCCTGCGGCAAAAAAGGTTTTCACCGAGGACGTCTTGCTCGGCAGGTAACGCGAATAGTCAGCCACGTAGGGGCCGAAGGCGATCTGCCAGGAGGCCGCGAGCGACACCGCCAGCAGGAAGCTGCTCCAGCTGAAATGGCGGATTTGCAGGAGTGCGCCCATGTCCACCTGGCTGATCAGGCGAGCGAACAGGTAAACGAAGGCAATCACGCCAATGACGCTGGCGACACGGCCAATGAAGTGGATCACCCGATAACCGAGCACCGTGACCAGCACGATGACACTGGCGAAAATCAGGATGCCGACGCTGTCGCTGACGCCAAACAACTGGCCCAGCGCCTGGCCGGAAAGTACCGTTCCCGTTGCGGTGAAACCCAGGTACATCAGGCACACCAGCACGATCGGGATGGCCGCGCCGTATACACCAAATTGCACCCGGCTGGAGATCATCTGCGGCAGGCCCAGTTTGGGGCCTTGCGCGGCATGCAGCGCCATGACGCCACCGCCGAGCAGTTGCCCGATCAGCAGACCGATCAACGACCAGAACACATCCCCGCCCAACACCACCGCCAGCGCGCCGGTGACAATTGCGGTGATCTGCAGGTTCGCCCCCATCCAGAGGGTGAACTGACTCAACAGCCGGCCATGCCTCTCCGCTTCCGGGATGTAGTCGATCGAACGTTTCTCGATCAACGGCTTGCTGCTTGCACGCGTGCTACTGATGGCCATGGTTCAACCTCTGTGGATTGTTCTGATAGTGACTCTGATGCCGCTCTTCTGTGGGAGCGAGCCTGCTCGCGATAGCGATCTGTCGGCCGACGCCTGTGTCGAATGTGCCGACGCCATCGCGAGCAGGCTCGCTCCCACAAGGGGTTTTTATGACTTGCCGGTGATCATCGGCAGGTTCAGCCCCTGTTCCTTGGCGCAGTCGATCGCGATCTGGTAACCCGCATCGGCATGCCGCATCACACCCGTAGCCGGGTCGTTGTGCAGCACGCGGGCAATCCGCTCAGCCGCTTCGTCGGTACCGTCACAGACAATCACCATGCCCGAGTGCTGGGAGAAGCCCATGCCGACGCCGCCACCGTGGTGCAGCGAGACCCAGGTCGCGCCGCTGGCGGTGTTGAGCAAGGCGTTGAGCAGCGGCCAGTCGGAGACAGCGTCGGAGCCGTCCTGCATGGATTCGGTTTCACGGTTAGGGCTGGCGACCGAGCCGGAGTCGAGGTGGTCGCGGCCAATCACGATCGGCGCGGACAGTTCGCCGCTGCGCACCATTTCGTTGAATGCCAGGCCCAACTTGGCCCGCTGACCCAGGCCGACCCAGCAGATACGCGCCGGCAAACCCTGGAAGCTGATGCGTTCGCGCGCCATGTCCAGCCAGTTGTGCAGGTGGGCGTCGTCGGGGATCAGTTTCTTGACCTTGGCGTCGGTCTTGTAGATGTCCTGCGGGTCACCCGACAGTGCAGCCCAGCGGAACGGGCCGACGCCGCGGCAGAACAGCGGACGGATATAGGCCGGTACGAAACCCGGGAAGTCGAAGGCATTCTCGACGCCTTCTTCCTGGGCCATCTGGCGGATGTTGTTGCCGTAGTCGAAGGTCGGCACGCCCATCTTCTGGAAGTCCAGCATGGCTTTGACGTGGACGGCCATCGATTGCTTGGCGGCTTTCACCACAGCGGCCGGTTCGGTCTTGGCGCGGGCGCGGTATTCGTCCCAGGTCCAGCCGGCCGGCAGGTAACCGTTGAGTGGGTCGTGGGCGCTGGTCTGGTCGGTGACCATGTCCGGGCGCACACCGCGGCGGACCATTTCCGGGAGGATTTCGGCGGCGTTGCCACACAGCGCGATGGAAATGGCCTTGCCTTCGGCGGTGTATTTCTCGATACGGGCCAGGGCGTCGTCGAGGTCAGTGGCCTGCTCGTCGACGTAGCGGGTCTTGAGACGGAAATCGATGCTGACCTGCTGGCACTCGATGTTCAGCGAGCAAGCGCCGGCCAGGGTCGCGGCCAACGGTTGCGCGCCACCCATGCCGCCGAGGCCGGCGGTCAGGACCCAACGGCCCTTGAGGTTGGAGTCGTAATGCTGGCGACCGGCTTCGACGAAGGTTTCGTAGGTGCCCTGGACGATGCCCTGGCTGCCGATGTAGATCCAACTGCCGGCGGTCATCTGGCCGTACATGGCCAGGCCCTTGGCGTCGAGTTCGTTGAAATGCTCCCAGGTCGCCCAGTGCGGCACGAGGTTGGAGTTGGCGATCAGCACGCGCGGGGCATTGCTGTGGGTCTTGAACACGCCCACCGGTTTGCCGGATTGCACCAGCAAGGTTTCGTCGTCATTCAGGTTGGTGAGGCTTTCGACGATCTTGTCGTAGCACTCCCAGTTGCGCGCCGCGCGGCCGATGCCACCGTAGACCACCAGCTCCTTGGGGTTCTCGGCCACTTCCGGGTCGAGGTTGTTCATCAGCATGCGCAGCGGCGCTTCAGTCAGCCAGCTCTTGGCGGTCAGCGTGTTGCCGCGAGGCGCGCGAATTTCAACGTCACGGTATTTTTCAGGTTTGTGGGTAGCGTTGGTCACAGCAAAAACTCCTCAGCGATCAATCCAGACCAGCCCGGACAGTGGGCAGCGATTTAGCGAACGTTGCGTTGAATGTCGATGACTCATACGCATACGTCTTTACTTGTATGTACAAGCATATGCAATCAAGCGGCCAACTTGTTGGAGGGGGCGTTCAGAAACTGTTGAGAAATTGGCTAAAAGCCTTGTGATTCAAGGCCTTCTGAGTGGCATGAAATTTTTCAAGAGGGTTTTCGAGGGGGAATCAAGGGCCCCAGAAGCGTGACGTTGCGCCACGCTGGGGCATTCAGTAACAAGTTGGTGCGCAGAAGAAACAGCAGGCAGGCATCTTGTGGTGAGGGGGACCCATCTGTGGGAGCAAGGCTTGCCCGCGATGCAGGCGACTCGATTGTCTGGCAGACCGCATCGCCATCGTCGCGGGCAAGCCTTGCTCCCACAGGGTACTCAAGAAGCTGAAATTAGTGGGCGGTCAGCTCAATCACGCAGCATTGACCGTGAGTGGAAACATCCACCAACCCGGTGTTACCGCTCAGTTGCAAACAGTCATAAAGGCCCAAGTCCACGGCGGACTCACCGATCTTGATAGCCAGTCCCGGAGCGGCGCTGAACACCAGCACCGTGCCCGCCTCGCTGAAAAACCGCTGCTCGCCGCTCATCCACTGCAGCCGCGCGCGGTAACGCTGTGGCGCATAGATCAGATTGAAATCGCGAATCGGCCCACCCAGCAACGTGCAATGCACATGGCTTTCACCCTTGAAAGCAAAGGGGTCCAGCGGGTGCAACGGCCGCGTGGCCTGGCCATCGACGGTCAGGGTCATGCCATCCCCCTGCAAGACGCTGATGACCCGCTCGTAACCGGCGAACGAGGAAAAACCGCCCGACTCACCGATATCGGCGATCGACAGACGCCAGCCAAAACCTTCCAGGCCGGCACCGGCATCACGGGTGATTTCCTCGGTGCTGCCACCGCCGTTTTTCCACGGCATGCGCGGGTAATCCGCCGCGCGTAGAACTTTCAAGTCGCTCACTTGTGGAACCGCCCTTCCAGACTGTGACGGGAGCCCGGGTGAATCAGCCGCGCTGCGGTCACCGGCTGACGCCCGGACCAGGTGCGACGGCGGATCAACAGGCACGGCTCGCCCTTTTCGATTTGCAGCAGCTTGCATTCATTCGGTTCGGCCAGGATCGCTTCAACCACGTGCTCGCCTTCGGTCAGCGGCGCGACCTGGTTCAGATAGGCGTAGGGCGTTTGCAGGGTGAAATCCTGCTTGAGGTATTCGGGCGCCACCAATGCGTTGACGAAGCGGTCTTCGATTTGCACGGGAATGTCGTTTTCGAAATGCACGATCAGCGAATGGAACACCTTCTGCCCTTCACGCATGTCCAGGGCCAGGGCGCGCTCGGAACCGGCGGCCTCTTCTTCCAGGGTGATGACCTTGCACGTATGGCGGTGCCCTCGGGAGGCGATCTCGTCGGCGATGTTATGCACCTCGAACAACGCGGACTGGCTCTTGGGTTCGGCCACGAACGTGCCGACACCCTGCATGCGCACCAACAGGCCGTCGGCGGTCATTTCCCGCAGGGCACGGTTGATGGTCATGCGACTGAAGCCCAGTTGGCTGACCAGCTCGCTTTCCGACGGCACGCGGTAATGCGGCGGCCAGTTTCCACTGTCGATCTGCTGGGTGATCATCTGTTTGACGCGGGCATACAAGGGTGCCGGACTGTCACCCAGGTGTGCGGCCAGCGGCGGTTTGGCAGGCGGAGTCGGCACGGCGGTTCCCTGTTCTGCGAATAAGGTTGCTAGCTTGCCGGAGTTTACCGGCCAGGCAAACGTCTGTATATGTATATACAAATTACGCACGATGAGGTTGAACCATGTCCGCCTTCTTTGCCGAACGCGCGCTGCTGCCTAGTGGATGGGCCAACGATGTACGTTTTGAAGTCGACGCCGCCGGCGTCCTGACCCATGTCCAGGCCGACTCCCACGCAGATGGCGCCGAGCGATTGGCGGGACCGCTGCTGCCGGGCATGCCGAACCTGCATTCCCACGCGTTCCAACGGGCCATGGCCGGGTTGGCGGAAGTGGCCGGCAACCCCAACGACAGTTTCTGGACCTGGCGCGACTTGATGTACCGCCTCGTCGGAAAAATCAGCCCCAATCAACTCGGCGTCATTGCCCGGCAGCTGTATATCGAAATGCTCAAGGCCGGCTACACCTCGGTCGCCGAATTCCATTACGTGCACCACGACACCGACGGCACGCCTTATGCCGATCCGGCGGAGCTGGCCTTGCGCATCAGCCAGGCCGCCAGCAGCGCGGGTATCGGCCTGACACTGCTGCCGGTGCTCTACAGCCATTCCGGTTTTGGCGGCCAGGCGCCCAACGATGGGCAACGCCGATTCATCAACAGCACTGAAAACTACCTCAAGCTCCAGTCACGCTTGCAGCCGGCCCTGGCCGGGCAACCCGCCCAGGCGTTGGGCCTGTGTTTTCACTCCCTGCGAGCGGTGACGCCTGAGCAGATCCAGGACGTGTTGGCCGCGAGCGATCGCCATTGCCCGGTGCACATCCACATCGCCGAGCAGCAGAAGGAAGTCGACGACTGCCTGAAATGGAGCGGTGCCCGACCGCTGCAATGGCTGTACGAAAACACCGAGGTGGATCAACGTTGGTGCCTGGTCCATGCCACCCATGCCAACGTCCAGGAAGTCAGCCTCATGGCCAAGAGCCGGGCGATTGCCGGCCTGTGCCTGACCACCGAAGCCAACCTGGGCGACGGCATTTTTCCGGCCGTGGATTTCCTTGCCCAGGGCGGGCGCCTGGGCATTGGCTCCGACAGCCATGTGTCATTGAGTGTGGTGGAAGAATTACGCTGGCTGGAATACGGCCAGCGCCTGCGAGATCAACGCCGCAACCGCCTGTATCGGGCGGATCAGCCGATGGTCGGGCGTACGTTGTTCGATGCGGCACTGGAAGGCGGCGCCCAGGCCTTGGGGCAACCGATCGGCGCCCTCGAAATTGGCAAGCGCGCCGACTGGCTGGTGCTCGATGGCAACGACCCGTATCTAGTGATAGCCCAGGGCGACGGGATTCTCAATCGCTGGTTGTTTGCCGGAGGGGATCGGCAGGTGCGGGATGTGATGGTCGGCGGGAAATGGGTCGTACGCCAGGGGCGGCATGCCGCCGAAGAGGAGAGTGCCCAGGCGTTTACCCAGGTATTGCGCGAGTTACTGGGCTAATTCAACCACCCATGTGGGAGCGAGCCTGCTCGCGATGGCGGCCTGGCATTCAACACAGATGTTGACTGGGATGCCGTCATCGCGAGCAGGCTCGCTCCCACAGGTTTTATGCGGATCAGTCCGATGTCTTCGCCATCTGCCGATCCGACGCGCGCCAGATCAACCGACTGGTGTCATAGCCCTGCTGACGCGCCTTGCTCAGCAGTTCTTCGCGCACGACGCTGTTGATGGTCGGTGTACGAGAGAGCAGCCACATGTAGCGTCGGCTCGGATCACCGACGATGGCGGTCTGGTAGTCGTCGCTGACGTACAGCACCCAGTATTGCCCTTTCGCCACGCCCGGCACGATCCGCGAGAACCAGTTGTCGAACACGACCCAGAGCTTGTCGGTCTTGCCCGGCACCTGCGGCGAGGCGGTGCCCCGGGCTTCTTCCCACTGCCAGTCCGAGGTCAGGCAGCGATTGAGCACGGCTACGTTGCCGTCCGGCTTGAGGGTGTAATGGGCTTCGGATTGCGCGCAGTTGCGCTGGAAATACATGGGCAAGCGGGCCAATTCATACCAGGTCCCCTGGTACCGCTTGAGGTTGACGCTGTGGACAGTCTTGGGCGCCAACGGGTCTTCGCCAGAAGTGGCACAGCCAGCCAAAACCAGGCCGGCTAAAAGCACTAACAATAACCGCATCATTATTTTTCTCCCGCAGGCATCTAGTGGCCGATACAGGCCACTAGCCCCGGTTTACTTCAGGCCTTGGCCGGAAAACATCAACACTTTGTCACCGGCATACTGCACGCTGATAAAGCTTTTCTGGTCGCCCCAGGTGCAACTGGACATGCCGAGCGCGCCCGAGCAATCGGTCGGTTTGCCGAGCAATGTTTCGACTTCGGACTTGGGCATGCCAGCCGACAGTTTCGAGTAGTTTTCCTGGTTGACCTTGCTGCATGCAGCCAGCACGACGCACACAAATAACAAGACGATAGAGCGCAGTGACATGGTGTAACTCCTGGAACGGAAGGGGGCGGCTAGGGTGCCAACCAGAACCTTAGAAGAGCAAACCCCTATCTGGTTCCCTGGCTGCCCCAGTATATATTGGGCTTGGCGGAGGTATTTCATCGGCAAATCAACCGGTTTGCGACGTCGTCGTGCATTTCGTCGGGATTGCCTCGCCTGTGGCTGATGCACGGCGCTCGCGGGCCGATAAAAAGAACAGCGCAAGAACCAGTGTTATGGCAAATTGCCCCCCTTCCCGACCAGCTCCTCTGCGGTAGCGCTCTTAATGATCAGAAACATGAAGTTCAGCCACAAAATCCTGCTGGCTGCCGCCTTGGTGGTAGCCGTTGCATTTGCCTGTTTCATCCTCTTCAACGACTACCGTCAGCGCCAGAGCCTGAACAGCAGTACCGAAACGTCCATGCAGGAACTCGGCAGCCTGACCAGTCGCAACATCCAGACCTGGGTCGAAGGCCGCATCCAGTTGTTGCAATCATTGGCCCAGCAAATCGCCATCGACGGTAACAGCGCCGACAGCCTCAAGCGCGCCGTCGACCTGCCGGCCTACACCGGCAATTTCCAGCTCAGCTACTTCGGCGGCACCGACGGCGTGATGTTTTCGGTCCCGGCCGGCAATCGCCCCGCCGACTACGACCCGCGTGCCCGTGGCTGGTACAAAGCCGCCAACAGCGCCCAGCAAACCATCGTTACCGAACCCTACATCGCCGCCTCCTCGGGCAAACTGGTGATCACCGTCGCCAGCCCGGTACAGCGCCAGAACCAGATGTTCGGCGTGGCCGGTGCAGACATCGACTTGTCCAGCGTCAGCGCCATCATCAACTCGCTGAACTTCGGCGGCCACGGCCATGCGTTCATCGTCAGCGCCGAGGGCAAGATCCTGATCCACCCGGACAGCAAGCGTGTGCTCAAGACCCTGGCCGAGGCCTACCCCAACGGCGCGCCGCAGGTCAGCCCGGGCATGAAGGAAGTCGAAATCGACGGCAAGACCCAGTTCATTTCCTTCACCCGCGTCAACGGCGTGCCGGGTGCCGACTGGTACGTAGCGCTGGTGCTGGACAAGGACACCGCTCTGGCGATGCTCAGCGAATTCCGCACCTCGGCGCTGGTCGCCATGGTCATTGCCGTGGTGTTCATCATCACCCTGCTGGGCATGCTGATCCGCGTGCTGATGCAACCGCTGCTGGCCATGGGCCGCGCCATGCATGACATCGCCGAAGGCGAAGGCGACCTGACGCGCCGCCTGACCATCCATGGTCAGGATGAATTCGGTGCGCTGGGCACTTCGTTCAACCGCTTCGTCGAGCGCATCCACACTTCGATCCGCGAAGTGGCCTCGGCCACCGGCCAGGTCAACGAAGTCGCCCTGCGCGTCGTCAGCGCGTCCAACTCGTCGATGTTCAATTCCGACCAGCAGGCTTCACGCACCAGCAGCGTTGCCGCCGCCATCAACCAGCTCGGCGCCGCCGCCCAGGAAATCGCCCAGAACGCCGCCCTCGCCTCGCAGCACTCCAGCGATGCGCGCAACCTGGCTGAAGAAGGCCAGCAGGTGGTGGATAAAACCATCACCGCCATGCAGCAGTTGTCAGCCAAGATCAGCGATTCGTGCGGCAACATCGAAACCCTGAACAGCAACACGGTGAACATCGGCCAGATCCTCGAGGTGATCACCAGCATCTCCCAGCAAACCAACCTGCTGGCTCTGAACGCGGCCATCGAAGCCGCCCGCGCCGGTGAAGCCGGGCGCGGCTTCGCAGTCGTGGCCGATGAAGTGCGCAACCTGGCCCACCGTACCCAGGATTCGGCACAACAAGTTCAGAAAATGATCGAAGAACTGCAAGTAGGCGCCCGGGAAGCGGTGCTGACCATGACCGACAGCCAGCGCCAGAGCGAAAGCAGCGTCGGCATCGCCAACCAGGCCGGCGAACGCCTGGGCAGCGTGACCCAGCGCATCGGTGAAATCGACGGCATGAACCAGTCCGTCGCCACCGCCACGGAAGAACAGACCGCCGTGGTGGAATCGATCAACGTCGACATCACCGAGATCAATACGCTGAACCAGGAAGGCGTGGAGAACCTGCAAGCCACGTTGCGGGCGTGTACTGACCTTGAGCAGCAGGCGGCGCGGTTGAAGCAGTTGGTGGGTAGTTTCCGAATCTAGCGCTCTTGCGGGCCTCTTCGCGGGCAAGCCCGCTCCCACAGTTGACCGGGTTCCGTCAGAGGAAACGCAATCAGCTGTAGGAGCGGGCTTGCTCGCGAAGACGGCATCCGCCTCACCGCAAAATCAGAATTTTGACCCCGGCTCTTTCAGAAACGCCACTTCCTCAGCCGTAGACTCCCGCCCCAACACCGCATTGCGATGGGGAAACCGGCCAAACCGGGCAATGATCTTCTGATGCCGTTCGGCATAATCCAGGTTGCTCTCAAACACCGCACGTTCCGCCTCCGGCTGTTCTCGAACCAGATCGATAAACCGGGAAACAGCTTCGTTCTGCACGGCAAGATTTTCGCAGTGTTCGAGCACCAGATAGATGAATACGCGCTGGATGGGTTTGAGTTGCCGGTCGAAACCTGCCGCCAGGCCCTGGGCTACCAGCGCTTGGGCGCGAAGGTCGCCGGAGAAGGCTTTGGGTGTGTCGCGAAAGATCATCCGCGGGAATTGATCGAGCAACAGCACCAAGGCCAGCCAACCTTCCGGGCGTTGCGCCCAGTCAGTCAATCCGCCGGCCAATGCCTGCTCGACCTGATCACCGAAGCGCTCGCGCGCTTGGCGATCATGGCGCTTGCCGAACCACAGCGTGTTCTTGTCAGCCGCTATTTCATCCGGTGTACTGGCTGAACCAAACCACCAATCAAGTAACGGCTGCCAAGGCTCGGCCATGGTTTATTCCTTGTGGTACGCCGTGGCGCGGGCCACTTCTTCCTTCGAACCAAGGAACACGGCAACCCGCTGGTGCAGGCCGTCTGGCTTGATGTCGAGGATGCGCTGGTGTCCATCGGTGGAAGCGCCGCCGGCCTGTTCGACCAGGAACGACATCGGGTTGGCTTCGTACATCAGGCGCAATTTGCCCGGCTTCGATGGCTCGCGGCTGTCGCGCGGGTACATGAACAAGCCGCCACGGGTCAGGATGCGGTGTACGTCGGCGACCATCGCGGCCACCCAGCGCATGTTGTAGTTCTTCTTCAACGGGCCTTCTTCGCCTGCCAGCAACTCGTCGACATAGCGCTTTACCGGGGCTTCCCAGTGACGCTGGTTGGACATGTTGATGGCGAATTCCTGGGTGGTTTCAGGAATGGTGATGTTCTCGTGGGTCAGCACGAAGCTGCCCATTTCGCGATCGAGGGTGAAGCCTTTCACGCCGTCGCCCAGGGTCAGCACCAGCATGGTCTGCGGGCCATAGATGGCATAGCCGGCGGCCACTTGCTCGGTGCCTGGCTGCAGGAAGGCCTTTTCGTTCAAGGCTTCGTTCTGGCTCAGGTATTCGTTCGGGCAACGCAGCACCGAGAAGATGGTGCCGACCGGGGCGTTGATATCGATGTTCGACGAACCGTCCAGTGGGTCGAACACCAACAGGTACGCACCTTTGGGGTACTTGCCCGGGATCTGGTAGGCATTGTCCATTTCCTCGGACGCCATGCCGGCCAGGTGACCACCCCATTCGTTGGCTTCGAGGAGGATTTCGTTAGAAATCACGTCGAGCTTCTTCTGCACTTCGCCCTGCACGTTTTCGGTGCCCATGCTGCCCAGGACACCACCCAGGGCGCCTTTGGAGACGGCGTGGCTGATTTCCTTGCACGCACGCGCCACCACTTCGATCAAAAAGCGCAGATCGGCAGGGGTATTGTTGCTGCGGGTCTGCTCAATCAAATAGCGACTCAAGGTAACGCGGGACATGGACGGCTCCGAAGAATAGGGGGCGGAAAAACCAGCGCAGTTTAGCGCGAGTCAGGAGTTAATTCCTCCTATGAGACGGGATAAGAGGGATTGAGTTCACGGGGTGGCGCCATCGCGAGCAGGCTCGCTCCCACATTTAATTGCGCCTGTTCTGACAGAACTCGGTCAAATGTGGGAGCGAGCCTGCTCGCGATCGGGTGCGAAGCAGCCGCTTTCAGGATTTGGCCGGCGGCTTACGCAGCAGACTGAACGCCATCGCCGCAAGAAACAGCACGCTGAGCAACAACACGGCCCACAAGCCGATTTTCTTCCAGTTCGTCCCGACGGCCACTGGCGTCGTTTCCGCCGGCGATATTGAGGTTGCCACGCCATTCACCGTCGCCGTACCCAGGGTCGCCAACCGCGACGGACGGTAATCGGGCACCAGCGTCGTCAAGGGCAGGTTGGCGGCCTTCACGGTCGCGCTGCCCAGTGCCAGGCTGTATGGCCCTTCGCCGCGCGTCAGGAACACCACCTGGGTGGGCCGCACGGCAAAACGCAGGGCCGGCGCGTCGCTGCCGAGACCGCCGCCACGCTCGTCCACTGTCAGTTTCAACTGCTGCACGGTCTGGCCGGACAACTGCAACTGGTTTTGCTGCACATCCTGGCCGTTCTGGGTCAGGCGATAGAGCAAGCCACTGCCCAGCGGCTGCCACGGATGGCTGCTTTCACGCCGCCCGGCCAGGGTCACCGGGGCCAGGCTGTTGGCCTGGTTCAGCTCGACCTGCACCTCTTCGATATTCAGCCCCATGGGCAACTGCCAGGTGTACTCACCGGCCTTGAGGGTGCTGCCGGCCAGCGGTTGCGACCAGACCAGCGGCAACGGCAGGCTTTCGCGGCTGGCGCTCTGCAACTGAGCGGAAGTCAGTACCGGCGCGGAGGACGGCGAATCCCACAACAAGCGCAGGTAGCGCGCCGTCTGCCCCGGCAGATTCACTTCATGCTGCTCGACCCGCTCATCGGCAAAGGTCAGGCGCGCCACCTGGCCTTCGCCCCACGCCTGCCAGTGCTGCAAGTCATCACTGGCTTCGATGGTAAAGCGCTGGAAGCCATCGCGTTCGCTGGTCCAGTCGAGGACCAACTGCTGCAACGGTGCCTTGATCGCGCTGGCATCCAACAACCAGCCGCGCAGTTCTTCCTCACCCGCTTCAAGGCGACTGGATGGCTGGACTTCCACCAGCGTGCCGTTGGCGTTCGACTGCACGCGCACGCTGGGCGCACGCTCGTTGTCATCGGCGGCGTTGTACAGGGGGAACCACTTCACGTCGGTGAGGGTGCGGTTTTCCCGGCTCTGGGCCGACTCGCGAACCAGCGCGTAAGCCTGGGCCTGCCCGGCGGCGTTGAAGACCCGCAGATCGCTCAGATCGGTCTGTCGCGCTTGCAGTTGCACGTCCAGCGGCAACGGCAGGCGGTACCAAGGTCCCTCTCCACTCAGGGCCAAAGGCACCTGATGGGCAAAATCCGCCGGTTGCTCCTGGGCGGTGGCCGACAAGGCCACCCATAGCCCGACCACCCCCAGCCCGATCCGATTCAACGTGCGACTCAAGATGACACTCCCTCACTGACGGGTAATGGCGGCTCGGTCGGTTCGACCGTTTCCGGGGCGCTTGGGCGGCAGCGGCGCGAAGTAGCCGACCACCAGCAACAACACACCTACGCCGATAAACGACACGATCCGCGCCAGACCACCACGGTTACTCAATTCGACAAAGAACAACTTGGCGACCACCACGGCAATCAACGCCGCGCCGATCAGCCAGACCTCACGGCGATGCCGCAGGTGCCCGCCGATCATCAGGCCCAAGGCAATCAGGGTCCAGACGATGGACAACCCGGCCTGCACGAACATGGATTCAAGCAACGCATCCAGTTCGAACGGTACACCGATCCAATGGTGCGCACTGCGCATGACCACGGCGGTGAAGAACACGAACAGCGACACCCCGGCGATCAACTGGGTGACGTGTTCAGCATGGGCCCAACGAATTGCCAGTTGCGCCACCGCACCGCGCGCCCATAGGTAGACCCCGAACAGGGCAAACAACAGGCCCAGTTCCAGCGGATTGAGCAACGGTACATAAGGCAACGGCTCAGCCGTACCGTCGCTGAAGGTGTTCGCCAGCCAGAACCAGCCAAGCATCAGCAGCGCCAGAGGTGCCGCCGCATAGACTCGGTATTCGCGCGGTTGGGCCGATACCGGCCACGGCCAGGCACGCGGCGCGGCCATCAGCACCAGGTACAGGCTCGGCAGAATCGCCCAGCCCAGCCAGCGCCAGGCATTGTATTGCTCGGACAGTAACAGCAGGCCGTAGCGCAGCTCCAGCGCCAGCACGCCGATCAACAACCAGCAACCGAGCACGTGGGCGGTGCTGCGCGCCTGGGCAGGCAGCGTCGGCGCCAGGCGCTTCAAGGACAGGAAATGCACGCCGAACACCGCCACCCACGCCAGCCAGCCAAAATCCGCCGCCGGGTGATACCGGTTGTGCCAGGTCGCGACAAGCACACAGCCCGCCGCCGGAACCAGCAGGGTGCACACCAGCCCCAGCGCCGACCATTTCAAGCGCAGCGCCAGCAGGGTCCACACCGCCACGCTGGTGGCCGCGACCATCAGCAGCAAGCTGCCTTGCAGGTTTGCCGGGGCAAACCGCAGCACTTCGCTGACCCAGGCCAGCGCCCACCAACCGGCGCCCCAGATCAGCAACAGCTCGGACACCCGCCGCAGCCTCAAGGCATCGAATACCGTCGCCGAATGGCCCCGCTGCAAGCGCCATGCGCCGACCAGTGCCGCCAGCCCCAGCACCAGCGGCGTCCAGAACCCGCTGTGGGCCAGGGGGCGCAGGCCCTCGGCGGTGAGTGGCCCGAGCAATGCAGGCCCCGCAACGAGGAACGCCGCGCCACCCAGCAACTGCAGCAACAGGCCGAAGACAAAACTCACCCGCTGCTTCAGGTACAGGCTCAGCCAGATGATCAGCAGACCGCTGGCGGCCCACACACCGCTCGCCGTTTGCCATGGCAGCACGAACAGCACCGCGAGATTGATCAACACCAACCCCGCCAGCAACACCACGGACAACCCGCGTAGCAGGCGCACATCGTTGCGCACCATCTCGTCGCGGGCCGCCAGCAGCATGCCGCCAATCAGCGCCAGGCCGATCAATGAGGCGCTGAGCAAGCCGCTCCAGCCGGCGTTGAATACCGCTGCCGAATCCCCTTCCGCGCCCCGCAGGCGCAACAGGAACAAGGCGCCGCCCAACAGTTGCACGGCAAACGCAGTGAACAGGAAACTGCGCGACTGCAGACGCAGGCCCACGAACAGCGTCGCCAATCCGGCCAGGGCCCAAGCGATGGCGGTGCCGTGGGTCAGGAAAAACAAAGGCGCCAGCAGATAGAGCGAGCCCAGGCCCAACACGGCCAGCACCGGCAGCGCCTGGCGCTCCCAACTGGCGATGTGCTCAGGCGCTGCCTTGCGCAATTGATAAAAGGTGAACAACAAGGCAGCGCCCAGCATCAGCGCCCCCAATGGGGCGCCTTGGAGCAGGCTGCCTTCACCAATATGCAATTCACTCAAGAACGCCCGCGCCGCGCCCAGTTGCAGCAGCAAGGCAAAGGCCCGCGCCAATGGCCGTTGCTGACGCAGGCCGAGCCAGAAAATCCCCGCGCCTTCCACCGCCCAGGCCGCCGTGGTCCACCGGGCGTCGAGACCGAGGGGGATCGCCAGGCTGGTAAAAATCACCCCGAGCGCCAGGCAGGTTTCTGCCAGCAACAAGGCGCGGCCCCGCATCAATACGCGGGCCAGGCCCATGTAGATCATGCCCAGGAACAACGCACTGAACGCTGCGGCCAGGTCCTGGAACATCACCAGCGTGAGCTGCAAGCCGAAGGCCACCAACGGCGGACCGAACAGCATCGTGCCGTCCACGTAATCGCCCTTGCGCACCGACCAGCGCAGCAGCGCTTCACGGCTGTCATCCTCGGGGGCGTCGCTCATTTCCAGCAGTTTGCGCCGGGTGAACAGCAACCCGATCGCCAGGTACATGAGGAAGAAGATGATCAGGAACGGCTCGGTGCTGAAGAACAGTTCCGGCGAATACGAACGCAGGCCCCAGGCGATCCCGATGCCGAAGGTGCCGACGAAACCGATCAGGTTGAGCAGGCGCCAGGCCTTGAACCAGGCAATCGCGAGGATGCCGGCATTGAGCAGGATGAAATAGCTGAACAGCGCGACGTGGTTGCCGCTGCCGGTCGAGGTCAGGATCGGCGCGGCAAACCCGCCCAGGGCCGCAGCCGCCGCCAGGCCGAGGGCATTCTGGGTGACCGCGAGGATTGCCGAGAACACCGTGACTGCCACCAGCAGCCCCAGGGCCGCCTTGGAATCGAGCAACGGGTGCAGGCGCATGGCGGCGAAGACGGTCAGGTAGAGCACCGCGATCCCGGTGCCCTGGAGCATCAACGCATAATGACTATTGCGTTGGCGCAGCCACCAACCCAGGCCGAGCAGGCCCAGGGCGCTGGCCGCGACGCCGGCGTAACGCAACTCGATGGGCACCACCATGCCTTCGGTGGCGTAGCGCAGCAGAAACGCCAGGCCGAGGAACAACAGCAGCACGCCGACCCGCAGCACCGTGTTGCCGCCGAACAGCCAATTGCGTGCCCCCGCCAGGGCGCGCTCAATGACATTCGGCCCACGGGGAGCCGCCGGCTGCGCGGCTATCGGCGCCACAGGCGCGGACACACGCTCGCGGTCATCACGCCTCGCGGTGATCGGTGCGGGATTCCAGATAGCGTCGGGCAACGGCTGGCTGGCTTGAGCGGCCATCGCGGGAGCGGGCTCCAGATCGGGCGGCAGCTCCCACACCAATTCTGGCGCGGCTTGAATGTCGGACGCCGGCGTCGGCGCGACAATGATCTCGGGCGACGGAGCCGCTTCGCTCGGAGCCGGCGCGGTGCCGTGCTCAAAGAGGGCCAGACGCTGTTCCAACGCGTTCAAGGCCTGCTGAGTTTTATCCAACAGGCCTTGTTGCTGGGCAGCCTGGGCGGCGAGACGGCTGAGTCGAAACCCTTGGACAATGCCGAGCCCTACCAGCGCGCCTAACAGTGCATCGGCAAACGACTCATCCACCACCCAGCCGAGTGCCAGGCCTAACAACGTCAAGATCCATAGCATGGTCGATATCCCTAAGCGGCCCGTTGCGGGCATAACCGGGGCGATGCGGTGCCTGGCTCAGTCTAGTGGAAACACTCATAACCTGTGGGAGCGAGCCTGCTCGCGATGAGGTCGTCAGGTTCAACATTGATGTTGCCTGATGGTCCGCTATCGCGAGCAGGCTCGCTCCCACAGTGGATCATGGGTGTTTTCAGCACTGAGCCGAGCCGCAGCCCGGTGAAACTGGCGCCTAGTATATCGACGAAGCCCAACCACCGTCGGGCTTCGCTCACATTTCTGACAGCAAAAGCTACTCCAGGGCTTTCCAGATGTCGGTGGCGTATTCGCGGATGGTCCGGTCCGAGGAGAACCAGCCCATGCGCGCGGTGTTGAGCACTGCCGAACGCCACCACTGTTTGGAATCGTGCCAGCGCTCCTCGACCTTGGCCTGGGCGTTCCAGTACGAGTCGAAATCGGCGCAGACCAGGAAGCGGTCATAATCCACCAGCGAATCCACCAGACCGGTGTAGCGCATCGGATCGTCCGGGGAGAACACCCCGCCACGGATCGCCTGCAATACATCGCCGAGACGATGGGACGCGGCGATGTCCGGCGCGGCGCTGAATTCGCCGTTGCGCTTGCGGGCCTCGACCTGCTCGGCGGTCAGGCCGAAGATGAACATGTGTTCATCGCCGATCCGGTCCCACATCTCGACGTTGGCGCCGTCCATGGTGCCAATGGTCAGCGCACCGTTGAGGCCGAACTTCATGTTACTGGTGCCCGATGCTTCGAAACCGGCCGTGGAAATCTGCTCCGACAGATCCGCCGCCGGAATGATGCTCTCGGCCAGGCTGACGTTGTAGTTGGGCAGGAACACCACTTTGAGCAGGCCGCGCACGGTCGGGTCGTTGTTCACCACCCGGGCGATGTCGTTGGTGAGCTTGATGATCAGCTTGGCCTGGTGATAACTGGCGGCGGCCTTGCCGGCGAAAATCTTCACCCGGGGCACCCAGTCCACTTCAGGCTCGGCGCGGATCGCCTGGTACAGCGCCACGGTGTGCAACAGGTTGAGCAATTGGCGCTTGTACTCGTGGATACGTTTGACCTGCACGTCGAACATCGCCGCCGGGTTCACGGCAATCCCCAGTCGCTCATGAATCAGGTAGGCCAGGGCCTTCTTGCTGTGCAGGCGCTGCTCGGCGAACTGCTTGCGGAACGCCGGCTGGTCGGCGAACGGCTCCAGTTCGATCAGGCGCTCCTCGGGATTATCCAACACCGTCGGGCCGAGGGCGTCGACCATCATCGAGGTCAACTCGGTGTTGGCCTGGAACAGCCAACGGCGGAAGGTGATGCCGTTGGTCTTGTTGTTGATCCGATCCGGATAGAGCTTGTGCAGCTCGGAGAACACCGTGCTGCGCATCAGTTGGGTGTGCAACCCGGACACCCCGTTGACGCTGTGGGACCCCAGGAACGCCAGGTTACCCATGCGCACCCGGCGACCGTTGTCTTCTTCGATCAGCGAAACCGAGCGCAGCACATCGAAATCGTGCACGCCCTTGGCCCGCAGCGAATCGATGTGCTGGGCGTTGATCAGGTAGATGATCTGCATGTGCCGCGGCAGCATGCGTTCCATCAACCCCACCGGCCAGGTTTCCAGGGCTTCGGGCAGCAGCGTGTGGTTGGTGTAGGACAGCGTGTCCTGGGTCACCTGCCAGGCCGCGTCCCACGCCACGTCGTAGACATCGACCAATTGACGCATCAATTCGGCCACGGCAATCGAGGGGTGGGTGTCGTTGAGTTGGATTGCCGCATGGTCCCCCAGGGTCAGCACCGAGGAGTGCATGTTGCGATGGCGGCGCAGCAAGTCCTGCAACGACGCCGCCACGAAGAAATATTCCTGGCGCAGGCGCAGTTCCTGGCCGGCTTCAGTGCTGTCGGCCGGGTACAGCACGCGGGAAATACTTTCAGCCCGGGCCACTTCCGCCACCGCGCCCAAGTGGTCGCCGGCATTGAAGCGCTCCAGGTGCAGGTCTTCCACGGCCCGGGCACGCCACAGGCGCAAGGTGTTGACGCTGGCACCGCGCCAGCCCACCACCGGGGTGTCGTAAGCAATGGCGCGCACGGTTTCGGCCGGGGACCAGACTTGCCGGGTCTTGCCCGCCTCGTCGGTCACGGTTTCGACGCTGCCGCCAAAACCGATCGGATACACCACCTCGGGCCGTTCGAACTCCCACGGGTTGCCGAAGTCCAGCCAGTGTTCGGTCTGTTCCTGCTGCCAACCGTCGACAATGGCCTGGCGGAACAGGCCGTGTTCATAACGGATACCGTAGCCATGCCCGGCGATGCCCAGGGTCGACATGCTCTCCATGAAGCATGCCGCCAGCCGGCCCAGGCCGCCATTGCCCAGCGCCGCGTCGGGTTCGAGCAAACGGATGCGCTCCAGGTCCACGCCCAGCTCAGTCAGGGCTTCGCGCGCGGTATCCAGCAGGCCGAGGTTGCTCAGGCTGTCGTAGAGCAGGCGGCCGATGAGAAATTCCAGGGAAAGGTAATAGACGCGCTTCTGGCCCTTCCGGTAGATCTGCCGCGTGTGGTCCATCCAGTGCTCGACCATGTGATCGCGGGCGGCCAGGGCAATGGCTTCGAACCAATCGTGATCAAACGCATGATCGGGGTCCTTGCCGACGGCATAAGTGAGTTTGGTCAACACGGCATCGCGAAATGCAGCGACTTCCGCTTCGCGAACAAGTGGTTCTTGAGTCATTGGTGAGACCTCGGACGAGCATGGAATTATCTGAGCCTAGACGGTCTGACAGACGGTAGAGGCTCTTGGTTCGGTGGCTTTCCCCGAGTGCCGGGGAGTCGCCGCCAGGGAAATGCCGGATGGCTGAATGAATGCAGGGGCCGTGCCGGTCCCGGAGGGGTTTGTCGGGGATTGAAAAAAAACCGGCAGATGGTCGTTCAAAATTTCACCAGTCCCGGTATGATCGCGCGCCCTGATGCATGCCGGTACACCTAGATGATGAAGCCCAACCTGATCGCCGCCGCAGAGCTCGACCGACTCGATACCTGGGCCAAGTACTCCGCCCCGATGTGCGGTTCCTGCGTGTCGAGTTGCTGCACGCTGCCGGTGGAGGTCAAGATCAAGGACCTGATCCGGATCGGCATCGTCGATGAGTTCGAACTCGGCGATCCGCCGAAGAACATCGCCAAGCGCCTGCAAAAGGAAGGGATCGTCGAGCGCTACAACCAGAAGTCCGAGATCTTCACGCTCCAGCGCATGAGCAACAACGATTGCCTGTATCTGGACCGCAAGAGCCGCCTGTGCACCATTTACGAGAAACGCCCGGACACCTGCCGCAATCACCCGCGGGTCGGGCCACGGCCGGGCTATTGCGCCTACAAGCCCAAGGAAGTGGAGCGCGAGCGCAATCCGCGGACGCTTGATCGGTTTTGACCAACCGCCGCTTCTATAGCGCCTGATACGCCGCCTTCGCGAGCAAGC
>NZ_JAGGOF010000028.1:0-31296 GCF_018614775.1 Pseudomonas fluorescens
CCACTTCCTGGGACACGATCGGACATGTATACGGCGAATGGTGGATGGCGGAATTTGTTGAGGTGTATTTGATTAGCCGCCATCATGGCGGCTTCGTATGTGTCTTGGGCTATGGGTTTATTTTTGCTGTTTCTTTAAGGCTACTTGTTCTTTTTCGATATGCGCAAGCAGTTGTAATCCTAGTTTAGTGACGAAGTATCTTCTATATTTTACGCCTGTAACTTTTTCATTCTCTGTTAGGCCGTGAATTTGTAGCTTTGGGCAGATATTGAAATAAAGGAATCTACTTACGTCAGTCGCCCCTGATGCTGCGTTGGTTACGCCTTGTATTAATTTGCTTCGTGTGTTGTAAAAAATATCTAAAAGGCTGTTTTCTTCTTCCTTTTCAGTCGTGGTTACAGTTGATGGAATGGTTACTGTGAGATGGCTTAATACTTCCGCTATTTCTGAAAGTTTTTCTATGTCTCCGGCCGGTTTGACTGGGGCGGATATAGGGCGGCTTTCTAAATTTTTAATTATTTCTTTTAATTCATTGTTTTCGTCCGATAGCTTTTTTATTTCTTCGAACAGGGGCTTGGTATCGACAATTTCGCTTGCTGAGACCCACCCGGTTAACTCGCCTCTGCCCGCATAATCAGAAAGACTTTCATATACGCAAAGCTTTATATCTTTAAGATCGTCAAAGAATGAGGATATTCTCCCGAGTGCTTTCTCTCGAAACGCTTTCAATTCCTTTGGGTTGTCTTTTTCAAGATAGTTAGTTCCGCAGTCGCGAACTTTTCTTTCAAGCGCTTCCTCCTTGATTACGACTGAAAACATCGGCTTATTTTGTGCGACGGCGTAGTCGAACTCCAATTCTGTGTAGCTCAAGTTCGTTGAGCTTTCTATAGATCCATATCTGCCGCCGAGGATTAACATGTAAACGTCTGATTGATCAATCCAGTCGTTAATTGTTTCCATCTGAGAACGATCACCGGCGGTAAAAAGCTCCATGCCGGCAGGGATATGACCTGATTTTAGAATTGCTCCTACAGCAGCTTGCCGTTCATCAATCAAATCTGTGTATGTACTGGATATGAACACCTGAAGTTTTCGCTTCATGCCTTTCCCCTTACTCCATAAAAAGCAACAGTATCGAAGTGCCAGCATTGTGTCTACTTGGGCGTGTTCGGGAGGCTGCTTGGAAGTCGCTATGCAAGAAGATCCGCGTCAGCATCCGCACCGGTATGTTCACCCCGAGGAGGCGAAGTACGCCAACGGAGTGCTGATTGACCTGCCGTATCCCACCGATGATGTACGGCTGCTGATCAAGGCCGAGGTGCTAGTGATGATCCTTTGTCAGCAGGGGAGTACACCGACGACCTTTTCGCCACCTCCAACCAGCCGACGCCACGAAGTTGATGGCGGTGTTGAGTCAGATCGGCGGGCGATGGGGGCAGGGGGACGCTATGTTCCGCCAGTGTGCCCGTCAACCCAGACTGGGGCATGGCCGGGAGATGATGAGCCAGAGCTACACAACCAGGCTGGACCAGCCTATGACAAGTGTCGTGGCGTTAAGTTAGAGGAGCATGGGAGCGAGTATAAAACGACGCGCCAGACCATAAGCAAAAAAGGGCATCCCCCGCTGGCGGCTGCCCTTTCAGTCCAGCGCCCCAGTTCAGGCGGCTTTGGCGGTAACGCTGATTTCTATTTCCAAATCTGCCCCAGCTAACAGATTCACCAGCGCATCCAGGGAAAACTTATCAACCTTCCCCTTCAGCAGATCGTTGAGCCGTGGCTGCGTAACATGCAGCCGGCGAGCCGCTTCGGCTTGGGAGACGTCCCATGCCTTTACGGCCTGGACGATAGCTCGCATAACTTGGGAGCGAACTCTAAGGTTCTCGGCTTCTTCTGGCGTGTCAACCAACGCTTCCCAGACACTGGTCGCGCGTTCGTTTGCCATATCGGTATTCCTCACTTTCAATGCTTTCAATTCTACGTTCAGTTTAATTTTCTGCTTAACACTTATTCTTTATTGATCGAGTCGGGTTGCGAGAAGTTCAGACTAGCAGCTTACCCCTTCACCCGAACGGAGGGTGAAAGGGTACCTGCCCTGCCTGCTTACCTGCCCCTGCGATCAACCCAGCGACTTATACCTAGCTTTCGCCAGATCGATGTCGCGCTTTTCCGTCTTTTGAGTGGTCTTGCGGAAAGCATGCAACACGTAAATTGCTTCCGGTCGATTCACCACATAAAACACGCGAAAAGCCCCTTCCTCGCATGCAATCCGAATTTCCTGAGCTCCGGGACCTACGGACCTCATGGGCTTCCAATCGTCAGGCTCTTCGCCTTCCTGCAAACCTTGCAACTGATAGCCTGCCCGCTTTATGGCTGTTGGAGGAAAGTCCCTAAGATCCTCCAAACTGCTACCAACCCATTCGATTTTCTTTAGTGGTTTGTTGTGCATTTTTATCTCTCTGTCGACCTCGTCGCGTTAAATGTTCATACGGCATAGTGCTTTCCTCAGGGTGGTGGACTGGGTGCGCCGCTTCCAGGTTGGACTCACGCGGCCGGATCACGCCAGGCAGCGTTAAATTATATCGATTTAGATATAATTGCAAGCGGCATCGCTGCTTCGCTCATCAGGCGGCTCTGTCGCACCCTCAAGCGGCGTCGCTGGCACGGCTCAGTCTTGGCGCGCGCCGTCGTCCCCCCACCTCGCCTGCGAGCTAAATAGGTCTTTTTTTCCGCACTTCTGCACTCCCATCGAAGTCAAGCCCGCTGGGGGCTGCCGGAGCTTATCCAGGCTATCGAACACCTGCGAATCCCTGCGAAGGTGGGTGTCTTTTCGTAATGCTCATACGCATGCACAGGCGTACGGATTTCGGAGGTGCCACGGGAAAAGGGTTAGTTTTTTTGAGAGGGGGGGGGTACGCCGGAGGGCCCCGTATTTGTTGGGATTGAGACCTAACTTTGATGGGTTAGGTTGGGTTAGGTAAAAGGTTAGGAATCTATAACTCACTGTTTTTAAAGGATTTTATTAAATGAATATTTAACGCCAATAAAGGTTAGGACATTACCAAATCTAACCCAAAGCTAACCTTGGCGAATCCTTCGCAAAGCCCTGCCAGACAAGGCTTTCAGCGCAGCGAGTGGAAAACTAACCCTCCTAACCTCTTTCCCGTGGGTCAACATAAAAACGCCGGACATGCCTCGGGCGGAGCATTTACTAGCGCTGCATACAGAAATGCGCGCTCCAACTCACGTTCGTCATTCACACGCACGCACTCTCGTGCACACCGTGTCAGTCGGTGCGTTTGTGGGTGGGTGTTGGGATTGGAGCCACAAGGATTACAGCGCCGCCATTCGCACGGGGCAGCTCAAAAGAGAGGATGTTTCAGGAGGTAACTGGTACGAAAATGGTACGGGCGTTTTCGGTTGGTGCTGGAGGGCGCGTATTACATGGCCTCCAGAATTAGAAGTTCCAATCCATCATGGGGGCCACGCTGAAGCGGCGGAAGCGTTGAGCTGTTTGTGGGGGCATTGGGGAAATCTGAATCGGGAAGGCTGAGGGCGCAGTTTATCAGGGATGGAAGCAGGGTGCTGGGGAGACCTGTCGCATTTTGATATGCAAAAACGCATAAAAAAGGGTTGAGTTTCTTACTGTTTTTGTACAGTTTCGTTAGTCGTGCCATCGACATCAAAACGGAGCTGTATCAACTGATTTGGCCTGCAAGTCCGCTGCTTAACACTTGCATCAGTGTTGTGAAAATTAATGGAGAAGTAAATGACAGGAACGTTGGATTTACCGCCACTGCTTATTACGCCCGATGGCCCTCTGCCCAATCCTCCAGGGCCTATTTCAGGGAGCCGCTCAATCCATAGCAGGAACTTCGAGAGAGGAGTTTGGGAAGTGGTGGGCACAGTCGCCTTATGGTGATGATCGCATGGACCAGATATGGATAAAAGCGGGTATGAATTATGCCAAATCTAAAGGATTCTAAGTGGGCGTTTTTGATATTGCTAATGGTTTGTGTGGCTCAGGCGGTGTATATATTTATGATAAGTCCTGCTTCGCCAGAGCCCTCAAAAATAGTGTCTGTGACGCCAGTTGATACAGTCGGCGCTGTCTACGAAATTCTTTATGATTCAGGGGGGGCAACCGTTCCATTTGTTTATCGGTATTTTCTTATGGAGAAAGATGATGATTCGATAAAGGTGCTTAACAAAGTAAAGTCACTTAGTCCGTTCCTGGTGACGCAGAGTTCTGGTGCGGTACGTACAGCTTTACCCGGTAGGGTCAAACTCAGGACCTTGGATGTGGTATATGAATATAGAAACGTTGCTTATTATGAGGTTAATGGAGAGTGGAAGCAGGTTAAGTTGGACCTGACTTCAGATATCCCCTAAGGGCAGAACCCAAAAGGCGCCGTAGGCGTCTTTTTTGCGTATTTGGTAAGGACGGTCCGGACACGAACCGCCGTGCACGATCATAGCTTGCGCCATAGCGCCACAGTCTACCAAGAGAGCCAGCCCTTCGCCCGCCAGAAGACTGTGGTGCTGCTCAACGTCGCCTACACTCATTGCTGATTACCCGTCCTTGGAGCGAAAAATTAGACAGGGCTTGTACAAAAACAAAATCTTGTACAAGATGTGTATAGATTAATGCGCAGTGCGCAAGGAGTCAGTGATGGAATTGGTAAGCTTTGGGTCAAACGACATTGAAAACACCCTCGCCAAAATGTCAGCAGGGCAGCTCGATAAGGTCGCATTTGGTGCTATCCAGCTCGACGCGGCCGGGAAAATTCTTCAGTACAACGCTGCTGAAGGAGACATCACCGGACGTAAGCCAAGTGATGTGATTGGGAAGAGCTTTTTCCGTGATGTGGCGCCCTGCACGAACCGTCCGGAGTTTCAGGGCCGATTCGCCGAAGGTGTCAAGAGTGGCAACCTCAATACGATGTTCGAGTATGTGTTCGACTATCAGATGAAGCCCACCAAGGTCAAAGTACACATGAAGAAAGCGCTGACCGGGGACACCTATTGGGTCTTCGTCAAGCGGCTCTGACACTCCCCAGGTTCATCAGACAGCAGTGATCAACTTGAATCGACTCGAACTGGATAAAGCCAGCGTCCTGAACGTCATGGTGGCTCTGCTGGCTGATGAGCTCAAATCTTTGCGTCATCTGTCTTCATTTCAAACAGGCAGTGAATGCTGGGACGAATCGACTTTGCTGGGTGAGCTGCACGACAGCAGGGCAGCGGATCCCGGTACGACGGCAATCGGGGCTGACTCCCTGGAGCTGCTAAGTCTTGCAACCTGCGTGGCGAAGTTCTTCAACCTCTACGACAGCGGACTCGAAGACTATTTGCTTCGCTTCAAGACACTGGGTGAATGGGCTGATCTAGTGGTCACCGCGCGCCTGCACGGCTCCAAAGATCTGACGTTTGCCACATCCGGCAGTACCGGCGCGCCCAAGCATTGCTTACAGCGTTGGGACACGTTGGTCGCCGAGACCACATTCTTTGCAGAATTTCTGAGCAGGTATTCTGATCAACCTATGCAGCGCGTCATGGCGCTTAGTCCGTGCCATCACATCTATGGTTTTATTTTCAGTGTGTTGCTGCCAGCAGCCCTTGGGCTTCCTGCGGTGCGTGGCCTGAAAGCGCTCACGTTGGTCAATCAACGAAAGTTGCAGGCTGGCGATCTGATCATTGGATTTCCCTTTATCTGGCGTCAGTTGAGTCATGACCAGGCTGGATTCCCTGCGGGCATTACCGCCGTTACATCCACGGGCCCGTGTGATCCAGAGATCATCTTTAATCTTCGCAGTCGGGGCCTTGATCATATGATCGAAGTGTATGGCTCGAGTGAGACCTCCGGAGTGGGTGTGCGTAGTGATCCCGACGCCTGTTTCAAGCTCCTTCCGCGCTGGCAGCGCGGCCTCACTCCAGATGCTTTGACAGAGTGCGGCGATGAAGCTGAATACCGCTTGAGCGACCAGCTGGTATGGTTTGATCAGACAAGTTTTCGGCCAACGGGACGTATCGATGCGGCTGTACAGGTAGCTGGAATCAATGTGTTTCCGCTCAGTATCAGCGAGCGTTTGAAGGCTTTGCCCGAAGTGGCGGATGCGACGGTCAGGCTAATGTCTGTCCATGAGGGTGATCGGCTGAAAGCTTTTATTGTTCCGACTAAAGGCCATGAGGATACTGCAAGGCTTGAGACGCTTTTACACACCTGGTGCATGGGGAACCTGCCTGCGGTGGAGCGACCCAAAGCCTTTACGTTCGGTTCGGCACTGCCCTTGAACCATTTGGGCAAACAGAGCGATTGGTCATTGGAACGTAGTGCTCAGTTCGTGGCGGACGCAGGCGCCTGGTCAGATACGTGGGGTAATTGATCCGCAGTGGGGCGCCTAGCTTGTTGGTGATCTGCGCAAGTGAGTGGAGTGAAGTAAGTGGGTTCCCAGTGCGCATCACGGCTCCATGGCGATGTGAGTGACGGTGCCGGCGCCAAGATCGATGAGGCTCAATGCTCCATCCCCAAAGGAACAGCCCGTGTCGGTATAGACGACGTTACCCAGGCGCGTAACGCTCGGCACGGTCGAGTGACCCACGTAGAGCTGGTCCATCCCTTTGACAGGGTCATTGTTTTGCCGCTCGATTTTTTCCCGGGCATACAGCGCCATGCTCACGGCTCGCAGTCGACAAATTTCCCCCAGTTGCCCCGATAAAGCCTCTTTGGCTTTCTGCCAATCGTCATCCTTTTGGGTCAGCGGGGCTTCGGCGTGCACGATGCCGACTTTCCTTCCGTCCATCAAGGGGACTTCAATGATTATCGGAAGTGCCTGGAGGGCGAGGGATAGCTTGTGCTGGACCGCTGGCGCCAGCGCATAGAGCCAGGCCCCGCCGTTTCGGGTATGCCTGGAAATGTCCCCGTGTCCGGAGACGCAGTCAATCAGCATCTGTTCATGATTACCCCGAACGGCATGAAACCAGGGTTGCGAAAGCCAGTCGAGTACCTCCACGGAATCGGGGCCGCGATCAATCAGGTCACCCACGGAAAAAAGACGGTCCCGTCCAACATCAAACTTTGAGCGATCCAAAAGCGCGCTTAACAGCTTGAAGTGCCCATGAACGTCACCCACGACAAAGTCACGGCCTTTCTCGTTGGGTGGGAATGTTTTTATCGCGTTCATTCGTCGGTGTAGTTCGTTCAATGGGAGCCGGTAAGGTCCGGCTGCATCAGGGCCCTATTGCTCTTTGTCCACAAGATTCCCATCGGCATCATAGACCAGGTATTCATCACTATTGCCCGGATCCCTCACATAGTAGCGCGCCTCGTTGCCGTTATCCGGGACTTTCAGGCTGGTGTACGAACCGAGTTTCTTGACCAATTTATTATCCTGGCTGATCAATACCAAGTCACTTTCGCCGTCCCGGACCGCGGCGGCGTAGCGGCCCTGGAACGCGTTGATCCGGTTATATTCCAGTGGAATCTGCAGTTTGCCGGCCAAGTCGATGGCGCCATAACTGCTATCCCGCCCGACCACCGCCATGCCGTTGGAAAATGGCTTCACCTCGTCATACGGCAACTGGATGGGAAGCAGTGTTCCCTCGCGGTTGATAAAAGCGAACTTCTTGCTCTTGGCGTCCTGCACCAGCAGGGGTTGTTCACCAAAGAATCGACCGATCACGTTGTAACCCTGGAGGTTGATCCGTCTGCCTTGCAGGTCGTAGACGTCCCACCGGCTCTGATCGGCTGAGGTGGTGTAGAGGAAGTCACCGTTGTGCTCGATATCGGAAAACTGCGCTGGCAGAACTTCCTTGCCGGAGAGAGTAAAGGCACCGTAGTGACCCTCCGTGGCATAGGTTTTAGTGCCCAGGCGCGCGATGAGCAGATTGCCGGTCACCGTGGGGTTGACGAACTTCATCGGCAGGATGAAACGGTGATTTTTGGCGTCGTAGACCCCATAAGGACCATTGGTTTCGCGTTCCACCAACAGCAGGCCGTTGTCCATCACCTGGGATATGAGTTCGAACGGTAGATTGACGGGTTTATTGCTGCCCGCGGGGAAGTAAGCCGTTTGCTCCAGCACTTCCGAGTCAGGGTCGCGGGCGTTCTTTGGCGAAAGCAGCGTATAGATTTGTGTGGCTCCCTGATCGGGTGCTTGAATCTGTAGCCAGCGTGGTTTGATCAACCATTGCCCGGTCTGGTCGATGAAGCCGTAGAGGTCGGCGTGTCGGTCGAGGGCGATGTAACGGGGTTGCTCGGCAAGTACGTTGGGTACGCCAGCGAATACGGCAGTGTGGTCTTCCGCCGGATCAAGCACATGAATGACGATACGCTGCGGCGTGGCTCCGAAGTGGTAGTCGGCCTCGGTATTCTTCAGCGGCCCGGCCTGGGAGGAAAGCACTTCCACCAGCTGCTCCAACCGTTGCTGTACTGCCTGGCTGGTCTTGAATTGTTCGAGATCATCTTTGGTCTTGCGTAGTGCTTTGTAGTAGTCACGCAACGCTTCAATGTCGCTGTCCGAAGGGAACGAGCGGGTGTTGTTGTCATTGCTGTAGAGCGCCTTGCCCGCATCGGTCAGGCCCTGCACGACGAAGGTCGACGCTTTGGGCGTGCTCAGTCGCAGCGAAGCACTGTCGTCGCCCAGGGCGGTGAGCTGGAATTGTTGGCCGTCGTCGAGGGTCACCTTCGGGTGATCCTTGTTCAGGACGACTTTCTTGAACGCCGGATAACTGCGGTAGACGATCGTCAGGTCGAGACTGGCCAAGGGTTTGTTGACCGGGAGTACGATGACGTCACGGGACAGCGGAATATCGTCCGACTCCGCTTCGGGCTGCCTCTTGATATCGGCGAAAGGCGTTTCGCTGCCATCGCGAAAACGCAGGCGGTCCGGGCGGTACTGTTCGGCCGTCGGTTCATCCGGGGTGGCTGCGCGTTTCCACAAAGGGTCAAGGTTGCTGGTCTCAAGCCGCACTTCGGAACCGTCAGCAAACAGCCTTTGGGCGAAATGAAGGTCTTGTACGGATGCCAGTGCAGTTTTCACCTCCGCGCTGGTGAAAGGAACAAACAGTTCCTCGTATTGCAGTTCCTGCTCGCCGGCGGGCCGGGTTCCCTCTAGCGTCAGGCTGAGTTCTGTCTGACTGACCAGCTCCAGAGACTTGAGGGTTTCATCGGTATCGTTGATCAGGAAGTTCAGGCGCTTTGCCACGTCAGGCAGCGCCAGTGTGCCGATGTCCTCTACGCCACCTTCGTTCATGTCCTCGGCAGCGAAGTTTTCACTGGCCGACGCGTTGCTCTGGCGAAACAAGTAGTAGGACATGCAGCCCACCACTAACAGGGTCACACTCAGTATCGACAGCAATCTCAAGCGAGGCTGGGTAAAGTTCATCGTGGCTTCGTTAGTCAAGGGGCTGGAAAGTGCCGCCAGCTAACCACACGCCCTGGACGCCTGCCAATGTTTGGATGATACCGCCCCTCCTGACGGCTCGGCTTAAGGGGCGGCGGCCTCGGTGGCGACTGCGGCAGGAGCGTCTGATCGATCCAGGTCCGCCAACACGGGTTTTTCAAAGTTAACGCTATCAATGATCACAAGATCGCCCGTTGCCATTTTGATCGCGGCTGAGCTGTCTTTTATGAATTGATCAGGCTGCTCGAACATCCGAAGGCCTTTATAGCGCGACATGACCAGCCCGATCTGGCTCGTCACTTTGGGTTTTATAAAGGCCAGTTCAACCGATTGAGTATCGTTGTATCGCGTGTAGATCTCGGCAATTTTGTCTGGTGCTACATGCCAGGCAACGGATACGTCCGTGTTGAACTCATGGAGGTCCAAGGTGTAGTTGTGAACACTGGGGACATGAAGAATATTTTTTTGACTTGAGAGGCGCACTACCGTGTCTGCAAACGGCAGTCGCCAACCCGGCCCTGGTTCGGCGACAGAAATGATTTTGCCGTTGCGCAAAATCAAGCCCAGCTCTTTTTCGTTGATGGTGTAGAACGAGAGGCTTGCCAGCACACACGTTACGGCGATAACGGCTAACCCTGAGCCTATGAACCAGATAGTGCGGCGCATGTGGTGTTCTCTGGAGTGTTGTGACGGTGTCATTGCGCAGTGTTCCGCTGCCGCCGACAGGCAATCTACTCGATGTGTATGCTTTTCATGT
The DNA here is from genome assembly GCF_018614775.1 of Pseudomonas fluorescens. GTDB lineage: Bacteria > Pseudomonadota > Gammaproteobacteria > Pseudomonadales > Pseudomonadaceae > Aquipseudomonas > Aquipseudomonas fluorescens_BY. The sequence continues at coordinate 10,159 of NZ_JAGGOF010000028.1, forward strand.
GCACATTTCCGATATCGACGCTTTCAATGATCACCGGGCCGACAATGGACGCTTTGATAGCCGCGGAAAACTGCGAAGGAAGGCCTCGCGTTTTTTCAATGCTTGCTCTGTCGTGTAACGGGAAATTATCAGTCGAGCCTGTTCTGTCACCTTTGGAATGAGCAGGATGTTTTCAACGTTCTCGAGTGTGGTGTAGTCCTTGTACATGTTCAGCGTCTCGTCTGGCGCCACGCGCCAGACAACGGATAACTCCAGATCCATCACATCCAGATCCTCGGTTCTTGCCTGGAAAACTTGCCAGTAGATGAGGTTGTTTTGCATCGAAAGGGGAGTCACTTTATCCGCAAAGGGAATCTTCCAGCCCAGGCCGGGTTGCGACACGGTCAAGAATTTACCGTTGCGCAGGACCACGCCACGGTCTTGTTCACTGACGGAGTAAACTGCTTCAGTGCAGATGAAATAGACGGTGACCATCCCAAACATCAGAAAAGCCAAGGACTTGATGCTGCGATATTTCATGCTGTGCTTCCGTTCTGCGCTGGCAGGGGCGGTGTGCGAATTTCCTGGCCGATACACTTTTCAAACACCTGCTCCATTGGCCCAAGCAGGCAGTTATAGGCCGCGATGTTTGCGAAAATCCACTCCTCTTTCTCAATGCCCCACCAACTGATTTCGAACCCGGCATTCATGATGAGGTGTTCAAACAGAATCCGCTGGGCGCGGCCGTTTCCTTCGCGGAAGGGATGCACGACGTTGATATCCGAGTAGGCCTCTGCAACAGCGCTGATCAGGGCTGCTCGGCTCATGCCTTCGAACCAGTTCTGCGCGGCCATGTGCCTGAAGATTTTACCTGCTTCCGCTTCCATGAACTGCGGTTGGCAGAAGCGCGTGTCCTGCTTGGCCATTCCAACGGTGCGCAATTCTCCGGCCCATTCGTACAAGTCAACGAATAAAGCCTGATGAATGCCTTGAAGGTAAGCCAGGTTATAGGGAGGAGGGTTGAACTCGACGTTATCCGCCGCGATGGCCGAGAGCTGTTGCTCGGCCTCGCTCAAGGTCAGTTCGTCACGGATATCGAGTTTGTTGCGCAGGACGGTGGAGCCGGGATAGCAATAGGCGTCTTCGCCGACACCGTATTTGTCCGGCATCAGGTTCGGGTCTGGGTGAAGGTCTTCAAGACTTCTTCGCGCGTGGGCATTTTGCATTCGCCGTCGGAGAAGGTCACTTTGAAGCCTTCCAGGCGCAGGCTGGCTGCATAATTGGATCGACGCGTTCTGGCCGCGTAGGCCTTTTTCGCTTCAAGGCTGACATTACCCATGGGACTCGATCTCACTGGCGAAGATGAGCGGATTATAGCCCATCTCCCTCGCACGGGCCTACGCTGTGGCTTCTATGGGGACACATCGGCACATTGGACTGATCAATGGCCCTTGCAATGCAGTGCGTCTCAAAATACTGTATTTATGTCCAGTATCGAGGGTCCTCCATGCAACTCATCGCCAAGCTCGGCATTCTTGCCGACGCTGCCAAGTATGACGCCTCCTGCGCCAGCAGCGGTGCCCCCAAGCGCAGCTCACGCGGGCGCGACGGGCTGGGCGCGACAGATGGCATGGGCATTTGTCACAGCTATACGCCGGACGGGCGCTGCGTCTCGCTGCTCAAGGTGCTGCTGACCAATTTTTGCCTGTACGACTGCCAGTACTGCGTGAACCGTCGTTCCAGCAACGTGCCGAGGGCGCGCTTCAGCCCGGAGGAAGTGGTGCGGTTGACCCTGGATTTCTATCGTCGCAATTGCATCAGTGGCCTGTTCCTGAGCTCCGGCATCATTCGCTCGGCGGACTACACCATGGAGCAACTGGTGCGGGTGGCGCGCTTGCTGCGCGAAGAGCATCAGTTTCGGGGCTATATCCATCTCAAGACCATTCCCGACGCCGATCCGCTGTTGATCGAGGAGGCCGGGCGGCTGGCCGATCGCCTGAGCGTGAATATCGAGCTGTCCAGCGAGGTCAGCCTCAAGCGACTGGCGCCGGAAAAGCAATTGACCACGATCCGCCAGGCCATGGGCACCATTCATCTGGGACAACAGGCCGTGGCCGGCGAGGCGAGGGCACCGCGCTTCGCGCCGGCCGGGCAAAGCACCCAGGTCATCGTGGGCGCCGATGCGACCGACGACCATGCCATCCTGCAGAACGCTGAATCGCTCTACCAGGGGTACGGTTTGCGTCGGGTCTATTACTCGGCCTTCAGCCCGATTCCCGACAGCCCGGCCAGTGTGCCGTTGGCGGCGCCACCCTTGCTGCGCGAGCACCGGCTGTACCAGGCGGATTTTCTCATGCGCGGCTACGGCTACAAGGCGGGCGAGCTTCTGAGCAACGCCAGCAACCTCGACCTGGACATCGACCCCAAGCTCGCTTGGGCGCTGGCCAATCGTGAGGTGTTCCCGCTGGACGTCAACCGCGCCGAGCCTGCCTTGCTGGCACGTATTCCCGGGATCGGTCTGCGTAGTGTGCAACGCCTGGTGGCGCTACGCCGGGAGCGAAAGGTCCGCTATGACGACCTGGTGCAATTACGTTGCGTGCTGGAGAAGGCGCGGCCGTTCATCATCACCAGCGACTACCGGCCAGCGGAGGCCCAGGTGCGCAGCGGCCTGTTGCGTGCGCGCCTGCGAGACCCACAACGGCCGGTGCAGATGGGGCTGTGGGGATGATCGCGCTGGACTGCGATGATGACTTCTCCACCTGGCGTGACCAGGCTCGGACTCTGCTGGGTCATGGCATCGACCCGAGTGATGTGACGTGGGCGCAGGGGCCCATTACCGACCTGTTGGCGATACCAACACCGCTCCCGTCAGGCCCGGGACCGTTCCGTACGCGGGTGCCGGCGGCGTTATTGACCCAGCTGGAACAGGCCAGTCGTTACCTGGGCGAACAGCGCTGGAACCTGCTGTATGAAGTGCTCTGGCGTGTTGCCCATGGCGATCGCACCGCGATGCTCGCGGGTGATCGCCTGGGCAGCGAACTGCAGCGCCGGATCAAGCAGGTCAGCCGCGAGGCGCACCATCTACATGCTTTTGTACGCTTCGTTCCCTTGCCCCAGGCACTGGCCGAGCGGTTGCAGCTGGACCTGGTGTCTTTCCACGAGCCGGCCCACGACATCCTAGAAAGCGCCAGCAGTCATTTTGCCGAACGCCTGGGACGACAACGCTGGCTGATCGCAACACCTCGCGACGGTATCCGCTTCGACGGCCAGTCGCTTGACTACAGGCGCCAATGCCCCGAAGAGTGGCGGCAATGGGCGCGTCACGCCGACGACCCCGGCGCCGAGTTGTGGCGCACCTATTATCGACACATCTTCAACCCGGCGCGGCTTAATCCCCAGGCGTTAAGGCAGCACATGCCCGGGCGCTTCTGGCAGCACTTGCCGGAGGGCGGGTTGATTCCGCAATTGGTGGGGCAGGCGCGGCAGGGTAAGCAGCGTGATGGGCAGGCGGTGGAGGTGAGGGAACAGGTGGGCAAGCGGATTGTTGTGGGGGCGAAGGTTGAGAGCGCTTCGTTGGGATCGAGCCCTGCACCTGAGTAGTCGGGGCTTTCAGTTCATACCGATGCTTTGGATTTAAGCCAATGTCTTTCCAACGATCGGATACCAACCGTAGGCGAGGAGGGCTCCCTCGCCACGGGAGTTTTGCCTGGCCTATCTTTCGTAATTGAACGGCATTGAGGCTTAGGCGCTTCCTGGCTGGGAGCCAATCATCCCGTTGGAGGACAAGCTCATCGGAAATTTCACTCAACTCACGTCGCTTTTCGCCGACTATCCATCTGAGCCTCTCTCAAGCTAGATTCCCTCCGTCGCTGCAAATTCAGCGGCAGGGTGTGGAAGCCCTCATGAATCCAGGCGCGTAGCGCCGTTGAATTAAAAACAGGCGTTTTTCGTATGTCTGTTGTTAAATTACGGCGGCTGTACGCGGGGCACCTTCGGGTGCGCCGGTTCCTGGAGATCGGTCTTCCACACCCGCGTGCAGCTGCCACCTAATCATGTGGAAGTGATGCTGGCAGTTCCTTTCAGATCCAGGAGATAAGCCAATGAAAAAGCTCACCCCCAATCCTCCGCGTTCGCGCAGCGTCACTGAAAGAGTCCACCCATCCATCCCGCTGTACCTCCTGCCAATCAACCGTATCCATCCCGGATTCGTTTCCTTTGCCAGCGGCTCCACAAATTCGCCACTGACCCCCATCCCGCAGGAGTGAACCCCATGCCTCGCTATATGCCCATCACCGGTATCGAAAACAATTTCCACGCGCTGTTGATCGACACCGAAGCGCCCCTGGACGTGCTGCACGACACCGCTGCCTACCGCATCGCTGCAGTCACCCAATTGCTGGAAAACATGGCGATGCGCGCCGACATCAGCACTGACGCCGTGGTCCTGCATGATTTCGCCCAGGTTCTGGCGATTCCACTGCGTGACGGTTGTGATTTGCTGGACGTGATCGGCCGACGCCTGCAAGCGCAGGTTCTGGCGTCGTAACGAAAACGGGCGACCTCAAGGGGTCGCCCGTTTGCGGCTGATGCCGCTCAGTTAAGCCACAAGCCTATCCCTGATCGCGCTTCAGTTCTTCATCGCCAGCTGGGTGGCTTGTTGTGCCTGGGAAGCAGACAGGGTTCCATTCTTGGTGAGTTTTTCCAGAGAGGCGCTCGCTGTCATCAGGTTGGCGGTCAGCGTTGCAAGTGTTGTCTGCAATGCGCCAACTTTTGCCTGCTTGGTCTCTGGGGTCATGCTCTGGTCAGCCATGAGCGCCTGCATTTCCGCCTGCTTCTCTTCGATTTTCTGCTTCAACTCCCGAATCATTTTCAGAATCTTCTGCGTCTGGTCAGGCAACCCGCTTTCCTCAATGTCCTTATTGGCGTTGGCGGAGCGCTCGTCCGCCGCCTTTTGAAGGCCCACACCCGACAGCGATACTTTTACCCCTTCAACCGGCTTTTCAGCAGATGATTGGGTCGCAGATATCGATTGCACTTCATCCGTTGTTTTTTTCGGCTCCGGGTTGATCGGGAGCGGTAGTCGAGTATGGGAGAACTGTGCGTCGAAGGTAATCATGCTCAAGCCTGGGGTGAATGAGATATTCGAGGCTATCGGCTTTCTATCCAGGGCCTTTAGGCGCTGGCAGGGTGAGAATTGTTAAAGAGTGTATTTATGGAAAACGACTTTCCGAGCCCCCCTTATCGATTGGCTCCGCAATCGCGAGCAAGCTTTGCTCCCAAAGTTTTGTAATTTCCCGAACAGGCTTATGGCGCCCCCGAACCGATCAACGCACCGAAGCCCCCTCCAGCGTTTTCCAGAGCTTGCGCATCGTCGGGTTCCGATTGGCAATCGCGCAATAGGATCGAATCTCCAACTGCGTGCTCCATTCCTCATCCCCGGCCCGGACTAACAGCCCTCGCTCCAGTTCGTCGGCCACCGCGCTTTGCGGCAGCCAGGCAACGCCGTAGCCTTCGATTGCCATGCGCATCAGCAGCATCGCCATGTCTGCCTCATAGCAACGCTCCAGCGCCGTCGGGGCGGGGCCGTTTTTGATGACGATGTCGGCGACGCGGCCGAGGAAGGTGGTGGCGGTGTAGGCCAGGTAGGGCACCGGTTTGCCGGCGCGACCGGGCAGGCGGAACAGTGGTTCGCCTTTGGGGTTGGGCGCGCAGAGCGGGATGAATGCGTCGTGCCCCAGGACCAGGCTGCCGAAGCGTTCGGCGTCCAGCAGAATGGGCGCGAGCGGGTGGTGGTAGACCATCATCAGATCGCAGCTGCCTTCCTCCAGGGCGACGACCGCGTCGTGGATGTTGGCGGCGACGACCCGTGCGTTGAACTGTTCATTGTGCTGCTGGAACTGGCTGAGCCATTTCGGCAGGAAGGTCATCGAGAGGCTATGGCCGGCGGTGATCTGGATCGACCGGCCCGGCATCCGTTCCACGTCGCGCAACGTCGAGCGCAACCGTAGCAGGCCGGCCAGTGCTTCTCGGCTTTCCTCGCAGAAGGTGAGGCCCGCCGCTGTCAGTTGGACGGGATAGGTGCCGCGGTCCACCAACTTGACCCCCACCCATTTCTCCAGTGAACGGATACGGCGGGACAAGGCTGATTGCGTCACGCTGCGGACTTCGGCGGCGCGGGAGAAATTTTTCCATTCGGCGATCGCCAGAAGGTCATCCAGCCATTTGAGTTGCATCCCGGATCTCCCTCAGCAGATGCGCCAGTCTACGATGCGATCGCCCGGCCCGGTGTGACTTTCCCATAACTATTCCAAAAGCGCATGGGGCCAGTTCGATTACTCATCATCTCGCCCGATCCGCTCTTTAGAATCGATCCTGCCAAGTAATAAAACTCCAAGAACTACTTGAGGACAGCATCGTGAAGAAGAATAAGCTCCCGCGTCGAATTGCAATGGGCATCGCCCTCGGCGTGCTGGTGGGTTGGGCGTGTCACCATTTCGCAGGGAGCGAGCAAAGTGCCAAAGAGATCGCCGCATACTTTTCGATGGTCACCGATATTTTCCTGCGCATGATCAAGATGATCATCGCGCCGCTGGTGTTCGCGACGCTGGTGGGCGGTATCGCCAGCATGGGCAATTCCCGTTCCGTCGGCAGGATTGGCGCCCGGGCGATGGCGTGGTTCGTGACGGCGTCAGTGGTCTCGCTGCTGATCGGGATGGGGCTGGTCAACCTGTTCCAGCCCGGCGCGGGGCTGAATCTGGACGTGGCCCAGCATGCCACGGCTGCGGTGCCGGTCAACACCGGTGACTTCAGTCTCAAGGCGTTCATCGGCCACGTGTTCCCGCGCAGTATTGCCGAGGCGATGGCCAACAACGAGATTCTGCAGATCGTGGTATTTTCGCTGTTCTTTGGCTTCGCACTGGCTGGCGTCAAGCGGGCGGGCTACACCCGTATCACCGACTCCATCGAGGAGTTGGCAAAGGTGATGTTCAAGATCACCGACTACGTCATGGCCTTTGCGCCGATTGGGGTGTTTGCCGCCATCGCCTGCGCCATTACCACCCAAGGCCTGGGTTTACTGGTGGACTACGGCAAGCTGATTGCCGAGTTCTACCTCGGGATCCTGATCCTCTGGGCCCTGCTGTTCGGCGCCGGCTACCTGTTTCTCGGCCGCTCGGTGTTCCACCTGGGCAAGCTCATCCGCGAACCGATTCTCCTGGCGTTTTCCACCGCCAGCAGCGAGTCGGCCTACCCGAAAACCATTGAGGCGCTGGAGAAATTTGGCGCACCCAAGCGCGTGTCCAGCTTCGTGTTGCCCCTGGGTTACTCGTTCAACCTGGACGGTTCGATGATGTACCAAGCGTTCGCCATTCTGTTCATCGCCCAGGCCTACAACATTGATTTGAGTTTCACCCAGCAGATGCTGATTCTGCTGACGCTGATGATCACCAGCAAGGGCATGGCCGGTGTCGCACGCGCTTCGGTTGTCGTGGTAGCCGCCACGCTGCCAATGTTCAATCTGCCCGAGGCGGGGCTGTTGTTGATCATCGGTATCGACCAGTTCCTCGACATGGCGCGTACCGCCACCAACGTGGTAGGTAACAGTATCGCCACAGCTGTCGTCGCCAAATCCGAACCGCTCGAAGAACCCGCAGAGGACGACGCCAAAGATTCCCCCGTTCGGACTCGCTCCGAAGCGGTTCCGGTCGTTTGAGGGCGGGGTCATGAAGGCTAAATCGAAGGCACGCCACAAAGCCTCCGTTGCCCGCAAGTTGGGCATCGTCGGTGGGCTGGGATCCCTGGCGGGGGGCGATCTGTTCTACAAATTGATCAAATCCAGGGCGGTGCTCGAGGATCAGGGCCGGTACCACTTCCTGTTCGAGCAGCACCCTTTCAAGGACGTGCTGCTGCCTCTGGACCAGGGCGCTAGCATGATGTCGCGCAAGTTCTACGTGTTTCAGGTGTGCAAGTCGTTCGAAGAGAGTGGCTTCGATGCCGTGGTGCTCCCGTGCTTCGCCAGCCAGACCTTCCGCGCTGAAATCGAGGACGAGCTGGGTATTCCCGTGCTGGACATGATGGCGGCGTTGACCCTCCATGTCAGCCAGCGGGTCCAGCCGCGGGCGACGCTGGGGGTCATCGCTTCGGACTTCGTGCGTCATAGCGGTTTGTTCGAGCGGCATTTGGGCAACGACTTCACGATTGTCTACCCCGACGCCGACGCTCAAGCAGGTTTGATGGATGCGATGTACGGTGTCAACGGGATCAAGGATGGCCACCTCAAAGGCGTACCGCTTGAATCGGTCTACCAGGCGTGCCTCTCGTTGCAGGATCAAGGCGCGACGGTAATCGTGCCCGGCATGACCGAGCTGTCGCTGGTCTGTACCGACCTGCAACGACGCGGGATTATTGTGTTGGATATCAATGAAATCTACGCCGACTTTGCGACGCTGGATCCACGGCAGCCCCGGCGCCCGCCCTTCAAACTGGGCATCGTCGGCGGCGTCGGACCTGCCGCCACCGTGGATTTCATGGCCAAGGTGGTAGCCAATACACCGGCGGGAAAGGACCAGGACCACATCAAGATGGTGGTCGAGCAGAACCCGCAGATACCCGATCGGACGGCCAGTCTGCTGCGCGATGAAGCCGATCCGACCCTGGCGCTGTACGCCACCTGCAAGCGTCTGGAAAGCGCAGGGGCCAACGCCATTGCGATTCCATGCAACACCGCCCATGCCTTTGTCGAGCGAATCCAGGCGCACCTGCAAGTGCCCATCGTGAACATGCTGAGCGAGACGGTGGGATGGATCGAGCACCGATACGGTTCGGGCAGGGCGATTGGTTTGCTGGCAACCTCCGGGACCGTGCAGAGCCAGGTTTATCATCAGGCGGCACGCCGCGCCGGGCTGCAGATCGTCACGCCGGGTGTCGATTATCAGGCGCTGGTCATGGAAGCGATCTACGGACCGCGGGGGATCAAGGCCGGCTTTACCCAAGGGCTGTGCCGCGAGCAGTTGCTGCTGGCGGCCGAACATCTGTGCGAGTTGGGGGCGGGAGTTCTGGTGCTGGGGTGTACGGAGTTGCCGCTGGTGCTTGAGCATTGCGAGGCGTTCGAGGTCAACGGGCACCGTGTGGCGCTGGTGGATCCGACGAGGATTCTGGCGTTGAAGTGCGTTGGGTTGGCCGGGGCCCTGGCTTGAGTTTGCAGCGCACCGCAAAAGGGCGAAACCAGTGCGGCCATTTTGGGGATTGCCACCGTGCTCACCCTCCTGGCTGCACGGGCAGCGGTCGCGAGTCGTCGGCGACTTCTGATGCAGCGGCGTGCGGCACGGTAGGGTAACGGAGCGCTGCTGCCATGCAACGACGACCGTTGAGCGGCTGTGATTGGTGGCTCATTGATATGCTGGTAGACTTGTCGCTCGTGACCTTCCGAGTTATGTGTTGTGACTACCGAGCGCATTTCCCAGTTAGAACAAGCCCTTATGGCCGTGATTGCTGCTGCGGGAAAGATGGGTATCAGCAGTGACGAACTGTGTGCCCAAGCGGTAGGCGGGCTGTTGTCCGAGCGTTACTGGACCTGGGCAAACGCCCATTACGCCCAGGGCGCGGCGGATGAAATCGACAACGCCTTGAACCTGCTTGTGGGAAGGCCGACATTGGGGCTGACGCCGCCGTCGATTGAAATCGCCGGCGATGCACTCCCCGCCGGCATTTGATCGGCGCTATTCAATTAAAATGGGCGACCTGAGAAGGTCGCCCATTTGCGTTAAAGCCCCAGGCCTTCTTCCACTGATAGAGCAAGGCCTCTTCGTCCAGCGACAGGCTTTCAGAGCGCGGTTGCCCGGTACTCGGACTGCCTGGATGTGCCACAGCGATTCGCCATGCTCGCCGAGTGTTCGCAGGGGGCAGTGATCCTGGCTGTCATACGGATTTCAGTGCACCCCTTGCCCCGGGAAGAGAAGCGGGCGATGGGCACCTAGCTCCCTCGCCACATCGGGTAGAGACAGCTAATGCTGCGCCCGATAAGCAGGCCTCACCTGGGGCTCCCGCTCGACATCCGCAGAAGCCTGCCCGAAATTATCCGGCAACGAAGCCACATGCACCGTGCGCGCTGGAATCGCAAACTGCACGCCGATTTTCGCGAATTCTTCCATCATGCCCAGGTTGATTGCCTGTTGGACGTCCATGTACACGTTGTAGCTGGGGTCCAGGACGATGTAGACCGTTTCGAATTCCAGGGTGCTTTCGCCGAAGCTGCGAAAGTGCGAGCGGTCGAAGCGGGTCTTGTTCTGAGCCTTGATGATCCGTTCGACAATGACCGGCACCTGCCGGAGCTGTTCGGTCGAGCAAGTGTGGGGCAGGGTGAATTCGAAGACGATGCGGCGTTCCTGTAGCCGCTTGTAGTTCTGGATGGTGGTGCTGATCATCCCCGCGTTGGCCATTACAATCTGCTCGCCGCCGAGGCTGCGGATCCGGGTGGTCTTGAGGCCGACGTGTTCGACGGTGCCGGCCAATGAACCGACGACGATGAAGTCGCCGACTTCGAACGGTTTGTCCACGGCAATGGACAGCGAGGCGAACAAGTCCCCCAGGATGTTCTGTACCGCGAGCGCAACCGCGATGCCACCGACCCCGAGGCTGGCGACAAATGCGGTGATGTTCACTCCCAGGTTGGAGAGCATGGCCAACAGCACGACGGCCCACAGGAACACCTTTGCGCCCCACAGGCTCAGGGTTGCCAATGCGCTTTTCTGTGGAGTCTCGGCTTGGCTGTGGCGTGCGAAATAATGCATCAGCGCCAAGGCGATCGCCCGATTGGCCCACAGCCCGACCTGGAGCGCGGCCACGACGAACCAGAGACTGCTGACGCGGCTCAACCAGCGCTCCGGCAGGTCGAGTACGCCGACGCCGATCAGGATCGAGGCCAGCAACAACAGGGTATTGCTGGTGCTGGACAAGACTTCCACGGCGATATGACTGACGTAGGCATCGGGCTTCTTTGCCCGCGCCCGGACCTTCTTCAGCAGGAAGCCAATGCCGGCCCGGGAGACGATGAAACTCAGGGTCATCACGCTCAGCGCGAGTAGCCAGTTGGCGATGGAAATACCCAGGACCTGGGTGTTGGTAAAGATTTCGAAAGCGTTTGAATCCATTGATCTGTCACCTGCGCCATTGCTGTTCAGGTCAGGTCCCTTACCGGTTCAAGCGGGAACGCTTGGGCGGGCCATGAACTGTGTTAGTTGCCCCCGGCCATGGGCCGTTCAATTTTGTTGGCTGGGCGCTATTGCCGGTTTCGGTAGTCGAAGCGTAGTTTCTTGCGCAGAGCACCTGAGAGAACAATTACCATGCAGATGACCACGCTGGGCAATGATGAGCTGGGACCGTTGCGTAATGCGTTAATCCTGGCCGGCTTGCCGGTGGATGACCTGAGCCATTCTGGCCGACGGTTCCTGCGCTTCAGCCAAGCAGGCAACCTCGTGGCGTTTGTCGGCATCGAGGGGGAGGGGGCCGACCGCTTACTGCGCTCCTTGGTCGTGCTTGAAGATCAGCGAGGGCGTGGCACGGGGGCAGCAGTGTTGGCAGCACTTGAGTCGCTTGCAAAAAGCGAAGGAGTGGAACGGCTGCACCTGCTGACTGACAGCGCTGCCAGGTTCTTTACCGCCCAGGGGTATCAGGAACGGGATCGCTCCCTGGCGCCAGCGTCAATCAGCGCTACGGCGCAATTCAGGTCCTTGTGTCCAGCCTCGGCTACCTATCTGAGCAAAGACCTCGGCTAGCGCAACAAATGCACCCCCAACCCCGCCAGCCCACACGTCAGCAACACCTGGATCACCCCGCGCTTGTAGCGAAACAGTGCCAGCGCCGCAGCGAGTGCGATGATTGCCGACGGCCAGTCCAGCGTGCCGGCGAAGCCGTTGGGCCAGAGCACGTGATAGCCGAAGAAGCAGGCGAGGTTGAGGATCACACCGACCACGGCGGCGGTGATGGCGGTGAGCGGTGCGGTAAATTTCAGGGCGTTGTGGGTTGATTCCACCAGGGGGCCGCCTGCCAGGATGAACAGGAACGAGGGCAGGAAGGTGAACCAGGTCACCAGCGCGGCGGCAACGGTGCCAGCGAGGAAGACTTGGTCGGGGCCGAACACCTGCATCACGTAACCGCCGACGAAGCCGACGAACGCCACCACCATGATCAATGGGCCAGGTGTGGTTTCACCCAGGGCCAGGCCGTCGATCATTTGTGTCGGCGTCAGCCAACCGAAGTGTCCGACGGCGCCCTGGTACACGTAGGGCAGAACGGCGTAGGCGCCACCGAAGGTCAGTAATGCGGCCTTGGTGAAGAACCAGGCCATTTGCGTCAGGGTGCCGTTCCAGCCGAACACCACGGTCAGCAGGCCCATCGGCAAGGTCCAGAGCAGCGCGCCGACGAGCCCCAGCCGGGCGAGCCGGAAGGCGCTGAACCGGGTGTGTTCGGGGGGTGGCGTGTCATCGTCGATCAGGGCCGGGCCGAAGGACTGGTGTTTGGCCGCGTGGCCGCCCAGGCTGAACGTATCCGGCGCCCAGCGACCGCCCAGGTAACCGACCAGCGCCGCGCCCAGCACAATCAGTGGGAAGGGCACATTGAAGGCAAATATCGCTGCGAACGAGGCGGCGGCGATCGCCCACAGCCAGCTGTTCTGCAATGCCCGGGAGCCGATCCGGTGGGCGGCATGCACCACGATGGCGGTCACGGCCGGCTTGATACCGTAGAAGAGGCCCGCCACCACCGGCACTTCGCCGAAGGCGATGTACAGCCACGACAAGGTAATCAGAATAAATAGCGAGGGCAGCACGAACAGCGCCCCGGCGATGACTCCGCCCCAGCTGCGGTGCATCAGCCAGCCCAGGTAGGTCGCCAACTGCTGGGCTTCCGGTCCCGGCAATACCATGCAGTAGTTGAGCGCATGCAGAAAGCGTCGCTCGGAAATCCAGCGGCGGCGTTCCACCAGTTCCTGATGCATGATCGAGATCTGCCCGGCGGGGCCACCGAAGCTGATGAAGCCCAGTTTGAGCCAGAACCAGAAGGCTTCGCGCAGGCTGACGGGCGAGGGGCGGGGCAAGGATTCGCCGACGGGGCGAGGCGGTGTGTTCATGGGCGGCGAGGGCACTTGGCAGTCGAAGGTGAGGTGGAGGCGCTACTCGATCTAGATAGCCGGGCCGATGCCCGTCAGTCAAGCAATGGACAGATTATCGAGCGGGAGCAAGCTCCCTCGCCACGGACGGTTGCCGTTCTTCCAGCGTTCTGCATTGTCCGCTGACGGTTCGGTTTTGGATCCATCCAGCCACCCATCGCCTGGCCGATAAAGGCAAATTGCCGCTCCACAAGCGGTAGGCTAAGCTCACGGATATTGGGGGCTTTGAGCGACCTGCTCATGTTTTTGCCCTCTTCAGGAATTCGCTTGTCTATCCCCATTGTTGATCCGTTTCATCCCCCCGGCGGTGCCCTCAAACGCCTACCTTTGCTCAAGGCCGCGGTCATTTTCATAGCGGCGGTGTGCCTGTGCCTGTGTGGTTTGCTCTACCTGCAACTGGAGCAGTCCCGTCGGCACGACCTGGAGACGGCCCGGATTGCTTCGGCCAACCTTACCCGGGCCATGGCCCAGCAGGCCCAGGACACTTTCTTGCAAGCCGATCTGGTCTTGGCCAGCCTGGCGGACTGGATTCAGGTCGATGGCTTCGGCCCGGCGCTGCAACCGCGCCTGCAAAAAACCTTTGCCCGACGCGTGCAATCCCTTGAGCAGTTGCATGGCCTGTTCCTGTTCGACAAGCACGGCCATTGGGTGGTGACCTCCTTCGACGACTTGAAAAAAGGCTCAGGGGTGGCGGATCGGGAATACTTTGTCTTCCATCAACAGAATGCTTCCCTGATCGCTCACATCGGACCGGCGATTCGCAGTCGGCAGAACGGCGAATGGATCATTCCGATTTCCCGACGCCTGAACGATCAGAACGGCGACTTCCAGGGCGTGCTGATGGCCGGCATCAAAATGTCCTACTTCGATCAGTTCTTCAAAAGCTTCAGCCTGGACGATAAAGGCGAGATGGCCCTGGCCTTGTCCGACGGCACGCTGCTGGCCCGGCGCCCCTTCGATGAGGCACGGATCGGACAGCCGCTGGCCGAGGAGCATATTTTCAATCATGACCTGCCAAGCGTGATGTCTGGCGATGCCATTATCCGCTCCGCGGTCGATGGCGTCGTGCGGCTCTATGGGCACCATCATTTGCGCGCCTATCCGCTGGTGGTCACCGCCGCGATGTCCGAAGAAGCGATCCTGGTCGGCTGGCACGACAGGGCTTTCAAATCCAGTCTCATCGTGGCTCTGGTGGTCGTGGGCATTTGTCTGTTCGGCTGGGTATTCGTCTTTCAAGTGCGCAACAGCGAGCGGGTCGAAGCAGACCTGCGCAATGCCCAGAAGACGTTGGAGCAGATTGCCACCCACGACAGCCTGACGGGGCTGGCGAACCGACGCTTGTTCGAGCGGGCCCTGGAGGTGGAGTTCGGTCGCGGTGCCCGCCAGCGCAGCCCGTTGAGCCTGATCATGCTCGATATCGATTTTTTCAAGCGCTACAACGACACCTACGGGCACGTTGCCGGCGACCATTGCCTGGCGGAGGTGGCGAAAGTGCTCAAGAACTGCTGCCATCGCAAGGCCGACCTGGCGGTGCGTTATGGCGGTGAAGAGTTCGTCGTGTTGCTACCCGACACTCATCTGCAAGGGGCAATGGCCTTTGCCGAGCAGATCCGTTGTCGAGTCATCGACAAACACATCATCCACAGTGGCTCCCCTACCGGCTACCTGACCGTGAGCCTGGGTTGCTACGCGTTCGTGCCCACCAGCCTGGACAGCACCGAAATCTTCATCCAGCGGGCCGACGCTGCCCTGTATCAAGCCAAGCACAACGGCCGCAACCGTGTGGAGGCCTGGTCTGTGGAAGGCCGCCTTGATGCGCTGGAACGCTCGGATCGTTGAGATCGTTGGAATCATCGACGCCTGACAAGGGTCCATTGCTCAGACACTTTGCTTCGTCACACCGAAGCCGGCGTCGAAAAAGGACAGGAGCAGGCCCATGGATTCCGCTGCCGATACGCTTTCAAACACGACGCGCCACACCCCGATAACCCGTCGCCTGGTGGCGGCGATCGGCGGGCTGTTTGTCCTGGGCGTGCTGGTGGCCGTCGCCGTGCTGTTGAATATCGCCCAGAAACTTGACGCGGAGGACGTGCGCAAAACGCTTTTCTATACCGAGCGCGCCGTCGAAAATCGCATCACTGCGTCGAAAAACTACATCACCAGCTATACCTATTGGACCACCGCCTACGAGCACCTCAACGGTGAAGTCGACGTAAAGTGGGCCTACGCCGACCAGAACATGGGCAAGACCATGTTCACCAACGACGGTTACGAAGGTGTGTTCGTCATCGACCGCGACCGCACCAAGTACGCCGTGGTGCGAGGCCAGAACCTGCCAGTGGATGCGGCGGCTTACATGGACACGCCGCTGGCGGCGCTGGTGGACCAGTTGCAGGACCAGGCCGACCTGACGGTACCGGCTATCCGCTACACCCTGTTCGAAGGCTGGCCCGCCATTGTCACCGCCTCGGTCATCCTGCCCAATGACGAGCGCCCCGGGTGGACGCCCAAGGCACGTCGGTGCTGCTGTTCGTCGATCAGATGACTCACGTAAAGCTGCGCACGCTGGGCAAGAATTACGGCCTGACCGATCTGCATCTCAAGAAGGACTCGGAGCTGGAGCCCGGCCAGCCCGCCTTGCCACTGGATAGCACAGGGTACAGCCTGGTGTCCCGTCTGGAGCGACCGGGCCAGCATTTGCTCTGGTCGCTGTTACCGCCGTTGGGCGGTGCGCTGCTGATCCTGGCGCTGCTGACCGCTTACTTTTTTCGCTACGCCCTGCGCACTGCTCGGCAGGTGGATGCCAGTCATGACAGCCTGGAGAGGTCGACGCAGGCCCTGGAGGCCAGCGAAGAGCGGTTTCGGGCCGTGGCCGAAGCGGCTTCCGACTGGATCTGGGAAATCGATAGCGGGGGGCACATTACTTATCTGTCCGGGCGCTTCAATGCCGTCACCGGATTCTCCGACCAGCAATGGCTGGGGCAAGACCTCGAGCAATTGTTGTACTGCGACACGACGCCGATTGCGCTTTGGCTGGGCACCCTCACGCAAGAGCAGAACTCCAGCAACCTGCGCTGTTCCTATCGCGATCACTCCGGGCAACTGCGCGTCTGCCGAGTGTCGGCGCGGCCGATCTATCGCAGGGACGAGGTCGTTGGCTATCGCGGGACGGCCAGCGACATTACCGATGAGGTGGCGGCACACGCCCAGGTCCAGCATCTGTCGTTGCATGACGCGCTGACGGGCCTGCCGAACCGCAACAAGCTGGCGCGGCACCTGGACGATGCGCTGCTGGCCAAGGAGCATTCCACACCGCTGACACTGCTGATGGTGGACCTGGATAACTTCAAGCCGATCAACGACTCCCTCGGCCACCCCGCCGGCGACGCGGTGTTGCTGGAAGTGGCCCAGCGCCTGCGCAACATCACGCGTGAACACGACCTGGTGGCGCGCCTGGGTGGGGATGAGTTCGTGGTGGTGCTCAGCGGCATGGAGCACACCACCGAGATCGACCGGTTCTGTGGGCGGCTGATTGAAAGCCTGCAACAGCCGATTCATTATGAAACCCATTCGCTGTACATCGGTGCCAGTATCGGCGTCGCCGTGAGTCGCCGCGAAGGTTATGTGCCCGGCGAGTTGATCCGCTGCGCCGACATTGCCATGTACCAGGCCAAATCCGAAGGCAAGAAAACCTGGTGCTATTTCGCTTCGCAGATGAACGATCAGATCCAGCATCGTCGACAACTGGAAAACGACCTGCGCCAGGCCGTGAAGAAAAACGAATTCATCCTGCATTTCCAGCCGCGCTACACCGTCGATGGTCGCGACATCGTCGCCGTCGAAGCGCTGGTTCGCTGGGAGCATCCGACCCAGGGCCTGCTCGGGCCCGACACCTTTATCCCGTTGGCCGAGCAGACCGACCTGATTGTGCCGCTGTCGCATTGGGTATTGCGTGAGGCGTGTGAAACCGCGCTGACCTGGCCAGGGGAGCTGATGGTCTCGGTCAACCTGTCGCCGGCGCAGTTCGAACGCAGCGACGTGGTGGCCGACGTGCGCCGGGTGTTGATCGAAACCCGTTTCCCGGCCAGCCGCCTGGAGCTGGAAATCACCGAAAACGTGATGCTCAATGACGTGGACGGCGCGCTCCAGACCATGAACGCCCTGAAGGAACTGGGCGTGCGCTTGAGCATGGATGATTTCGGTACCGGCTATTCGTCCCTCGGCTACCTGCGCACTTACCCGTTCGATGGGATCAAGATCGACAAGCGTTTCATCGCCTCCATGAGCAACAGCAGCAACGACCGGGCGGTGGTGCAGGCGATCATCAACCTGGGCAAAGCCATGGGCCTGACTGTCACCGCCGAAGGCGTGGAGACCCTGGCTCAGCTTGGCTCGCTGGGAACGGACCAATGCCACGAAGTCCAGGGTTATTTCCTCAGTCGCCCGATCGACAAACAGGCCTTCGCCAACTTGCTACAAGACCGTCAGCCATTGTCGAAAACCGGGTCCTGAGGATTCGTTGCAACCACCGGGACTTATTGTCGGTCACAGCCAGTGTCTTGGCATTACGAGTGTTGGCCCATGAAAAACCTGCGCATCGCGACCTTCAATATCAACGGCATCCGCGCCCGGCTGCCCAACCTGTTGGAATGGCTGGAGCGGGAGAAGCCGGACATCGTCTGCCTGCAGGAACTCAAGGCCGCCGACAAGGATTTCCCGGCGGCGGAGATCGAATCGGTAGGGTATGGGTCGATCTGGCATGGCCAGGCGTCGTGGAATGGCGTGGCGATCCTCGCCCGTGACGCGCAACCGCTGGAGAGCCGACGTAGCCTGCCCGGTGGGGAAGATGACAGCCACAGCCGCTATCTGGAAGCGGCGGTGCATGGCGTGCTGGTGGGGTGCCTCTACCTGCCCAATGGCAACCCGCAGCCCGGGCCGAAGTTCGAGTACAAGCTGGCATGGTTCGAGCGGCTGATCGACTACGCCAAGGACCTGCAGGCCAGTGACCACCCGGTGGTGCTGGCCGGGGACTACAACGTGGTGCCCACCGACATGGACATCTACAACCCGCGTTCCTGGCTCAAGGATGCCTTGCTGCAACCGCAAAGCCGCGAGTGCTACCAACGGCTGCTGGATCAGGGCTGGACAGACTCGTTGCGCCATCTGTATCCGGAAGAGCGGATCTACACGTTCTGGGATTATTTCCGCCAGCACTGGCAGAAAAACTCCGGGCTGCGCATCGACCACTTGCTGCTCAATCCGGCGGCCAGCCCGTACCTGAGCGAGGCGGGCGTGGACGCCTGGGTCAGGAACCGGGAGCATCCCAGTGATCATGCGCCCACGTGGATCCGGCTGGCGTCGCGCAAACGGCGGTGAGGCACCAAGCGTTGTCTCCAGGCAGGTAATGCCTTATACCTGGCGCCATCAGCAGCGCGCTGCCTGGGCGCGCTGCGCTGGCCCCGGTAAAGGACACCGTCATGAGTCATGCACAACTGAGCGACACGGCCCGCTATCTACGACGCCTGGGTTTTACTACACCGCCGGCCCCGACCCTCGAGACGCTGGGCCACCTTCAATGGCGCCACACCGCCGAATTCCCGTTTGAGACCCTCACGACCCTGCTGCGCCAACCGGTGCCCATCGACCTCGAATCCGTCGAGCGCAAGGTCTTCGAGCAAGGGCGCGGCGGCTATTGCTACGAACTCAACCAGCTGTTCCTGGCGTTGTTGCAGGCACTGGGCTTCGATGCCCGGGGCATCACCGGTCGCGTGGTGATGAATGCGCCGGAGGGGGCCTGGACGGCCCGGACCCATCGCTTGAGCCTGGTGACGTTCGATGGTGTGCGCTACATCACCGACGTCGGTTTCGGCGGCATGGTGCCCACCGCGCCGCTGCTGCTGGACAGCCGGGACACCCAGTTCACTCCCCACGAACCGTACCGCATCGAGTCCCACGCGGACGGCTACTTGCTGCGGGCCAAGGTCGGCGACGAATGGCGCCCCATGTACCTGTTCGACCTGCAACGCCAGGAAGACATCGACTACACCGTCGGCAACTGGTACGTCTGCAACCACCCGGAATCACCCTTCATGGGACGGCTGATGGTCGCCCGCACCGGTGACGGATTGCGCAAGACCCTCAACGGCAACAGCTATGCGGTGCACCGGATAGGGCAGGAGAGCGAGCGGCGTCTGATCACCGATGCCGATGAACTGATCGATCTGCTGGAACAGGAATTCGACTTGCAGGTGCCGCCCCGGGACATCCTGCGGCCCGTCGTGATGGGGCTTCTCTGAGCAGGGCGTTGGGGATGCTGATCCGTCAGTGACCCCTTGTTCATGATGCGACCGACAAGTTGTATACAACTCTATGGACATTTGTCCTGAGTTTTGAATACAGTGTGCGCATAACAAAAAACAGGGAACCCCCGAACCATGAAAACGCCCCATGTTTCACTTCCACGGCCCGAGGACGAAAACCTTGGCGTCGGCGCGAATATGGCTTACGGCCTGCAACATGTGTTGACCATGTACGGTGGCATCGTCGCCGTGCCGTTGATCATCGGCCAGGCGGCCGGGCTGTCACCGGCGGACATCGGTCTGTTGATTGCCGCGTCGTTGTTTGCGGGGGGGCTGGCGACGCTGTTGCAGACCCTCGGCCTGCCATTCTTCGGTTGCCAGCTGCCTTTGGTGCAAGGCGTCTCGTTTTCGGGTGTCGCGACCATGGTGGCGATTGTCGGCACCGGCGGCGAGGGCGGCTTTCAAGCCATTCTCGGCGCCGTGGTTGCCGCGTCGCTGATCGGTTTGCTGATTACCCCGGTGTTCTCGCGCATCACCCGATTTTTTCCGCCGCTGGTCACCGGCATCGTCATCACCACCATCGGCCTGACCCTGATGCCAGTGGCGGCGCGCTGGGCGATGGGGGACAACAGCCACGCCGCCGACTTCGGCAGCATGGCGAACATTGGCCTGGCGGCAGTGACCCTGGTGCTGGTGCTGTTGCTGAGCAAGCTGGGCAGCGCGACCATTTCCCGGCTGTCGATCCTGTTGGCGATGGTCATCGGTACGGTCATCGCGGTGTTCCTCGGCATGGCGGACTTCTCATCGGTCAGCCAAGGCCCGATGTTCGGCTTCCCGACCCCGTTCCACTTCGGCATGCCGACCTTCCACATCGCCGCGATCCTGTCGATGTGCATCGTGATCATGGTGACCCTGGTGGAAACCTCGGCGGACATCCTGGCGGTGGGCGAGATCATTGACACCAAGGTCGATTCCCGCCGCCTGGGCAACGGTTTGCGGGCCGATATGCTGTCGAGCATGATCGCACCGATTTTCGGTTCCTTTACCCAGAGTGCCTTTGCCCAGAACGTCGGGCTGGTGGCGGTCACCGGGATCAAGAGCCGCTTCGTCGTGGCAACCGGCGGGGTGTTCCTGGTGGTGCTTGGCCTGCTGCCGTTCATGGGCCGGGTGATCGCCGCCGTGCCGACCTCGGTCCTGGGCGGCGCCGGCATTGTGTTGTTCGGCACCGTGGCCGCCAGCGGCATCCGGACGCTGTCGAAAGTCGACTACCGCAACAACGTCAACCTGATCATTGTCGCCACCTCCATCGGTTTCGGCATGATCCCCATCGCCGCACCGAACTTCTACGATCATTTCCCGGGCTGGTTCGCAACCATCTTCCATTCGGGGATCAGCAGTTCGGCAATCATGGCGATCATATTGAACCTGGCGTTCAATCACTTCACCGCTGGCAACTCCGACCAGCAGTCAGTCTTCGCCGCCGGCACCGAGCGGGTGCTGCGCTACCAGGACCTGGCAGCGTTGCGCGAGGGGGATTACTTCAGTGACGGCAAGCTGCACGACTGCGACGGCAACGAGATCCCCGTGGTGACCGACCCCGCCCATGCCCCGTCCGCCCATGCCCCGGTGCGACTGAAAAGCAGCGAACATGTCTGATCTGTACCGGTAGGCAGAGGCTGCAAAACTCCTGTGGGAGCG
>NZ_JAGGOF010000028.1:31385-41561 GCF_018614775.1 Pseudomonas fluorescens
TCACAGGCTGCTTTTTCATTTCGGTTACCAGCGGCCGTAATGCCCACGCGGCGGGCCATAGTAATAGCCCCGTGGTGGCCCGTAATACACCGGTGCCGGGCGATAGTAGATGGGTTGTTCTACATACACCGGCTGTGGCTGGTAGTAGACCGGCGGCGGTTGTTGCACATAAACCGGCTGCGGCTGGTAGTACACCGGTTGCTGCTGCACATACACCGGCCGATCGCGGTTGATGATGGCTGAGCCGACGATGGCCGAACCGACGATTGCGCCAAACACGGCGGGCCCCTCCCAACCACCATGACCATGGGCGGAAGCCTGGCCGGTGACCGCGAGTGCCCCCACGAGCAGGGCGATGATGGGAAGTTTACGATTCATGGCTGTTCCTCGTTTCGGCCCCGTCGCCTGTGGTCTGTAGCAGACCCGATGAGGGTCGCGGGGTTACTTGCTCTGACAGCGATTTTCTCAGGATTCGCAACGCCGTTGGGTAAATATTGTGTAAGGTCAGCCCGGACGGTGATCCCGTCTGTCTGAAAGTGAATGCAAGGAGAAACGCGTGCAGATCAATCCCAACAAAGACACCCAGCTGTGCATGTCGCTCTCGGGGCGTCCCGGAAACTTCGGCCTGCGCTTTCATAATCACCTCTATGAACAGCTGGGTCTGAACTTCTATTACAAAGCGTTCAGCAGCCAGGACCTGCCCGGTGCGGTGGGGGGGATCCGCGCGTTGGGGATTCGTGGGTACGGGGTGTCGATGCCGTTCAAGGAAGCCTGCATCCCCCTGATCGACGAGCTGGATCCTTCCGCTGCGGCGATCCAGTCCATCAACACCATCGTCAACACCGACGGCCATTTGAAGGCCTACAACACCGACTACATCGCCATTGCGCAATTGCTGCACACCCACGCCGTGCCCAAGGACTCGACCTTCGCCCTGCGTGGCAGCGGCGGCATGGCCAAGGCCGTGGCCAGTGCCTTGCGCGACGGCGGTTACCGGAAGGGGTTGATCGTGGCGCGTAATGAGGTGGCCGGCAGGGCGCTGGCCGACTCCCTGGGCTACGAATGGCAAGCCGAGCTTGACGCCTTGCGGCCGCAGATACTGGTCAACGTCACGCCGATCGGCATGACCGGTGGCCCGGAGGCCGATCAGCTGGCGTTCGACCCCGAGGCCATCGCTGCCGCCGACACGGTGTTCGATGTGGTGGCGATCCCCTCGGAAACGCCGCTGATCGTCCGCGCCCGGGCCGAGGGCAAGCGGGTCATCACCGGCCTGGAAGTGATTGCGATCCAGGCTTTGGAGCAGTTTGTGCTTTACACCGGGGTGCGGCCAAGCCCGGAGCAGTTCGAGAAGGCCGTGGCGTTCGCCCGAGCCTGATCACTCCAGCCGCGCCAGCCGCTCCTCCAATGCTGCGATCCGCGCCTCGAGTTCTTCGATGCGCTCCAGCGATACGCCGCTGCCGGCACTACGTTCCGTGGGCTGGTGGCGGGCGGCGAGAATCGCCTCGATGTCCGCCGGGTCGCCCATGGCATGCACATAGCGGTCCTCGCGCTGACCGGCCTGGCGCGGCACCAGCAGCGCCAGGCCACGGGCAATCAAGCGCTCCAGCTGATGCACCACCTGTTCGGCGTCTTCGAAGTCGTGCATGCGACCGCTGCGGGTCAGCAGTTCATTGACCGTTTGCGGGCCGCGCAGAAACAGCAGGCCCATCAGGATAACCTGGGCCGGCACCAGCTCCAGGGCCTTGTCGACCCGGTGTTCCCAACGGTCGGCTCGGCTGCCCATCACCAGTCGGGTAAAACCGCGACCTTCCAGCGCCCGCAGGCTCTGGCCGACCTGGCCCGGGTTGAGGTTCATTACCGGTTCGCGGCTGGTCTTCTGGTTACAGGCCAGTACCAGGGCGTTGAGGGTCAGCGGGTAGGTCTCGGGGTTGGTGGCCTGTTTCTCGACCAGCGCGCCAAGGATGCGGATTTCCGTGCTGTTGAGCCGTGGTTCTTCGGCCTGGCTTTGTTCTTCGATGCTCATCGCGCGTTCCCTATGCTGTGGAAGCCGCCTAGCCTAATCCTTGCGCAATAAAAGACAAGCCGTGCAACAAGCCATGGCTATAATCGCATCCGTTCGATTTGTCCTTTCCTGCCACCTGCATGAGATCGCCATGACCATTTCCCTCTACGCCGCTTCCATCCCGGTTTTCAAGCAGATGCTCAATGCCTTGAGCGACGTCCTGAACAAGGCTGAAGCACACGCCACAGCGAAAAACATCGACCCGAACGCGTTCCTGCAAGCCCGCCTGTACCCGGACATGTTCCCGCTGGTGCGTCAGGTGCAGATCGCGGTGGACTTCGCCAAAGGCGTCTCCGCGCGCCTGGCCGAGATTGAAGTGCCGAAGTATGACGACAGCGAAA
Source organism: Pseudomonas fluorescens (assembly GCF_018614775.1). GTDB lineage: Bacteria > Pseudomonadota > Gammaproteobacteria > Pseudomonadales > Pseudomonadaceae > Aquipseudomonas > Aquipseudomonas fluorescens_BY. The sequence goes on from NZ_JAGGOF010000028.1 coordinate 33,789, forward strand.
CCACCTTCGCCGACCTTCAAGCCCTGATCGCCAAGGTCCTGGCTTTCATCGACGGCATCGGCCCTGCGCAAATCGATGGCAAGGAAGGCATCGAGATCGTCACCCGTCCGGGCACGCCGAAGGAAAAGCGCTTCAGCGGCCAGAACTACCTGCTGACCTACGGCCTGCCGCAGTTCTTCTTCCACGTCACCACCACCTACGCCTTGCTGCGTCACAACGGCGTGGAAGTGGGCAAGCGCGACTATATGGGCGCGTTCTAAACCCGCAGGCATGAAAAAGCCCGGAACGGTGTGAGCTGTTCCGGGCTTTTTTGTGGCTGTCTGTCGCATTTTTTGGTGGATGTACCGCCGCCATCGCGAGCAGGCTCGCTCCCACAAGGGCCAGCGCAACCACAGAACCCCTGTGGGAGCGAGCCTGCTCGCGATGACGGTGGGGCATCCACCGCAACGGTTATGCCATGCGAGCCAGCTTCTCTTCCTCACCCAGGCAAGCCGCCGCCGTGAACAGCACATCCGTGGACGAATTCAATGCAGTCTCCGCAGAGTCCTGCAGCACGCCGATGATGAACCCCACCGCAACCACTTGCATGGCGATTTCGCTGGGAATGCCGAACAGGCTGCACGCCAGGGGAATCAACAACAGCGAACCGCCCGCGACCCCTGATGCGCCACACGCGCAAATAGCCGCGACGACGCTCAGCAGCACGGCCGTCGGTACATCCACCGCAATGCCCAGGGTGTGCACCGCCGCGAGGGCTAGCACAGTGATGGTAATGGCGGCGCCGGCCATGTTGATGGTCGCACCCAACGGAATCGACACCGAATAGGTGTCTTCGTGCAGGCCGAGGCGCTTGCTCAATTCCAGGTTCACCGGGATATTCGCCGCCGAACTGCGGGTGAAGAACGCCGTGATGCCGCTTTCACGCAAGCAGGTGAAGACCAGTGGGTACGGATTGCGACGTAGCTTCCAGAACACGATGAGCGGGTTGACCACCAGGGCCACGAACAGCATGCAGCCGATCAGCACGGTGAGCAGGTGCAGGTAGCCGAGCAGCGCGCCGAAACCGGAGGTGGCCAAGGTCGAGGCTACCAGGCCGAAGATCCCCAGCGGCGCGAAGCGGATTACCAGGCGCACGATCACGGTCACTCCGTTGGACAGGTCATCCAGTACGGTACGGGTGGTCTCGCCGGCGTGGCGAATCGCAATGCCCATGCCGATGGCCCAGGCCAGGATACCGATGAAGTTGCCGTCCATCAGCGCCCGGACCGGGTTGTCCACCACGCTGAGCAGCAAGCTCTGCAGCACCTCGGCGATGCCACCGGGCGCGGTGACCGCGACGTCATGGGTCGACAGCACCAGGCTGGACGGAAACAGCGTACTGGCAACCACGGCGACCACCGCCGCGGCGAAAGTGCCCAGCAGGTAGAGGAACAGGATCGGCCGGATATGGGTTTCCTGGCCGTGCTTGTGGTTGGCGATCGACGCCATGACCAGCACGAACACCAGGATCGGCGCCACGGCCTTGAGTGCGGAGACGAAGACCTTGCCGATGAAGGCGGTGGACTTCGCCAGGTCGGGTGCCAGCCATGCCAGGATAATACCGGCAATCAGGCCAATGACGATCTGCGTCACCAGGCTGGTGCGCATGAGGCGTTGGAAAACAGAAGGGGACGAAGCAGTCATAACGGCATCTCTGATTTTATTGTGTGCGACGGTCGACGCGTCAGGGCAACAAGCGGGCAGGCCACAGGAGCGGACCGGGGGAAGTACGGCGTTTGCAGGCCGCGGACTCTACCACAGCCCGAGGAAATTTCTGACGGACCTGTGACGATCCGTCACCCCGCTGTGCAACTGCGTTTTTCTACCGGGCACATTCTGTTAGGCTCTTGCCTCATCACTTTCTATACCGCCAGCGAGCCCTTGGGCTAACGCTGGTGTCGTCGTTTTGCCGGAGTTTTGCATGTTGTTACCGATTTTCCTGCTGTCGGCTGCCGGGTTTACCGTGCTGACCACGGAGTTCGTCATCGTTGGCCTGCTGCCACCTATCGCCCGTGACTTGCACGTGACCATCCCCCAGGCCGGGCTGCTGGTCACGTTGTTTGCGTTTACGGTGGCGGCGTTCGGGCCGTTCCTCACCGCCTGGTTTGCCCGCTTCGAGCGGCGCAAGCTGTTCATCAGCGTGCTGGTGATGTTCGGGTTGGCCAACTTGCTGGCGACGTTCGCCCCCAACATCTGGGTGATGGCCATTGCCCGTTTGATCCCGGCCCTGGGCCTGCCGGTGTTCTGGGCCCTGGCCAGTGAAACGGCGGTGGACATTGTCGGGCCGGAACACGCCGGTCGGGCCATCGCCCGGATCGGTTTCGGTATCGTCTGCGCCACAGTGTTCGGCATTCCGGTGGGTACACTGATTGCCGATGCGTTTGGCTGGCGCAGCGCCTTTGCGATCCTGGCGGTGATCGCCTTCGCCAAGGCGTTGCTGTTGTTTTTCTACTTGCCCAAAACCAACCTGCACCAGCGTCAGGTGAGCTTGCGCTCGCAATTCAAGATCCTGCGCAGCCCGTTGATGCAAGGGCATGTGCTGTTGTCGATCCTGGTCTTCAGCGGCATGTTCACCGCCTACACCTACCTGGCGGATATCCTCGAACGCCTCGCCGGTTTCGACGGCACCCTGGTGGGCTGGTGCCTGATGGGCTTCGGCGCCGTGGGGCTGGTGGGCAATTCCCTGGGCGGACGGGCGGTGGACCGGCATCCGTTGATCGCGTCGATGGTGTTCTGTCTGTTCATGATTGGCGGCATGGTGGCGTTGGTCCCGAGCATCCATTCAAACCTCGGGTTGGCAGTGGCGATGGGCATCTGGGGCGTGACCCAGGCGGCGTTGTTCCTGGTCAGCCACGTGCGGCTGATGAAGGCCGCCCCGCAGGCGCCGGCGTTCGCCGCGTCGTTGAACATCGCGGGCGGGAACCTGGGCATCGGCCTGGGGGCCATGGTCGGCGGCCGGGTCATCGACACCCTCGGCCTGGGCAACGTCGGTTTTGCCGGGGCCGGTTTCATCCTCGTTTCGATTCTGCTGGCGTTGTTGCTGATGACTGTCAAACCCCCCGTTGCTTGCACCCAGGGCTAGGCGCTGAACAGCTCCCGACGTGCGCCTTCGGCAATCGCGACGATGCCCGGATGACTGACCTTGCGTTCCACGGAAATCGCGTAGAAGGACTCACTCACCGCATCGGTCTGGCCGATCAGTTCCACGCCGTATTGGCGCTTCACCTCTTCGGCGATCACGCTCGGGCCAATGAAGATTCCGCTGCCTGATTGACCGAAGGCCTGCATCAATGCGCTGTCATCGAACTCGCCGACGATGCGCGGCTGGATCTGTTGTTCGGCGAACCAGCGTTGCAGGCGGCTGCGCACCACGGTTTCCGGGCCGGGAATCAGTAGCGGGGCGTCATGCAGGCTGTGAGGGAAATCCTGCCCGTAGCGTTCGGCCAGGGCGGCGGTGGCGAAAAAGCTGATCCCGCATTCTCCCAGCTTCTGGCTGTAGCCCTTGATGTCCAGGTGAGTCGGCATCGGGCTGTCGGAAATTACCAGGTCCAGACGCTGGATCGCCAGGTCCGCCAGCAGTCGTTCAAGCTTGTCCTCGCGACAGGTGATGCGCAGCGGCTCATCCAGCTCCATGGTCGGCGCCAGCAACCGATAGACGATGGACTTGGGCACCACGTCCGCCACCCCGACCCGAAACAGCGTTTGTTGCGCGTTGGGCCGGGCGCGCAGCATCAACTCCAACTCACCACCCAATTGGAACATGTGTTCGGCATACGGCAGCGTCTGGCGGCCGGCTTCGGTCAGCTCAAGCTGGCGCCCGACGCGACGAAACAACTTGATGTTATAGGTCTGTTCGAACAGGGCAATCTGTCCGCTGATGGTTTGTGGCGTCAGGTTCAACTGCTCGCATGCCCGCACGATGCTGCCGGTTTTGGCCACGACCCAGAAATAATGCAACTGTCGATAATTGAGCATAGAGGTCGCACAGTTCGTAAAAAACGAAGTATAACCGCTAAAAATACGAATTTTCCTGAAGTATTCGCCTCTCTAGAATGCCTTGCCATTGGAGGGCCACCTTTCGGGCCCCTTGAATCTGAGAGGCATTTATTCGATGAGCTATAAATCCTTGGGGCTTGCCGCTGTGCTGGTGATGTCTTCGATCGCGCTCGCCGGCTGTGAACAAGCCGAAAAAAGCGCCCAGCAACTGATGGGGAAAGCCGCAGAAACGGCCAAGCAGGCCATTGACGACACTCATAAGGCTGCCGAGCAGGCCATCAGCGAAGCCACCGGCGGGCTGATCAGCCCCGGGAAGAAACCGGCGGACGACGCTGAAAAAACCGAAACCCCTACCAAGACCATTTAAACCGCCACACCAGTCAGGACTGAACCATGGATTATCTTCTACAGCTCGCCGCCAGTCCCACCGCGTGGATCGCCCTGGCAACCCTGGTCGTAATGGAAATCGTGCTCGGCATCGATAACCTGATCTTCATTTCGATCCTGACCAACAAACTGCCCGAACAGCATCGTGCCAAGGCGCGACGGATCGGTATCGGCATGGCGTTGATCCTGCGCCTGGGCTTGTTGAGCACCATTGCTTTCATTGTGCAGTTGACCGAGCCGGTCATTGAAATCCTTGGCCAGGCGTTCTCCTGGAAGGACATGATCCTGATCGCGGGCGGCCTGTTCCTGTTGTGGAAAGCCACCACTGAAATCCACCACAGCATGGACCCGGCCCCCAATGATCCGAAGTCGGCCACGTCCGGCGTGACCCTGGGCTTTGCTGCCGCGATCGGTCAGATCCTGATGCTGGACCTGGTGTTCTCCATCGACAGCATCATCACCGCCGTGGGCATGACCGAGCATCTGCCGATCATGATCATCGCTGTCGTGGTCTCGGTACTGGTGATGTTGCTGGCGGCCGAGCCGCTTGCCAGGTTCATCAATAACAACCCGACGGTGGTCATGTTGGCCCTGGGCTTCCTGATCATGATCGGTATGACGTTGATCGCCGAAGGCTTCGGTGCCCATGTGCCTAAAGGCTACATCTACGCAGCCATGGCATTCTCGGCAACGATCGAGGTGTTGAACATGATGTCCCGTCGTGCCAAGCAGAGGGCGTTGACCGACAACGCCTGATTCCAGCTACGCAAAAGCCGCCCGGGTTCATGTCCGGGCGGCTTTTTTCATGGGTGTGGGAAATGAACGTCAGTGTGCCGCAACGTGGCGCCGGGCAGGTTTTTCGGTTTTTTCCGATTGCGCGGACGGCGCGTGATGGTGGCGCCGAGTGATCCGAAGCACACCCCAGAGCATGGCCGTCGCCACGCTCAGCCAGCCGAATATCAGCATCAGGATTGTCGTCGTCAGGCTCATCTGTGCCTCCCTTTTTATCCCGTTGCGGGACAACGCACTCAGTTCAATGGACAGTCTAGTCGCGCCAGTGTTGCAGGCAGTCGATCAGTGGCGTCGGCGACGGACCGGTTCGTTCTATCCGCACCAGCGGACTGCCGTTCAAGGCTATACCCAGGGCCGGTGCGCGTCTTATGATCGACAGCTCAAACCTGACCTGAATGTCGGGTGCCTGAACAAGAGAGTCTTGATGCTGCCGGTAATTTCCTCTTTTCGATCACGGGTACTGGTAACAGTCTGCCTCGCGGCCCTGGCGGGTTGTGCAGGCAGTGTGTCGCCGCAGATCCAGCGTTTGCCTGAACGGGTAGAACTCAACAGCGTGCCGTTCTATCGGGGTGAGATGTACCAGGGCGCTCCCCAGTCCCTCGCGGCCCTACTGACGTTGCAGGGCACGGTGATCACGCCGGGGCTGCTGGAAAAACCCTTGCACCTGCCGGGCGGCGAAGCCGCTTTGCAGCAGAACATGCAAACGCTGGGGCGCGAATACGGGTTGGTGGTGTATCCGTTGGGCGACAAGCTGGACGACTTGTTGGAGCAGGTCGCTGCAGGTTATCCGGTCCTGGTGCGCTATATCGACGGTTCAGCGTTCTGGGCCGAGCCACGCTACGGGATCCTCGCCGGCTACAACCGTCAGAAGCGGACGGTGCTGCTGCGAGCAGGCACCAATCGCCGTCAGTTGATGAGCTTCAGCGCCTTTGAATCGGCCTACCAGAGCGCGGGTGGTTGGGCCGTATTGATGCAGCGGCCTACGCAGCTTCCAGCCAACGTCGACTCACAGCGCTGGTTGAAGGCGGCACAGGATCTGGCCGGGGCAGGGCAGGAGCAAGCGGCGGCGCGGGCCAGCAAGGCCCTCGGCGCTGCGCATTGAACGCTTGCCCGTTCGTCACTTGCCGGGCACGTCCTGGCACGCCTGGGGCTCTTATCGTCAGGGTCGGGCGTTTCCCGACCATGATTCGAGGAGACAGTGATGGCACAGTCGAATACACCAACGGGACCCCATTCGTCAGAGCATTCTTCCGGTGATGACCTGGGTTTCGACCCGGATTCGCCGGATCTGGATGATCCCCAGGTCGACCCGGTCGGGCCGGCGAAAGCGCCGCTGGACGAAGATAAGCACGAGAAGGCTGATTCCAAGGCCTATGACCCGCTGGGTGACCTGAAGCCTTGATCCGGCTTGTCGTGGCGAGGGCAAGCACCCTCGCCACGGGTTCAGCGCCTCGGTTTACTTGGACGCTTCTATCACGCCGCTCTGGCGGCTCTTGAGGTTCTTGGCGGCCTTGTACTGAAGGGCCACCGCCGGCACGTTCGCGCTTTTGCCGGTTTCCACCCAGCTGCGGATCCGGCTGGCATCGGCAAAGTGCGTGTACTTGCCGAAAGCATCGAGGATCACCAGCGCCATCGGCCGATTGCTCATTTTCGTCACCAGCACCAGGCAGTGGCCGGCTTCATTGGTGAAACCGGTCTTGGTCAACTGGATGTCCCAATTGGCCTTGTGGATCAGGTGGTCAGTGTTGCGAAAGCCCAGGCTGTAGACAGGCTTGCGGAAGGTGACGGTCTTTTCCTTGGTGGTGCTCAGCTCGCTCAGCAGCGGGTACTTGCGCGCGGCGATCAGCAATTTGGTCAGGTCCCTGGCGGTGGAGACGTTATGGATCGACAGGCCCGTGGGTTCGACGTAGTGGGTGCTGGTCATGCCCAACGCTTTCGCCTTGGCGTTCATCGCGGCAATAAACGCCGCATACCCCCCCGGATAATGATGGGCGAGGCTGGCAGCGGCGCGATTTTCCGACGACATCAGAGCAATCAGCAGCACGTCCCGGCGAGACAGCTCGCTGTTGAGCTTGACCCGGGAAAACACACCTTTCATTTCCGGGGTGTTGGCGATGGTGATGGAAATGTATTCATCGAGGTTCTGTTTGGCGTCCAGCACGATCAGGCCGGTCATCAACTTGGTCACAGAAGCGATGGGCATCACGACGTCCGGATTGTTCGAATAAACAACTTTATCCGTCTGCAGGTCCAGCAACATCGCACTTCCCGAAGCGACCTGCAGCTTGGCGGAATCTCGTGGGGCGGCGATCGTTTCCTGCGCGTCGACATTCTGCGTGATAAAGATGCCAGTGAAAGCGAAGCACAGGCTGAGGATCGAAAGACGGATATTCACGCGAGTAGACTCAATGGAGTTGAAGGAGCCGTTCAGCAACGACTTAAAAAAAACCGTCGCATTTTAGGAGTATGGGCGACAACTGCGCTACACGCCTGCGCTGCTGGAAGGGGTGAATAAATAAAGTTTAATGCAGGTGCGACTCACCTGTGGGAGCGAGCCTG
>NZ_JAGGOF010000028.1:41645-87127 GCF_018614775.1 Pseudomonas fluorescens
GGCTCGCTCCCACAGGGTATGTGGTGCGCTGGAGCGGGTATCAGCTGTGCAGCGTTTCCGCTGCGTACAGCGTGTTCTCCAGCAAACAGGCGCGGGTCATCGGGCCTACGCCACCCGGAACCGGAGTGATCCAGCCGGCGCGGGGCAGGGCGGTCTCGTAGACCACGTCGCCCACCAGCTTGCCGTCTTCCTGGCGATTGATGCCGACGTCGATGACGATGGCGCCTTCCTTGATCCACTCGCCCTTTACCAGGCCAGGCTTGCCGGCGGCCACCACCACCAGGTCCGCACGGCCGACGTGACCGGCCAGGTCCTTGGTGAAGCGGTGGGTCACGGTGACGGTGCAACCGGCCAGCAGCAGCTCCATGGCCATCGGCCGGCCAACGATGTTGGAGGCGCCCACCACCACGGCATCAAGGCCATAGAGGTCCACGCCAGTGCTTTCCAGCAGCGTCATGATGCCCTTGGGGGTGCAGGGGCGCAGCAGCGGGATGCGTTGGGCCAGGCGACCGACGTTATAAGGATGGAAACCGTCGACGTCCTTGTCCGGGCGGATACGCTCCAGCAGCCGGGAGGCGTCGAGGTGTTCAGGCAGTGGCAGCTGGAGCAGGACACCGTCAATGTTCGGGTCTTCGTTCAGGCGATCAATCAGATCGGCCAACGCTTGCTGAGTGGTTTCGGAAGGCAGGTCGTAGGCCTGGGAAAGGAAGCCGACCTCTTCACAGTCTTTACGCTTGTGCGAGACATAAACCTGAGAGGCAGGATCGCTGCCGACCAGGATCACCGCAAGGCCGGGCGTGCGCAGGCCTTGCTGGCGGCGCTCGGAGACTCGTTGGGCGATCTGCTGGCGCAGGCTGGCGGCGATCGATTTGCCGTCGATAAGTTGTGCAGTCATTGCGCGTGGTTAACCATCGAGAGGGGAAAAAAAGAGAACGCATTCTCGCATGCCGGGGCGTGAGGGCAAAGGCGCTTGGTCTGCAAATTCCCCTAACCCCTTTAATTAAATGAATTTTTTTTAGAAAAGAGTTGACGACCTATCGGGCCGTCTATAACATTCGTCGCACTTGTCGGGCACAGCCTAGCACTGGTTAAGAAGGTAGAGCGGAGTTGGATGTTTCAGCTTGGCAAAACTGAAAGCACTTAGTTTGTAATCGTCCAAGAATACAGATTAAAAAGGCGCCCGTAGCTCAGCTGGATAGAGCATCCGCCTTCTAAGCGGATGGTCGCAGGTTCGAGTCCTGCCGGGTGCGCCATTAGGCAGCTTTGGCACAAGTAAGGCAACAAGGCAATATGGTGGGCGTAGCTCAGTTGGTAGAGCACGGGATTGTGACTCCCGTTGTCGTGGGTTCGATCCCCATCGTCCACCCCATATTCTAGAAAGGCGCCAGATGTAATCATCTGGCGCCTTTGCTTTAAAAGCTTGATACGCGGATGTGGTGGAATTGGTAGACACACTGGATTTAGGTTCCAGCGCCGCAAGGTGTGAGAGTTCGAGTCTCTCCGTCCGCACCATACAAGTCGCTATTTAAATAGCAGAAAACGGCGCAGTACCTGAAAAGGGCTGCGCCGTTTTTGTTTTCAGGGGTTTTGTGGCTGCTGCCGTTCCTGCTCCGGAGCTGTCGCGGTGGTTGCTTCGTCGCGATTGTGTTTCGTGATGATGCGCAGCAAGCCGTCGGTTTCCTTGTGGGGCTGGGCATCGCGCGCTTCGACCCTGCGCTTCTATATATAGGAAGCGTTGGCGCAGAGCCTTTGGTTGATCGAGTGTATTTGCAAACCGGGCGAGGCGGCACCGTTTGCCTCGCTTCTAAATCCGGCGTCTGTTTCCAACCCGTTTTCAGTAGGGTGACTTCTTGAGTTTGACCTACTAGAATGCATGCCCTTGATTCTGGGGTCGGAAACGCCCGGCCAACGTCTGTGCAACGAGGAATATCCATGCAAGTTTCTGTTGAAAATACTTCTGCTCTTGAGCGCCGCATGAGCGTCATCGTGCCGGCTGAGCGCATCGAGACTCAGGTCAACAAGCGTCTGCAGCAGACTGCCCAAAAGGCCAAAATCCCGGGTTTCCGTCCAGGCAAAGTGCCGATGAGCGTGATCCGTCAGCGTTACGAAGCTGATGCGCGCCAGGAAGCCGTGGGCGACGTGATCCAGTCTTCGTTCTACGAAGCCGTGGTCGAGCAGAAGTTGAACCCGGCCGGCGCGCCGTCGGTCGAGCCTAAAGTGCTGGAAAAAGGCAAGGACCTGGAATTCGTCGCGACGTTCGAAGTGTTCCCGGAGTTCACCGTCGCCGGTTTCGACTCCATCGCTGTCGAGCGCTTGAGCGCCGACGTGACGGACGCCGACCTGGACAAGATGCTGGACATCCTGCGCAAGCAGAACACCCGTTTCGAAGTGGCCGATCGTGCTGCCCAGAACGAAGACCAGCTGAACATCGATTTCGTCGGCAAGGTCGACGGTGAAGTGTTCGCCGGCGGTTCCGCCAAGGCCACCCAGCTGGTGCTGGGTTCCGGTCGCATGATCCCGGGCTTCGAAGATGGCCTGGTCGGCGCCAAGGCCGGTGAAGAGCGCGTGCTGAACGTGACCTTCCCCGAGGACTACCAGAACCTGGACCTGGCTGGCAAAGCCGCCGAGTTCACCGTGACCGTCAACAGCGTTTCCGAGCCTAAACTGCCTGAGCTGAACGAAGAGTTCTTCGCCCAGTTCGGCATCAAGGAAACCGGCCTGGAAGGCTTCCGCGCCGAAGTTCGCAAGAACATGGAGCGTGAGCTGCGCCAGGCGATCAAGTCCAAGGTCAAGAACCAGGTCATGGACGGTCTGCTGGCCTCCAACCCGATCGAAGTGCCAAAGGCCCTGCTGGACAACGAAGTGAACCGTCTGCGCGTGCAGGCCGTCCAGCAGTTCGGTGGCAACATCAAGCCGGACCAACTGCCGGCCGAGCTGTTCGAAGAGCAAGCCCGGCGTCGCGTCGTGCTGGGCCTGATCGTTGCCGAGGTGGTCAAGCAGTTTGAACTCAAGCCTGACGAAACCCGCGTTCGCGAGCTGATCCAGGAAATGGCGTCGGCCTATCAGGAACCTGAGCAGGTCGTGTCCTGGTACTACAAGAACGAGCAGCAACTGAACGAAGTCCGTTCGGTTGTGCTGGAAGAACAAGTTGTGGATACTGTTCTGCAGAAAGCTAGCGTGACCGATAAAGCGGTCTCTTACGAAGAAGCGGTCAAGCCGGTGGAAGCTCCACAAGCCGATTGATGGTTTTGCGGTAAGAAATACACACCATAAGCCAGCCTTCGTGCTGGCTTATGCGTATTCAAGACATAACTATTTGGGAGTGACTGCGAGACATGTCCCGCAATTCTTTTTACCAGCAGAGCTCTGACATCCAAGCCGCAGGCGGCCTGGTCCCGATGGTTATCGAGCAGTCCGCCCGTGGCGAACGTGCCTATGACATCTACTCGCGCCTGCTCAAGGAACGCGTCATTTTCCTGATCGGCCCCGTTGAAGACTACATGGCCAACCTGGTCGCGGCGCAACTGCTGTTCCTTGAAGCGGAAAACCCGGACAAGGACATCCATCTCTACATCAACTCACCGGGCGGTTCGGTGACTGCAGGCATGTCGATCTACGACACCATGCAGTTCATCAAGCCGGACGTTTCCACCATCTGCATCGGCCAGGCCTGCAGCATGGGCGCGTTCCTGCTCGCCGGCGGCGCAGCGGGCAAGCGTCACTGCCTGCCTAACTCGCGCATGATGATTCACCAGCCATTGGGCGGCTTCCAGGGCCAGGCGTCGGACATCGACATCCATGCCAAGGAAATCCTCCATATCCGTTCGCGCCTGAATTCGCTGCTGGCCCATCACACCGGCCAAAGCCTCGAAACCATCGAGCGTGACACCGAGCGCGACAACTTCATGAGCGCCGAGCGTGCAGCCGAATACGGGCTGATCGACTCTGTGATCAACAAGCGTCAAATGCCTGCCTAAGCCGCTCAAAATGCAGGTGGTTGGGATGACCGGCCGCCTGCGGGCTTGAAAAAGCCCGCAATTGCCTTCATCTTGTGTTGCAAGCCTATCGGATTTGGATCGATCGAATGACTGACACCCGCAACGGCGAGGACAACGGCAAACTGCTTTATTGCTCCTTCTGTGGCAAAAGCCAGCATGAAGTACGCAAATTGATTGCCGGCCCCTCGGTCTTCATTTGCGACGAGTGCGTCGACCTGTGCAATGACATCATCCGCGAGGAGGTGCAGGAAGCCCAGGCCGAAAGCAGCGCGCATAAATTGCCTTCGCCTAAAGAAATCAGCGGCATCCTTGACCAGTATGTAATCGGTCAGGAACGTGCGAAAAAGGTACTGGCCGTAGCGGTGTATAACCACTACAAGCGCCTGAACCAGCGTGACAAAAAGAATGACGAGGTCGAACTCGGCAAGAGCAACATCCTGCTGATCGGCCCGACAGGCTCGGGTAAGACCCTGCTTGCCGAAACCCTGGCCCGCTTGCTGAACGTTCCGTTCACCATCGCCGACGCTACCACGCTTACCGAAGCGGGTTATGTCGGTGAGGACGTCGAGAACATCATTCAGAAGTTGCTGCAAAAGTGCGACTACGATGTGGAAAAAGCCCAGATGGGCATCGTCTACATCGACGAAATCGACAAGATTTCCCGCAAGTCCGACAACCCGTCCATTACCCGGGATGTTTCCGGCGAGGGCGTTCAGCAGGCCTTGCTCAAGTTGATCGAAGGCACGGTTGCTTCCGTTCCACCCCAAGGTGGCCGCAAGCATCCGCAGCAGGAGTTTCTGCAGGTCGACACCCGTAACATCCTGTTCATCTGCGGCGGTGCGTTCTCCGGCCTGGAAAAGGTCATCCAGAATCGCTCTACCCGTGGCGGCATCGGTTTCAACGCCGAAGTGCGCAGCAAGGAAGAAGGCAAGAAGGTGGGCGAGTCCCTGCGTGAAGTCGAGCCTGACGATTTGGTCAAGTTCGGTCTGATTCCGGAATTCGTCGGCCGCTTGCCGGTCCTGGCGACGCTGGACGAGTTGGATGAAGCAGCGTTGATGCAGATTCTGACCGAGCCGAAGAACGCCCTGACCAAGCAGTACGCCAAGCTGTTCGAAATGGAAGGTGTAGACCTGGAATTCCGTTCGGATGCGCTGAAGTCGGTCGCCAAGCGTGCCCTGGAACGTAAAACCGGTGCCCGTGGATTGCGCTCGATCCTGGAAGGCGTGTTGCTCGACACGATGTATGAAATCCCCTCGCAGTCCGAGGTGAGCAAGGTCGTGATCGACGAAAGCGTTATCGAAGGCAAGTCCAAGCCACTGTATATCTACGAAAACAGTGAGCCGGCTGCCAAGGCCGCACCGGACGCTTAAGCGTCCCGCTGCCGGAACAAAGGAGGGGCCTTCGGGCCCCTTTGCTTTTTGTGGCGGTGTAATAAACCCTCTCGCCACAAACCAGCACACGGCTTTTATTTCTTTTAGCAGGCTGGCATGGCCTTAGCGCTTGTTTTTTTTCAGAGCTGCCCCCATCTTGGTTTCAAGCTTACTTCCATCTGTTTCCGGCCCTAGGGCCGCCGTAGAGGCCAAATCATGAAGACAACCATCGAATTGCCTCTCCTGCCATTGCGTGATGTCGTGGTGTATCCGCACATGGTTATCCCGCTGTTCGTGGGGCGCGAGAAGTCTATCGAAGCCCTCGAGGCTGCGATGACGGGTGACAAGCAGATTCTTTTGCTGGCTCAGAGAAATCCTGCTGATGATGATCCCGGTGAAGACGCACTCTACCGCGTAGGTACAATTGCGACGGTTCTGCAACTGCTCAAGCTGCCCGATGGCACCGTCAAGGTCCTGGTGGAAGGCGAGCAGCGCGGCACGGTCGAGCGTTTCAGCGAAGTGGACGGCCACTGCCGTGCCGAAGTGTCGCTGATCGACGAGGTCGATGCGCCCGAGCGTGAATCCGAGGTGTTTGTTCGCAGCCTGCTGTCGCAGTTCGAACAATACGTTCAACTGGGCAAGAAGGTGCCTGCCGAGGTTCTGTCGTCGCTTAACAGCATCGATGAACCTGGGCGGCTGGTCGATACGATGGCGGCCCACATGGCGCTCAAGATCGAGCAGAAGCAGGAAATTCTCGAGATCATAGATTTGTCGGCCCGTGTCGAACACGTGTTGGCATTGCTCGACGGCGAAATCGACCTGCTGCAGGTTGAGAAGCGCATCCGCGGTCGCGTCAAGAAACAGATGGAGCGCAGCCAGCGCGAGTACTACCTGAATGAGCAGATGAAGGCCATTCAGAAGGAGCTCGGCGATGGCGACGAGGGCCACAACGAAATCGAAGAACTGAAAAAACGCATCGATGCCGCCGGTCTCCCGAAGGATGCACTGGCCAAGGCCCAAGCAGAGCTGAACAAGCTCAAGCAGATGTCGCCAATGTCTGCGGAAGCCACCGTGGTGCGCTCCTACATCGACTGGCTGGTCCAGGTGCCGTGGAAGGCCCAGAGCAAAGTACGTCTCGACCTGGCGCGTGCCGAAGACATCCTCGACGCCGACCATTATGGTCTGGAAGAGGTCAAGGAACGTATTCTCGAATACCTCGCCGTGCAAAAGCGCGTGAAGAAAATTCGTGGCCCGGTCCTTTGCCTGGTGGGGCCTCCCGGGGTCGGTAAAACCTCCCTGGCGGAGTCGATTGCTCACGCCACCAACCGCAAATTTGTCCGCATGGCCCTCGGTGGCGTGCGCGATGAAGCGGAAATCCGCGGTCATCGCCGCACATACATTGGTTCGATGCCAGGAAGATTGATTCAAAAGATGACAAAGGTTGGCGTGCGCAACCCTTTGTTCCTTTTGGACGAAATCGACAAGATGGGCAGCGACATGCGCGGCGATCCCGCCTCTGCGTTGCTCGAAGTGCTCGATCCGGAGCAGAATCACAACTTCAACGATCACTACCTGGAGGTCGATTACGACCTGTCGGACGTGATGTTCCTCTGCACCTCCAACTCCATGAATATTCCGCCGGCATTGCTGGACCGGATGGAGGTGATTCGTCTGCCGGGCTACACCGAGGACGAGAAGATCAACATCGCCGTCAAATACCTTTCGCCCAAGCAGATCCAGGCCAATGGCCTGAAAAAAGGCGAGCTGGAGTTCGACGAAGAGGCGATTCGCGACATCATCCGCTACTACACCCGAGAAGCCGGTGTGCGGGGCCTGGAGCGCCAGATTGCCAAGGTCTGCCGCAAGGCGGTCAAGGAGCATGCGCTGGAAAAACGCTTCGCGGTCAAGGTCACTGCAGACCTGCTGGAGCATTTCCTCGGCGTGCGCAAATTCCGCTACGGCCTGGCCGAGCAGCAGGACCAGATCGGCCAGGTCACCGGCCTGGCGTGGACGCAGGTCGGTGGTGAGTTGCTGACCATCGAAGCGGCCGTGGTGCCGGGCAAGGGCCAACTGATCAAGACCGGTTCCCTGGGCGACGTGATGGTCGAGTCGATCACCGCCGCGCTGACGGTGGTGCGCAGTCGTGCCCGTAGCCTGGGGATTCCCCTGGACTTCCACGAAAAGCGCGACACGCATATCCATATGCCGGAAGGGGCGACCCCCAAGGATGGCCCGAGCGCCGGCGTAGGCATGTGCACGGCCCTGGTGTCGGCGTTGACCGGGATTCCGGTGCGTGCCGATGTCGCCATGACCGGCGAAATCACCCTGCGCGGCCAGGTGTTGGCAATCGGTGGCTTGAAGGAAAAACTGCTGGCGGCACACCGTGGCGGGATCAAGATTGTGATCATTCCCGAAGAGAATGTCCGCGACCTGAAGGAAATTCCTGACAACATTAAGCGCGATCTTCAGATCAAACCGGTTAAATGGATTGACGAGGTCCTGCAAATTGCGCTGCAATACGCGCCGGAGCCCTTGCCGGATGTGGCTCCGGAGATAGTCGCGAAGGACGAAAAGCGCGAATCTGACTCTAAGGAAAGAATTAGCACGCATTAATACGCATTTGCCTGGGGGGCTTTCTTGACAGTTTTTTAGAGCCCTTGTTATAAAGCGGCTCTTAAGTGTCTGCAGGCCATTCAGCACTCGTTTTTGCTTTCACCAAAAAAACTTAGAATCATCTCAAATAGATATAAGGGGACTTAGAGTGAACAAGTCGGAACTGATTGATGCTATCGCTGCATCCGCTGATATCCCGAAAGCTGCTGCTGGCCGTGCGCTGGACGCTGTAATCGAATCCGTCACTGGCGCTCTGAAGGCTGGCGACTCCGTTGTTCTGGTGGGTTTCGGTACCTTCTCCGTTACCGATCGTCCAGCACGTATCGGTCGCAACCCGCAGACCGGCAAAACGCTGGAAATCGCTGCTGCCAAGAAGCCAGGCTTCAAAGCTGGTAAAGCGCTGAAAGAAGCCGTTAACTAAGGTTTCGTTGAGTTTATCCGGGTCGGGTCATGCCTGGCTTGGCAGCGGAGCGGTAACAGGGCCGGTTGCGACCGGTCTGGCACGCCAAGGCTTGAAGGTTCAAGCCGGGTCCGCTCCGCCAGTTACGAGAAGGCGCATCCTCGGATGCGCCTTTCTTCTATCCGGATTCTACCCACGCTCCACGGTTGCCTAAATTTGAAGTTCAACCGTTTCTGGGGGACGCATGCTGCAGAATATCAGGGACAATTCACAAGGCTGGATTGCCAAGACCATCATCGGGGTCATCGTCGCATTGATGGCGTTGACTGGTTTCGATGCCATTTTCAAAGCCACTACCAACAGCAACGAAGCGGCCAAGGTCAACGGCGAAAACATCAGCCAGAACGAGCTGAGCCAGGCCGTCGACATGCAGCGCCGTCAGCTCATGCAACAGCTGGGCAAGGACTTCGATGCCTCGCTGCTGGATGAAAAAATGCTGCGTGAGTCGGCGCTCAAGGGCCTGATCGACCGCAAGCTGCTGCTGCAGGGCGCGCACGACGCAAAATTCGCCTTCTCCGAGGCCGCGCTGGATCAAGTGATCCTGCAAACGCCTGAGTTCCAGATCGATGGCAAGTTCAGCCCCGAGCGTTTCGACCAGGTGATCCGCCAACTGGGTTACAGCCGGTTGCAATTCCGCCAGATGTTGGCCCAGGAAATGCTGATCGGCCAGCTGCGCGCTGGCCTGGCCGGTAGCGGTTTCGTCACCGATGCCCAGGTATTGGCCTTTGCCCGTCTTGAAAAACAGACCCGTGATTTCGCCACCTTGAACATCAAGGCCGATCCGGCGACCGTGAAGTTGACCGATGACGAGGTCAAGGCTTACTACGACCAGCACGCCAAGGAATTCATGACGCCTGATCAGGTGGTCATCGATTACCTCGAGCTGAAAAAGGCCGCGTTCTTTGACCAGGTCAGCGTCAAGGACGAGGACCTGCAAGCGGCCTATCAGAAAGAAATCGCCAACCTGTCCGAACAACGTCGGGCGGCGCACATCCTGATCGAAGTGAACGACAAGGTCACCGAAGCCCAGGCCAAGACGAAGGTCGAAGAAATCCAGGCGCGCCTGGCCAAAGGCGAATCGTTTGAAGCCCTGGCGAAGGAGTTCTCTCAGGACCCGGGTTCGGCGAGCAACGGCGGCGATCTGGGTTACGCGGGGCCGGGTGTCTACGATCCGGCGTTCGAGAAGGCGTTGTATGCCTTGAACAAGGACCAGGTTTCGGCACCGGTGCGCACCGACTTCGGTTTGCATCTGATCAAGCTGCTGGGTGTCGAAGCGCCTGAGGTGCCCAGCTTTGCCAGCCTCAAGGACAAGCTGACCCGCGAGCTGAAGACCCAACAGGTTGAGCAGCGTTTCGTCGAGGCGACCAAGCAACTGGAGGATGCCTCCTTCGAAGCGTCCGATTTGGCCCAGCCAGCCCAGGACCTTAAGCTGGCCGTTCACACGTCGGCGCCGTTCGGCCGTGAAGGCGGGGAAGGGATTGCGGCCAACCGTGCGGTCGTGACCGCTGCGTTCAGCCCGGAAGTGCTGGAGGAGGGTGCCAACAGCACCGCCATCGAGCTGGACCCGGAAACGGTCGTGGTGCTGCGTGCCAAGGAGCATCGCAAGCCTGAGCAGATGCCGCTGGAAAGTGTGGCGGGGCCGATTCGCGCCCAATTGGCCAAGGAGCATGCCAGTGCGGCTGCCAAGACCAAGGCTGACGAATTGATTGCCAGCTTGCGCGACGGCAAGGCTGCCCTGGATAAGCCGGTCGACGGCCAGGCCTGGAAGGCTTCCGAAGCGGTGACCCGCAGCCAGGAGGGTATCGACCCTGCGGTGCTGCAGGCCCTGTTCCGTATGCCCAAGCCTGAGTCGAAGGGCAAGCCGACGTTCGCCAGCGTGACGTTGCCTGACGGCAGTCTGGTGATCGTGCGTCTGAACGGCGTGAACGAAGCGGCGGCTCCGACGGATGCAGAGAAAGTCGAATACCGCCGCTACCTCGCGTCGCGCGTCGGCCAGCAGGACTTTGCGGCGTACCGCAAGCAGTTGGAAAGCCAGGCGGACATCAAGCGTTTCTGATGCCCTGAAGGTTGCCAGTCCAGGACCCCGGCCGAAACGCCGGGGTCTTTTTGTATCCACCTTTGCGTTTGAAAGGTGGTACTCGTCAGTCCATCGGGCTCACGTCTTTTTCCTGCAAACAACCCCCAGTAGACTTGTCACTCCTTTGAAACAAGATTACTCACGCTGTCGGGTCGCGTTCTGTTGCACAATACGCCCCGGATCGTTTTCCTCAGGATGTTCAATGTTTACATCATTTCATATGCGCACCCTTGGACTCGCATTGGCGCTGCTCGCCGCCGCCGGTTGCTCGTCGAAGAAAACCGCCGTGTACGAGCACGAGAGCTTCGATGATTCCGGCACGTTCTCGCGCACTTATCCCGTCAGCGATACGGCCACTTGCGAGGCCGGTCGTCGGGCGTTGCTCAGTCAGGGATACATCATCACCAGCAGCGATCCGAAACTGGTCAGCGGTCACAAGAGCTTTCAGCAGACGGGCGAAAGCCACCTGGAGATCAGCTTCAACCTGGTCTGCGCCGAAGACGGCGGAGCCGGGCACCGCGCGACCATGTTCGCCAACGCCTTGCAGGACCGTTATGCCCTGAAGAAGACCAACAACTCCGCCAGCCTTGGCGTCGGCGTGTTGGGCTCGGTATCGATGCCGATCGGGTCATCCGATGATGCGATGGTCAAGGTCGCCAGCGAAACCGTGTCGGCGGCCAAGTTCTATGAGCGGTTCTTTGCCTTGGTGGAGGTTTTCCTGCCGCCTGAAGCGAAGAAAAACGCCGTGAATGCCGACAAGCCGAAGGCGGAGCTGGGTGTTCCGGAAACCAAGGGCGAGCCGGCTGCACTGGCGCCTGCTTCCGAGCCTCAACCGGCACCGGCACCGGCACCTGCCGCGCCGGCAGACACGGCTGCGCCTGCTGGTACAGCCCCTGCTGCGTCGGAGCCGGTCGCACCGCCGAGCGAGCCCGCGCCGATTGCGCCCGCCGAATATGCACCGCCAGTAGCGCCGGAATCGACGATGGAGGTGATTACCCCACCCCCGGCGAGTCACTTGCCGGCCCCGACCGAGTCAATCCAACCGCTTCCCTCGTACTGAAGCCGGTGGCAGCAGCGACATTTCTTGCCACACCTGCTTGCGGCGATTTCCCGGCGCTGTGCTACGTTTAAAACATGAAGCCTTGGCTTCATGTTTTGTTCATAAAGCAGCTTTATGCTGGCACCCAGGCCATCAAGGCATCGGTTTCAACAACAGAGGAAGGACTCGCAATGGATGACTATCAGGAAGAGCTGCTGGAATACCAGGCGTATGAACTGGACCCGCTGGAGCCTGCCGAGGATGCGACGGAGCTTTAGGAGCAGCTGCGAGCTGCAAGTTATTAACCGCAAGCTGAATACTTTGAAGCTTGAGGTTTGAGGCTTGAAGCTTGAAGCTCAGTTAACCCTATGACTGCGGCGAAACTCCCCCGGCGTCTGGGCGTTCCAGCGCTTGAACGCACGTTGGAAAGCCTCGGCTGAGGCAAATCCCAACAGATAGGCGATTTCACCGAACGCCAGTTCGGTGTCGCGGATGTACGTCATGGCCAGGTCGCGGCGGGTGTCGTTGAGGATTGCGCGAAACTGCGTACCTTCCTCGGCCAGCTTGCGACGCAGGGTCCAGGTGGGCAGTTTCAGGCGCGCCGCCACCTCTTCCAGGTCGGGTTCCCGGCCACCGTTGAGCAACGGTCCCAGCAGCTGGATAATGCGCTCGCGCAGGCTGCGGGTACGGGTCAATTGCTCCAGTTCCCGTTCACATAACTGAACCAGGTGTTGCCAGGTACTTGGACAATGCTGCGGGTTTCGCTGGGCCAGGCTGTCCAGACCCAGGCGCAGTTGATTGTGTTCGGCGCCAAACTGGATCGGGCAATCACCGAGCGTGCGATAGGCGTCCAGGTACGCTGGCTCGTCGAATTCGATCTCGATGCGTTCCGGCCGCAGCGCGACGCTGCACACGCTGGACATCTGGGTAAGCCAGCCGGCGATGATCGAATCCACGACGAAGCGGTTGTAGGCGTTATACGGGCTGATGGAATAGAACCGCAGCCAGGCGCCCCGGGCATCCTCGTGGAAACTGGATTGACCGCGATAGTTGGAACCATACAGCGGCTCGAAGCGGATCATGCAACGGGCGGCTTCGCGCACGGTTGGCGCCTGGGCAGCGGTGACGCCCGCCAGCCCGGCCTGGCTCAAACGGCTGAGCTGGCCCATGCGCAGGCCCAAGGCCGGCTCCCCGGTCTGTTGGATGGCGGCGTGGCCCAGGCGCATATAACGCGGAATCGACAGGCGTGCGCCGGGTTCGCTCAACCGCGCCGCATCGAGACCGTATTGTTCGAGCAGGGGCTGGGGGTCCTGTCCATGGCTGGCTACTGCGTCGGCCAGGCTGTGGACGAAGCCCACCGACAGATCCCCCAGGCGCATCGGCTGCGGTTTCATGTTCACAGCCACAGGTTCAGCAGACGCGCGCCACGGGCTTTGCCATCCGCAAAGTGTTGGCCGTCATGGCTGACGAAGCTCTGGCCGCTGCTGCCGCTGTCCCAGAATTGACCCCGCAGGAAGACGCTGATACCGCCCCGGGCCTGGCTGATGGGCAACTGGGAGGTGAGCGTCAGGCGATGCCAGGCCTGGCCTTCGCTGGTTTCCCCAGGTTTGAGGCTGATTTCGCTTGGCGTGGACAGGCCCTTATAGCCGCTCCAGGGTTTGTCCCAGGTGTCGCGCCCGATGACGAAAGCGGGCACCGCGATCAGTTGCGCGCCCAGCTCATTGAGTTGTCGGTAGTGGACCGGGTACCAGCTGTCGCTGCCGATCAACACGCCGAGGCGCCCGGCGGGCGTGTCGATGACGTGGATGGCCTCCGGGTGCTCGGCCCCCAGCACGTCCCGTTGCTCGAACACCGGATGTCGCTGGCGTTGTGGCTGGCCGACTGGACGACCATCGCTGCCGAACACCAGGCTGCTGTTATACAACGCACCGCGACCGACCTTCAGTTCACCTTCGCTGACGCTGGGCTCGGGAAGCACGATGGAGCCGGCTACCAGGGTGACGCCGAACTCCTTGGCCAAACCGCCAAACAGCGCCTGGTAGTCATGGGCCATCCGCTCGGCCTTCATGCGCAGGTAGGCATCGTCCAGCCGGTTATCGCCTCGGGTACTGAGCAGCGCCTGGATGAATGCCACCGGGTTGCTGATCGCCAGCCATCTCATGGCTTCCTTCAGCGTGGCAGCCTGATACAGCTCATCCTTTTCACCGCTGACCATCAGCCAGGTGCCGATGTGTTCGGGCAACACCACGATGGTCTTGTCGTTGAGCAAGCCCTGGTCGCGAGCAGTCTGCAAATAGGCCGCCAGTTTGCGGTGCAGGCGCTCGGGGCTCTGGTAGTCGGTTGGGAACAGTTCGGGCTGGATGCCCAGCAAGTTGCCACGGTCTGCAGGTGTGCCCTGGTCGACTGCCAGGTTGATGCGCAGGTCCGACAGGTAATGACCCGCCGGACGATCCGCCGTCCACAGTGCATAGGTGATCAGGACGGCGACCAGGGCCAGTGAAAACAGCAGGTACAGAAATTTGCGCATGGGGACATCAGCGGCCGGGTGCGGATTCGATGACAAGGGTAGGGCTCGGGGACGTTATTGCCAAGGGGGGCTGCGCATTTGGATCATTAAGTTGTCAGTTACGGTCATTGAGCGCCCGCAGCCCGGCTCTTAGGCTGTGGGCATGACTGAGGGAAGCCACAGAGCTTCCGCCTTTTCCGTGTTCGCCCGTTGTGGAGTTACCGATGACCGCCGCCCATTACCCGCACCTGCTGGCTCCGTTGGACCTGGGTTTTACCACCTTGCGCAACCGTACCCTGATGGGGTCGATGCACACCGGTCTCGAAGAAAAGCCGGGCGGTTTCGAGCGCATGGCGGCCTATTTTGCCGAGCGCGCCCGAGGCGGCGTGGGCCTGATGGTCACCGGTGGGATCGGGCCGAATGACGAGGGCGGCGTTTACTCCGGCGCGGCCAAGCTGACCACCGAAGAGGAAGCTCTCAAGCATCGGATCGTGACCCGCGCGGTCCACGAGGCCGGTGGCAAGATCTGCATGCAGATTCTCCATGCCGGGCGCTACGCCTACAGCCCCAAGCAAGTGGCGCCCAGTGCGATCCAGGCACCGATCAACCCGTTCAAGCCCAAGGAACTGGACGAGGCGGGCATCGAGAAGCAGATCAGCGATTTCGTCACCTGTTCGGTATTGGCCCAGAAGGCTGAGTACGACGGCGTCGAGATCATGGGCTCGGAAGGTTATTTCATTAACCAGTTCCTGGCAGCCCACACCAATCATCGCACCGACCGCTGGGGCGGCAGCTACGAAAACCGCATGCGCCTGCCAGTGGAAATTGTCCGTCGGGTGCGTGAGGCGGTCGGGCCGAATTTCATCATTATCTTTCGTTTGTCGATGCTTGACCTGGTGGAAGGCGGCAGCGCCTGGGACGAAATCGTCCAGTTGGCCAAGGCTATCGAGCAGGCCGGCGCGACGATCATCAACACCGGCATCGGCTGGCATGAAGCACGGATTCCCACCATCGCCACCAAGGTGCCGCGAGCGGCGTTCAGCAAAGTCACGGCCAAGCTGCGCGGTTCGGTGAGCATTCCGTTGATCACCACCAACCGCATCAACACGCCGGAGGTGGCCGAGCAGATCCTCGCCGAAGGCGATGCCGACATGGTCTCCATGGCGCGACCGTTCCTGGCGGATCCGGAGTTCGTCAACAAGGCAGCCGCCGGTCGCAGCGATGAAATCAACACCTGCATCGGCTGCAACCAGGCCTGCCTCGACCATACCTTCGGCGGCAAGCTCACCAGTTGCCTGGTGAACCCGCGGGCCTGCCATGAAACCGAACTCAACTACCTGCCGGTGACCCAGGTGAAGAAAATCGCCGTGGTCGGTGCCGGCCCGGCCGGGTTGTCCGCCGCCACCGTGGCCGCCGAGCGCGGGCACCAGGTGACGTTGTTCGATTCGGCCAGCGAAATCGGTGGCCAGTTCAACGTGGCCAAGCGCGTGCCGGGCAAGGAAGAGTTCTACGAGACCCTGCGTTATTTCAATCGCAAGTTGCAGACGACGAATGTCGAGCTGTGTCTCAACACCCGGGTGGACGTGGCGAAGCTGGTGGACGGTGGTTACGACGAGATCATCCTCGCCACCGGCATCGCCCCGCGTGTACCGGCGATTCCCGGCGTGGATCACGCCAAGGTGCTGAGCTACCTGGACGTGATCCTGGAACGCAAACCGGTGGGTCACAGCGTCGCGGTGATTGGCGCCGGCGGTATCGGCTTCGACGTGTCGGAGTTCCTGGTGCACCAAGGCGTTTCCACCAGCCAGGACCGTGAAGCGTTCTGGAAGGAATGGGGCATCGACACTCACCTCCAGGCCCGTGGCGGTGTGGCCGGGATCCGCGCCGAGCCCCATGCCCCGGCGCGTCAGGTATTCCTGTTGCAGCGCAAGGCATCCAAGGTGGGCGACGGCCTGGGCAAGACCACCGGCTGGATTCACCGCACGGGCCTGAAGAACAAGCAAGTGCAGATGCTCAACAGTGTCGAGTACCTGAAGATCGACGACAACGGCCTGCACATTCGCATCGGCGAAGCTGGCGAGCCACAGGTGCTGCCGGTGGACAACATCGTGATCTGCGCCGGCCAGGATCCGCTGCGTGAATTGCAGGAAGGCCTGGAAGCGGCAGGGCAGAATGTTCATCTCATCGGCGGTGCTGACGTGGCGGCGGAGCTGGATGCCAAGCGGGCGATCAACCAGGGTTCGCGATTGGCGGCGCAGCTCTAAGGCGCCCGCCCTGTAGACGTTTGATCCCCTGTGGGAGCGAGCCTGCTCGCGATGGCGGTTTGTCAGTTGCAGACGTGCTGACTGATCCACCGCCATCGCGAGCAGGCTCGCTCCCACAGGGGTTACGGCCATCGAGCTGGTAAGATAGCGATCATCTTTTCCCTCGGTCTGTCGCAATGCTTTGCTCCACCCTCGACTGGCACCCACAACCGCGACTCGAACGCCTTCATCTCGACTGGCTCGCCCGTGCCGGTGTGGAAGTGGCGGTGTTGCGCCTGGACCGGATTGATCCGCTGATCAGCGGTAACAAGTGGTTCAAGCTGGTTCATCATCTGCGTGCCGCCCACGAGGCGGGTGCTGGGGGCGTCATGAGCCTGGGCGGCGCTTATTCAAACCATCTGCATGCGTTGGCGGCGGCGGGCAAGCGCTATGGCTTTGCAACGCTCGGACTGCTGCGCGGTCAGCCCCGGGAGACGCCGACCGTGCTGGACCTTGAAGCGTTCGGCATGGAACTGCATTGGCTGGGTTACGGCGGTTACCGAGCGCGCCACGCGGCGGATTTCTGGGTGCCCTGGCGAGCACGTTATCCGCATTTTTACCCCGTGCCCGAAGGCGGTTCAGGATTGCCCGGCGCCCAAGGCTGCATGGCCTGGGTAACCAGCGTTCGGGAACAATTGGCAGCGTTGGGTTGGGCGGATTATCACGGCTGGTGGCTGGCTTGCGGCACGGGGACGTCGCTGGCGGGGCTGGTGCTGGCCGAGGCGGGGGAGCGTCCGGTCCATGGCGTGTTGGCCGTGCCCGAGGATCACGGCGTGGCGCAGCAGGTCGAGAGCATCATCGCCGCAGCGGGGCTTGCCCATTCGCGTTATGAATTGTTCGACGGCAGCCGTGGCGGTTTTGCCCGGGTCGATGCCGAACTCACTGCCTTCATCGCCACCACCGACGCCATCGAGTTGGAGCCGCTGTACACCGGCAAGGCCCTGATGGCGCTCAAGGCGCAGGTCGAGGCCGGGCGATTTGCCCCGGGCACGCGCCTGGTCTTCGTGCACACCGGCGGCTTGCAAGGCCGCCGGGGGTTCGAATAACCGCCCTCAGCCGCGCTTGGGCATCATCCGCAGCAACGTGTTGTCGCGGACCACATAGTGATGATACAGCCCC
Source organism: Pseudomonas fluorescens (assembly GCF_018614775.1). GTDB lineage: Bacteria > Pseudomonadota > Gammaproteobacteria > Pseudomonadales > Pseudomonadaceae > Aquipseudomonas > Aquipseudomonas fluorescens_BY. The sequence goes on from NZ_JAGGOF010000028.1 coordinate 59,131, forward strand.
GCCAGAGCATGCAGCCCGATCAACCAATAGCCGATAGTGCCGCCCAGCACATGCCAGCCTTCCAGCTGTTTGGCGAAGTTCTTGTCCTGATGGATGAGCAACGGCAAATCGAAACCGTAGAACATCACCTGGTGCCCTTCGGCGCTGGTGATCAGCCAGCCCAGCAGCGGCATGGCGATCATGAACAGGTACAGCGCCCAGTGCATCAGGCGAGCCAGAAGCGTTTGCCAGACAGGCGACGCCGGAAAGATCGCCGGGGCCTTGCCCATGCTGCGGGCGAACAGGCGCAGCCAGACCAGCAGGAACACAGTCAGGCCGAGCATGAAATGCGCTTCCTTGATCAGGGTCCGACCGCCACTGCCCTTGGGGAAAATCCCGCGGAATTCGATGCAGGCGTAAACCACGGCCAGCAGAACCAGCATCAGCCAGTGCAAGGTCACCGTGACGGTACTGTAGCGGCTTTCTGAGTTTTTCCAGGGCATTGCAGGTCTCTCCAACAATCAGGGTGAAGCGCCGTCTTGAGCAGCGTTATGTGTACTGTAAGCCCGTTTCGCTGGGTTTGCTTGTGCTGGATCAGGTTTTGTCAGGGCGCCAGGTCCGGCGGGTTCAGCAGCCAGTCCAGCAGCAGCCCCGCATCATGGGGTCCCTGCGGCGTTTTCACCGGTACGGGGGTGGGCCCGGCACCGGGGTCCAAAACCCCAGGGCAAAGCACCGGTCGGTCGGGGTCGCCATCGAGGAAACTCACCAGCACCTGGCTGCCGGCCAGCAAGGCGGACTGCTCCTTGGGCGTCAATCGCGACACCGGCAGCGGGATGCCCTCCTGATCCGGCGCCCACAGGCTGACACTGACCTGGCCGCGTTCATCGGGCTTCACCGGTTGGCCAGTGTCGCCGAGCACATGGGCAAGGTGATAGCCCGGGATGCACGGCTTGGGGTGTTTAAGCGCCGGCCTGAATACGGTGGACCACGGGATGGCAGTGAACCGGTTGCGGTAGTCCCGGGCCGAGGGTGGCGTGGGCAGGTTCGGTTCCAGGATGGAGAAATGCCGACCGCGATGCTGGACTTCAGTGATCAGCCACTGGTCGTTGAAGGCTGACACCGGGTGTTCGCCGATCTGCACGAGGTGGCCGCCACGCAGGGTCGGTTGAGTGCTGTGGCCGTGGATTTGCCGTTGTCGGCAGCGCAGGCGTTCCAAGTGGCGGCGAGCGGTCTGGTGGGGATGAGCCAGGACCGGATTGCCCCGCAAGGCTTCGGGCTCGGTACGTTCAAAGGCATGATTGGCCGCCGAGGCCTCGATTTCGCCGCTGGCCCGATCACTGAACCCGACGGGCAGGCCTGGCATCATTGGCTGGTGACGCAGGTACAACCGCTTGATCGCCGGCTTCACGCTGTCGTCTGTGCACAGGGTCAACTCCATGGGCGATGGGGGAAAGCTTGCCGGGTCTTCGGCGAACACCAGCACATGCCCCTGGGGCGCGTGTTCAAAGTGATAGTGAATACCTTCTTCTTCACACAGCCGTTGCAGCAAAGCCAGGTCGCTTTCCTCGTATTGGATGCAGAAGGGCCGGCGCGGGTACTGCCCATGAGGCAATTCGAAGCGGTAACTGTCGGCGGGCAGTGCGTGGTGCTCCAGCAGGCGTTGCAGCAATTGCACGACGCTGAGTCGAGTGAACACCTGCCGCCGGGGACCTTGCTCCAGACGCTGGAGGTAAGGCACCAACGTCAGGCGATAGCCGACGCGGTGCGGCGCATGCGCGCTCAGACTGACGCTGTGGACGACCCCGTGGATGCCCGATTCGCCATCCAGGCGCAGGAAGGCCGGCTGCCCCAGTAGCGTGTCGGGGTTCATGGGGGGCGCCAGGCTGATCAGTTCGAGGTCAAAGCGGTACGGCTGGTTGAGGGCTTCCCGACCATTGAGTCGTAGTACTTGCAGTTGCAAGTCGCTTTGCGTGAGGGTCAGGCTGAATGGACTTTCCGTGTCGTTGCGCATTGCGGCTCTTTCTTGCAGGGAGAGAGGCGCAGAGGGTACGAAACCCCAAAGGGAAATGGTGCTTGTGGTCCTCTTTTCAGAAAAGCCCTACAACGCACTGTGAAAATGCCGATTCAGCAGGCTGAATTTTTTGGTCGATCAGCCGGTTTAGGCCGTATAAACTTGCGCCACAGCGCCGGCCGGCAGATGTCTCGGCGCGTCAGACAAGAGAGTGAGTAATGGGCGCACAGTGGAAGGTTAAACACAAAGAAGCGGCTGCGAACGCCAAGGGCAAGATCTTCGGCAAGCTGGTGAAGGAAATCACCATTGCCGCGCGCAACGGCGCCGACACCTCGACCAACGCGCATCTGCGCCTGGTGGTCGAGCAGGCGAAGAAGGCCTCGATGCCGCGCGAGACCCTGGAGCGTGCGATCAAGAAAGGTTCGGGCCAGCTCGGTGAGACCGTGCAGTACCACCGCGTCACCTATGAAGGGTTCGCGCCGCATCAGGTGCCGCTGATCGTTGAATGCGTGACCGACAACATCAACCGCACCGTTGCCGAAATCCGCGTCGCATTTCGTAAGGGCCAATTGGGCGCTTCGGGTTCGGTGGCGTGGGACTTCAACCATGTCGGCATGATCGAGGCCTCGCCGGACAGCCCGGACGCCGATCCGGAAATGGCCGCCATTGAGGCCGGTGCCCAGGATTTCGAAGCGGGCGAAGAGGGCGCGACCTTGTTCATCACCGATCCTGCTGACCTCGACGCGGTGCAGAAGGCCTTGCCGGAGCAGGGTTTCACCGTGTTGGCGGCCAAATTGGGCTATCAACCGAAAAACCCGGTCGCCGGTCTGACCGACGAGCAGATGGCTGAAGTCGAAGCCTTCCTTGAAGGCCTCGATAACCACGATGACGTACAGGACATGTTTGTCGGGTTGGCGGGGTAACCGCAGGCCTTTCCGTGGCGAGGGAGCAAGCTCCCTCGCCACGGTCAGTCGTTTAACCGGCTCAACAGCGTTTCAATCTCCTCGAACCCCGGTCGTGCCAGCACTTCTGGCTGGCAGCAGCCGGCCTGCAAATCTTGCAGCGCTGTCAGCGCCGCGGCATCAAGCGCCGGTTCGATTCTCTCCAGCAGTTCCCCCAGTAAAATCCCGAAGGCCCGTACTTCGATGCGCTGCAATGCGCGCGTTTGCCTCGTGTCGGTGGTGGGATGGAACGACGCCGCACCAAAGTCCCCCAGCAGGCAGTCGCCTTGGTCGTTGAACAGAATGTTGTGCGCGTACAGATCACCGTGGGTGATGCCCTGGCGGTGCAGATGCGCCGCCACCGAGGCGATGCCGCGGGCGATGCGCAAGGCAGCGGAGGCGCTGACGCGCAGCTCGTCGGCATACACGTCGCGGGTGCACGAGGCCAGGCTTGGCAGCCCGGCGAGGTTGCGGTAACTGGGCTCGATCAGCGCCATCACCAGCCCGGCCTGCTCCTCGGGATGGCCGGCGACCTGGCCCAGCACGTCGATCAGGTTGGGGTGTCGACCGGCGGTGATGCAGGCGTGCATTTCGTGCAGCGGCGAACCGTCACTGGTCATCTGGCCTTTGTACAGTTTTACCGCAACGTTTCGCGCCGCCTGGCCTGGGGCTTGCCACAGCGCTTGGTAGATCACTCCCGACGCGCCTTCACCCAACGGTTGCTGCAGGTTCAACTGCGACCAGTCGATAGGCGTCGTCGTATTCAAAGCGACGGCGTCGGCCTGGGGTTCCAGCGGATTGCCGGCGTAAGCCAGCCAACTGAGGCTTGGCAGTTCCAGCAATCCTTGCGGCAGTTCAACCAGTTGATTGGCAGCGATGCGCAGCAGTTCGAGACGCTGGCACTGGCCCAGACTCGAAGGCAGCTGCTGTAAACGGTTACCGGCCAGCATCAGTTTTTGCAGGTGCGTGCGTTGGCCCAGTTCATCAGGGAGGTCGCTGATGCAGTTGTCGGTCAGGATCAGCCAGCGCAGCCGCAGCGGCAAGGCAGCGCCGGTTACGCGCTCAATGCGGTTGGCCTTGAAGCCGATCATGGTCAACGCGGCGCAACGGCCCAGGCATTCGGGCAGTTCGGTGAAGCGGTTGTCCGAGCAGAACAGCACCCGCAGGCGGGTCAGCCGATGCAGGTCGTCGGGCAGCGCGTCGAGTTGATTGCCGCTGAGGTTGAGAATTTCGAGGGAATCGGCCAGGTCGAAGATTTCCCGCGGAAACTGCGTCAGGCCGCAGGCCAGGTCCAGGCGAGTCGTGCCTGAGAGCTGGCCGGTGCGGAGTTGGGTGAGGGTATCCATGGATGGGGTCAGTTCATTGCGTCTGGACGCCGCATGATACCGGCAAAGCGTGGGTGGATGTGCTCGCCCTAGCGCTCGATACTGCGGTTCCACCGGGCGTTCCAGGCCGGGCGCTGTTCGTTGACCTGATCCCAATCCACGGCGATCGCGGTTCCCAGGTATTGCTTCATCGCTTCCACCTGGCCACGAGTCTTGTCGGTGGTCGGGGTGTTCGGGTTCGACGGGATCTGGTCGCCTTCTTCCAGGGCAATGGCCTGGGCTTCCGGCGTCAATAGAAATGCCGCGAGTTTCTGCGCCAGCTCAGGTTGGGTGTTCTGGGCGATGGTGCATTCGGCGACGTTGAGGACCACGGCGCCTTCCTTCGGTTGTGCGTACTCCACCGGCATGCCCTTGAGTTTAAGCGCGGTCACCTGGGTCGGCGTCAGCGGGAACAGGGCCGCTTCGTCGGTCTGCAGCATTTCGGAAATCTTCGCCGAGCTGGGAATGTATTCCAGCACGTTGCGCCCGATGGTGTTCGGCCAGGCCTTGAAGCCTGGTTCGACATCACTTTCGGTACCGCCCTGGATCCGGTTGAACATCAGGAAACCGTGCAGGCCGAAGGTCGACGAGGCCATCGACTGGAACACCACCTTGTCCTTGAAACGCGGGTCGGCCAAGTCCATCCAGGACGTCGGCGTGTTCCAGCCTTTTTCCTTGAACAGCCGCGTGTTGTAGGCCAGACCCGTCACCCCGAGGCTGACAGCGACGGCCTGATCCTTGATACGGCCCTTGGCCGGGATCTGCGCCAGGGTCGGGCTGTCCTGCAGCTTGTCGCACAGTCCCATGGAGATGGCGCGGTACATGATGCCGTCATCGAGGAACATCACGTGCATCTGCGGGTTGCCTTTACTCGCCTGGACCTTCGCCAGGATGTCGGCGGAGGTGCCGGGCACAATCACGACTTTGACGTTGTTGGCTTTCTCGAAGGCCGGCAGGACCTTGTCGGCGTAGAGCCGCTCCATGGTACCGCCGTTCATGCCCAGGTACAGCGTCGGCTCGGCGTGTGCCTGGCCAACGGTGAGCAATGCGCTCAAGCAGGAAAAACCCAGTAATGCAGTGCGTTTGACGTTATTCATGGCGCGACCTTCCTCTATCAAGCAACGGAGATGGAGTGAAACCGGGTGATGGAAAACGCATCCAGCGGCGTGCTTGATGCGCCGCTGCAGATGATCTCGGTGAGCGCCTGGCCCACCGCGGGACCGATCTGGAAGCCGGCGCCGGCAAAACCGAACGCATGCAGCAGGCCGGGTTGGGTGCCGCTGGGGCCGATCACCGGCTGGCGATCGGGCAGGTAGCCTTCGGTGCCGCTCCAGGTGCGAATCGCCTGGGCGCCTTCCAGAAACGGGTAAAGTTCGACTGCCTGGCGCAGGATTTCGAGCACGGCGTGCTGGCCGGGCCGGGCGCGCGCAGTGTCCAGGGCGAAACCCTGACCGCCCCCCAGCACGCAGTTGCCACGGGCGACTTGGCGCGCGTAGATACCGCCACCCTCGACGCCGGTGCTGGCGTCCATGACCACTGGCAGGGGTTCGGTGACCAGCATCGCCGGGTGCCCCGCGTGCATGGGCACCGCTTCGCCGAACTGCGCGGCGAAATGGCTCGCCCAGGCGCCGGCGCAATTGAGCAGCCACGGTGCATGGAACACCCGGCCGGTTTCGGTGTGTACGCTGAAGCGTCGGCCGTCGTGCTCGACGGTGCTGACGGCACATTGTTCGTGGATCTGCGCGCCATGCCGGCGGGCTGCCTGGGCAAAAGCCGGCGATACCAGGCGCGGGTTGGCGTGGCCGTCATCCGGACACAGCGACGCCCCCACCGCCACGGCGCCAACCCACGGGAAACGAGCGCGCAATTGGTCACGATCCAGCAGTTGCAGATCCAGGCCAAAGCCCTGGCTGCTGGCGGCGTAGTCGTGCAGGGCGCGCAGATCATCGAGGCTGCGGGCGAGTTTCAGATGACCGCTGCGCTGGTATTCGCCATCAATGCCGATCAACTCGGGCAACCGGCTCCAGATTTCATGGGCCCGTTGCGACAGGGGCAGTTGCGACAACGGTCGGCCCTGGCGGCGTACACCGCCGTAGTTCACGCCGCTTGCGTGCGAGCCGCAGAAATCCCGTTCCAGCAGTGCCACTCGGCGTCCGGCCTTGCTCAGGAACAGCGCGGCCGAGGCGCCGACGATGCCGCCGCCAATGATCACCACGTCGACTTCGCTCATGGCTCGACCTCCAGGCCGAACGGCACGGGCTTGATGGGCGCTTGGGCGCGCAGGCGACCAATCCCGGAAACCGGGCGACCGCTCGTGCAGGCAATGATTTCTGCCGCTGCGGCGCCGCACATCCGTCCCTGGCAGCGGCCCATGCCAACCCGGCAATGCGCCTTGACCCGGTTGATCTCCCAATGGCCTTCACCCACCACCCGGCGGATGTCGCCGACGCGGACTTCTTCGCAGCGGCAGATCATCAGATGGTCGGCGGCCTCGGCGGCCCAGTCCTCGGGAAAGGCAAATGCACGCTCCAGGCCTTGTCGGAACTGGCCGATGCGTTCGAGGGATTGCTCCAGTTCGCTGCAGCGTTGCGCGTCGATCAGATAGCCCATGTCTTCGAGCAAGGCCAGGGCCGACCGTTCACCGGCCATTTCCGCAGCGTCGGCGCCCATGATGGCGGCGCCGTCACCAGCCAGATAGACCCCGGGGACGCTGCTGCGCCCGGCGCGGTCCCGTAGCGGCAGCCAGGCGCGATTGAGGCTGTTCCAGGCGAATTCGCAGCCGAGCAGATCGGCCAGTTGGGTCTCGCTGCGCAAGCCATGGGCGAAGGCCACCGCGTCGCAGTCGAGGGTGTGTTCACCTTTGGCGTTGCGCCAGTGCAGCGACTGCACCCGGTGTTCGCCGTCGATACGCGACAGGCTTGCGCCTTGCTGCACGGGGATGCCGTGGGCAGTCAGCCAGGCGCGGTAGTAGAGGCCCTTGGCGAGGGTCGCCGGTTGCGCCAACAGGCCGGGCAGCGCGCGGACCTGGGCGCTGAAGGGGGAACTGTCGAGCACCGCGACCACGTTGGCGCCGGCTCGGGCGTATTGATACGCCACCAGATACAACAGTGGGCCGCTGCCGGCGAACACCACCCGCTCACCGATGGCGCAGCCCTGGAATTTCAGGGCAATCTGGGCGGCGCCCAGGCTGTAGGCCCCAGGCAGGGTCCAACCCGGTACTGGCAGGACCCGGTCGGTGGCACCGGTGGCGACGATCACGCTGGCGTATTCGAGACGGTCGGCGCGACCTTCGTGCAAGGTATCCAACAGGCCGGCTTCGGTATTCCACACCAATGTGTCGGGACGGTAATCGAGCTGTTCGCGCAGTTCGTCGAGGGTCTGGTGGATGGCGTTGGCCTTGTGCGCATCGAAGCCATAAAGCTTGACCGGCGAGCGCTTGAAGTTGGCCGGCTGCTGCCGATAGATCTGCCCGCCACCGCGGGCGGCCTCGTCCAGCAAGACCGGATACACGCCGTGGGCGACCAGCGTCTGCGCCGCCCGGATACCCGCCGGGCCGGCGCCGATGATGGCGGTGGGTTTCATGACCACCTCGTCGACAAGGCCTGGGGCTTTGTGGCGGTACATTCAGCGACGGTGGTGACAGACAATTTGCAATCGCGAGCAGGCTCGCTCCCACAGGGGATTTGTGGCGTACCCAACGTCGGGTACCACCACAGACTTACTGTGGGAGCGAGCCTGCTCGCGATGAGGTCATGCCTGCTGGAAACGGTCATACCAGCCGTCCCGGTTCGCGGCTGATGTGCTGGCCCGCTTCGAGCAGGGTCGAGCAGGCGCGGACGCGGCGGCCGTCGCCCAAGCGGACCCAGCAGTCCTGGCAGGCGCCCATCAGGCAGAAGCCGGCCCTGGGCTCGGCGCTGAAATCGCTGCCGCGCAGGTGCTCGCTGCAGGTCAGCACAGCGGTGAGCAGGGTGTCGCCCAACAGGCCGCTGGCCGGTGCGCCGTCGAGGGTAAAGTCCAGGGCCGGGCGGTCGCCTTCGGCCAGTCGTTTCAGCAGAGCCATGGCGCCCTCATTGTTTACCTACCAGAACCCGATCCAGGCCATAGACCCGATCAAGCAGAATCATGGTCAGCGCCGTGAGCGCGATGACCAGTGCCGACACCGCCGCCATCATCGGGTCGATGGATTCGGTGGCGTAGACATACATGCGCACCGGCAGGGTTTGCGTGGCCGGCGAAGTGACGAAGATCGACAGCGTGACCTCATCGAAACTGTTGATGAATGCCAACAACCAGCCCCCGGCCACACCCGGCAGAATCATCGGCAAGGTGATCTGCCGAAACAGCGTGAAGCGCCCGGCTCCCAGCGATTGCGCCGCCTGTTCGGCACTGCGATCCAGGCCGATGGCCGAGGCAAGCACCAGGCGCAGCACATACGGAGTGATCACCAGCACGTGGGCGAAGATCAGCCAGGCGAAGCTGCCGTTCACGCCCATCAGCGCGAACAAGCGCAGCAGCGCCACGCCAAGCACCAGGTGCGGAATGATGATCGGCGACAGGAACAGCCCGTTGAAAAAGTCTCGACCGGGGAATTCCAGGCGGGTGATCGCCAGGGCCGCCGGCACCGCAATCAGCGTCGCCAGCGAAGCCGCGCAAAACGCCAGGATCAGGCTGTTGTAGAACGCATCGACGAAGTCCGCGCGCTCGAACACCGCACGGAACCAGCGCAGGGAGAACGCCGTGGTCGGCAGGCTCAGGGTGTTTTCCGGGGTGAAGGCCACGAGGCACACCACCACCAGTGGCGCCAGCATGAACACCACCACCAAGGCATGGAACAACAGGGCGAAAGGACCGTTCCTGGACATGACGAATTACCCCAATGACTTCTTGTAGCGGCCTTCGATCATGCGGTTCCACGACAGCATGATCAGCAGGTTGAGCAGCAGCAGCGCGACGGCAATGGCCGCCCCCATGGGCCAGTTGAGCTCCGACAGGTACTGGTCGTAGATCAGCGTGGCGACCATTTTCAAGCGGCGTCCGCCGAGCAGTCCGGGGATGGCGAACGAACTGGCGGCGAGGCCGAACACGATCAGCGTGCCCGACAGCACGCCGGGCATGATCTGCGGCAGCACGACCTTGCGTATCACCGTGAACTGGCTCGCCCCCAGGGACAGCGCGGCCTGTTCGGCGGCGGGGTCGAGTTTTTGCAGCGAGGTCCAGACCGGAATGATCATGAACGGCAGCATCACATGGACCAGGGCGATGACCACGGCGAACGGTGTGTAGAGCAGTTTCATCGGCGAGCCGCCGAAGGCTTGCAGGGTCTGGTTGACCAGGCCATCGGCGCCGAGCAGGAGGCTCCAGCCGAAGGCCCGCACCACCACCGAAATCAGCAGTGGCGTGAGGATCAGGATCAGGAAAATCGAGCGCCACGGCGCGCCCATGCGACTGAGGACATACGCCTCGGGCACCCCGATCAACACGCATAACAGGGTGGTCAGGGCGCTGATCCACAGCGTGCGCAAGAAGATCTCATAGAAGTACGGATCGCCGAGCAGGCTGGTGTAGTGATCGAATGTATACGCGTCGCCGTTGATACCCGAGTTGTAGTCGAAGACGTTGAACGACAGCACCAGGGTCAGGCCCAGCGGGATCACCAACAGGCCCAGGTACAAGGCCAGGGCCGGCGCGGACATCAGGTAGCCCTGACGCCCGCGGCGCATCGCAGCGATCCACTTCATGCCGACACCTCGTCGGCGCTCAATACCCGCAGCAGGGCCGGGTCCCAATCGAGGCCCACCGCCGTGCCTTCGTTCAGTGGCGCGGAGCCGTCGTTGCGGCGTACCACGCAGAGTTCGTCCAGGTGGGTGGAAACGCCGTACAGCCATTGGCTGCCGAGAAAAAAGCGGCTGACGACCGTGCCTTGCAGCCGGCCTGAACCGGCCGGGCACAGGTCGATTTTTTCCGGGCGCAGGCTCAGCGTCAGGTCACCCTGGCCGTGGCTGCAGGCTTGAACGACGCCCGCACTGTCACGCTCGCCGGGCAGCAGGTTGGCTTTGCCGACGAAGCCGGAGATGAACTGGGTTCGTGGGTGTTCGTAGAGGGTGTACGGCGCGTCGATCTGGGTAATGCGCCCGGCTTGCATCACCACCACACGGTCACTGATGGACAGGGCTTCGGACTGGTCGTGGGTGACCATCAGCGTGGTGATCCCGACTTCGCGCTGGATGCGGCGGATCTCGTATTGCATCTCTTCGCGCAGGTTGGCGTCGAGGTTGGACAGCGGTTCGTCAAGCAGCAGCACCGGCGGCTCGATCACCAGCGCCCGGGCCAATGCCACGCGCTGGCGCTGGCCGCCGGAAAGCTCCCGGGGGTAGCGTTCGGCGTGTGCGTCCAGGCGCACCAGTTTCAGCACCCGGGCCACCCGTTGTTGCAGGTCGGCGTTGGCCACCTTGCGCATGCGCAGGCCGAAGGCGACGTTGTCCTTGACAGTCATGTGGGGAAACAGCGCGTAACTCTGGAACACCACGCCCAGGCCACGACTGGCGGGCTTGGCGTGGGTAATGTCGCGGCCGTCCAGCAGGATGCGCCCGCTGCTGACGTCGACGAAGCCGGCGATCATCTGCAAGGTGGTGGTCTTGCCGCAGCCGGAAGGGCCGAGCAGCGAGACGAATTCGCCTTTCTCCACCGAGAGGTTGGTGGCGACCACGGCGTCGATCGCGCCGTACCGTTTGCCAAGTTCTTCAAGTCGCACAAAAGCCATCGCTGCGCTCCACCTGGAATTGTTATGCGTCGCCGCGAGGCGCGCTTTTTTGTATGGGCAGATACGAAAGGGGGTACTGCGGGTGCGTTGGCGCTCGACCTGGGTCGGCTGCCGCTGTTGTTCGAATCGCCCCTGTATGGACGCAGAGTAGGACGAAGACTAGGATGGGCTCAATGATCTATTTCACTGAGAAGATGTTTATTTTCAGTTTTATTCATTGAGTAAATTTTAATTATGGATATTGGATGAATAATCCCACTGATCGGAATAGCGAAAAGAGCGAAGTCGGCGTCGGTGCGGTTTCGAGGTTGTTTGCCGTCCTGCGCAGCCTGGGGGACACCGCCGGGGGTGGCGAACGGGTGACGCAGCTGGCCCAGCGCATCGGGTTGTCCCAGCCAACCACGCATCGCCTGCTGCGCAGCCTGATGGACGAGGGCATGGTCGAGCAGGACGCGAGCACCAAGCGCTACCGACTGAGCCTGGACTTCTTCGCCCTGGCCGCCCGCGCCGGCAACACCGGCAACCTGCGGGAACTGGTGCGACCGGCCATGCTGCGGTTGTCAGCTTCTCTGGGCGACTCGCTGTTTCTGCTGGCGCGCAGCGGGTTCGATGCCATCTGTCTGGACCGTAGCGAAGGACCGTTTCCGATTCGCACCTTTACCGGTGACATCGGCGGCCGCGTGGCATTGGGCGTGGGCCAGGGCAGCCTGGCGATCCTGGCGTTCCTGCCGGAGGAGGAGCGCGACACGGTGATCCATTACAACCTGCCGCGGCTCAAGGATTTTCATTTGTACGACGAAGTCTTCCTGCGCTCGGAAGTGGAAAGCGTGCGTGCGCTCGGTTACGCCGGCCGCAATACCGGCGTGTTGCAGGGCATGGCCGGGGTCGCGGTGCCGATCCTGGATCGGGACGGTCGGGCCGTGGCCGCCTTGAGCGTGGCAACGGTGAGCGACCGCCTCGGGCCCGATCGCCTGCCGACGGTGGTGGAAATGCTCAAGCGCGAGGCGGCGCTGATCGGGCCGCGGATCAACCCGTTTGACCCGCTGCTGCGCCGGCCTTCGCAGGTGTTTGGGCAGGGGTGAGCAAAATTTCAAGAACACTCTTTCAAGAACACTCAGGCCCCTGTGGGAGCGAGCCTGCTCGCGATAGCGGTGGTCCAGTGAGTGATTATTTAACTGATACACCGCAATCGCGAGCAGGCTCGCTCCCACAGGTGATGGGGTGGTGATCAGAAATTCAGCGTTTGCTTGAGCCGCTGCGTCGTCGGCGTACCGCTGGGGATGACCATCGCATAGTTGTATCCCGGCCCGGACCAGTACTCGGCCTGTAACTCGCCATCGCGGCGACTGCCACGGGGCAGCAGGAAGTTTTTCGGGCCCGGCGGGCGTACGTAGAAACTGATTTTCTCGCCGCTCGGGTCCTGGTAAACCACCATGGCCGCCGCACCTTGCTCAGTGCTGAGCAAGCGGCCGCTGACCGGTTTGAAGCCCGCGCCGGACAGGTCCGGGAGTCGGTTGGCCTGAGTGAAGTAGCGGTCGAGCCAGTCTTGCATGCTGCGTGCGTCGCCGGTTTGGAAATCGGCCGGGAGCAGGCCCTGCTGGGCGAACAGCCGGTACGCCTGCAGCGCGTCAGCCATGGGCGCTGCACTGCTGAGCAGGGTCATTTCCCGCGCGTGCCAACCGCTGAATCCACCGACGCTGACGGCCAGCAGCAACACCGCCGCACTGGCCATGTAGCGCCTGGACCGATGCTTGAGGCGCTGACGAATCATCGCCGGGTCGAGCGCCGGATTGGCCGGTTGTTGCAACGCGCCACTGAAGGCGCTGCGCAGGTGTTGCGCGTCCTGTTGCCAAGCCCTGACCCGAGCGGCGACGTCGGGGTGGTTGGCGAGGTAGGTGTCCACCAGGCGCCGGTCGGCTTCGCTCAGTTGGCGATCGACATAGGCGTGCAGGTCGTTGTCGCTGGGGGGCATGTTGATCATTTGAGTATCCGCAGGGCAGGGCGGGTGATTTCGCCATCGCTGAGTTGGCGCAGGGCCTGGCGCGCGCGTGACAGGCGGGACATCACCGTGCCGGTCGGCACGCCGAGGATGTCGGCGACTTGTTGGTAGCTCAAGCCTTCCACCGAGACCCATAACAACAATGCACGTTGTTCCGTCGTGAGTTGGTCGAAGGCCTGCAGGGACGATAGCGCGATAACACTGCGCTCGGCCGAAGGGTGGCCATCGTCGCGGCCGGTGAAGAATTCCAGCATGCGCGCATAGCGCCGGGAACGGCGATGGGCGTCGAGAAACTGCCGGTACAGAATCGAGAACAGCCAGGCCCGCAGATCGCCGTCCGGACGCTTGTCGTTCCATTTCGACAACGCCCGTTCCAGGCACGTCTGCACCAGGTCGTCGGCGTTGCTCGGGTTGCGCGTCAGCGACACGGCAAAGCGCCGTAGCCTGGGGATGAGCTCGCGCAGCTGTTCATCGAGTTCGTTCATGGGCGTGTGGCTTCTAGGGGCAGTCGCTGCACCGGGACTGGAAAGACGACCCGCGAACGAGATTATTCCAGTGCAGGAAAAATAAATACGAGGCGCGGGAATAAACCTGCAAGCCCTTCGTCTGACGGGTCCTTTCCGCAAATGGCCTCGGGCCTTGGAGCTTTGTCATGGTTGACCCTTCCTCTTCACCGAGTCGGCCGCCCTTGAGTGCAGCAACCCTGGCCCTGCGCCTGGCCGGCATTGCCGTGGTTGTCGCGGCGCTGGGCGGGGCGTTTGCCTACGTCAATGGCACCCTTGATCCACAGCGACTGACGCCCAAGGCGCTGGTCAATATCCTGGAGCAGAACAACGGGACCCACCCGGGGTTTCGGCGCAATCACTCAAAAGGTGTCTGTGTGGCGGGCTACTTCGAGAGCACTGGCGAGGCCGGCGCCTATTCCACTGCCCAGGTGTTCACGCAAGCACGAACACCGGTGGTCGGACGCTTTGCCTTGCCCAGCGGCAACCCCTATGCACCGGATGGCAGCGTGCCGATTCGCAGCCTGGCGCTGCGTTTTACCCAGGCCAACGGCCAGCAATGGCGCACGGGCATGAACAGCATGCCGGTGTTCCCGGTGGGGACGCCCGAGGCTTTCTACCAATTCCAGCAGGCCCAGTCGCCGGATCCTGCCACCGGAAAACCCAACCCTGCGGCCGTACCGGCGTTCTTTGCCGCTCACCCGGAAGCCATGCCCTTCCTGCAATGGATCAAGACCGCCAAGCCATCGGCCAGTTATGCCACCGAGACCTATAACGGCATCAACGCGTTCTATCTGATCAACCCCACCGGACAGCGCCAGGCGGTGCGCTGGGGCGTGGTGCCGATGAGCCAGGACGCCGCGGACGCGACGCCACCTCAGGGCGCCGATTTCCTTGAGCAGGACCTGGTAAAGCGTCTTGCCGCCGGGCCGTTGCGCTGGCAGTTGAACATCACCTTGGCCAATCCGGGCGATCCGGTGACTGACGCCAGCAAGCCCTGGCCGGCTGATCGCAAGGTGCTCAATGCCGGCACGCTGGTGCTGGAGCGCACCCAGGCGCAGGACAACGGTGAGTGCCGCGATATCAATTATGACCCGCTGATCCTGCCCGCCGGCATCGAAGGTTCCGACGATCCGCTGTTGGCGGCGCGTTCCGCCGCGTATGCCAGCTCGTACCTGCGCCGCACCAGCGAAGTCCATCAGTTGCCCGCCACCCAGGAGTCCCGCCCATGAGCGCCCCCCGTCACTTTGCACCGCTGGCCCGGCTGCTGCATTGGCTGATGGCATTGATGATCATTGCCATGCTGTTTATTGGCGCGGGCATGGTCGCTTCGGTGTCCGAACGCCATGAATGGTTGCTCCAACTGCACAAGCCTTTGGGGATCGCGATTTTGCTGCTGGTGATCGCGCGCCTGGTGGTGCGCTTTACCACTCGACAGCCACCGCTGCCGGCCGATCTGCCAAGCTGGCAGGTGTTGGCGGCAAAGGCTTCGCATGGGTTGTTGTACGCCCTGATGCTGATTCTGCCGCTGTTGGGCTGGGCAATGATTTCAGCGGCGGGCGATCCGGTGATGCTCGGCCATTCGCTGCGACTGCCCGCGATCCTGCCCGCGATCCTGCCCGCGCACGCGCAGACCTTCGCGATGCTGCGAAAGGCCCATGGTTACCTGGCTTATTTGTTGTTCCTGACGGTGCTGGTGCATCTGGCGGCAGCGCTGTTTCACGCCTGGGTGCGTCGGGATGAGGTGATGGACAGTATGTTGCGTGGCAAGGGCTGATTCGTAAAAACGGTGGGGAGAACACATTCCCTCCCACCGGGTTGCGCGATCTGTACGCTGGGTCAGCGCAACTCGTCCACCAGGTCGCCAAGGGTGCTCAATACGTCCTTGCCCAACTGCATCGAACGCTTACCCGACCAGCCAGTGAGTGGATTCGGGTGATCGTCGTGGTCCTTGAACGGCATTTCCAGGGTCAGGGACAAACAGTCGTATTTCTGCCCGACTGCGTTGCAGGCCAAGGTCATGTTGGCTTGGCCCGGCTCGTCGCGGGTGTAGCCGTGAACGGTCTGGAAGTCTTTGGTCTGGTGCTTGAGGTGGCTGCGAAAGCGCTCTTCGAGGTGGGCGATGCGCGGCGTGTAGCCTGGGTTGCCTTCGCAGGCGGCCGTGAACACGTGGGGAATTTCCTCATCGCCATGCACGTCCAGGAACAGGTCGACGCCGTACTTTTCCATCTGCTGCTGTACGAAAAACACCTCAGGGCTGATTTCCAAACTGGCGTTCTGCCAGGCACGGTTGAGGTCCTGCCCATTAGCGTTGGTCCGCAAATGCCCGTGGAACGCACCGTCCGGGTTCATGTTGGGTACCAGGTACAAGTCGGCCTTGTCGAGCAGTCGGTTCAGTTGCGCATCATCATGTTGCTGGAGGCGCTCGATCACGCCCTCCATGAACCACTCGGCCATGTGCTCGCCGGGATGCTGTTGGGCGATGATCCAGATTTTCCGCCGGCCTTCGCCACCGTTGCCCTTGCGCAGCAGTTGAATGTCACGGCCCTCGACGCTTTTGCCAACGGCCAGCAGTTCGGTGCCGGCCTTGTGCAGTGCTTGCTCGATCAGCCAATCGTGACGGCCGCGACTGTACGGTTCGAAGTAGGCGAACCAGGCGTGGGGTTGTTCTGCCTCCAAGTGAAAGCGCAGGGCATCACCTTCATATTGAGTAGGGATACGGAACCAGTTGACGTGATCGTAGGATGCAACGGTCTGGTAGCCGGTCCATGCCTTGCTATACGACGATTGGCTGGCATTGAGCAGCCGGAAGGAATACTCCTGGCCGACGTGCAGGCCACTGGCCTTGAAGTGGAACCACTGGAAATGAGCACTGCGGGTATCGGGCCTGATCTTGAGGAGCGACTGTAGCGGGTTGCTGATGTCGACGACTTCAATGTTGCCGCTGTCAAAGTTGGCGCTGATTTCAAAAGAAGATTTAGCCACGGTCACCATTCCCGAAAAGGATGTTCATGGCGGTTACTTTACACGCAAGGAGGGGGAAGTCGGGACGATTTACATCAACGGCGAGGGGGGGCGTCCTCCCTGGACGCTGGGTCAGCTTAGAGCGTCCGTTATTGATTCTCAAGTGCTGCCGTGGAGAGTTTCTGGCCGCGTGGAACAGGGGGAGGCTTGTAAGTGAATCTTCATTTGATACCATCCCGCCAGCAGATTCAGCGACACCCAAAGACTTCATTGGCCTGAAGCCATGAGCCGAAAAATCGGCAAAAAAAGACCCGGCAAAAGCCGGGTCAAAAACCGTGATTAGCCTGATGAGGAGATATCCCAGCAGTCCGACCTAAGGGCTTCTGGGCTATCACTGATCTCGCGATCAGTTGATGCAATAATAATCATTATCATTTGCAAGTCAAATGGTTTTATTGCATCGATTGGAAATTTTCCCGTTGTCCATTTGCGGCAACCTTACTGCGCATTACGCCTGACGAGTCGGGTAGCCATCCAGGGATCGGTCAAGCATCACCTTGACCAGGTCAATCATGTGCACCACCGAAAATGCCAGGTCACGGCTCGAACCGTCCAGCCGATTGGCGGACTCGTGAGCCGTGGCTGCCGCACAGCGCAGCAGATCGCACGCATGGACAAGGGCTTCCTCCGCGCCGATGTTATGGTTGGCGTCGAAGAACCGGTGCTCTGTCGGCGCTTCTGAAACACCCGGTTTCAAGTAATAGTCGAGCGCCCTTTTAGCGGCTGGGCAATCCTGAAGTGGGGGGAACGTGCTATCGAACGGGTTGTTGGGCTGATCTTTGTTGAGTGTGTCCATGGTGTCATGTGTCTCCGTGTGGGGGCTGAAATCCTTAATTCAGAATAGTACCTATCGTAATTGTGACGATAATTTAAATACTACAATTTGTGTTTTGACGGTCGGAGCCAGCCACGTATCGTGCCGCACATGGATAAATGGATAGAGTTGGTCAAGGCCAAGATGAAGGAGCTGCGCGTCACGCAAGTGGTGCTCGCAGAACGGTTGGGCATGTCCCAGGGCGGCGTCGGCCATTGGCTGACCAAGCGCCGGCAGCCCAGTGTCGATGACATGAATCGGGTCCTGAAGGAGCTGGGCCTGGAGTTTCTTGAAGTGGCGATGGTGATTCGAGAGCCGGACACCTCGACGGAGGAGGGCATGACCCTGGCGCAGAAGTACAACCCGTACTTCCGGTACCCGGTCAGTGAATGGCACGAGGTCGGCAACGTACGCGACGGCGATCTGCGCTATGAGCTGACGGATTACCACGCCCAGGGGGATGCGTTCTGGCTGGTGGTGGTGGGCGATGCGATGACCGCACCGAGCGGTTTGAGCATACCCGAGGGCATGTCGATCCTGGTGGATCCGGCCATCGAAGCCGTGCCCGGCAAGCTGGTGGTTGCCTACCTGCCCGGCAGCAGCGATGCGACCTTTCGTAAACTGATCGAGGAAAGCGGGCAGCGTTACCTGGTCCCGCTCAATCCGACTTACCCGAAAAGCCTGTACACCGAGCAATGCCGCCTGATCGGTGTGGTCGTGCAAGCCACCATTCGTTTTTAACCGGATCGGCCCTGCAAACGGGCCGATGCCTATTCGTCGAACGCTACCAGTGTGCTGCCCTCACTGACCATTTCGCCTTCCTGGCAATACAGCGCCTTGATCACACCGGCCTGGGGTGCACGAATGCTGTGCTCCATTTTCATCGCTTCCAACACCACCAGTTGCGCCCCAGCCTCGACCGCCTGGCCGGCACTCACCAGCACCCGTACGATGCTGCCGTTCATGGGCGCCGTCAGGCCGCCTTGATGGCTGTGGCTGGCCTCTGCGGCGGCCAGTGGGTCGTACAGGTCGACACGGTGCAAGTCACCGTCCCATTGCAGGTACAGGCTTTCGCCCTGGCGAATGGCGCGATGACTGCGGCGCAGGCCGTTGCGCTCGATCACCAGTTGCTCGCCCTGGCGTGCCGCACGCTGATCGATGGCGTTCAGGGTGATCGTGCGATCCTGTCCTTCGCAGCTTAAGTGCAGGCTGGTTTCCCTTGGCAGCCCCAGGCGCAGGCCGGTAGCGCTGGACCAGGGTGAGTGGGCGTCGTCGGCACGCACCTGCGGCGTCAGGCTCAAGGCGAAACCCTGCGCTGCTGCGACCCAGAAGTCGTCATCCAACTCGCCAGGCTCTGGCAGCAATTGCGCCTGGTAGCGTGGGATAAATCCAGTGTCCAACTCTGCCGCCGCAAAGGCGGGGTGGGCGACGATGCGTCGCAGAAAATCGATGTTGGTTTTCAGCCCGCCGATGGCAAACTCGTCGAGCATGCTCAGCAGCCGCAGTCGCGCCTGTTCCCGGTCCTCACCCCAGGCAATCAGCTTGCCGAGCATCGGGTCGTAGAACGGTGAGATCTCATCGCCTTCCTCAACCCCACTGTCGACCCGGCGGCCCGGCCCCTCGGCTGATTCGCGATACAACGCCAGGCGCCCGGTGGCCGGGAGGAAATCGTTGGCCGGGTCTTCGGCGTACAGCCGCACTTCGATGGCATGGCCCCGTAACGGCACCTGCTCCTGGGTGATCGGCAACGGTTCGCCCTGTGCAACGCGGATCTGCCAGGCCACCAGGTCCAATCCGGTAATCGCTTCGGTGACCGGGTGCTCGACCTGCAACCGGGTGTTCATTTCCATGAAGAAAAATTCGCCCCGCGAATCCAGCAGGAACTCCACCGTGCCAGCACCCTCATAGCCTATCGCCTGGGCCGCGCGCACCGCCGCCTCACCCATCGCCCGGCGCAGTTGCGGAGTCAGGCCGGGAGCAGGGGCTTCTTCCACCACTTTCTGATGGCGGCGTTGGATCGAACAATCACGTTCATTGAGGTACAGGCAGTGGCCGTGTCGGTCGGCAAAGACCTGGATTTCCACGTGGCGCGGCTTGAGCAGGTATTTTTCCACCAGCATCCGCGAATCACCGAACGAGGACTGCGCTTCGCGCTGAGCCGAAGCCAGGGCCTCGGCCAGTTGGCTGACGTCCTCGACGACTTTCATGCCCTTGCCGCCACCGCCGGCGGTGGCCTTGAGCAGCACCGGGTAGCCAATGCGTTCGGCGGCATCGCGGAACGTGTCCAGGTCCTGGGCTTCACCGTGGTAGCCCGGTACCAGGGGCACGCCCGCTGTTTCCATCAGGGCCTTGGCCGCGGATTTGCTGCCCATGGCATCAATGGCCGAGGCGGGTGGGCCGAGGAAGATCAGCCCGGCGTTTTCGATCGCCCGGGCGAATCCGGCGTTTTCGGACAGGAAGCCATAGCCGGGGTGAATGGCCTGGGCGCCACTGGCCTGGGCGGCGGCGATCAGCTTATCGATCTGCAGGTAGCTGTCAGCCGCCTTGCTGCCGCCCAGGTCGACACGGATGTCGGCTTCACGGCTATGGCGGGCGTCGCGATCGGTGGCGCTGTGCACGGCAATGGTGGTCAGGCCCATGGCCTTGGCGGTGCGCATCACGCGGCAGGCGATTTCGCCACGGTTGGCCACCAGTAACGTGGTGAGGACGGGGGCGCTCATCGACGCGGCTCCTTGTTGACATTCGACTCGGCTTGCCAGCTTGGCGCGCGCTTTTGCAAGAAGGCCCGCAGGCCTTCCTGGCCCTCCGGGCTGACGCGGATGCGGGCGATGGCGTTTTCGGTGTAGCGCCGCAACGCCGGGGTGAGGGCGCCGTTACCGACTTCGCGCAACAAGTCCTTGCTGGCGCGCATGGCCGCCGGGCTGTTGAGCAACAGGTTGTCGACCCACTGTTCAAGGTGATGCTCCAGCGCCTCGGCCGGGTAACTTTCCGACAGCAAACCGATCTCTCTCGCACGTTGCCCGCCGAAACGTTCTGCGGTCAGGGCGTAACGCCGGGCGGCGCGCTCGCCGATGGCCTGGACCACGAACGGGCTGATCACCGCCGGCGCCAAACCGATGCGCACTTCCGACAGGCAGAACTGCGCCTCATCGGCGCCGATCGCCATGTCGCAGGCACTGATCAAGCCCAGTGCGCCGCCGAACGCCGCCCCCTGGACGACGGCCAGCGTGGGAATTTTCAACTTGGCGAGGTTGTACATCAGCTCCGCCAGTTCCCGGGCATCGTCCAGGTTGGTGTGGTAGTCGAGCTCGGCCGATTGCTGCATCCAGGCCAGGTCGGCGCCGGCGCTGAAATGTTTGCCACGGCCACGGACCAGCAGGAAGCGCAGGTTCGGATCGCTGCTGACCTGGTCCAGGGCCAGAATCAGTTCGCGGATCATTTCGGCGTTGAACGCGTTGTTCTTCGACTCGCGGCTCAGCCACAGGGTGGCGAAGCCGCGTGGGTCGCTGAGCAGTTCGAGGGTGTTGAAGTTATCCATGGGCATTCCCCGTTTACATCCGGAACACGCCGAAGCGGCTCGATTCGATGGGCGCGTTGAGTGAAGCGGACAAGGCCAGGCCCAGCACATCGCGGGTCTGGGCCGGGTCGATGACGCCGTCGTCCCACAGCCGCGCGCTGGAGTAGTAGGGGTGACTCTGTTCTTCGTACTGATCGAGGATCGGCTGCTTGATCTCGGCTTCCTGGGTCGCGCTGAACGGATGGCCACTGCGCTCGGCCTGTTCGCGCTTGACCTGCACCAGCACCCCGGCTGCCTGCTCGGCGCCCATCACCCCAATCCGCGCGTTCGGCCACATCCACAGGAACCGTGGGTCGTACGCCCGGCCGCACATGCCGTAGTTGCCCGCGCCGAAGCTGCCGCCGATGATCACGGTGAATTTCGGCACCCGGGCGCAAGCCACCGCCGTGACCAGCTTCGCGCCGTGCTTGGCGATGCCGCCGGCTTCGTATTTCTGCCCAACCATGAAGCCGGTGATGTTCTGCAGGAACAGCAGCGGGATGCCGCGCTGGCAGGCCAGCTCGATGAAGTGCGCGCCTTTCTGCGCCGCTTCGGCAAAGAGAATCCCGTTGTTCGCCAGAATGGCGATGGGGTAGCCGTGCAGATGAGCAAAGCCGCACACCAGGGTGGTGCCGAACAGTGCCTTGAACTCATCGAACACCGAGCCGTCCACCAGGCGTGCGATCACTTCCCGGACATCGAACGGCTGCTTGGGATCCGCCGATACCACGCCGTACAGCTCGTCGCTCGAATACAGCGGGGCGATAGGCTGGCGTTGTTGCACCTCGCCCAGTTTGCGCCAGTTGAGGTTGGCCACGCTGCGGCGGGCCAGGGCCAGGGCATGTTCGTCGTTGTCGGCGTAATGGTCAGCCACGCCCGAGATCTTGCAGTGCACATCGGCGCCGCCGAGGTCTTCGGCACTGACCACTTCACCCGTGGCGGCCTTCACCAGCGGCGGGCCGGCGAGGAAGATGGTGGCCTGCTGGCGAACCATGATCGCCTCGTCCGCCATCGCCGGCACATAAGCGCCGCCAGCGGTGCAGGAACCCATGACCACCGCAAGCTGCGGGATTCCCTGGGCACTCATGTTGGCCTGGTTGAAGAAGATCCGGCCGAAATGCTCGCGGTCCGGGAACACTTCATCCTGGCGTGGCAGGTTGGCACCACCGGAGTCCACCAGGTAAATGCAGGGCAGGCGATTCTGCTGAGCGATGGTCTGGGCGCGCAAGTGTTTCTTAACCGTCAGCGGGTAATAGGAGCCACCTTTTACAGTGGCGTCGTTGGCGACAATCATGCATTCGACGCCTTCCACGCGGCCGATGCCGGCAATCACGCCAGCGGCGGGAACGTCCTCGCCATACACTTCGTGGGCGGCGAGGGGGCTGATCTCCAGAAACGGCGAACCGGGATCCAGCAGCCGGTTGATGCGTTCCCGGGGCAGCAATTTACCCCGGGAGGTATGGCGCTCCTGAGCCTTGGGACCGCCGCCTTGCTGGACCTGGGCAAGCAAGATGCGCAGGGCCTCGACCTGTGCGAGCATCGCGTCGCGGTTGGCGACAAACTCCGGCGAACGGGGGGTGAGCTGGGTGTGCAGGATCATGGCTACTCCGTAGCAGCTTTGAGCTTCAAGCTACAAGCGACAAGTAAAAGCGCGGTTCTCGTGCCGCTTGAAGCTTGCCGCTCGGCGCTGACGAAATTCATTTCGTTTCGTTAAACAGTTCGCGACCGATCAGCATCCGACGAATCTCACTGGTGCCGGCACCGATTTCGTACAGCTTGGCGTCGCGTAGCAGGCGACCGGCCGGGAATTCGTTGATGTAGCCATTGCCACCGAGGATCTGGATCGCGTCGAGGGCCATTTGCGTGGCGCGTTCGGCGCTGTAGAGGATCACCCCGGCGGCGTCCTTGCGAGTGGTCTCGCCGCGTTCGCAGGCCTGGGCCACCGCATACAGGTAAGCGCGGCTGGCATTGAGCTGGGTGTACATGTCGGCGACCTTGCCCTGGATCAGCTGGAATTCGCCGATGCTCTGGCCGAACTGCTTGCGGTCGTGGATGTACGGCACGATCAGGTCCATGCAAGCCTGCATGATTCCGGTGGGGCCGCCGGAGAGCACCACGCGTTCATAGTCGAGCCCG
This sequence comes from Pseudomonas fluorescens, assembly GCF_018614775.1. GTDB lineage: Bacteria > Pseudomonadota > Gammaproteobacteria > Pseudomonadales > Pseudomonadaceae > Aquipseudomonas > Aquipseudomonas fluorescens_BY. The sequence continues at coordinate 82,218 of NZ_JAGGOF010000028.1, forward strand.
CTCATCAGCACTTTCACACCACCGTTGAGCACGCCAAGAATGTTCTCCTCCGGGACTTCGACGTCATCGAAGAACAGCTCGCAGGTGTTGGAACCGCGCATGCCGAGCTTGTCGAATTTGTTGCTGCGGCTGAAGCCTTGCCAGTCGCGCTCGACAATAAACGCCGTGATGCCGTGGGCGCCTTTTTCCAGGTCGGTCTTGGCGTAGATCACATAGGTGTTGGCGTCGGGGCCGTTGGTGATCCAGGTCTTGCTGCCGTTGAGCACGTAACGGTCGCCACGCTTGTCGGCGCGCAGCTTCATCGACACCACGTCGGAACCGGCATTGGGCTCGCTCATGGCGAGTGCGCCGATGTGTTCGCCGCTGATCAACCTGGGCAGATACTTGGTTTTTTGCTCGTGATTGCCGTTGCGGTTGATCTGGTTCACACAGAGGTTGGAGTGCGCGCCGTAGGACAGGGCCACCGAGGCCGACCCACGGCTGATTTCTTCCATCGCCACCACGTGGGCCAGGTAGCCCAGGCCGGCGCCGCCATATTCTTCCGGTACGGTAATGCCGAGCAGGCCCATGTCACCGAACTTGCGCCACAGGTCAGCGGGAAACAGGTTGTCGATATCAATCTGAGCCGCCCGAGGGGCGATTTCCTTGGCAACGAAGGCTTGCACCTGGTCGCGCAGCATGTCGATGGTTTCGCCGAGGGCAAAGTTCAGGGATGGGTAGCTCATGGGACACCTTTGGCTTTTTTATCGGGTGCGGAGCGCTGGGAAATGGCTCTCAACTTGACGTTAACGTAAACCTGGGGCAAATGGCTGTCAATCACCTTTACGTTAACGTCAACTTGGTCCAGAGTAGAGGCGGCTGGCAGCGTGCTCCTGTGGGAGCCGAGCTTGCTCGCGATGAACGATAACGCGGTCTCCCGGCACGGAACCGAGGCGCCTTCATCGCGAGCAGCTCGGCTCCCACAGGTTGCGTTGCACAGGTTCAAGCGTAGCAACCCACTAATAAAGACAAGAGGGGGCGTCATGGATCAACCCGGGGCGCATTCGCAGCTCAGCTACACCCACGGCTCTCAGACCAAGGCCTTACTGGCGCAGACCATTGGCCAGGCTTTCGACCAGACCGTGGATCGTTATCCTGACGGCGAGGCGCTTGTGGTTCGCCATCAGTCGCTGCGCTACACCTGGCAACAGCTGGCCGACGCTGTCGATCTGCATGCCCGAGCGTTGTTGGCGCTGGGACTGAAAACCGGTGACCGCCTCGGCGTGTGGGCGCCCAACTGTGCCCAGTGGTGCATCAGCCAGTTTGCCAGTGCGAAGATCGGCGTGATTCTGGTCAACATCAACCCGGCCTATCGGGTTTCCGAATTGGAATACGTGCTCAAGCAATCCGGCTGCCAGTGGCTGGTGTGTGCCGGGGCGTTCAAGACCTCGGATTACCACGCCATGCTGCAAGCGCTCGCGCCGGAGCTGGCAGAGCAGTCGATCGGCCAGATGCACAGCGAGCGGTTGCCGGACTTGCGTGGTGTAATCAGCCTCGACCGCCAGCCGCCATCGGGTTTCCTGCCCTGGTCGCAACTGGCATCCCTTGGCGCGTCGATCACCACCGGGCAGTTGGCTGAGCGCCAGGCCAGCCTGCATTACGATCAGCCGGTGAACATCCAGTACACCTCGGGCACCACCGGTTTTCCCAAGGGCGCGACCCTCAGTCATCACAACATCCTCAACAACGGCTACATGGTCGCAGAGAGTCTGGGGCTGACCGCCGCCGACCGACTGGTGATTCCGGTGCCGCTCTACCATTGCTTTGGCATGGTCATGGGCAACCTGGGCTGCATGACCCACGGCAGCACCATGATCTACCCCAACGATGCATTTGATCCGTTACTGACCCTGAGCGCCGTGGCTGAAGAAAAGGCCACGGCGCTCTATGGCGTGCCCACCATGTTCATCGCCCTGCTGGATCAGCCACAGCGCGGCGAGTTCGACGTGTCCAGCCTGCGCACCGGCATCATGGCTGGGGCCACGTGCCCGATCGAAGTGATGCGCCGGGTCATCAACGAGATGCACATGAGCGAGGTACAGATTGCCTACGGCATGACGGAAACCAGTCCGGTGTCATTGCAGACCGGTCCTTCAGACGACCTGGAGTTACGGGTGACTACCGTCGGTCGCACCCAGCCGCAACTGGAAAGCAAAATCGTCGATGAAACCGGTGAGATCGTGCCCCGCGATGAGATTGGCGAGCTGTGTACCCGTGGTTACAGCGTGATGCTCGGCTATTGGAACAACCCCAAGGGCACTGCCGAAGCCATCGACCGGGACCGCTGGATGCACACGGGCGACCTGGCGACCATGGACGAGCAGGGCTATGTCCGTATCGTCGGGCGTAACAAGGACATGATCATCCGTGGCGGTGAGAATATTTACCCGCGCGAGCTGGAAGAGTTCTTCTTTACCCACCCGGCGGTGGCGGACGTGCAGGTGATCGGCATCCCCTGCCAGCGCTATGGGGAGGAGATCGTCGCCTGGATCAAATTCCATCCCGGCCACAGTGCCACCGAACAGGAGCTGCAAACCTGGTGCAAGGAGCGCATTGCGCACTTCAAGACGCCACGGCACTTCAGGTTCGTCGAGGCGTTTCCGATGACGGTAACGGGCAAGGTCCAGAAATTCCGCATGCGGGAAATCAGTATCGAAGAGCTGTGCGATAAAAAAGACTAGCCTCAACCCCACAAAGGAAACCCAAACACCAGACAGCACAAAGGGGAGCCGAAGCTCCCCTTTAATTTTGTCGTCGCGTGCTCTTTTTTATTATTGAGGGGCGGCCTGTTGTTGTTTTTGGCAGCCGTGACCCTTTACCGCTGTTTTTGGCGATCCCCATCCGGGATCAAGAGCAAACGTATTTTTTTGAGCGCTGATCTGCTTTTTCGCCTTGCGATCCAACCGATTCGGGAGCTACCTGAAGGTAGTTTTATTGTTCTCTGCCCGGTTGCGGGTTGCTCCTGGAAGCACCCTGAAAAGCCCATCTTCTCCAAAAAAATCTGTTAGCTGCGTCTCTGCCGTGTTGTTTTTGTTATGTCAGAGTCGTTTCGTCTTGTTTTTATTGGGTTTGCTGCGTTTTTTTATTCTTGTTATGCCAGAGATATAGCAGGTGCCGTGCCAACTTTAAAAATTCTATTAAAATCAACAAGTTGAAAATTCTGCTAAAAAAATCTGTCAGAGCAAACCTGACAAATTGTTTCCGTGTTACTCGTTTCGTCGCCGTTACTAAACCCTGCGGTAACACCTCACTGTGCGCTGCGGGCCTTGGCGACGCGCGAGCCGGTGGGGCGGCCGAGCACGTCACAGATCTGTCGGCCCGCGCCGATCAAGGCCTCCAGGTCGACGCCGGTTTCGATGCCCAAGCCATTGAGCAGGTAGAGCACGTCTTCGGTGGCGACGTTACCGCTGGCGCCCTTGGCATAAGGGCAGCCACCCAAGCCGGCGATGGAACTGTCGAACACCGCGATGCCCTCCAACAGGCTGGCGTACACGTTGGCCATGGCCTGGCCGTAGGTGTCGTGGAAATGCCCGGCGAGCTTGTCCCGCGGCACGTGCGCGCCAACTGCCTCGAACAGCCTGCGTGTCGCGCCGGCAGTGCCCGTGCCGATGGTGTCGCCCAGGGATACTTCATAGCAGCCCATCGCATACAGCTCACGCGCGACCCAGGCGACCTGTTCGGGCTTGACCGCACCTTCATAGGGGCAACCCAGCACGCAGGAGACGTAACCGCGCACGTTGACGCCGTGTTGCTTGGCGGCCGCCATGATCGGCGCGAAGCGTTCCAGGCTCTCCTGGATGGAGCAGTTGATGTTGCGCTGGGAGAACGCTTCGGACGCGGCGGCAAACACCGCCACTTCTTTCACCCCAGCCGCCAACGCGTCTTCAAAACCCCGCAGGTTCGGCGCCAGGGCGCCATAGGTCACGCCGGGTTTGCGCTGGATCTGCGCGAAGACCTCGGCAGAACCGGCCATTTGCGGCACCCACTTGGGCGAGACAAAACTGCCGACCTCGATGTAACCCAGGCCGGCGGCGCTCAAGGCATCCACCAGTGTCACCTTGTCGGCGACGCTGATGGGCTGCGCCTCATTTTGCAGGCCGTCGCGGGGGCCGACTTCGATCAAGCGTACAAAGGAAGGGAGGGACATGGGGTTGACCTGTAGTAGTGGAGGCGTTGAGCAATGTGGGAGCGGGCTTGCTCGCGAATGCGGACTTATAGCTGGCGAATGTGTTGGCTGACACACCGCTTTCGCGAGCAAGCCCGCTCCCACGAGGGATCTACATCGTTATTGAACAGCTTCCTGCCCCTTGATCGTCTGCTCCAGCGCCTGGATGCAGCGTTCTTCGGCCGTATCGAGTTCCAGCTTCATCTGTTCGATGTCCAGCAATTGCTGTTCGAGCTGTTCGCGGCGTTCGGTGATTTTTGCCAGCATGCTGTGCAGTTGTTTCTGATTGCCGCTGGTGGGGTCGTAGAGTTCGATCAGTTCGCGGCACTCGGCCAGGGAAAAGCCGATGCGCTTGCCCCGCAGGATCAGCTTCAGGCTGACCTTGTCCCGCGGCGAATAAATGCGTTCCTGTCCCCGCCGCTCCGGGCTCAACAGGCCTTGTTCTTCATAGAAGCGGATGGCCCGGGTGGTGATGTCCAGCTCGCGGGCGAGGTCGGAGATGCTGTAGGTCTGGCTGCTCATGGACGCGCTCGAAACAAAAGGGGCTGGCGCTAAGCTAAAGGCAGGTTGACGTTTGCGTCAAGCAATGAGACGCCCTCGCTTCATGGCACACGCAGAACCTGTGGGAGCGAGCCTGCTCGCGATAGCGCTGGATCGGCCGGTATCAATGTTGCCTGACCTGACGCTATCGCGAGCAGGCTGAACT
>NZ_JAGGOF010000002.1 GCF_018614775.1 Pseudomonas fluorescens
TATCCTGACACCGGGGGATCGGGACTTATATGAAAAACGTAGTGTTGGCACTTTTGCTGGTCACATTGGCGGCCTGCATGCCTTATAACTCCGTGGCCTCGACAGATCCAAACTGGATGCGTCTGGGTGGCGATGAGCCCGAGGGCTATCCAAGGACGTTTGTTGAGAACCAGAGCGGCAACTGCTCTCTGGTTACCGAATCATGGTCCAAGGGAACGATCAATGGCCGTATCCTATGGATCAAGCACCAGTCTCGAAAGCCAGTTGCCTGTCCCGTAGCCCCTGCGTAGGGCTTCACGCCGGTAGGGTGAACAGCTCTGATGTGATAGGGCGACGGTTGCGGGAGCAGGCGACTGGATGATTGGATGAGCGGCTTGCGAGTCGCCTTTTTTTGCAGGTTTTGGGTAGGTGCTTGATCGCCATTTTTGGAGTCGCTGCATGAAGTTCTTCATAGCCGTGTCAGCCTTTGCGCTGCTGACAGGCTGTTCGACGTTAGCCGAAACCTTTGATGATCGCCCGCGATGCGGACCTCATCCCTATTGCGGAGCTTCAACGGACATTGAGGTGATGAAGGCCGCTACGGAGGATAATGCGGGCGTTTTTCGTGTGCTGGCTCCGCTGGCAATGATTGACCTGCCGTTCAGTCTGGTCGCGGATACATTGTTTCTGCCATATACGGCCTTCAATACAGGCGCTGGGGACTAGGGCCTCTGCGCGATTCAGCGCAAGCAACTGTCCTTGGCAATCGCCACCCTTTTAAACAATTTTCCTGTCGCGGCCATTTCGCCGGCCCCAAAAACCAAAAAGCCCGCACGTTCGTGAAGAGGTGCGGGCTCTTGACCAGCCGGGATTGCAATCAGAAACCCATGCCTTGGAACGGATTCCAGCTTTGCTCGCCTTTGATTTCTTTCAGGTAGTATGCGTAGTTGGTCGCGATCGCGTACATCACCGAGGAGGCGCCATTCAGGCCGGCGTTCAAGGGCTTGGGAAATTCCATGCCCAGCATCGCAAAAATCACACTCAGCACGATGTTGACCAGAAGGATGATGCCGAGCAGCGCCAGGTTCTTTTTCCACAGGCCCAGGACAAACAGGTAAATAGGGCCGAAGAAAAACGCGATGACATTGGCATTGATGAGGATTTTTTTCTTGAAGCCGGGCAGTGCCTTCAGGGCTTCCTTATAGCGCGGATCGCTGGGGGCGCCGTAGGTGTCGAAGAAGTTGAAGCGTTCCTGCCACTTGGCACTGTATTTTCCGCTTTGCACGTGTTCAGTTGTGCTCATTTTTACTGCTCCTGATATTCCATGAAACTGGGTTGTTTCTTCCGAGAGGTCCTGTGCTCGGCTTTATAAGCGTTCACGAGAAAAAATGCCTCTGGTCACTGAAGCGGCCGTTCAATCTGTGATGGGCATCACTTTATTCGTATAAGTGGTGGTGGGCGTTTCGCTCCCAAGCGGGAGCAAGCTCCGTCGCCACGATGATCCGCACGGGTGCTTTCGAACAGTTGGGGGAAGGGCACTGGCAGCGCAAGGATCGCCGCCAGCAGAACGCTTATTCCACGATACAGATCCAGCGATGGTTATGCCGGTAAGGTGCGCGAGTAAACGCGATTTCAGACACGAGCAGCATGCCGCGATCCTGGAGGGCTTCGGTCAGTTCTACGAGTGTCTCTGCTTCGATAGTCATTGCTGTTACCTCGTCAGATTTACTGCGTTTCATAGAGACTGACCGAAGGGCGTTACAAGGAATTCATTATTTCTTTAGATGCGTGCGAACATCTACCGCCAAGGGGCCTACCGCTTTAACTGCGGCCTTGAGTTCGTCTTCAGTCACACCAAGTTCCTTCGTCCAGTATTTCAGCTCCCAGGCTTCGCTGGTGCTGATACGGTTCCGATCTTGCGGTCCGCGGTTGCTCAAGTCATCAGCCATTATCGAGTCTCCTGATAAGGCCTGGCGTTGCCAGGCGACTTCAGGTAGACAATCAGTCTGAGCTGTTTGCGCCATTCAATTGTTGCACCTGGAGGGACGAGCATCGCCGTCAGAAACCCAGGGCTGCGGCCTCCCCAAATGAATGCTCCTGTACGCCCGCCATGAAGTGCAGCGGCATCTGTTGCTTCGCCTCGATCGGCTGGATTTCAAAACTGCCCACTACCTGAACGTGAAGCGCACTCAGCCGTATCGACTCTTCTTCCTTTGCCTTATCCATTCTCGCGTGGTTCGCTGCGATTTCATTGAGAGTTGACACGGTACATCTCCGGTGGGCTGACCAAGCATTATTGAGTTGCCGCAGCGTCAGAATGTCGTCGTCCTGGCTGCTGCGGCGATTGCTGCAAACCGTAAGCCAGACGCAACCGAGCAAGGCCCGGCCATCCTTTGCAGGCGACGAATGGAGGTTCGAACGCCGTTGACACTTCAACCATGCCTCAGCAATAAGTCACTGATGATACAAGCAGCCCTCTGTGTCCGGTGTAGGGGCGGTTGTGGCAGGTTTGAATAGATAATGAAATCGGCACAGCGACGTCTTGCCGGTCAGGATGCTGGGGTAACCGTTAACGTCTACAGTTACAGTGCATTAGCCTTGGAGAAAACCTCATGTTCAAATTGCACTCGCTGATCGCCGTAATTGCCTGCCTCGCCGTTGCGGCTACTTCCGCGACCGCCCTGGCGGACCCTGGCAACGGCAAGGGAAACGCTAAATTCGATCAAGGCCAGGGTCATGGTCATGGTCAAGGAGATAAGGGCGGGTCGGGCAGCAAGGGCGGCAAGGCCAACTCGCCTGGCGATGGCGGCGACTGGCATAACGGCCCAAGCATCGACCGCGGCGGAGTGCTCGGTGTGATCGGCGGCTACCGTGACTATTGGCGACCAGGACCGGCGCTGCCGCCGGGCATCCAGAAGAACCTCGCCAGGGGCAAGCCGTTGCCACCCGGGATCGCCAAGAAACTCGACGGGCGCCTGGTGGGGCGGTTGCCGCACTATGACGGCTACGAATGGCAACAGGTGGGCACCGATTTGATCCTGGTGGCGATCGCCAGCGGCATCATCTACGAGGTGCTGAACGGTGCATTCGATTAGCGTATCGCAGCCTGTCTCCAGGCTGCGGCACCCTCAGTTTTCAAGCTGTCGCAGGCGCTTGTACAACGTATTGCGGCTGACCCCCAGGCGTCGCGCCAGGTGCGAAATATTGCCGCCCGCCGCTTGCAACTGTCGGTTCAGGTCTTCGGCGTCGTTCAGGTCCACCGTCAGCGGCCCGGGGGTTTCCAGCGGTTCCATTTCCAGGTCGACGAAAAAGTCGTCGGGCAGATGCTCGGGGCGGATTGGCTGTTCTTCGGCCATCGCCAGGGCCACTTGCAGCACGCTGCTGACCTGGCGCAGGTTACCCGGCCATGGATGGCGGTCGAACAACTCCAATACTTCCCGGCTCAGCCCGGCCCATTGGGTGGGTTCGCGATGATGCTCCCAGAGGCGTTTGAATAGCGCTTGCTTGTCGCTGCGTTCGCGCAGGGGCGGCAGTTCCAGGGTCAGGCCGCCGATGCGGTAGTAGAGGTCTTCGCGGAAGCGACCCAGTTGCACTTGTTCGCGCAGCGAACGGTTGGTGGCCGAGATGATGCGGATGTCCACCGGGAACAGCTCTGCGCTGCCCACCGGTTGCACGCAGCGCTCCTGCAATACCCGCAGCAGCCGGGCCTGGGTCGGCAGGGGCATGTCGCCAATCTCATCGAGGAACAATGTGCCGCGGTCGGCCTTGCGGATCAGGCCGATGCTGCCTTTCTGATTAGCGCCCGTGAAGGCGCCTTTTTCGTAACCGAACAGTTCCGATTCCACCAACTCGGCGGGAATCGCGGCGCAGTTGACGGCGATGAACGGTTGTTTGCAGCGGGAGCTGGCCTGGTGCAGGGCTTTGACGAACACTTCCTTGCCGACGCCGGTCTCGCCGTGGATCAGCAGTGGAATGTCCTTTTCCAGTAAGCGCTCGGCCTGGCGCACGGCTTTTTCCACACGGCTGTCACCGAAGTGCAGCGTGTTGAGGCTGATGATGTTGGTGGTGGTGGCCGGGGCCGGCGAGCGGGCTGCTTCGGTGAACACCCGCGGCTTGATCGACATCTGGCTCGGACGCCGGAGCAGGCATTGGAAACGATTGCGCCCGGACGCTTGCAGCGCAAACGGCAAGCCGTCGGGTTGGTTCAGCAGCTCCAGCAACGAGACCTTGAACAAACTTTCGATGCTCACCCGCGACAGGCTCAGGCCCAACAGGTTGTCGGCCCGGCGGTTGGCGGAAAGCACCTGCCCGGTTTCATCGAAAATCAACAGCCCGGCCCATTGGCTGTCGAGGTTGTTCAACCCGGTGTTGAAGGTCAGCTGGAAGTGTTCACCGCGAAACAGGTTCAGGATCAGCCGGTTCTCCACGGTCTGGCTCATCATCTTGACCATGCCCAGGGTGTGGGAGGGCGGCAGGTAGCTGTCGCTGGACACGTCCAGCACGGCGATGACCTTGCGCTCGGCGTCGAAGATCGGCGCGGCGGAACCGGTCATGAAACGGTTGGCCTTGAGAAAGTGTTCATCGTGCTCGATGTGCACCGCTTGCTCGCAGGCCAGCGCGGTGCCGATGGCGTTGGTGCCGGTGCAGCGTTCCATCCAGCTCGCCCCGGCGCTGAAGCCATGGGCCAGTTTGGGCTCGATGAAGCGCTGGGTGCCCCAGGAGGTCAGGACCTGGCCCTGATTGTCGGCCAGCATGATCAGGCAATTGGAATTGCTCAGGATGTTCTCGTAATACGGCAGGACTTCCTGGTGGGTGGTCTGCACCAGTGAATGCTGGCTTTCCAGCAACTGGGCGATACCGTCGGCGGGTAGCGGGTCGAAGGCCGGCACGCTCTGATGGTTCAAGCCAAAGGCGCGGCAACGGGACCAGGAGGCCTGGATGATGGCCTCGTGTGACAAGGCGGGTGCAGGTGCGACCATGGGGCACTCTCGCAGGTGCTGTTTTTATTGTGGTGGTGAGTCTCGCACATACTCCTTGTGCTGGGCAGCTCCGAATCACATGGACAATGCAAATCCTGTGGGAGCGAGCCTGCTCGCGAAAGCGGTCTGTCAGGCAACATTGCTGCTGGCTGATCGGACGTCATCGCGAGCAGGCTCGCTCCCACAGGGAACCGGTCCGGCCAACGATAAGCTTCCTTCAGTGTTGTTCAAAATTGTTCATTGTCAACCGCCGAATTGTTCAGTTGTTCAGTCGTCTTTGTTCACTTGTGTTCACCAGCGAACGCATTTTTCCTACATGAATACAATAAATCCAAGTAATTCAGACGCTTGCATTTTTTGGCACGGCTTTCGCTTTATCGCTCGGGTCGCTTGACTCCAAATAATAAAAAGGCCGAGCCATGTCATTAAAGCTTGAGCACATCTGTCGCACCGTCGAAGGTCAGCCCTGGATCGACGATGCCAATCTGAGTTTCGAACCCGGATCCTTCAACGTCCTGCTGGGCCGTACGCTATCCGGCAAGACCAGTCTCATGCGCCTGATGGCCGGGTTGGACAAACCCGACAGCGGTCGCATCCTGATGAACGGCGTCGACGTCACGAACAAGCCGGTGCGGCTGCGTAACGTGTCGATGGTCTATCAGCAATTCATCAATTACCCGACCATGACCGTTTTCGAGAACATCGCCTCGCCGCTGCGCCAGGCCGGTGTGTCCGATGAGGTGATCCAGAGCAAGGTGCTGGAAACCGCGCGGATGCTGCGCATCGAGAAATTCCTCAAGCGCCATCCGCTGGAGTTGTCCGGTGGCCAGCAGCAGCGCACGGCCATGGCCCGCGCACTGGTCAAGGACGCCGAGCTGATTCTGTTCGATGAGCCGCTGGTGAACCTGGACTACAAGCTGCGTGAGGAACTTCGCCAGGAAATGCGCGAATTGTTCCAGGCCCGTCACACCATCGCCGTCTACGCCACCACCGAGCCCAACGAAGCCCTGGCCCTGGGCGGCACCACCACCATCCTGCACGAGGGGCGGGTGATCCAGAGCGGCAAATCGTCCTCCGTGTATCACCAGCCGCAAACCGTATTGGCCGCCGAGCTGTTTTCCGAGCCGCCGATCAACCTCATGCCAGGCCGCATTGCCGGCAATGAGGTGAGCTTCGCCAACTTCGTGCACTTCCCGCTGAACGTCGATCTGCGCCCGGTGGGCGAGGGTGAATTCCGTTTCGGCGTGCGTCCCAGCCATATTTCCCTGGTGCCGAGCAACGATGATGACCTCGAGCTGGCGGTGACCGTCGAGGTGGCCGAGATCAGCGGATCGGAAACCTTCCTGCACGTGCGCAACGAACATTTCCTGCTGGTGCTGCACTTGCCCGGTGTTCATGAGTACGACGTGGATGCGCCGATCCGCATCTACATCCCGACCCATAAACTGTTTGTCTTCGATGCCCAGGGCAAGCTGGTCCAGGCCCCCGGGCTGCGTATTGCGAGGGTTGCCTGATGGCCGAAATTCGATTGCAGAACCTCGCCCACAGCTATACCAGCACCCCGGCGGGCCCGGAAGATTACGCGATCCGCGAGATGAACCACATCTGGGAGCAGGGCGGCGCCTACGCGTTGCTCGGCCCTTCGGGTTGCGGCAAATCCACCTTGCTCAACATCATTTCCGGCTTGCTCAGCCCGTCGGAAGGGCAAGTGATGTTCGACAGCAAAGTCGTCAACGAACTGAGCCCGGAGCGGCGCAACATCGCCCAGGTGTTCCAGTTCCCGGTGGTGTACGACACCATGACGGTGTTTGACAACCTGGCGTTCCCGCTGCGTAACCAGGGCATGGCCGAGGCGAAGATTCACACCAAGGTGCAGGAAATTGCCGAGGTCCTCGACCTGCAGAACCTGTTGGACAAAAAGGCCCGCAACCTCACGGCCGACGAAAAGCAGAAAGTCTCCATGGGCCGTGGACTGGTGCGCGACGACGTGTCGGCGATCCTCTTCGACGAACCGCTGACGGTGATCGACCCGCACCTGAAATGGAAACTGCGGCGCAAGCTCAAGCAGATCCACGAGCAGTTCAACATCACCATGGTCTACGTCACCCACGACCAGTTGGAAGCGTCGACCTTCGCCGACAAAATCGCGGTGATGTATGGCGGCCAGATTGTGCAGTTCGGCACGCCCCGGGACTTGTTCGAGCGCCCGAGCCACACCTTTGTCGGCTATTTCATCGGCAGCCCGGGGATGAACCTGATCGAGGTCACGGCGCAACCCGGTGGCGTCGGTTTCGCGTCGACCCATCTGCCTTTGTCGCCCACCCTGCAACAGCGCGTGGCCGAGGCCCAGGGCAAGAGCCTGAAGGTCGGGATCCGGCCGGAGTTCGTGCATGTCTGGGACGGGCCTTACGACGATGCGATGCGTGCGCAGGTGATCCACGTCGAAGACCTGGGCACCTACAAGATCCTCACCCTCAACCTCGATGGCGCGCCGCTGAAAGTGCGCCTGGCCGAAGACAAACCGGTGCCGGAAGGCACTGCGTACATCAGTTTTCCGGCCCAATGGCTGATGGTCTATGCCGATGAATACCTGCTGGAACCGTTGAGCGAGGTGCAGCCATGAACAAGGTGCAGAACAACAAGGCCTGGTGGCTGGTATTGCCGGTGTTCCTGCTGGTGGCGTTCAGCGCCGTGATCCCGATGATGACCGTGGTCAACTATTCGGTGCAGGACATCTTCGACCAGTCCAGCCGCTACTTCGTCGGCGCCGACTGGTACAAGCAGGTGCTGCTCGATCCACGGTTGCACGATTCGCTGCTGCGCCAGTTCATCTACTCGGCGTGCGTGCTGCTGATCGAAATTCCCCTGGGCATCGCCATCGCCCTGACCATGCCGACCAAGGGCAAGTGGTCGTCGCTGGTGTTGATCATCCTGGCAATTCCGCTGTTGATTCCCTGGAACGTGGTCGGCACCATCTGGCAGATTTTCGGCCGTGCCGACATCGGCTTGCTCGGTTCCACCCTTAACGGCCTGGGCATCAACTACAACTATGCAGCCAACACCATGGACGCCTGGGTCACCGTGCTGGTGATGGACGTCTGGCACTGGACGTCCCTGGTGGCACTGCTCTGCTACTCGGGGCTGCGGGCGATTCCGGACGTGTACTACCAGGCGGCGCGGATCGATAGGGCGTCCAACTGGGCGGTGTTCCGGCACATCCAGTTGCCAAAGATGAAAAGCGTGCTGCTGATCGCCGTGATGCTGCGTTTCATGGACAGCTTCATGATCTACACCGAACCGTTCGTGCTCACCGGCGGTGGGCCGGGGAACGCCACCACGTTCCTCAGCCAGACCCTGACGCAGATGGCCATCGGTCAATTCGACCTGGGCCCGGCGGCAGCGTTTTCCCTGGTGTACTTCCTGATCATTCTGTTGGTGTCGTGGCTGTTCTACACCGCCATGACGCACTCCGACGCCAACCGTTGAGGCCTGCACGATGAGCAAGAAAAAGCTGATTCCGCTGCTGATCTACATCCTGTTCCTGCTGGTGCCCATCTACTGGCTGCTGAACATGTCGTTCAAGAGCAACACCGAGATCCTCGGCAGCCTGACGCTGTGGCCGCAGGATTTCACCTTCCACAACTACAAGGTGATTTTCACCGACCCGAGCTGGTACACCGGTTACCTCAACTCGCTGTACTACGTGAGCCTGAACACGGTGATTTCCCTGAGCGTGGCACTGCCGGCGGCCTATGCGTTCTCACGCTACCGGTTCCTCGGCGACAAGCACCTGTTCTTCTGGCTGCTCACCAACCGCATGGCGCCACCGGCGGTGTTCCTGTTGCCGTTCTTCCAGCTGTATTCGTCCATCGGATTGTTCGACACCCACATCGCCGTGGCCCTGGCCCACTGCCTGTTCAACGTGCCGCTGGCGGTGTGGATCCTCGAAGGCTTCATGTCCGGGGTGCCGAAAGAAATTGACGAGACGGCCTACATTGACGGCTACAGTTTCCCCAAGTTCTTCGCCAAGATCTTCATCCCGTTGATCGGCTCCGGTATCGGTGTCACGGCGTTCTTCTGCTTCATGTTTTCCTGGGTCGAACTGTTGCTGGCCCGCACGCTCACCTCGGTGAATGCCAAGCCGATCGCGGCGGTGATGACCCGCACCGTGTCGGCCTCGGGTATCGACTGGGGGGTGCTGGCGGCGGCGGGGGTGTTGACTATCCTGCCGGGCATGCTGGTGATCTGGTTCGTTCGCAACCACGTGGCCAAGGGCTTTGCCCTGGGTCGGGTCTGAGGAGTCGATGATGGAATGGATGAACTGGACCGTCCCTACGGCGGCGTTTTTTGGGGTCATTGCCTTGCTGCTGGCGGGCATGACCACGTGGGAACTGCGTTCGCCGAGTATTCCTCGGCGCGGTTTCCTGCCGATTGCCACCACCCGTGGCGATCGGTTGTTTATCGGTCTTCTCGGTAGCGCCTACCTGCATCTGCTGGTGGTCGGCGTTACCGACTGGAGCATCTGGATAGCGTTCGCGTTGTCCTTGGTGTGGCTGTTGGCAGTGATGCGGTGGGGCTAGTCGCGACCCTCGACGATCAGGCTCTCAAACCCAAACAGGAGGTCTCTATGTTCAATAAAAACAATAAGCTGCGACATAGCGTTTCATTGGCAGCCATGCTGGCACTCAGCGGGCTGAGTGCTGCGGCTTGGGCCGACGCCTATGAAGACGCCGCAAAAAAATGGATCGGCAGCGAATTCAAGCCGTCGACGCTGACCGAAGCTCAGCAACTCGACGAACTCAAGTGGTTCATCAAGGCCGCCGAGCCGTTTCGCGGCATGAAGATCAACGTGGTGTCGGAAACCCTGACCACCCACGAGTATGAATCCAAGGTACTGGCCAAGGCTTTCAACGAGATCACCGGGATCCAGATCACCCACGACCTGCTGCAGGAAGGCGACGTGGTGGAGAAACTGCAGACACAAATGCAGTCCGACAAGAACATCTATGACGGCTGGATCAACGATTCGGACCTGATCGGTACGCACTTCCGCTACGGCAAGACCGAGTCGCTCACCGACCTGATGGCCAACGAAGGCAAGAACTTCACCTCGCCGACCCTGGACCTCAAGGACTTTATCGGTACTTCGTTCACCACCGCACCGGACGGCAAGCTCTATCAGTTGCCTGACCAGCAGTTCGCCAACCTGTACTGGTTCCGCGCCGACTGGTTCGAGCGTCCGGACCTGAAGGCCAAGTTCAAGGAGAAGTACGGCTACGAGCTGGGCGTACCGGTGAACTGGTCGGCCTATGAAGACATCGCCAAATTCTTCAGCGAAGACGTCAAGGAAATCGACGGCAAGCGCGTCTACGGCCACATGGACTACGGCAAAAAAGACCCGTCCCTGGGCTGGCGCTTCACCGATGCCTGGTTCTCCATGGCCGGTGGCGGCGACAAAGGCCTGCCCAACGGTTTGCCGGTGGACGAGTGGGGCATCCGTGTCGAGGACTGCCATCCGGTCGGTTCCAGCGTGACCCGTGGTGGCGACACCAACGGCCCGGCCGCCGTATTCGCAACCACCAAGTACGTGGACTGGCTGAAGAAGTACGCGCCGCCGGAAGCGGCCGGCATGACGTTCTCCGAATCCGGCCCGGTGCCGTCCCAGGGCAACATCGCCCAGCAGATCTTCTGGTACACCGCCTTTACCGCCGACATGACCAAACCGGGGCTGCCCGTGGTCAACGCCGACGGCACGCCGAAATGGCGCATGGCACCGTCGCCGCGCGGTCCGTATTGGGAAGAAGGCATGAAGCTTGGGTACCAGGATGTGGGCTCGTGGACGTTCATGAAGTCCACGCCTGAGAAGCAACGGCTCGCCGCCTGGCTCTACGCGCAGTTCGTGACGTCGAAAACCGTGTCGCTGAAGAAAACCATCGTCGGCCTGACGCCGATTCGTGAGTCGGACATCAACTCCCAGGCGATGACTGACCTGGCACCGAAACTCGGTGGCCTGGTGGAGTTCTACCGCAGCCCGGCCCGCGTGCAATGGACCCCGACCGGGACCAACGTGCCGGACTATCCACGCCTCGCGCAGCTGTGGTGGAGCCACATCGCCGAAGCGGCCAGCGGCGAGAAGACCCCGCAACAGGCACTCGACGGTTTGGCCAAGGATCAGGACGCGATCATGACCCGTCTGGAGCGCTCCAAGGCCCAGGCGACCTGCGCACCGAAGATGAACCCGGAGCGCGACGCGCAATACTGGTTCGACCAACCGGGCGCGCCGAAGCCGAAACTGGCGAACGAGAAGCCTAAAGGTGAAACGGTGAACTACAACGAGCTGCTGAAATCGTGGGAGGCGGCGCGTAAGTAAGTGTTTGCGCTGCAATGAAAGAACGGCACCGGGAGGTGCCGTTTTTTTATTGAGCTGTGGAGGGGCCTCTGATTTTCGAAGCCACCCTGAGATCCCTTGTGGGAGCAAAGCTTGCTGGCGATGAAGGCGCCACGATCGACTGACTGTGTTTTCGTTCATCGCCAGCAAGCTTTGCTCCCACAAGCCCTCTCCCACAGCGGAGGGGTGACATCAGTGAGCCTGAATCAACCCGCCTTGACGGTGTTGGCCTTGGGCGCTCCGGCCACCGGAGAGGGGCGGGACTTCATCAAGGCATCCAGCGCCTGCCGGTAGTTTCTGCCGGCCAGGCTCATGCTGTTGTTGTGGGTGGCTCCAGGCACCAGCAACAGGCGCTTGGGTTCCTGGGCGGCATTGAACAGTTGTTCGCTGAAACGCGGCGGCACGTAGCGGTCGGCGGCGCCGTGCACCACCAGCAGCGGCATGTTGATCTCGTGGATCTTGTCGATGGAGTCGAATTTCTGTGAGAGCAACCAGCGCACTGGCAGCGATGTGTTCGCCATGGCCGTGGCGACATCTCCCAGGGAGGTGAACGTGGACTCGATGACCAAACCGCGGGCCGGTACAACGCTGCCACTCTTCGCGGCTTTCTGGCCCAGTTCTGCCGCGAGGTCCACCGCGACCGCACCGCCCAGGGAGTGACCGTAGATCAGTCGCAGCGCCGGGTCCGGTTGCAGCACTTCCAGCCGTGCCCAGGCGATCCGAGCATCCTCATACACACTGGCTTCCGAGGGCAGGTCACCATGGCTCTTGCCAAAGCCCCGGTAGTCGATCGCCAGTACGGAAAAGCCCAGGTCCCTCAACTGCTGGATACGAAACAATTGCCCGGTCAGGTTCCAGCGCACACCATGCAGGTACAGGATCGCCGGCGCGTTCTTGCGCTCGGCCGGCCACCACCAACCGTGGATGTTCTCCCCGGCCTTGAAATGCTTGGGCTTGAGATCGAACTCCTGCACGCTGCTGGGCAAACCGCTGAACCAGCTCGCTGTTCCCGGCTCGATGCGAAACACCAGCTCGCGCTCCTTGTGCTGCAACACCGCGCAACCCACCGGCAGCCCGACCAGCATCGCGGTCATGCACGCCAACGCCAGCCAGCGTCGCCCAGTACGAGGAAGTGAAAATAACGGCATCGAGGTGGTTCACTACTCAAGACAGAAGATGCGTTTTAGCAGATTCGCTCGAAGGATGGCACGATTTCGGACGGCTGTTGGTTGGCACCGGCGTAACCTTGGGATTCTGCATGGTTCAAGGCGTGCACATCATCAATCCTGCTGCAACCCGATCGAACTCCCCCGTCCAGCCTCACTCGAAAACTCAACACCCTTAAAACATCGAGGACGATGCCATGACGACTCATGATTCCAGCAGCAAAAACCGGGCGGGCGAAGGGGCAGGGGCCATGCCGGCCAAAGATGCCAGTGGTGAACCGGTCGCGGTGGTTGAGCGGGACATCCACCACCCGGACCCCGCCACTGAAAAGGTCGATAAGGTGATCACGCCCAAGTCGATCAGGAGCCGGGAGCAAGACGCGGAAAAACTGCAGGAGAAGGTCACGCAGGTGGAGAAGAAGCTCGATCGATGACACCGGTATCGGGTCATAGCGCGGGGATAACGGTTGCTCCCGCGCCACGGGTAGATGCCCGGATTCGCTGAGTCAGCGTGCTTCGCCAAATTCAGCCAGCCCCAGCCGCTGTTTCGCACCGCCATACGGTACCTTGGGCACCCCATCGAGGCGCTTGCGCAACACCTCGGTCAATGAGCGCCCGGCTTCCAGGCTGGCATCGCCAAAGTCACCTTCCAGGTGCAACGGATGGACGATCACTTCCAGGGAGCCGTGGTCCGGTGGCGCGGCGTGTTGCAGGTCGGCCGGTGTGCAGACGTAGTCGGCCGTGGCGCCGCTCAGGTGGCGCAGGCGCCGGTTGAGCAGCGTCTTGAAGACGCGTTTGGGCAGGTTCAGGTTCGGCCCCAGGTTGCGTGCCAGGCGTATGGGCACGTTGTGCCGGGCGGCGAAGCGGGCCACCAGTTCGCCGATGGGCCAGATGTTGTGCACATGCTGGTGGGAGTCGAGATGACTGGGCCGCACGCCGTGGTCCAGGCAGCGTTGCCACTGGGCTTCGAGTTCTTCCTGCACTGCCGCCTGGTCCTTTGCGTCCAGACGCAGGGCATAGCGCGACAGGTTCAGGTCGAATTCACCGTCGGCGTTGCAAAAGGTGCGGCGCGATGCAATCGGCTGGCTCAGCGGCGAGCCGTAAGTGATGTTGAAGTGCAGGCCGACGCGCCCTTTTATCATGGGTTGGCGGGCCATTTCACAGGCTTGCTCGAAACCCGGGGTATTGGCCATCGCCGTTGCGGAGCTGATGACACCTGCCTTGAAGGCCGATTGGATGACTGCGTTGTCGCTGAAGCTGAGTCCGAAGTCGTCAGCGTTGATAATGACTTGGTGAGGCATGATCGCTCTCCTTGCTCTTGGTATTGGATGATGAAACAGTCGTTGCATTCGGTTTGGTCGCACGCTTGCCAAGCCACGGCTTGAGACTTTTCCATAGCCGTAACGCCAGCCCCAGAACCAGGCCACCGGGGCGCCAGGAATAGAAACTCCAGCGCCAGTGCTCCAGTTGCCCGGTCATGCGTTCATGCAGTTGATGGCTGGAGTTTTCCAGGCTGACCCGGGAAGCGTCGATCCAGCGCCAGTTTTCGTCCAGCCCCCAGCGGATCCACTCCTCCAGCAGCACCCGGCCGCTGCCCAGGTCGGCATGCTCAGGCAGGAACGCCAGGTTGTAGTCGTACAAGCGCCCTTGCTCCAGCAGGCCGAGGCGATAGCTGATGCAATGCCCATCCAGTTCGAGCATCACCACCCGCACCAGCCCGTCGGCGGCGAGGGCTGTGAAGGCGTGGTTCATCCATTGTCGGTGCATGGGGGCGGAGAAGATGCCGACACCTTCTTCGCCTTTCCAACTGACCGCCTCGACCTCGGCGAGGGTTCGCAGCAGCGGGCCCATGCCGATGGCATCCGGCGTCACCCGCTGGATACGGGCACCGCACGCGGCGATCCGCTTACGCGCCCGACGCAGCTTGTAGCGTGGATCGCCAGAGACTTCCTGATGATCACTGTCGCTGATCAAGTGCACCGGAACCCGGCAACTGAGCCGCCGCTCCCCGGTGGAACTCAGTGTCATCCAGGCGCTAAGGACGCTTTGCTTGCCGACCGGCTCCACCACTTCATTGAGTTGCAGCATCGCGTGGGGCACCTGCTGACGGATCTGCATCAGCGCCTGGCCCATGCCTTCAGCGTCCAGGCGCGCCAGCAGGGCGATGCGGTCGGCCAAGGGGTAACCCAAGTGATGCAACACCCGGAATCGCAGTCCGCCGATACGCTCACGTCCCGAAACCAGGGGCAGGCATAGGGACAAGTCCTGATCCTGCCAGCCCAGCAGCACATGCAATTGCTGATCAGGCGACAGGGCAAATTCCGCCGCCTGCAGCCAGGCCAGGGTGTTGAACGGTGTTGCGTCGGCCACCTGGGTTCGCAGCTGTTCATAAGCTGATACAGGAAAGTCCGCCGCGCCCAGGGAGCGACACCATTGGAACCGGATAGTCATGGACGTCAGGCCGCCGCAGTGGATGGAACCGACTTGGCCGGTTTACGAAAAGAGTCCAGGACCGAGCCGGTGTAAAACGTGTCACGGAAGAACCGCCAGCGACCGAACAATTGGTACATATGGGTGATCTGGCCGCGCTCCTGATAGTCCATGCGCAGGTGCAGCTTGACGGCTGGAACGTTACTCAGTTCGAAGACAGCAACCGCTTTATTGCAACCCTGCTCGGCCATGGCTTTCCACAGATCCAGTTGCAGATCCACCGATAGCCGGGTCCCCCAGTAGGCGCGGTACAGCTCACCGCAGAATTGAAAGAACTCACCGGGTTTGATCGGGAACCAGCAGCGAAAGAAATGGCGGTCGAAGTAGTCTCGTGTACTGCCCCAGATAAAAGCGACGGTGTCACCCTTGTCGTCCAGGTACATGATTCCGGTGTGGCCTTCGGCGGCCAGCTCGCGCATGGTCTCGGCATGGTCGCGAAAGTACGTGGCAAAGGCATCGGTATTACGGGTGTTGATTATTTCCCGGCGCAACGGCGTATAGGGCCTGAGGTTGTTGGGCCGTATCGGACTGACCAGGTCGCGTTCCATCCACACCAGTTGCTCGTGGAAATACACGTAATGTCGGCACAGCTGCTTTAGAACAGCGCGCAGACCTTTTTTCCGAATGCGATCACGCAATTTTTGCAGAACGTTCATGGTGCCTCCTGACGGGCGGCGGTTGGGGAAAGCCCCCATTGCGAGTTTGCTCTCGATGGGGGTTGGATCGCCATGGACATCAGGCAGGCGCAGTCGACGGAAGCGGCGGTGCCGGTTTACGAAAGGCGTTCAGTGCCGAGCCGCGGTAGAGCGTGTCGCGGAAAAACCGCCAGCGACCGAACAGGCGATACACGTGGGTGATCTTGCCGCGCTCCTGGAAGCCCATGCGCAGGTGCATCTTGATCCCCTGGATGTTTTGCAAATCGCAGACATCGACCATGGTGTTGCAACCGTGGCCTGCCATGACTTTCCACATTTCCAACTGCATGTCCGCCGATATACGGGAACCCCAGTATTCACGGATCGCCTCGCCACCGAACTGAAAATACTCGCCAGGCTTGATCGGAAAATTGCAGCGATAGAAATGGCGGTCGAAATAGTCCCGCGTACTGGCCCAGGCGAAACCCACGGTGTCGCCCTGATCATCCAGGTACATCAAGCCTGTGTAGCCCTCGGCCGCCAGCTCGCGCATGGTTTCGACGCGGTCGCCGAAGTGCCGGGCAAAAGCATCGGCATTGCTGACCGTGATGAATTCCAGACGCATCGGCGGGTAGGGCTTGAGGTGATGCGGCGGTAGCGGGACCCGCACGTCGTGCTCCAGCCACACCAGTCGCGAATGGAGAAACACGTAGCGGCGTATCACCTGTTTCAGCATAGCGCGCAGGCCTTTCTTCTGAATGCGATCACGCAATTTCTGCAGTGGGTTCATGGTGCCTCCTGACGGGTGGCGGGGTGGGGAAAGGAGGAAGCGCTCCAGCCCAGGGCAAACAGGGTTTCCCCAGGTAGGAGAAAGTGGATCTGGCCGGCCTCGCAGTTGAACGAGGCGTTGCGGCTGCGGTTGTCCGGGCCGAAATACACCAGGGTCGGCTGTGCCTGCGGGCAGGTCGGGCCATCGAGGCTGACCTGTTGCGCTCGGGTGCTTTTGTTCACCCCCAACAGGCTGCGCTGCGCGCCGGTGGCCATCGCCAGGGCGTCCACTTCAAAGGCGTCGTTGTCCAGGCGCAGCACCTGGTCGAGCCAATGCTGCTGGATGAATTGCTGGGCCAGGCCTACCGGCTTGAGTTCGAAGCGATCATTGCCCAGGACCCGGACCATGCCCTTGGGGTACTCCGGTTCGTCGGCGCACTGGAACCAGTTGAGCATGTCCAGCAGGCCGTCGGCGGAGGCGTTGATCACCACGGACGTCCACCACAGGGCTGCATAGTGGGTTTCCTGGTCGTAGGGGCTCAGGCTCGAGCCGCTGGACATGTTGGTCTGGTCCAGCAGCAATGCCTTGCGTGGTCGACCGTTGATGTCCAGGCCGACCAGGTCGGCGGCCCGGCGCACGCTGTCGCGGTACACCCGCGTGGCGAGCAGGTCGCGAACCATCCACTCATGCCAGGCCAGGGCATCGATCTGATCGCCGTACTTGTCCAGCAGACGCCGCGCCCAGTCGATACCGCGTTTGTCGGCGGCGTTTTCGGCCAGGGGACCGTTGGTGAACCGCGAGCTGGCCGGGACAGCAATCCGCACGCCGGCGCGGGCGTTGGCGGGCAGGGCGTTGACCTCATTGGCCATGCTCTCGAACACTTGTCGGTAGCTGTCGAAATCGGGGTAGTTGAGGTTCGGCTCATCGGCGAAACCGAGGTAGTGCAGCCCTTTGCCGCCCAGGGCGCGCGTCGATTCGAGCCAGGCCTGCAAGCCGCCGTTGCTGACCCGGTCGGCCTGCAGGTCGGCTTTGCGCCCGCTGCCGGCGAGCAGGGTAATGTCCTGGGTGATGCCGAAGCGGTCCTGGTACAGGCGCCGGAAGCGGTCCTCGTAGGCGGGTTTGGCCGCGATGACGTCGACGATGCTGTAGTAGCTGGCCGCCCGAGGCTTGAGCGCGTCGATGATCGGGTACGCGGCGGGTGGCGGCAGGGCGTAGGGCAAGGACATTCCCAGTCGTGGGGTGGTGCCCAGCGCCTCGTCGTGAACCCTCAGATGCGCTTGCCCCGGATCCTCGCGCAGCGGTTGCAGTTGCGCCGGCGCCCGGGCAAACAGGTTGGCGGTGCCGTCCAGCCAGAACGCCGCCTTGCCATTGCCCAGCAGACGCAGGCGCCAGACCTGATCGACGTCGGTAACGGGCAGAGCCAGTTGATCGAACTGCCAATAGGCGGGGTAGGGCTTGAGGTCCAGTTGCAGCTGTTTGCCGTCGGCGACGCGCCGGGCTTGCAGGCCTCGCACGCCGCCGTGGAACTTGCCCGCCAGCACCGCCCGCTCACCGGCCGCGACCTTGAAATACAGCTCATCGCCGTCGTGGGTCTCGGCACTGAAATGCACCTTGGCCGGGGCGAACTGCGCCTGGGTGCGGGCATCGTGCTCGACGCTGTAGCGGCGAAAACTGTAGCCGGGGACTTCCAGCCGGTAGCTGGCTGGGCCTGGCAGCAATGGCCATTGCTGCTCGCCACGTACCTGGTCGGCCTTGATCAGGCGCTCACCCGCCAGGCGGCCCTGGCCGTTCAGCAGGTAGATGTGCTCGGCGTTTGCATCGGCCTGCCAGGCTGGGACCCAGCGCACGGTCACGGTGTCCGGCCGGTCGGTCTGCAAGTACAGGCTGCCGTCGCGGATACCGGTCCAGGTCATGGCTGCGCCATGGGCCGACAGCGCCAGGGCCCACAAGCATGCGCCTATCACCCAGCACCGCGTCGCCCCCATCGCGAGCAAGCTCGCTCCCACCCTGGATCTGTGCCAGGCCACGATACCGGGCTCGGCGAAAGTCCCCTGTGGGAGCGGGCTTGCCCGCGAAGGGGCCGTCACATCCAACCTCTGCGCAAGCCGAGCCAGCGCTTTCGCGAGCAAGCCCGCTCCCACAGGGTAATCGCCGTCCCTTGTGGGAGCGAGCCTGCTCGCGATGGCGGACTGTCGGGCGACGACATTCATGCCGATTTCCTCATCAGCATCTGGCGCATCGGCAGCAGGTCGCTGGGCAGAATGATCAGCGTCTGCCATAACGCCACGCCGCTGAGGCGGCAATACATCGCCAGCAAAGCGAGGGTCACCCCCAGATAAGCGATGGAAGACGCCGCGGCGGCGCCGACGATGCCGTAGCGAGGAATCAACAGCAGGTTCAGCGCCAGGTTCAGCAACGCACCCGCGCCCATCAGCAGTGAAACGCTGCCGGGCCGGTTCTTGCCCAGCAGGTCCAGGCGCAGGATGCTCGCATAGCACAGCCCGAAGAGCCCCGGCAGCAACGCCAGCAAGGCCGGGTACGCCGGTTGGTAGGCGGCGCCGAACAAAGTGACGATCAGCCATTGGCCGATCAGCGCCATGCCCAGGCAGGCACCGAGCATCACGGTGGCGGTCAGGCGCAGGGCCAGGGGCGTCAGGCGCTGCATGTCGCGGTCCTGTTGCAACAAGCGCTTCATCAGCGGCGTGGTGACGGCTTCCGGCACGATCAGCAGCAATTCGGCGGCGGCGCTGGCCATGGCGTAGTGACCCAGGGCGGTGCTGCCCAGCAGGGCGCCGATGAACAGGTAGTCCGAGCGCAGGATCACCTGCTGGAACAGCAGGTCCGGGTGGCTGCGGGCGCCGTAGCGCAGCAGCTCGCCCTGGCTGGCGCGGTTCCATTGCAGCGACACATCGTGGTCGCGCCGCAACCAGACCCAGCCAGCCAGCACCACCAGGCTCAGGCCCGTCAGCCAACTGATCAGCGCCGCCTCCAGGGCCGCGTCTTTCCACATCCAGAACAACGCCAGGAACAGCAACAGCGGCGCCACGGATTCCATCAGGCGCAAGGCATTGAAGCCGCCCACGCCCCCTGAAGCATTGTGCAACGTGAGCAGGCCGCTCTTGAGCACGGTCAACGGCACGGCGATCAACAGCAGCCAGGCCAGCACACCCAACTGCAGGGTGATGTCCAGTTCAGCGCCGAACTCACGCGCCAGCGCCACCACCAACAGGGTCAACAACCCGGCCAGCAGGCAACCGAACACCAGCACCTGGCTGAGCAGCAGGCCCATCGAGCGCTGCTGCGCCGCCTGATAACCCACGGCGGAATTCAGCCCGCCACTGGTGGCGGCGCTGATCAGGTCCGGCAGGGTGCTGAGCAAGGCAAACAGGCCGCGTTCGCTGGGCCCGAGAATCCGCGCCAGCAGCACATTGCGCAGCAGGCGCAGGCCGATCATTGCCAGGCGCGTGCCCATGCTCAGCAGCAAATGTTTGAGGTAATGACCGCGGCTCATGGACGTGTCCCTCGGCGAATTCGCCAGGCCAGCAGTTCAGGTTGCTGGGCGCAGCGTTGGCTGACGCCGAAACGCGGCAGGTTCAAGGGGTCGCCGTCGTGGCGGTACAGCCCGGTCTCGGTGCCCAGGGCAAACGCAAACCCTTGGGCCGCCACCTGCTGGCGCACGCGGTCATCGTTGTCGCCGTTGGGGTAGCAATACACCGGCAGCGGCTGGGCGCAGCCGTTTTCCAGGGCGATGCGGCTGCGGGACAGTTCTTCGTGCAGGCGTTGGTCGTCAAGCCCGGTGAGAATCGCGTGGCTGGCACCGTGGGGACCGAAGCGGATCAGCCCGGAATCTTCCAGCATGCGCACCTGCGACCAGTCCAGGGACTGCGGCTGGGCGCCATGGGGACAGGCTTCGGTGAGGTCGCTCAGCACCTGCGGGTCGAGGGTCTTGAGGCTTTGCAGATAGTGCAGCAGCGACAGGCTGCGGCGGACATCGTCCAGGTCGTCGAGCATCACCGGCAATGGCCGCCCGGCCTGGTGCAAGTGCTCGATCAGCGAGCGCCGGGCCACTTGGCCGTGGCTGCCCCAGAGGGTTTCGCCGATGCTCTCCCACCAGAAGTGCTGGCGGCTGCCGATGAAGTCGGTGGACAGGAAAATGCTCGCCGGCACCTGGTACTGGCGCAGCAAGGGAAAGGCGTTCATGGCGTTGTCGCGCCAGCCGTCGTCGAAGGTCAGCGCCACCCGCGGGCGGTTCGGCACGTTTTCCGGGTCGGCCAGCAGCAGCGTCATCAAGGGCACGCAGTCGAAGTGCTGTTGCAGCCAGATCAACAAGTGCTCGAAGGCTTCCGGCCCTACGCACAGTTCGTTGCGATGGGGCAGTTCGGCGGCGCGGTCGTTGCTCAGCACCCGGTGCAGCATCAGGATCACCCCGGCACCACGCAACGGGCCGCGACCCAGGGCCGTGTTGAGGTACAGCCAGCCGCCGGTGCGTTTGAAAATGTGTTTTATCGACATTGGCCGTCCTCCCTAGCGGTTCTGCTCCGGGTTCCATCGGCTGTAGTGCTGGCCCCGCAGAAACTTCCACAACCCGATGCTCATGCCTGCCAGCGTCACCAGCACGAACGCGGCCAGGCGAAAGGGTTTGGGCAAGCGGTGCTGCGCGTCCATCAGCCCGAGCAGCGCCATGCTGTAGCCCAGCAGTTGCGCCAGCAGGCTCAGGCGATAGAACGGATGCTCGTTCCACAGCCAGGCATTGCTCAGCAACAGCGGCAACAGCAACACCGGCGCCAGGCGGCGGATCAGCTTGTGGCTGATCAGCCCGATGGCGTAGAGCCCATGGCGCAGCGGGTTGAGCAGCTCGCGGCGCTGGGCCAGGCTCTGCAGGCCGCCGACGGTGACCCGCTGGCGGCGACGGAACTGCTTGTCGGCCTCGTCCACGCCCTGGTCGGTCACCCGGGCGCGAGGTGCGTAGACGATGGGCTTGCCGGCGGCCGGCGCGCAGGTGCTGAGGAAGAAGTCATCGTTGACGTGCGCCGGTATCGGCTCGAACAGTTCCCGCCGCAGGGCCAGCAGGGCACCGTCGGCCGAGACCATGCAGCCGGTGCGACTTTCCACCCGGCGCAGCCAGCCTTCGTAATGGCGATACAGGCTGTCGCCGAGGCTCAGGCCCTTGCCCGGTACGGGGATCTCCATGTGCCCGGCGCAGGCGCCGACTTCCGGATCGCCCAATGGCGCCAGCAGATGGCCAAGGGTATCGCTGGCCCATTGGTTGTCGGCATCGGTGAACACCAGGATTGCGCCGCTGCTGTGGGCCACGCCGGTATTGAGGGCCGCGGCCTTGCCCTGGCGGGGCAGGTCGAGCACCGTGATGCGCGGGTCGATTACCTTGCGCGCGCAGGCCACGGTGTCATCGCTGGAGCCGTCGCTGGCGAGGATGATTTGCAGCGAGTGGGCCCGGTAGTCCTGGGCCAGCAACGTGCGCAATTTGTCTTCGATGTGCCGCGCCTCGTTGTGGGCGGCAATGACGATACTGACGTCCATCGGCAGCGCCTTGCCGTAGTAGCGGAGCGCAAACAGCGGCGCCAACAGGCTCAAGATCAGCGGATAGCCGAGGTAGGCATACACCGGCAGCAGCAGGCACGACCAGTAAATGAATTCAGCCACGGGCAGGTCTCCTGACATTCCAACGACAAAGATTGAGCAACAACGCGGCGCCGGTCAGGTGCAGGCGCACCCCGTGCAAAGCCCACAATTGCAGCGTCAGGCGCGGGTCACGCCGGCTTTGGCGCAGGCTGAGGAACAGCGGGGGCAGCGCGGTGACCAGCAGCAGCAGCAGCGCCAGGCGCAACTGGCCCTGGAGCAAGGCCAGCAGGGCGAGCAAGTCCAACCCCCAGGCCGCCACGGACAGCGCCGGAAAACGCAATAACCGCAGGCTCGGGCCATGGCTGCGGAGCAATTGCAGATGGCTGCCCTGGCGCCACAGTTCCTTGCTCATCCATTCACGCCAACTGCCTTCATAACCCCAATGCAGGGCCACGCTTTCGTTGACCAGCAGCAACTGTGCGCCGGCCTGGCGCAGGCGCAGGGAGAAGTCTTTGTCCTCACCGGTGCGCAGTCTTTCGTCGAAACCGCCGACCTGTTCGAACCAACGGCGGCGCATCAGCAGGTTGGCGCTGGGCAGCCACTGCACCCGGTGCAGACGATGAGCCCCGGGACGCTGGCTGCGGCGCTGCCAGGCTTCGGCGAACCACGGCGCCTGGCGAGGGGTGCCCAGGTCCAGGCCGAGGACATCGCCCTGATGGCCTTCGAGCTCCAGCAACAATTTGAGCCAGTCGCCGGGCATTTCGATGTCGGCGTCGATGAAGGCCAGCCAGTCACCGTGGGCCACCGCCGCTCCGCGATTGCGCAGGGCGCCGATGTGCACGCCAGGCACGATCAGCACCCGCGCGCCCAGTTCATTGGCGATGCGCGGGCCGTGGTCGTCGGAGCCGTTGTCCACCACGATCAGCTCGCATTCCAGCTGCGCCTGGCGTGCGGCCTCCCGTGCCGCCAGCAGCGTGCGGCCGATGTGCCGAGCCTCGTTGTACATCGGGATCACAATGCTGACCGTGCTCATGGCTGGGCCTCTCCTGGCGCGCGCTGTTCGGCTTCGTTGCGCAGCACACTGGTGAGCGCGAGCATGATCCACAGCAACTTGTGGTTCGGCGCACTGAGGAACATCAAGAACAGGACCAGCGACAGGAAGCTCATGCCCAGGTGCGTCAGCAGGTCGGCCTGTACCCAGTCGCGTCGCTGCAGCCAGATCTGGCGGGCGCGCAGCAGGTTGTACAGCCCAAGGCCGAGCATGCCGACGAACATCAGCCCGCCCGGAACACCGATTTCGCTGAAGATCTCCAGGTAGGTGTTGTGGGCCCGGCGATACAGGTCGCCCAATTTGCGGTTGGCCGAGAATGCCTTGGCATAACCGGTGGGCGCGTAGTGCAGGGGAAAGGTCCCGGGGCCCGAGCCCAGCACCGGGTTCTCGAGGATCATCTGGCTGCCGACGACGATGTAGGAGGCACGTCGTCCGAGGGATTCATCCTTGTGGGCATTGGCGCCGGCGCTGAGGATGCTCAATGACTGGATGCGCGCCACATAACCGGCGGGCATCACGGCGATTGCCAAGGGGATCGCGAGTGCCAGCCCAAGCATGGCGAACCCCAGGTGCCGGGGGCGGATGCGCGGCAACTGAGCGCGGTAGTGATACAGGCCGATGATCAGGCTGAGCAGGAGCACGACCAATCCGGAGCGTGATTCGGTCTTGGTCATGCCACCCAGCAGCAGGATGAAGCAGCCCCCCCAGAACAACCGGTACAGCAAGTACGGGCCGCGCACGATCAGCAGCATTGCCAGTGGCACGGTGAAGGCAATCAGCAGGGCGAAGGCGTTCGGGTCTTCCAGCAGGCCAGACGCGCGGCCCTGGTCCTGGTACTTGGTCGAGAACATCGCGAGCACGCAGGTGGTGGTCACGCTCAACGTCACCAGGCGACAGAACAGGTCCAGGTTCAGCCCGCGGCCGATCAGCAGCGTGATGACGAACAGAATCAGTCCGACGCTCAGTTCGCGAAAATGGGTCAGGGACAGGTCCATGTTTTCCGACAACAGCAGGCTCAGGCCGTACAGCGCCATGAAGCCGATCAACGGCCGCCAGATGTTGCTGCGCAGGCGCGATGCGGGGATCTGATGCACCGCCAGTTGCAGCATCAGGATCAGTGCCAGGGCCAGGCCGAAGAATTTGCTGGCGGAGAACGCGTTGTCCTTGAACAGACCTTCGAACGGCACCAGCGCAGCGATGCCGAGCAAGCCCCAGCCGGGCTTGCGGTAAAGCACCGCGACACCGACCAGGCCCAGTACCGCGCCCGGCGCCAGGAACGGATAAGGGCTGGCCAGCAAGGCCAGGCAGACCAGGCCCAGCAGGCTGATGATCGAGAGTGGGACGATCATGGCCGCGCCTCCCGTGCCGTGCGGATGTACAACTGCGACCAGCGTTCGGCGAGCGTGCGCAGATCGTAGCGGTCCTGTTGGGTGCGGCGGGCGTTGTCGGCGAGGATCCGCGCCAGGGGCGGCTCGCTGAACAGCGTTTCGATCTGCTGGGCCAGTTCCTGGCTGTCGGCCGGCGCCGCGAGCAGGCCGTTGTGGCGGTCCTGCAGGACATCGGGAATGCCGCCCACGCCGAACGCCACCACCGGCACGCCGGCCTGCATCGCTTCGAGCAGAATCATCGGCGTGCCTTCGGTGCGCGAGCTGATCACCAATGCATCGAGGCGACTCCACCAGGCGTTCATGTCGGTCTGGTAACCCGGCAGTTCGATGCGCGTCGGCAGCCCGGCGTCGCCGATGCGCTTGAGCAACGCCTGGCGTTCCGGGCCGTCGCCGAGCATCACCGCGTGCAGCGACGAATGCCGCTGACACAGCGGGATCATGGCGTCGAGGAACAGGTCCGGGCCTTTTTCACTGCTCAAGCGGCCGACGTAGCCGACCCGCCAGCGCTGCTCATCGGCGCGGTGGGCCAGGGGTGCGCTGACCGCCGGCAGACCGTTGGGGATCACGTCGAGCTTTTCCGCCCGCACGCTGGCCCGGCGGTGCAGGGCGGCAATGCTTTCGGCCACGCAGACAACCCGCTTGACCGAGGCGGTGCGGCACAGTTGCAGGCTCAGCCAGGTATAGAAACGCTGCTTGGGGCTGCGCGGGGTGAAGCCGTGCTGGGTGATCACCAGCGGCAGGCGCAGCAACGTGGCGGCGGACCAGCCAAACAACAAGCCCTTGAAGTTGTGGGTGTTGATCAGTGGTCGTTCGTCCCGGCGCTGGCGCAGGTACTGCAACAGTTCGGTCCAGTTGGCGCAGTGACGGCAGTCGATCCCGGCCTGGCGAAAGCGCGCGATCAAGGTCGGCGGCGCCGCCAGGAACAGCACCTGGTGCTGCCCCGGCGTGGCCAGGCAATGATCGAGCAGCATCCGCTCGGCCCCGTAGAAGCCGCCGCTGTCGAGCAAATGAATGATCGACAGGGGGCTGCTGTGGCGGGTCGGGCCGAACGGCGCGTTCAATTGCGCACCCAATGGACGAGGCTGGGCAGGCTCCAGTTGCGGTGCGGGTTGACCTGCTTGGGGGATTGCTCGTTGATCACCAGCAATACCGGTACATCCAATTGTTGGCTGATCTGCGCCGGGTGTTTGAAGCGATGGTCGAAGAACTCACGCACGTAGACCAGGGCAATCGCCAGCAGCAGGCCGCTGAACAGGCCGAAGGCAATGATCAGCATCGGTTTGGGGAACGCCGGGGCGGTCGGTTCGAACGGCGGGCTCAGGACCCGGGCGTTGGACAAATCGTTGTCCAACGAGCGGGCGGTACTGGCTTCGGCGAACCGCTGGGCGTAGGTCGAGAACGCCGCATGCAACGCGTCGATCTCGGTGTCCATCTGCCGCAGCTTGCTCTGGGTTTGCTGCAACTGGTGGATGCGTTCCTTGAACGCGGTGATGCGTTCGACTTTCTGGTCGATCACCGAACTGACCACGGCCAGGTCGGTGGAGCGTTCCTGGATCCGGTTGTTCACCACTTTGAGGAACTGCTGGCGGGTGCGCACGATCTGCTCCCGGGCCAGCAGCATCGGTTCGCTGCCGGGCTGGAAGATCGCCAGGTCGTTCATGTAGCGGCTGACCTGGCCGGTCAACTGCTCGCCCAATTGTTTGATCTCCCGGTCTTCGAAGGCGATGTTGTCCACGGTGGTGGTGAAGGTGAACGGGAAGGTGTAGTCGTTGAACCGTGAGCTGTTCGCCGACGCCAGGCTGGTCTTGAGGTAGTCGAGCCAGCGTTGGCTTTGCAGCAACCGATCCTGGTACAGGTTAAGGGCCTGTTCCTCGGTGTTGATGGCGTTCAGGCGAAAGGTGATTTCCTCCTTGGGATCCGCCGAACCGACACCTTCGAGCAAGGTCAGGCGCGTGCTTTCCAGGCCATCGAGGCGCTGTTGGTACTGGCTTTTCTTCTGTTCATAGAAGGTTTGCGGCAGCTCGATCGATTGCAGCTCCTGGCGGCCCGAGAGGTAGTTCTGCAGCAGTTGTGCGACGAACCGGGTGCCCTGGACCGGGTCACCGAAGCTGTAGACGATGGAGATGACGTTGGAGCCGGGCAGGGTTTCGATCTTGAGGTTCTGGACGGCCTCGTCGGTCAGGGTATCGAGCACGGTGTCGCGCAGCGGATCGACTTCCAACCCCAGCCCATCGCGCAGCGGGTTGATGACGTATTCGCGCAGCGGCGTGGTGACGTAGCGTTGGAACGGATCGCTCACCCACTTCTTGAACACGCCCGGGCTGGGCGTGTACTCGCCCTGGTCGCGCAGGGTGCTGATGGTCTGCCGGATCAAGGCCGGCGAGCGCAGGATATTGCTCTCGGTCTCCATGTCCGCCAGGGACGGTGGGATGAACGTGGCGTTTTCCTGGTTCAGCGACGTGGTGGCATCGCCCTGGGAGAGTTTTTTCGACTGCACGATCACCTGGGCGGTGATATCGAAACTCTGCTTGAGCATCAGCGGCAGCATCAGGGCGATCACGGCGAAAATCAGGAAGACGCGCTTCACCCATTGCTTGTTGGCGAAGAAGATCCTGAAGAACTCATGCAGATAGTTTTCCTTGGGATTCATGGTCGATCACCTGGGTCAGTTGCTGTTGCTGCTTTTGTTGTCGACGCGGTAGCCGAAGCTGAACCCCACGCCCTGGAACAGCACCACATCGGCCAGTTGCCGGGCGAGTTCGCCGGCGCTGGCAAGCTTGGTCTTGGGCACGAAGAGCATGTCTTCGGGTTGCAGGTAGGCGATTTGCGAGGCGTCACCGCTCAGGGCCTTTTCCACGTCGTAATGCCGCGCTTCGACCTGGTTGCCGGTGCGACGCATGATCACCACCGAGTCGAGCCGGGCCTTGACGTTCGTGCCGCGGGCCAGGGTCAGCGCCTCAAGGACCGAGATCGGCCGGCGGATCGGGTAGGAGCCGGGCTGGGCCACTTCACCGAGCACATAGATCTCATTGCCGGCGGTGGACTTGAGCAGCACATCGACGGTCATGTGGCCGGGCAGCTGGGCGTAGCGCTCATTGAGGAAGGCTTCCAGCTGGTTGACCGTCATGCCCTGCAGCGGTACGGAACCGATTTCCGGGAAACTCGCATAGCCATCGCTGCCTACGGTGATTTCCCGGCTCATGCCGGTGCCGGGGTGGCTCAAGGTGTTTCTCAGGTTGGTCTCGCTGGCCAGCGGGCTGGTCACCAGCACCGTCAACTGGTTGCGATTGGGCTGGAACAGCATCTTCTGGTCATAGGCCCGTTGCACCGTGAGGCGGGCCTCGTCGGTGGTCTGGCCAGCGACCTTGACCGAGGTGTTGGCGCCCGGCAGTTCGATGCTGCCGTCGGGCATCACCTGTTGCGTGCCGTTGAGCTGGCTGGCGGCGGTGAAGTTCAGGGCCACCTGGTCGCCCGGCTGCACCCTGTAGGCCTGGGGGCCAGTGGTGCTGATGTGAAAAATCACATCCAGCACATCCTGCGGCCGCAGGGTCTGTTCGACCTTGGGCATGTCGGTGGCCTGGGCGTTGGCCGGTGCGGCCGTGAGGATCTGCACCGGCATCGAGCGGGTATCGGTGGTGCTGGAGCAACCGGCCAGCGGCAGCAACAGCAGGACAAGCATTCTGGCGTTCATCTCGTCATCCTTCTGCACGCTTACAGGTTGTTGTAGAGCCATTTGGGCATGTAGTACTTGCGGCGGTTGAACACGCTGCCGACCACTTTGGCACCGGCCTGGGACAGGCGCTGGCGGGCGGCCTGGGCGACTTCCCAGCGGGTGTCCTCACCGCGTACCACCAGCACCACGCCATCGACCTGGGTACTGAGCACCAGCGTGTCGCAGGCCGAGTACACCGCGTCGGCGTCGATCACGACGAAGCGGTACTGCGCCGCCAGTTGCCTGAACAGCGGGCGCAATTGCTCGGGGCTCAGGCGTTCGGCATTGCGGCCCAGGCGTCCGAGGGGCAGGACGTCAAAGGGCAGGCTGGGGATCTGCGCCACGCAGTCCTGCAGCAAGGGCGGGGCGAGGCTGTTGAACAGCAAGTCGCTGAAGCCGCGCTCCTTGTGCAGCGACAGTTGTTGGCTGAGGTTGCGCGGTGACTGGCTGGCATCCACCAGCAAGACGCGGCCAGTGCTCATCTGCGCCAGTTGCGCGGCCAGTGCCATCGCGCTGGTGCTGGTGCCGGTGCCGGTGTTGGCGGCCGTCAGCAGCAGAATCCGCAGGGAAGGGTCGAGCACGGTCGAGGTCAGGTTGGTCTCGCTCGGGCTTGCTATGGTGAGGATATTCGTCGAACCGTCCATTTAACTCGCTCCGTGGCCGCTGAACACTTTGAAGGGGGTAAGCATCAGGATCTTCAAATCCAGCATCAGGCTTTGTTCAGCGATGTAGCTGAGGTCCAATTCCACGCGCTGGTCGAAGTCGATATTGCTGCGCCCGGAGATCTGCCAAAGGCCGGTCATGCCGGGGTAGATGCTCAGGCGCACAAGATGGCTGTCCTTGTAGCGATAGGCGTTGAACGAGGTCGGCCGCGGGCCCACCAGGCGCATGTCGCCGGTCACTACATTGATCAGGTTCGGCAGTTCGTCGAGGCTGCTGCGTCGCAGGAACCGGCCGATCGGGGTGATGCGTGGGTCGTTGTCGATCTTGAAGTCGATCGCATCGGCGCCGTGTTTGTTGAGATGACGCAGCGATTCCTTGAGGGCCTCGGCGTCAGCGACCATGGTGCGAAACTTGTACATGCCGAAGACCCTGCCGCGATAACCGGTGCGTTTTTGCACGAACAGCACCGGACCGGGGCTGGAGTATTTGACCAGCAGCGCCAGGCCCAACAGCAGCGGGCAAAGTATCAGCAGGATCGCCACGGCGCCGAGGCAAGCCACCACCCGATTGGTGCGCGAGACGGTCCAGGGCCGCCCGCCGTCGCGACCGGTCAGCCAGCCTCGACCTTGTCGGTGGATGGCGGCGTCGAGGCGCCTGCGGTGGTCGGGGTCGACACGTTTGTCGCGTCCGGGGGCGTTGATCGGTATGTGGTGTTCATGTCGGGTCATAGACTCCTCCGCTTAGGTTCGGCCGCAAGCGGCGCGTGGGCGACAGGCCGTGCGTAGTAATCGAGGAACCAGGCGATGAAGCGGCCGAGGCCTTCGTCCAGTTCAATGCGCGGCTGGAAACCGGTGGCCCGTGCCAGGCCGCTGGCATCGGCGCAGGTGTTGAGCACATCGCCGGCTTGCAGGGGCAGCAGTTCGACGTGGGCGGTTCGGCCCAGGTGTTTTTCCAGCAAGGCCACATAGGTGCGCAGCGCCACCGGGTGCTGCCCGCCGATGTTGTAGATCCGCCAGGGTGCGCGGCTGGTGGCCGGGCCAGGTGGTGCGCATGCGTCCAGTGGAGTGAGGTGGGGCGCAAGGTCGATCAGCCGGGCAATGCTCTCGATGATGTCGTCGACGTAGGTGAAATCCCGTTGGTGCTCGCCATGGTTGAACAGCGGCAGCACCCGACCTTCGGTGATGGCGCGGGCGAACTGGATCGGCGACATGTCCGGCCGGCCCCAAGGGCCGTACACGGTGAAGAAGCGCAGGCCGGTGCAAGGGATGCCGAACAGGTGGCTGTAACTGTGGGCCATCAGTTCGTTGGCTTTCTTGCTCGCCGCGTACAGCGACAGCGGATGGTCGACGTTGTCCTGCTCCGAATACGGCGTCTGCGGGTTGGCGCCGTACACCGAACTGGAAGACGCATAGATCAGGTGCTTGACCGGATAACGGCGGCAGCTTTCCAGGATGTTGAGGAACCCGGTGAGGTTGCTGTCGACATAGGCCTGCGGGTGTTCCAGGGAATAGCGCACGCCGGCCTGGGCGGCGAGGTGGATCACCACGTCCGGGCGGCGGTGCTGGAATAATTCTTCGATGGACGGCCCGTCGGTCAGGTCGATCCGGTACAGCGGAAACTCGCCTGCCTGCGCCTTTACCCACGCCACGCGGTCGTGCTTGAGCTGCGGGTCGTAATAGTCGTTGAAGTTATCGAGCCCGCACACCCGATGACCGTCGCGCAGCAGGCGCAGTACGCAGTGGGCGCCGATGAAACCGGCCGCGCCGGTCACCAGGACATTCACGCTTGCGGCCCTGCTGCAGGCGCATTCGGCACGGTGTGCCGCAGGCCGATGCCGCGATACAGCAGCCCGGCGGCGGCCAGGTGCTCGGGGTTGTAGAGGTTGCGACCATCGATGATCACCCGGGCGCGCAACTTGCTTGCCAGCAGGTCGAAGTCCACCACGCGGAAGTTTTTCCACTCGGTGCAGATCACCAAGGCGTCGGCGTCTTCCAGGGTGTCATCGCGGGTGGCGCACAGGTTCAGGTCTTTGCGGTAGCCGTAGAGGCGGCGGCATTCGGACATGGCTTCGGGGTCATAGGCCTGGACCCGGGCGCCTTCGCGCCAGAGCGCTTCCATCAGGTAGCGACTGGGGGCTTCGCGCATGTCGTCAGTGTTGGGCTTGAACGCCAGGCCCCAGATGGCAATCGACTTGCCGGCCAGGCCGTCGGGGAATTGCTTGGACAGTTTCTCGAAGAGGATATGCCGCTGGCTGTCATTGACCTCGGTGACGCTGCGCAGCAGGCGCAGGGGCATGCCGCTTTGTTCGGCGGTGTGCAGCAGGGCGCGCAGGTCCTTGGGAAAGCACGAACCGCCGAAGCCGCAGCCCGGGTAGATGAAGTGATAGCCGATGCGTGGGTCCGAACCGATGCCCTTGCGCACCGCTTCGATGTCGGCACCCAGGCGTTCGGTGAGGTTGGCCAGTTCGTTCATGAAGCTGATGCGCGTGGCGAGCATCGCATTGGCGGCATACTTGGTCAGTTCGGCACTGCGGTTGTCCATGAATATGAGTTTTTCGTGGTTGCGGCAAAAGGGTGCGTACAGCTCGCTGATCTGGTCGCGGGCCAGCGGATCGGCGGTGCCGACGATGATCCGGTCGGGGCGCATGCAATCGGCGAGGGCGCTGCCTTCCTTGAGAAATTCGGGGTTGGACACCACGCGCACGTTCAGCTGTTTCAGGCCCCGTCGAGCCAACGCCTGACGGGCGCATTCGGCAACCTTGTCGGCCGTGCCCACCGGCACCGTGGACTTGATGACCAGGGTGCGATCGCTGTCCATGAAGTCGGCGATCTGCCGGGTGACTCCCAGCACATGGCTCAGGTCGGCCGAGCCGTCTTCGTCGGCGGGGGTGCCGACGGCGATGAAAATCAGTTCGCCGTGGTTGACCGCATCGCTGGCCTGGGAACTGAACGACAAGCGTCCGGCCTTGATGTTGTCTTCGAGCAACCCTGACAGCCCTGGCTCGCTGATGGGGGGGACCGCTTGTTGCAGTTGTCGGATCTTGTTCGGGTCGATGTCGATGCACAACACGCGGTGTCCGACATCGGCCAGCGCGGCGGCCTGGATCAGCCCCACATACCCCGTTCCAAATACGCTCACGTCCATTCTCGGCGCGCCTCGTAAAAACCCGTTTATGTAACTCGGATGAAACTGTTAAGAGGGGGTATAGCGCAGCCTCAGAAAACCGTGTCAGCAAAATGACAGTTGTCACTGTTGGCAAAACTAGAAAGAGCCGGGCGTTTTGATATCAAGTTATTGACTGTCTTGAGAAAGTGCCTGTTTTAAAGGGGATTGTCGGTGTTTTAAAAAACGATGAACGGTCATAATCCATAGATTTTTCCGATTTTAGAGGGATAAGTGTGTCATTTTTGGGCTAACTATTTTTTGACGCACTGTTGGAAGCGGGCTTTTCTTGCACTCTGGAAACCGGCTGCTAGTGTGCAGAAATGCACCTCTTTTCAACGCCGCGAATTCACCGAGAAACCCATGGCCCGATACCTCAAGGAACTGCTCTTGCTGCTGTACCTGATCCGCGGCCATGAGTACTACCTGGACCGCTTGGGGGCGCTGGGTTTTGGCGTCGCCACGTTGCTGTTTGGCGCGATGTTCGTGGCGCTGGTGATTGCGCTGTGGCTGACCGCGTACATTCGCCAGTCACTCGTACGGCATCTGTTCGCACTGGCGATGTTTGCATCGGCGGTGTTCTTCGAGGTCTACACGCAGGTGACGGACAGTTACCTGACCTACAGCCAGTTCGTGTCGCTGGTGTATTCGGGCGGTTTCATCCAGGAGGCGGCCTATCAGTACCGCGAAGTGATCATCAGCGCCATGGCCGGTGGCTTGCTGCTGCTGTTGGGCATCGGGCTCAAGCCCCGCCGGCAGTTGGCGATACCCGGGTACCTGCCCATCGCCGCGCCGTTGCTTGGAGTGCTGTTGCTCAGTGGGGTGCTGTTCGTTCGGGCGGGAGAGGGCGCCCGCGGATTGCCAGTTATGTACACGCCGCTGGCTTACTTGAACCTGTTCCTCTACGAGGCCTTGCACAGCACTGTCGGCCCTCGCGAGCCGGTGCGGATCGGGCGGGCAACGGCGCCAATCAACCACGATATTGTGCTTATCATCGATGAAAGCATTGCCGGGAATTACCTGGATATCAACACGCCGTTTGGCGTGCCCAGCGGCTTGAAAACAGCGCCGGAGGGCGTGGAGATTTTCAATTACGGGTATGCGGCCTCCATCGCCAATTGCAGCGTCGACACCAACGTCACCTTGCGTTACGGCGGTACGCGCGCTGACTACATGCGCATCAACACCACGTTGCCGTCGATCTGGCAGTACGCCAAAAAGGCCGGTTTGCGCACCGTCTACATCGACGCCCAGCGCACCGGCGGCAACCTGCAGAACCTGATGACCGACCTCGAAAAACAGGACATCGACAGCTTCATCCAATTCGACCAGACCCGCGTGCGCGACCGCGACATGGCAGCGGCGGCAAAGTTGATCGAACTTCTGGGTGATGGCCAGGCCGAGCTGGTAGTGATCAACAAGGTGGGCGCGCATTTCCCGGTCCACGACAAATACCCCGACGACTTCATGAGCTACCGTCCGGCCTTGCCGCGAGGGCAGTTCCAGGAAGTGGCGGACACCGGCAAGCGGGATGGCTTCAACGGCCAGAAGGACGACTGGGTGCTGTACCGCAATGCCTACCAGAACACCTTGCTGTGGAATGTCGGTGAGTTCTTCAAGCGCATTTTCCAGCAGGCCGATTTGAGCAATGCGGTGGTGATCTACACCTCCGATCACGGCCAGGACCTGCATGAGCGCGGCAACCCCGGGCTCAACACCCACTGCGGTGGCGATCCGGTGGCGGAAGAGGGATTGGTGCCGTTGGTGGTGATTCAGGGCAAGCGACTGCACACCCTTGATTGGCGCGAGGCCCTGGTGCAGGACAAGGACCGCTCGAGCCACTACAACATCTTCCCGACCTTGCTGCAGTTGATGGGCTACGACCCGGTCGGGGTCGAGTCGACCTATGGGAAATCCCTGGGCCAGCCGACCGAGGATGACTTCACCTTCAACTACCGCTTCAATGCGCGGCTAGGGGCGAAGCCTGAGTGGCGGCACATTGACCTGAACTGCATCGTCACGCCCAAGCCGGCCCAGGCGGAAATGGCGGCGGGGCAGTAATCGCATGCCTCCCGACCACTGACCTCCTGTGGGAGCGGGCTTGCTCGCGAAAGCGGTGGGTCAGCTGGATGTGATGTCGCATGTGCCACCGTCTTCGCGAGCAAGCCCGCTCCCACAATGGTTCTGCGGTACATGCGGGCGATGTATTCACTACCATCCCTGTGGCGCGGGCTCTGTGGTGTTCTACCTCGTTGTCGCGATCGTCCCCGGGCGGATGGGGTCGTGCAGCAGTGAAAAGCCCCGGTCACGCAGCGTGCGGCCGATGAAGCGCGAACCCACATCGTTCAAGTGGGCGTCGTCGCGGTACAGCATCTGCCCGTCAATGATCGGGCTGCACAACCGCGCCGGGCAGATCACCTGATTGGGGTCGATGAAGTGCACCTGGGGCAGCCTGGCGCGTATCCCTGCCCAGTAAGGCGCCGCGATCTCCAGTGGGGTCGTACAGGCGCGGCCGGTGCCGAACATCAAGCGGCGCACGGGACAGGTCGCGGCCTTGTCGATGTGTTGGTTGTCGAGGATCACGATGACCTGGCCGGTACTGTCCGCTACCCGCTTGATGCTCGCTTCGATCATCTCCCCGGTCGCGGCATCCCTCGGCCAGGCCCCGGCCAGCACGACGTAGGGGTAGTGATTCTGCTCGATCAGCCCGAGCACACGTTTGTTGCGCTCCACACAATGGGCGACATACACCGTCATGACTCGAGTGGTGTAGCCGAAGATCGGCGGGCAGTCGTCCAGGGTGTAGTCCATCAGCCCGATGCCGTTGGGTTCGGCCAGGATATCGACCATGCCGGTGAAGTGATTGGCGAACGAGTCACCGACCATGATCCCGTCGAGCGGCCCCTTGCGCGCGCCGAGCCGGCAATGGGGGTTGGGCTCGGTGCCGTATTGCGCATTGGGCATGTGGCAGTCGCTGCGAAGCTTGTTCGGTTCGACCAGGGTCATGGCCTCAAGCGTCGCCACTTCAGCCGAAAAGCGCTGGGGGAAGCCGTGCCATTGCAGGCTCAGCGCCGCCAACACCGCGAGCCCGAGGGCCGGCGCGATGAAGCGCCGGGTGAACACGCGCGAAAATGGCAGGTGCGCGCCGGTGCGTCGAAACGGGGCTTCGACATAACGCCAGGACCACCAGGACAGCGCAATCGACATCGCCAGCAGCGAGACCTCCACCGGCAGCGTCATGGCGATGCCCAGGTAATTGAAGTAGGCAATCAAGGGCCAATGCCACAGATACAGTGAGTAGGAAATCAGGCCAATGAACACCATCGGCCGATTGTCCAGCAGGCGCGACTGAGCGCCCGCACTGCCGGCCAGTATCAACAGCACCGCGCCCAGGCACGGCATCAAGGCATTGAGGCCTGGGAAGGGTGCGTCCGGGCTCAGGGTGAACAGGGAAAAACCGATCAATCCCGCTCCCACCAGTGCGCAGGCCAGGGCAACTCGCCGGTTGAGCGCACGAGGCTGATGCAGATAAATGCCCAGCGCCCCACCCAGCATCAATTCGAAAAAGCGCGTGGGCAGCAGGTAATAGGACGCGGTGACGAAGACATTCGTCGCGTACTCCGAAACACCTATCGCCGCGACAATGCCGACCCCCAGCACGGCCAGCAGGTAACGGGGCGCGAAGCGAAAAAGCAGCAGGATCAGCAGTGGCCAGATCACATAGAACTGCTCTTCGATGCCCAGCGACCAGGTGTGCAGCAACGGCGCTTCGCGGGCGTCCGCGGCGAAATAGTTGCCGTACTTCATCCAGATGTAGACGTTCGAAACCCCCAGCAGGGAGAGCAGCGCACTGACGCTGAACCGCGTCAGGTCGGTCGGAGAGAGGATGAAGGCCCCGGCGATGACGCTCGCCAGCACCACCGTCGCCAACGCCGGAACGATGCGGTTGATGCGCCGTTGATAAAAGCGCTTCAGC
This sequence comes from Pseudomonas fluorescens, assembly GCF_018614775.1. Classification (GTDB taxonomy): domain Bacteria; phylum Pseudomonadota; class Gammaproteobacteria; order Pseudomonadales; family Pseudomonadaceae; genus Aquipseudomonas; species Aquipseudomonas fluorescens_BY. Next base: position 35,939 of record NZ_JAGGOF010000002.1, read on the forward strand.
GAAAAGGTGTGGTCCTTGATCTCGGAAAACACCTGGGACGTGATGAGAAAACCCGAGATGACGAAGAAAATATCCACGCCGACGAACCCGCCGGGGAGCAGGTTGGTATTGAGGTGGTGGATCAGCACGGCGATGACCGCAACGGCGCGAAGCCCGTCGATATCGCGGCGATAGTGGGTGTGAGCCATGTCGGCGATTTCCTTGAAAACAGTCATTCAAGTTCGTCATATTCATGACGGTCGCGCCGACGGCCTCTAAACGGCGTGCATGACTCATTGATTGATAGTTGAAAATGGGCGTTGGGCAAGAAAATGAATTCGATCTCTGATAAACGGTTGGTCGGTGATGTAGACCCCATGCAAGGGAGTCCGGCCTCTAACTCCGCTATCCTGAGCTTCACGTTTTCTCATCAGAGCTTTTCCATGCTGCAAGTCCGTGACGTTTTCAAAAGCTACACCACCCCCCAGGGCCCATTGCCGGTGCTCCAGGGCGTCGACCTGACGCTGATGCCGGGCAGCAGCCTGGCGCTGATGGGGGAGTCGGGCAGTGGCAAGAGCACGTTGCTGCACCTGGTGGCCGGGCTGGATAAAGTCGATGCCGGTAGCATCCGCAGCGGCGAGTATCGGCTCGACGGCATGAGCGAAAGCCAATTGGCCAACTGGCGGCGCACGGAAATCGGCCTGGTGTTCCAGCAGTTCAACCTCATCAGCAGCTTGTCAGTGGCGGACAACCTGGCGTTCCAGGCGCGGCTGTGCGGTCGCCATGACCCTGGCTGGCAGGCCCATCTGGTGCAACGGCTCGGGCTCAAGGATTTGCTGCGACGTTATCCCGAGCAACTGTCCGGCGGCCAGCAGCAACGTGTGGCGCTGGGCCGGGCGCTGGCCTCGCGGCCACCGCTGTTGCTGGCCGACGAACCCACCGGTAGCCTCGACGAGGCCACCAGCGACGAAGTGTTGCAGCTGCTGCTGGAACTGCTGGCCGACAGTCCCACCAGCCTGCTGATGGTCACTCACAGCGCTCGGGTGGCGGCGCGCCTGGCGCAGCGCGTGGTGTTGCAGAGCGGACGACTGGCGCAAGTGGGCCAGGGCTGATGATCTTTCGCCAGACCCTCAAGGCGCTGCTCAGCCATTGGCGCCACCACCCGGTGCAATTTTTCAGCGTGCTGACCGGGCTCTGGCTCGCCACCAGCCTGCTGACTGGCGTGCAAGCGTTGAACAGTCAGGCGCGGGACAGCTACGCCCGCGCCAGCCAGCTCATCGGCGGGCAGCCCCAGGCCAGCCTCAGCGCGCCCGGTGGCGGCACGTTCCCTCAACAATGGTTCGTCGATCTGCGCCGTCAGGGTTGGCCGGTGTCGCCGGTGTTGCAGGCCCGGGTGATGCTCAAGGGGTACGAAGACCAGCGCCTGCAACTGATGGGCATCGACCCGGTGTCGTTGCCGCCTGGTGCGGCGCTGGCGGGGCAGGCACGGGAGATGAGCGAGGTGGTGGCGTTTTTCACCGACCCCGGCCGCACCTGGATCGCCCCGCAAACCCTGCAAGCCCTGGGACTGGCTGAGGGCGATCGACCCCAGACAGTCGACGGGCAAGCCTTGCCGCCCTTGCACAGTCAACCGGACATGGCGCCAGGCATGCTGTTGATGGACATCGGGTTTGCCCAACGCATGCTCGGGCTGCCGGACCAGTTGTCGCGGTTACTGCTGCCCGCCACATTCAACGCTGGCCTGCCGGAGGCATTCGTCGGTCGCTTGCAACTCAAGCGCGCCGATGAAGAAAACAACCTGTCGCGCCTGACCGAAAGCTTTCACCTGAACCTCGATGCCCTCGGGTTTCTGTCGTTCGTGGTGGGGCTGTTCATCGTTCACGCGGCCATCGGCCTGGCCCTGGAGCAACGCCGCAGTTTGTTGCGCACGTTGCGCGCTTGCGGCATCAGTGCGCGGAGGCTGGTCGTCAGCCTGGCGATCGAATTGGGTGCGTTGGCTTTGTTGGGCGGCATTGCCGGGGTGCTGAGCGGTTATTGGCTGGCGAGCCTGCTATTGCCCGACGTCGCCGCGAGCTTGCGCGGCTTGTACGGTGCCGAAGTGGCCGGCCATCTGAACCTCAGCCCGTGGTGGTGGCTCAGCGGGGTCGGCCTGAGCCTGTTGGGCGCGCTGCTGGCCGGGGCTGACAGTTTGCTGCGGGCGGCGCGCCTGCCATTGCTGGCGTTGGCCAAGCCCCAGGCCTGGCATCAGGCCCATGCACGCCGGCTGCGACGCCAGGGGTGGGTGGCAGCGCTGGCGGCATTGATCGCTGGGTCGGCGTTGATCTGGGGTGACAGCCTCGCCAGCGGATTTGTGCTGATGACCGCCTTATTGCTGGGCGCGGCGCTGGCCTTGCCGGTGCTGCTCAACAGCGCGTTGAACCTGTTGTTGCGCGGCAGCCGCTCGGTACTCGGACAGTGGTTTCTCGCCGACTGCCGGCAGCAATTGCCGACGCTGAGCCTGGCACTGATGGCGCTGCTGCTGGCATTGGCGGCCAACATCGGCGCCGGCAGCATGACCTCAGGTTTCCGCCAGACCTTCAACCATTGGCTGGAACAACGGTTGACCTCCGAGCTGTACATCAGCCCGCAAACCCCGGCCCAAGCGGGCGAGCTGCAGCGCTGGCTCGAACACCAGCCGACAGTCACTGCGGTGCTGCCCAACTGGCAAGTGTCCGTCCCGCTGCAAGGTTGGCCGGTGGACATCTTCGGCATCATCGACCACCCCGCGTATCGTCAGCATTGGCCGCTGCTGGAGGCGTCCGGCGACCAGGCGTGGGAACAACTTGCCGGTGCCGACACGCTGATGCTCAGCGAACAGCTGGCCCGGCGGCTCAAGGTGAAGATAGGCGATCAATTGACCCTCCCGACCCCGCAAGGGCCATGGACGCCGCGCATCGTCGGGATCTATGCCGACTACGGCAATCCCAAGGGTCATGTGCTGATCAACGCCGATCACTTGTTGACGCATTGGCCGCACCTGACGCCGTATCGTTTCAACCTGCGGGTCGAGCCGTCCGCGATCCCGGGAGTGCTGACAGCGCTGCAAAGTCGATTCAACCTGGATGACAGCCACATCGTCGATCAGGCCCGGCTCAAGGGCTGGTCGACCCAGGTGTTCGAGCGCACCTTTGCCGCCACCGCAGCCCTTAACAGCCTGACCCAGGCAGTCGCCGGCGTGGCGTTGTTCATCAGCCTGCTGACCCAGAGCCAGAGTCGCCTGGGGCAATTGGCATCCTTGTGGGCGCTGGGCGTGACGCGTCGGCAGCTGATGCTGCTCAACCTCGGCCAGACCTGGCTATTGGCATTGTTGACCCTGGTGCTGGCCTTACCGCTGGGCATTGCCCTGGCCTGGTGCCTGGACGCCGTGATCAACGTGCAAGCCTTCGGATGGCGCTTGCCGTTGCAGGTGTTCCCGTTGCAGTTGGCGCAGTTGCTGGCCTTGGCGATGCTCGCCACGCTGTTGGCCTCGGCCTGGCCGCTGTACGCGCTGTACCGCACGCAGCCAGCGGATTTGCTGAGGCGTTTTTCCCAGGATGATTGCCCATGAAGACCCACGTTGGCCTGCTGTTGCTGGCGTTGCTCGGTGGCTGCGATAACCCGCCGCCGCCACAGAAGGGTTTTGCCGGGCTCGGCGATCAGGCGATTGCCTACACGCCGGTGGTGCCTGGGCGGCTGTTCGGTTTCCCGGCTGATCATGGCGTCCATGAGGGCTTTCGGATCGAGTGGTGGTACGTCACCGCCAATCTCAAGGATGCCCAGGGCCGCGATTTTGGCGTGCAATGGACGCTGTTTCGCAGCGCCTTGGACGCCGCGCCCCAGGCGGATGGCTGGCGTAACCAGACGATCTGGCTCGGTCACGCCGCCGTCACGTCCGCCACCGTGCATCATGCCGCCGAGCGTTACGCCCGAGGCGGGGTGGGGCAGGCCGGGGTGCAAACGGTGCCCTTCAGCGCCTGGATCGATGACTGGCAGTTCGGCACTCAGGCGTCAGGCGCCGATCCGTTGGCGGACATGCAATTGAAGGCCCGTGATCCACGCTTCAGCTATGACTTGCGGCTCACGTCGACCCGTCCATTGGTGTTGCAGGGGGATCACGGCTTCAGCCAGAAATCCGAGCAGGGCCAGGCGTCGTACTACTACAGCCAGCCGTTCTTCCAGGCCAGCGGCCAGCTGGAAATCGATGGCCAGCGCTACACGGTCAGCGGCCCGGCCTGGCTCGATCGCGAGTGGAGCAGCCAACCGCTGACGGCCAACCAGACCGGCTGGGACTGGTTCTCGCTGCACCTGGACAGCGGTGACCACTTGATGCTTTACCGCATGCGCCACAAGGACGGCGCGCCTTACCTCACCGGCACCTGGATCGATGCCCAAGGCCACTCACAAGCGCTGCAGGCCGGGGACATCAACCTGGCGCCGCTGGATACGGCCGAGGTCGCCGGGCGTGCGATGCCGGTGCGCTGGTCAATCAAAATCCCGGGCAAACAGCTGGACGTCACCACCCAGGCCTTGAACCCCAACGCCTGGATGAACCTGCGGATTCCTTATTGGGAAGGGCCGATGCAACTGAGCGGCAGCCACGGTGGCAGCGGTTATCTGGAGATGACCGGCTATTGATAATCGCCGGAACTCCCTGCGCTCGTGTGCCCTCATAGCTTATGAATGCCCCGCAGGAGCCTGCTATGAGCGATGACCTCAAACTTCCGGCGCTGACCGATTGGCAGCGACTGTTCGACGACAAGGCCTATTGGCAGCAATCCCCCGACGCGCATTTCACCGAGCTGATGCGGATGGCGGACGACCTGTTCGGCCAGGGCGCCATCGACCTGACGCAATGGCAGGATTTGAAAGCCAGGGCCGAGCAACTTCACCAGCGCTCCCCGGATGCCAACGTCGCGCAAGAAGTCGCCGACCCCGATGCCTGACCCACCCTTGAAAACAAGGAGTCCGCTATGAAACACAATCCCGAACCCTCACGGCACAATCCCGATGGCCCGGCGATGCCCGGCGAAGTGGAGCGCGATAACGACGCCCTGCGCCCCAATGACCCGGCCAAGCGTAAAGAGAAAGAGGGTGATGCCGGGGCGGGGGATACCGATGCACAGAAAACCGGGCGGCGGGGTTGATGCGCTCTTTGCACCCGCTCACTTGAATTCAGACTCGTTCAACGGGGCGGGTCGTGGATATTAGAAACTGCTGGTTAATAACTGTTTAACTTGACGGGTCTTGTGCCAGCACTTGATGTGATGGTCCTTGGACTGGGTGTTTAATTTTGTAGAAGTGCCTGTACAGCTATTTATCTGAAACAAGGTATGTCGTAAATCGTGGCGAGGGAGCTTGCTCACGCTTGGGCGCGTAGCGACGGTTTTCATAGTAACTGCTCCGCAGCCCAGCCGGAGCAAGCTCCCTCGTCACGGGGGCGCTCAATCGGCGAATGTAATAAACCAATGAGGTTTAAACATTACGACTAAAGATTAATAATTATTTAAACAGGTGGGCGGACAGCGTGTTGAAGTTCCACTATTATTGGGTCCGTTCGCCCAGTGTCAGGCTCTTTACCAGTGCATGGAATGCCGAGGCCATTGCACTGGGCGAACACCACTTCTGAATCAAACGTTATTGATTATCCAGATGCCAGTTGAGCCGTCGTAGGGACGATGGTCATCCGGCTGCTTGCGATTCAATCTTCCTTTAGTTTGCGCCAGTCGTCGGAACCGGTCGTGCCGCAGACTTCGTGTGTCCAGGTAATTTTGCGATATGAAAAGTGCACATCCTGCAGGTGCGTGAAGTGTCCGTTCGCCAGGTCTTGGCAGTTGTGCATGTAGTCCTTGATCTCGACGATGATCGCGCCCTCCAATTCAGTGGTGTAGTAAAGCTCCTCCTTGCCGTTTGCAGCCGTGCGATACCAATGAATGATGACCTCGGGCAGCCTTTCGCCTTTACACAATGCCGTATGCAGCAGCGGTGAGGACCTGTCGAAGACTTTGGTGATGACCAGTGGCTGATGCACACGTGTGCCGGTTGGTTGGCCGGATTGCGGATCACGAGGCCTGGTCACTCGATGCTCGAAGCGTTGCACCATGACTTGGTCTTCATGGTCGTCCTGATAGGTGTTGCCCACCGAGTCTTCTGTAAACGCATTTTCAGTGATTAGACCTTGTAGTGCGCCACGGATGGAGATGTACGCGGGGGTAGCCAATGGATGCTCTCCTTGCTGGATAACGGGATAGGCCTGGGAGGGAATCCTCCCGAGGCGGCCTGTTGGTTATCAAGAGCTGTGCCATTTTTTTAAAAAAACCTATAAATCAATAAGTTGAGCTGTATTTCGGCTGATTGCCCTTCTATTTGAACAGGAAACCGCGTCAAGGCTTGCCCGGATCAACGCAGTTTCCTGCCGATATACCCTTCAGTCCGTTCCTACACACCCAGCGCGGCCATGCATTCGTCAATCGAACGCTGCTGCGTCTCGGCATACAACCCCAATTCATCAATCGTCGCCCGCCCCAGCGCTGCTTCAAAAGCCTGGCGATTGGACTGCCCGGCATAGTGACTCTGGGCGGCATCGCCGAGGTTCGACTGGAAGATGCCGGCGGCGCTGACGGGCAGGAAATCCTCGTACACCAGGGGCTCGGCGCGCAGGTATTGCTGCTCCAGCAGGCGTTCCAGGGAGGCCGGTTGTTCGAGGGTGTCTTTGGCGGCGAGGCCTTCGGGTGTCACGAAATAGCGGAAGTAGGCCAACGCCTGCTGACGTAGCTCATCGTGGTTGTCCGGGAACGCCGAAAAGTATTCGCTCATCAACGCGTCGTAGCGCTGGGCGTTGGCCTCGTTGGGAAACTCGCCCAGCGCATCACGGGCGGCGTTGAGCAATTGGTCGTAGAGCGCCCGGCCCTTGGGTGTAAGGGCGGCCCCGCGTTGCTCGATTTCGCCGAAACGGGCGCTGTGGCTGCCTTGACCGTGGGGCTGGTCAGTGAAAGCGACGGGTTCGTCAAGGGCCTTGAAGCTGGTCTGGCGCAGCAGGATCGGGCATTGGCGACGAGGCGGGCCTTCGATCACTGCTTTGGGAGTGATGCCGTGGACGGGCATCTGCGCCTGGACGATGTCGATATCGAGGGTGCGCGGCGTCAAGTGGTTGATGTGTGGGCCCTTGAACGCCACCACGTCGGCGACCAGCCGGTGTTGGGCGCTCAGTTGCCGGTACTGTTCTGCGGTGACGGTGGCGCTGTGGTGCCAGCGAAAGGTTTCCAGGGCCTGCAGGACAAACTCGTCGGCTTGAGGCTCGCTCAAGCCGCCCTGGCGTTCGGCCCGCTCAATGAGTTCCAGGGCGCCGGGGGTGAAGATCTGCCGTCTGGCCAGTACCGACTCGGCGAAGCCCCGCAGTTCGGCGTTCTCGATCAGTTCCAGGCGCAGCAGCGAGGTGAACACCCGGAACGGGCTGACGTGCAGGGCGCTTTCATGCACCGCGCGAAACGCGGTCGAATGCACCGGCACCCCGGCAGGCGTGAGGTCGTAATAGCCCACCGGTTGCATGCCCATGACCGCGAACAGTCGCCCCAGGGTCGCCAGCTCTGCCGCGGTGCCGACGCGGATCGCGCCGTGGCGCTCCAGGTCCAGGCGTTGCAGTTCGCCAGTGCTGCGCAGGTGGGCGGCCAGTTGAGCGTCCTCTATCAGCACCTGGGCGTTGGTTTGCTCCACCAGCTTCATCAGGGCGCCATACAGCGGCACCTCGTCGCGGTACATGTCGGACATCGCTCGGGAGAAGCGTTGGCGGATCAGGTCGGGGCTGACGAAACTCATGGTGGCGTTCCTGGCATGGGAAGGGGTAAAGATAAGTTGCACGAAAGATCGCAGCCTTCGCCGACCCCGACAAACGAAGAATCTTCAGGACTTCATTCTGCCAGGGACTGACCCGCGTCGAGGTCCCAGGGCCTGTTCATTGCCCCAACCCCTTGAGAAACTCCCGATACAACGCCGCCGTTTTCCCCGGCTTCTCGACCATCGGCATGTGACCGACCCCGTCCCAGATTTCCACCCGCAAATCGGCGATGCCCTTGCTCCACACCGGCACGCTGCTGACATCGATCAGCCGGTCCTTGCGGCCCCAGAGCAGCAGCGACGGCGCGCGGATATCCGACAGGCGCGGTTCCATCGGCGGGCTGGCGCGAAAGTCGACGAAGATCTCCGCCAGCTCTTCCCGGCGCTGCTCGTAGCGTTGGGCCAGGGCCGCCAGGACCACGCTGGGCACCCATGGCGGCGAGGCCATGGTCATGGCGTAGAACGGCGCGAACTCATCCCGCGAGCGCATGAGGAACGGGTTATGCCCGGCAGCCAAGTGGCGTTCCATGTCGCTGGGCTCGGGGGCGGTGACCCCGGCCGGGTCGATCAGCGCCAGGGTCAGCACGCGCTCAGGGTAAGTGGCCGCCAGCCACGCCGCGAGGTAGCCACCCATGGAATTGCCGATCACGTGGACCTTGTCCAGGCCGCAGGCGTCGAGCAGCTCAATTGCACGCCGGGCCTGGCTCGGAATGTCGTAGCCGCCGCCAGCCTTGAAGCCGGTTTCGCCATGGCCGGCCAGGTCGGGGACCACCACCCGGTAGTCGCTGACGAAATGCCGGGCAAAGCGCAGCCAGAGGTTCTTGTCGGCGCTGTAGCCATGCAGCATCAGGATGCTGCCGGACGCTTCATAAGGCCCACCCTGCCAGGTCGATACGGTCATCTCGCTGATGGGCACGGTGATTTTGTGCAACCGGTAAAGCCGCGCTTCCAGGGCCGTGCTCATGTCGTACAGCACATGGCCGATGCCCGGATACGTCAACCAGCTCCAGGCGATAAACACGGCAAGGACTACCCACAACACCAGCATGTTCTGCCCTCCATGGGTTACGACAGGATGTGATCCGCCAACCTGAGCCGGCGGGTCAACCAGTGTTAAGTGAAGCTGAAACCCGGGAACATCGCGATCACACGGCCGCTTTTGCTTTGATACCGGCTGTGACAGCCGCCGGATTTCCACACCGTGCGCTGCATTTCCCGATGGATCATCGCCGTGTAGCGCTGTTCCGCCACCGGTTGGGATTTGCCGAACGCCTTGTCATGTATAGCCAATAATCCGCGCAAAGCCGGGCAATTCAACACGAATGAATACCCCTGCAATCGGTAGTGGCTATTTGATGGTGCCCTGATAGACTCCAGTCAATCCCTCCCGACAACCCGGGACACCCGCGGTGCAGAGGCCTCTATGCAAAGAACGGGAAAAAAGGGACTGTCGCTCGCCAGGAGGCTTTATGTATCGCGCCTGCTGGGCCTGACGTTGGGGTTGGTGCTGGTGAGTGTCGCGGTCTATCCCCTCGACCCGCCAAGCTGGGTCTGGGGCCTCATGTTGTTCAACGGCCTGTTCTGGCCGCACCTGTCCTACTGCTGGGCACGCTGCTCAGCGGTGCCGTACCACGCCGAACACCGCAATCTGCTGATCGACGCGTTTAGCGGTGGCTTCTGGGTGGTGGCGATGCAGTTCAACCCGCTGCCCACGGCGGTCACCCTGGCAATGATGGCGATGAACAATGTCGCCATTGGCGGCATGCGTTTCCTGCTGCTCGGGGCCGTGGCCCAAGTCGCGGGCATTTTCGTCGGCGCGGCGATCTTCCCTTTGGGCAGCGCGCCCATGACCAGCCCGGCGCAGCTCTACGCCTGTTTGCCCTTGCTGTGCCTGTATCCGCTGGCGTTGGGTTGGATCTGCTTTCGCCAGGCCCATACCCTCGGTCGGCAGAAGCGCGAGTTGCTGGCCCTCAGCCGCACCGACAGCCTGACCGGGCTACTCAACCACGGCGCCTGGAAAGACCGTCTCAGCGAGGAGTTCCAGCGCTGCTCGCGTCAGCCGAAAAGCGGGGCAGGGCGCGGCGCGATTGCACTGATCGACATCGACCACTTCAAAACCATCAATGACACCTACGGCCATGGCGCCGGCGACAGGGTATTGCGCGAACTCGGCAGGATGCTCAGCCAGCACCTGCGCACCGCCGACATTGCCGGGCGTTATGGCGGGGATGAGTTCTGCGTGATCCTGCCGGACCTGACGCGGCACGGCGCGGTGCAAGCCATGGACAATTTGCGCGAACGTTTCACGGCCCTGACCTACAAGCAGGATCCGGCGCTCAAAGTGAGCCTGAGCATCGGCCTGGCGGTGTTCAACCCGGCGTATGGCGACGCCACCCTCTGGCTTCTCGACGCCGACGAGGCGCTGTATGAGGCCAAGACCACCGGGCGCAACCGGGTCGTGTGCCACCGCCATCGACCGCTGCTGGAGGCGTCGGCGATTCCTCTCTGAGGCGGCGATCAGCCCGAGCGGTCTGGAGCCCTGGTTCGTTGTCGGGCAGGTGTGGGGCTTGCTCGCGAATGCTGACGGTCAGTTGAGCAAGGGTGACTGACACTCCGCCTTCGCGAGCAAGCCCGCTCCCACAAGGGTTATGTGTTGCTCGGGCTAGCGTGGGTCGACGTTATCCAGTGCCCGGTTTACCAGCAGGCCGCTCAGTTCGATCAGTTGTTGGATACCCATTGCCACATGCCGCCTGGAGCCGTCCAGGTCGAACGCCAGGTCACTGACCATCGCATTGGCCGAGGCCAGGGTTTCGCTGAGGTTGGCGAGCAGGCATTCGGTGTCGATGCCGTTGACGACGGTGAAGAGTTGGCCTGGATCGGCTGCGGGTTCGGCCGGCTTGAGGTAGAAGTCGAGGGCGCGGTCGGCGGCTTTGTCGAAGGCGCTTGAGTTTGGATCGGTTTCTGGAGGGTTGGGGGTCACTTTGAACATGGATGAAACTCCTTGGTTAATGGAGCCACAACCTATTGCTACCAAACATTAGGTGGCGGCTATACGCAGGTTGGTAGACCGGGAACCAAGGAAACCCCAGCGCGCCACAAGGGCGCCCTGCGCACAGCCGCCATAACAAATCTGCTGACGACAATCGTCAACGGAATGTATTTGCCGAAGCTGTGAACCTTAGTTTTACCCGGGCTACCAAACCCGATCACTGATTTTGTCAGCGACCGGAAAACGATAAAGCCCGGTCCCAAGGTGCACAAGTCGGCGGATTCTGGCGTAGTTGTAGGTAATGGCGCAAGGTGAGGTGGTTTGGTCCTACCTTGCAGCCAGCCCGGTAAACATCAGGCTCCCTCGCCACGGGCCATCGTGGCATCCAGCGACCTTCAGTAAACCCAAACCTCCACTCGCCGATTCCTGATCCGGCCTTCATCCTCGCTGTTCGCCGCCACCGGCATCAGGGCGCCAAACCCGCGCACTTCCCGTAGTGTCACGCCGTTCTTGACCAGCTCGCGGCGCACCGCCATGGCGCGCAATTTGGACAGCAGGTCGGCCCGCGCCGGGTCGTCCTTGGCATCGCCGAAACCCACCAGCGTCACGCGCCGGTCAAGCTTGCCTTGCTGCTTTATATAGTCGAGCACCCGGCCCAGGTCCTGATGGGCCTTGTTGTCGAGGCTGGCGCTGCCTTCTTCGAAGCGGAAATTCACCGACAAGCGTTGCGCATGGCGGCTCAGGGCTTGGTAGCCTTCCGGCATCAGCGCGTTCGGTGTCACCGACATGGCCCGCACGGTCTGGGCGATGAACCCGTTGGCCGCGACGATGGCCTGGCCCTTGTCGCTCTGGGTAAAGTCGAGCAGCGCCTCTGCCCAAGGGTTTTTGCCCCACGGTGGCAGGTAGAAGAACAGCCGGCGCGACAGGGGGTAATCTTCGGTGGCGATCAGGTTGTTCAGCGGCAACATGGGTTGGGAATCGCCGTCGACAATCGCCAGCGCCTTGGCCTGGCGCACGTAGGGCAAACCGATGAAACCGATGCCTTGCGGGTCCTGGCTGACGGCGTCGGACAACTGCTCGCTGGATTCGAAGCGCCGCGCGGCAGGATCCAGCCGTTTACCCTGTCGGTTGAGCACCAGTTCCTTGAAGGTATCGTAGGTGCCGGATTGCTCATCCCGGGCATACAGGTGAATCGGCCCGCCAACGCTGCCCACCGCTTCCCAGGTTTTGGCCTCGCCGCTGAAAATCCTTGCCAGTTGTGCGGTATCGAGCTGACGCAGCGGGTTCTGCGGATGAAGAATAATCGCCAGGCCATCGATGGCGATGACCTGCTCGGCAGCGGGACTTTTCAGATCGCCAAGGGCGGACAGCTCTTGCAGTTCGCTGTCCTTGATCGGCCGGGAAGACGCTGCCAGGTCGGCGCTGGCCTGCTTGAGGGCGGCGAAGCCGGTGCTGGAACCGTGGGCGGCGATGTCGACTTCCACCCGCTGGCCATCGGCGGTCTGGCCGACGATCCGCTGCTCGTTGTCCCGGCCGGTGATTTCGCTGCTGACCTTGAGCAGGCCCTGGTCTTCCATCAAGCCCTTGACCAGCGCCGGCCCCAACGCCGCACCAATGGTGTTCGAACCCTGGAGGCGCAGGGCCGGGCCGCGCTCGGGCAGCGGCAGGCCGCCCGCCCACGTCGCGAACGGCCACCAGACCCCGATCAAAAAAACCACCCACAGCCGCATGCCGGCACCTTCAGAACCCTAGGAAGTGGCGGAAGATTAAGTCAGTCAGGTGACTGGGAGATGACAGCGGTGCGACTGGTCTGGGGATATCACCAAAAGGCCCCCACTGGATCGGCAGTGGCCAGGGGATTTGTGTTCGACACAAACCCCTGTGGGAGCGAGCCTGCTCGCGATAGCGGTGGTTCAGCTTGAGCAGGTGTTGAATGTGCCGCCGCCATCGCGAGCAGGCTCGCTCCCACATGTGGACCTTCAGTGGTCAGCAAGTCTGTGTTTTACACAGCGCTGCTGTACTGGAGTCAACCCAACTGCAACCAGATCGGCGCATGGTCCGAAGGTTTTTCCATCCCCCGCAGTTCATAGTCCACACCGGCGTCCTTGACCCGTGGCAGCAGGCCATGGGACGTGAGGATCAGGTCGATACGCAGGCCGCGCTTGGGTTCGTCTTCAAAGCCGCGGCTGCGGTAGTCGAACCAGCTGAAGCGGTCGGTGACGTCCGGGTTGAGGTGGCGGAAACTGTCCACCAGGCCCCAGTTTTTCAGGCGGGCCATCCACTCGCGTTCTTCCGGCAGGAAGCTGCATTTACCGGTTTTGAGCCAGCGTTTCATGTTGTCCGGGCCGATGCCGATGTCGCAATCTTCCGGGGAGATGTTCACGTCACCCATCACCACCACCGGTTGGTCGTTGCTGAAGCGGCTTTCCAGCAGTTGTTGCAGGTCGCTGTAGAAACGTTCCTTGGCAGGGAACTTGGTCGGGTGGTCGCGGCTTTCACCTTGTGGGAAATAGCCGTTCATGATCGTCACCGGTACGCCGTTGGCATCGGCGAAAGTGCCCCAGATGAAGCGCCGCTGGGCGTCCTCGTCGTCACCTTCGAAGCCTTTGTGCAGGCTGAGGGGCGGCTGGCGGGAGAGCAGGGCGACGCCGTAGTGGCCTTTTTGCCCGTGGTAATGCACGTGGTAACCCAGGGCCTGTACTTCGGCGAACGGGAACTGTTCGTCGTGGACCTTGGTTTCCTGCAGCCCGATCACGTCCGGCTGGTGCTTGTCGATCAGCGCCGCCAGCTGATGGGGACGGGCGCGCAGCCCGTTGATGTTGAAGGAGACGATCTTCATGGTCGGCTGTCCTGGCAAAACTGCGATGCTAGCTGACAATGTAGGAAGGGGGCCAGCGTGGCAGTAGGACAAATGCGCTGCTAATGTCCTTTGCACGTAGGAACGATCACAACCCTGTCGGGTTCGTAGTCAATAAGAGCAGGGCCTCACCGAGCCCGCCCAGGAGATCTGCCACCATGCCCGAAACCGCCACCGCCATCGCCGACATCCATATGCTCGACAGCGGTTATTCCCGCGAAGCCCGTTCGTTGCTGTACCAGGCCTATCGCCATGAGCCGACCTTCAGTTTCCTGTTCGAGTCCGAGCGTCCCGGCTATGAGCAACGGGTGCGCGCCACGGTGCGCGAGTTGGTCAAGCAGCATTTTCTCCAGGACTTGCCGGCCATCGGCCTGTTGGTCAACGACCGGTTGATCGGCATTGCCCTGATCGCGCCGCCCCAGCGTCGGCTGGGTATTACCGAAAGCTGGGCCTGGCGCTTGCGCATGGTATTGAGCACCGGGTTTCGCTGCACCCGGCGTTACCTGGATTACCACGCGGCGGTGACATCCTGCCTGCCGTCGGATGCGGTCCATGTGTTGCCCTTGCTGGGGATTCACCCGCAGTTCCAGGGCCAGCACTTTGGCGAACAGTTGCTGACGGCCGTGCACAACTGGTGCGCGGTGGATGAACATTCCCAAGGCGTGGTGCTGGACACCGGCAACCCGCGTTACCTTGAGTTCTATAAACGCCAGGGCTATGAGGAAATCGGCGAGATTGCCGTGGGACCGATCCGCGAGCATGTATTTTTCCACGCCAACCCGCAGGTCCTGCACAGCGCGACGGTATAACCGGACGAACTTTTGGGAAATGTCCGGCTCTATCAGGCTCCCAAGCTCGTGTTAGCATCCGCGCCATGTATGTTTCCAGAAGAATAACCAGCGGCGTGCTCATGCTGTCCCTCAGCTGTGCGGTGCTGGCAAAAAGTGAATTGGAAGTACGGGTCAAACCGTCCAACGACGCACTCAAGGCCAACGTAGAAGGTTATATCGGCGGTGTGGGGGATCGTGACGAGGAGGCCTTGTTGCGCTTCAGTCGTGGCGCCGAGGAACAGGCACGCAAGGCTGCCCAGGCGTTGGGCTACTACCAGCCCCGGATCGACAGCGAGGTCACGGGCGGCAAGGATCCGCGCCTGGTCCTGAGCATTGATCCCGGCGAGCCAGTGCACTTGCGCAATGTCACGCTGCGCATCGACGGCCCGGCGGCTTCCCTGAAGGCGTTTCGCCTGCCGGACGACCCCGGCCTCAAATCCGGTGCGGTGCTCAACCACGGTCGTTATGAAGACGCCAAGCGGCTGATCCAGAACCAGGCCTCGCGCTATGGCTTTTTCAGCGGGCGATTCACCCGCCAGACGCTGTCGGTGGATCCCAAGGCCGGCGTTGCCGACATCGAGCTGATCTACGACAGCGGCCCGCGCTACGCCCTGGGCCCAGTGAGTTTCGAAGGCGACACGCCGTTCGACGAAGACCTGCTGCGCCGCATGGTGCCGTTCAAGGCGGGCACGCCCTACGACTCCGAACTCATCGCGGAACTCAACCAGGCCCTGCAATCGAGTGGTTATTTCGAAGGCGTGCGGGTCGACGCGGCGCCGACCGCCGCCACCGACAACGTGATCCCGGTGGCGGTCAGGCTCGACACCCGCAAGCCACGGACCATGGGCCTGGGCCTGGGTTTTTCCACCGACGTCGGGCCCCGGGCCAAGGCCAACTGGACGCGCCACTGGGTCAACGCCCAGGGCCACAGTTATGGCTGGGAAGCGGAAGTGTCCGCGCCGCGGCAGAACGTCGGCCTGTGGTACGACGTGCCGCTGGACCCGCCATTGACCGACAAGCTGCGCTACGCCGGCGGCTATCAATATGAAGAACTGGCCGGCACCGATACCCTCAGCAAACTGCTGACCGTAGGCCCGGAATGGCACAGCAAGTTGCCCAGCGGCTGGCAACGGGTGGTGTCGCTCAAATGGCAACGCGAGGAATACCGCCTGGGCGACGATTCGGGCCTGAGCACACTGCTGATGCCGGGCGTGAGCTATTCCTACCTGCGCAGCGATAACCGCATCGACCCGCACAACGGTTACCGCTTGCAGTTCGACGCCAAGGTCGCCAAGGAAGGGCTTGGCTCGGACAACAACCTGATCTACGGCACTGCCATGGTCAAGGGCTTGACCACGGTGTTCGACAAGCATCGCCTGTTGGCCCGGGCCCAGGTCGGCGGCAGCGCCACCAATGGCTATGCCTCTATTCCGCCGTCGCTGCGCTTTTTCGCCGGTGGCGACCAGAGCGTGCGCGGTTACGACTACCAGAGCCTGTCGCCGGAAAACGCCGAGGGCGATCGCGTCGGTGGCCGCTACATGGTCGCCGGCAGCCTTGAGTACCAATATTCGGTCGCGGAGAAATGGCGGGTGGCAACGTTCGTCGACCAGGGCAACTCCTTCAACAGCCTGGAATTGCCGAGCCTCAAGACCGGCGTGGGCATCGGCGTGCGCTGGGTTTCGCCAGTGGGCCCGATCCGCCTCGACCTGGCTCATGCGCTGGACGACGAAGGCGGCATTCGATTGCACTTTTCCATGGGGCCAGAGCTGTGAATCGTGGTTTGAAGATAACGCTGCTGGCGCTGGGTACGCTGCTGGCCGTGGTGCTGCTGGCGCTGAGCGTCATCCTCGGCAGCGCGCTCGGCAGCCGCTGGGCCCTCGGCCTGGTGCCAGGGCTGGACGTGGACAATTTCCAGGGACGACTCGGCGGACAGTGGAGCGCCGATCATCTGCTGTGGCAACAGGGCGGCAGCCGGGTAGAAGTCGACGGGCTGATTTTCGCCTGGTCGCCGCTGTGCCTGGCGCGCATGACCCTGTGCATCGAACAGCTCAAGGCCGACACGGTCAGCCTGCAATTACCGCCATCCGTTGATGAGCCGAGCAGTGGCCCGATCAGCTTGCCGGACCTGAGCTTGCCGGTCGCCATCGAACTGGGCGAGGTGCAGGTTGGCAGCCTGGTCTTCAACGGCAGCGAGCAGCTCAAAGGTTTGCAGTTGGTGGCCCACTGGACCGCCGAGGGCTTGCAGATTGATTCGGTGCAATTGCAACGCGACGAACTGAGCCTGAAGCTTTCGGGGTTGTTGAAACCCGGCGGCAACTGGCCGCTGAAGGCCGCAGGCCGCTTGACCTTGCCGGCACCGGGGGCGACGCCCTGGGCCTTGGACCTGGACGTCGACGGCGAGTTGCTCAAGACCCTCAACCTCAAAGCCGACAGCAGCGGCTACCTGCAAGGCCACCTGGTCGGTGAACTGCAACCGCTGGCCGACCACTTGCCGGCCAAGGTGCGCATCACCGCCGACGGCTTCAAGGCCAGCGCCGATCTGCCCGACACCCTGCTGCTCAATCAGGTCGAGCTGACCGGCGAGGGCGACCTGAAAAACGGTTATCAACTGCTCGGCAAGGCGACGTTGCCCGCCGAAAAATGGCCGGTGGCGTTGCTGTTGCAAGGCAAGGTGGACGCCAACGGCGCGCAGATCGCTGCCCTCGACCTGGATGCTGGCGACCGGCAAAGCCTCAAGCTCAGCGGTCAGTTGGACTGGCGCGACGGCTTGAGCGCCGAAGCCAAAGTGGCCTGGCTGGATTTTCCCTGGCATCACCTCTATCCGCTGATCGACGAGCCGCAAGTGACCGTGCGCAGTTTCAACGGCGAAGTCTCATACACCGATGGAAAATACCTCGGCAACTTCCAGGCGGCACTGGACGGGCCCGCCGGGGCTTTCAGCCTGGGCAGCCCGTTCAGCGGCGACCTGACGCAAATCCATTTGCCGGAACTCAAACTCGCGGCCGGGCAGGGCAAGGCCGAAGGGCACCTGGACCTGCGGTTTGCCGAGGGCATCGCCTGGGACACGGCGCTGGAGCTGTCGGCGATCAACCCGGCGTACTGGCTCGGCGAGCTGCCCGGCACCCTGGCCGGGCAGCTGCGCAGCAAAGGGGCGATGAATAGCGGCAGCCTCAACCTCGATGCAGACCTGAACCTCAAGGGCACGCTGCGCGGCCAACCGGCGTTGCTCCAGGCCAAGGCCAGCGGTGCCGGCGAACAATGGAACCTCAGCGCATTGGACATCCGCCTGGGGGATAACCGCATCAACGGCAGCGGCAGCCTGCAACAGAAACTCAGCGGCCAGGTTGACATCAAACTCTCGCGCCTGGCCCAGCTCTGGCCGCAATTGCGCGGCCAGGTCCTGGGCCACATCGACGTGGCCGGGACGCTCAAGGCACCTCAAGGCAAGCTCGGCCTGCAAGGCACGCAGCTGGCATTCCAGGACAATCGCCTGCAAAGCCTGAACCTCGACGCGACCCTCGACAGCGCGCAACGGGGCAAGGTCGACCTCAAGGCCAGCGGCGTTCGTGCCGGCGAAACGTCTCTCGGTGTGCTGACGGTCAGCGGGCAGGGCGACCTCAAGCAGCAGAAACTCACCCTCGACCTGCAAGGGCCACAGCTCGACACGACGTTGGCGCTGGACGGCGCGCTGGATCAGGCCAACTGGCGTGGACGTTTGTCCAGCGGCGACATTCAGGCCGGCGGTCAGGCCTGGCGCCTGCAAGCCCCGGCGAAACTGGAACGCCTGGCCGATGGCACGCTCAACGTGGGCGCCCATTGCTGGCGCTCCGGGCAAGCCAGCCTGTGTGGCGAAGACCAGCGCCTGTTGCCAGAACCAAAGTTGCGCTATCACCTCAAGCAATTTCCCATCGAAAGCCTGGCCCAGTGGATGCCCAAGGATTTTGCCTGGAAGGGCCAGCTTAATGCCGACCTGCAACTGGACCTGCCGGCCAGCGGCCCGAATGGCCGGGTCCTGGTGGACGCCAGTGGCGGCACGCTGCGGATTCGGGACAAGCAGGGCGACAAGGCGCAGTGGCTGGACTTCCCCTACCAGACCCTGACACTGGACAGCCGCCTGACCCCCAAGCGCATCGACACCCAGCTGAATTTCGTCGGCGCCCGGCTTGGCGAGTTGATGCTCCAGGCCCAGATCAACCCGATCCCGGCCAGCAAACCCCTCAGTGGTTCGTTCCGCCTGACCGGCCTGGACCTGTCCGTGGCGCGGCCGTTCGTGCCGATGGTCGAAACCCTCACCGGCCACTTGAACGGCAGCGGCACCTTGTCCGGTGGTTTGCTGGCGCCCCAGGTCAACGGCAGCCTGGTGCTCAGCGACGGCACAGTGTCCGGGCCGGAACTGCCGGTCAGCCTTGAAGCCTTGCAGGTAAGGGCGATGATCGCCGGGGAAACGGTGCGGCTCAACGGCGACTGGAAAAGCGGCAAGAGCGGGCAGGGCAGCCTGACCGGGGAGATCGGCTGGGGCGAGGCCTTGAGCATGAACCTGACGCTGAAGGGGTCGCAATTACCGGTCACGGTCGAGCCGTATGCAGTGCTGGACGTGGCCCCGGACCTGAATATCACCCTGCACGGCGAGCGACTTTCGGTGGCCGGCAAGGTTCTGGTGCCCAAGGGTGAAATCACCGTTCGCGAGCTGCCGCCGTCCACCGTCAAAGTGTCGGACGACACGGTGATCGTCGGCCACCAGACCGAAGCGGGCACGCCGCCGATCGCCATGGCGATGGACATCGACGTCATCGTGGGCCAGGACAGATTGGCGTTTTCCGGTTTCGGCCTGACCGCCAATGTCCAGGGCCAAGTGCACATCGGCGACAACATGGACACCCGTGGCGAACTCTGGCTCAACGACGGTCGTTACCGGGCCTACGGGCAACGGTTGACGGTGCGGCGAGCGCGGCTGCTGTTCGCCGGGCCCATCGACCAGCCGTACCTGGACATCGAGGCGATCCGCCAGACCGACGACGTGATCGCCGGTATCCGCTTGAGCGGCAGCGCCGAGCAACCGACCACGCAAATTTTCTCGGAACCGGCCATGAGCCAGGAACAGGCGCTGTCCTACCTGGTGCTGGGGCGGCCGCTGAGCACCACCGGCGAGGACAACAACATGCTCGCCCAGGCGGCGCTGGGGCTGGGCTTGATGGGCAGTTCAGGGGTGACCACCAGCCTGGCCAATGACCTGGGCATCAAGGACTTCCAGCTCGACACCCAGGGCAGCGGCGACACCACCAGCGTGGTCGCCAGCGGCAACCTGTCGGAAAAACTCAGCCTGCGCTACGGCGTCGGCGTGTTCGAACCGGCCAACACCATCGCCCTGCGCTACAAGCTCAGCAAGAAGGTCTACCTCGAAGCCGCCAGCGGCGTCGCCAGCTCGCTGGATATCTTCTACAAGCGCGATTTCTAAAACCCTCACCTTCTAACCCTGTGGGAGCGAGCCTGCTCGCGATAGCGGTGTATCAGTCGATTCATCAGTGACTGGCATACCGTCATCGCGAGCAGGCTCGCTCCCACAGAGCTTTGCTGCGTCTATCCGATTTGTATGTAGCAAGCTAACTATTTATTTGACATTTGCTGCCTAAGCAGTAATATCTCGACATACATTCACTGCCTAGGCAGCAAACGGTGATCAGATGAAGCATTTCACCCCCGACGAATTCCACAACTGCCATCTCGGCCTGCTGCTCGGCCGCGCTGCGTTGCTCAAGGACCGGATCATCGACACCCACATGGAACCGGTCGGCATCACGGCCGCGCAGTTCAAGGTGTTGATCATCATGGCTCAGCATGGCATCGACACGCCGGCCGAACTGTGTCGCTACCTGTCCCTGGACAGCGGTTCGATGACGCGGATGCTTGATCGCCTGGAACAGAAAGGTTTCCTTGCCCGCCAGCGTTCGGTGGATGACCGCCGGCAAGTGCTGCTGGTGCTGACCGACGCCGGCCAGGCCCTGGCGGATCGCCTGCCGGTGATTGGCGCCGATGCCATGAACCAATTGGCCGGGGCGATCAGCCGCGATGAACTGCGAACGCTCGAAGAGATTCTCAAGAAAATACTGCTCGCCGCCGGTGATCCCATCACCGTGTTGCGCCTGGGGGACAAATGAAGCGTAAAACCCTGCGTACTGGCTTGAGCCTGGTGCTGCTTGCCATGAGCCTGGCCGGTTGCGCCAGCTATCGCGGCCTGAAGACCGAAGGCGTCAGCCTCGAGGCCCAGAGTCTCAAGGCCGGACAGTCGCTGAACGGCGTGACCTTGTCGCCGGCCGCGTGGCCGAAAAGCGACTGGTGGAAAAGCCTCGGCGACCCACAACTCGATGGCCTGATCCGTGAAGCCCTGCGCGACAGCCCGGACATGCAGATCGCCAGCGCCCGCGTGCACCAGGCCAGTGCTGCCGCTTACGCCGCCAACGCAGCGCGCATGCCGACACTGGATGCCAACGGCAGCGTCAGCCGTTCGCGCCTGGCCCGCGACCAGGACCCGGCGGGGCAGGGTGGCGCCTACAGCACCCTGCGGTCGCTGAGCGTGGACCTCAATTACAACTTTGACTTGTGGGGCGGCCAGCGGGCTGCCTGGGAAGCCGCGCTGGGCCAGGCCCGCGCTGCCGAAATCGATCGCCAGGCCGCGCAATTGACGTTGGCCGCCGATGTCGCCCGGGCCTACAGCGACCTGGGCCAGGCCCACATCATTCATGATCTGGCCGCTGAAGACCTCAAGCGCACCCGGCAAATGCTCGACCTGAGCAAGCGCCGCCTCAGCGCCGGGATCGACAGCGAGTATCAGTTCCAACAGACCGAAAGCCTGGAAGCCAGCGCCGATGCGACCCAGATCGACGCCGAGAAACGCCTGCAAAGCGCGAAGATCGCCCTGGCCGTGCTGTTGGGCAAAGGCCCGGATCGCGGCAATGAAATCGCCCGGCCCAACGTGCTGCAATCCAGTGCCGTGGCCCTGCCATCGAACCTGCCGGCCGAGTTGCTGGGCCGACGTCCGGACCTGGTCGCGGCACGCTGGCGGGTCGAGGCGGCAGGCAAGAACATCGAGGCCGGCAAGACCAACTTCTACCCCAACCTCAACCTGAGCGCGGCGGCAGGGGTGCAGTCGCTGCTGGGGGATGCGATGTTCGGTTCGGCCAGCCGCTTCTTCAACGTGGCGCCAACGGTGTCGCTGCCGATCTTCGACGGCGGCCGCTTGCGGGCGGACCTCGATGCCCGGGACGCCGATTACGACCTGGCGGTGGCGCAGTACAACAAAAGCCTGGTCAAGGCCCTCGGGGATGTCAGCGACACCATCAACCAGTTGCGCGACATCGACCGCCAGATCGGCGCCCAGCAACACGCCACCGATATTGCCCAAAGCTCCTACGACACGGTGGTCCAGCGCTACGGCTCGGGCATCGGGAATTACCTGGACGTGCTGAGCATCGAGCAGCAATTGCTCCAGGCCCAGCGCCAACTGGCGACCCTGAATGCCGAGCGGATCGATCTGTCGATCCAACTGATGCAGGCCCTGGGCGGTGGTTTCGACCCCCAGGCCCTGGCCGCGGCCACGCCGGCCTCCACCGCGCCGAATAACTGATTCGAGGACCTTGTCATGGCCACTGCCGACACTGCACAACCCACCGAGAATTCCCAAAACCGCAGCAACTCGCGCAAGCGCAAGGTCATGCTGCTGGCCCTGGCGGTCATCGTCATCCTTGCCGGCCTGGGCGTCTGGGCCTGGCACGAGCTGTATGGCCGCTGGAATGAAAGCACCGACGATGCCTATGTGAATGGCAACGTGGTGGAGATCACCCCGCAAGTCACCGGCACGGTGGTGAGCATCGGCGCCGACGACGGCGACCTGGTGCGTGAAGGCCAGGTGCTGGTGCAATTCGACCCGAACGATGCCGAAGTCGGGCTGCAAAGTGCCCAGGCCAACCTGGCCCGCACCGTGCGTCAGGTGCGTGGCTTGTACAGCAACGTCGACGGCATGCGCGCGCAGGTCAACGCTCAAGAGGCCGAAGTGCAGAAAGCCCAGGAGAACTACAACCGGCGCAAGAACCTGGCGGCTGGCGGGGCGATTTCCCAGGAAGAACTGTCCCACGCCCGGGACGATTTGACCTCGGCGCAAAACGCCCTGGCCAATGCCCGGCAGCAGCTCAAGACCACCAGCGCACTGGTGGATGACACCGTGGTGTCGTCCCATCCCGACGTGCAGTCCGCTGCGGCGCAATTGCGCCAGGCCTACCTGGCCGACGCCCGCGCCACCTTGATCGCACCGGTCACCGGTTACGTCGCCAAGCGCACCGTGCAGCTGGGCCAGCGGGTGCAGCCGGGCACGGCGTTGATGGCGGTGATTCCGCTGGACCAGTTGTGGATCGACGCCAACTTCAAGGAAACCCAACTGCGTGACATGCGCATCGGCCAACCGGTGGACATCGAGACCGACCTGTACGGCAGCGACGTGAAGTACAGCGGCACCATCGACAGCCTTGGCGCGGGGACCGGCAGTGCGTTTGCCTTGTTGCCGGCACAGAACGCCACCGGTAACTGGATCAAGATCGTCCAGCGAGTGCCGGTGCGCATTCATGTCAACGCCGAGGAACTGGCCAAGCACCCGCTGCGGGTCGGCCTGTCGACCCAGGTCAGCGTCAATCTGCACGACCAGAGCGGCCCGGTGCTGGCCCAGCAGCCACCGCAGAAAGCCTCGTTCAGCACCCAGGTCTACGACCGCCAGCTGGCCGACGCCGACGCGATGATCACGCGGCTGATCCACGAGAACAGCGCGGCGGTGGGTAAGACCGTACAGCGTTAGTCACCCATGGCTTGACCTGTGCACCGAGGTCCAGTGTGGGAGCGAGCCTGCTCGCGATGGCGTCGCAACTGCTTGCTTGAGTGGTGATTGATGCACCGCTATCGCGAGCAGGCTCGCTCCCACAGTGTTTGGTCTCGCCACCGGATTCATCCGCGAATTCGTCCCGTCCGTTTCGCTTCATAGGATTTCGCAATGAGCAATAACGCGTCCTTCACGCCGCCCAGCCTGTTGCTCAGCACCATCGGGCTGTCGCTGGCGACGTTCATGCAGGTGCTCGACACCACCATTGCCAACGTTGCCTTGCCGACCATTTCCGGCAACCTGGGCGTCAGCTCGGAGCAGGGCACCTGGGTGATCACCTCGTTCGCGGTGAGCAACGCCATCGCGCTGCCGCTGACCGGTTGGCTGAGCCGGCGGTTCGGTGAGGTGAAGCTGTTTTTGTGGGCAACGATGCTATTCGTGCTCGCGTCGTTCTTGTGCGGAATCTCCACCTCGATGCCCGAGCTGATCGGCTTTCGCGTGCTCCAGGGGCTGGTGGCCGGGCCGTTGTACCCGATGACCCAGACGCTGCTGATTGCCGTGTACCCGCCGGCCAGGCGCGGGATGGCCCTGGCGTTGCTGGCGATGGTCACGGTGGTGGCGCCGATAGCCGGGCCGATTCTGGGGGGCTGGATCACCGACAGCTACAGCTGGCCATGGATATTTTTCATCAACGTGCCCATTGGCGTCTTCGCGGCGATGGTGGTGCGCCAGCAGCTCAAGGCGCGGCCAGTGGTGACCAGCCGCCAGCCAATGGATTACGTCGGGTTGATCACGCTGATCATCGGTGTCGGCGCGCTCCAGGTGATCCTCGACAAGGGCAACGACCTGGACTGGTTCGAATCGAACTTCATCATCGTCGGCGCGCTGATTTCGCTGGTGGCCCTGGCGGTGTTCGTGATCTGGGAAATGACCGACGACCATCCGGTGGTGAACCTGCGACTGTTCGCCTACCGCAACTTCCGCATCGGCACCATCGTGCTGGTGGGCGGTTATGCCGGGTTCTTCGGCATCAACCTGATCCTGCCGCAGTGGTTGCAGACCCAGATGGGCTACACCGCCACCTGGGCCGGGCTGGCCGTGGCGCCCATCGGGATCCTGCCGGTATTGATGTCGCCCTTTGTCGGCAAATACGCGCACAAGTTCGACCTGCGCCTGCTGGCCGGCCTGGCGTTCCTGGCCATCGGCCTGAGCTGCTTCATGCGCGCCGGGTTCACCAACGAGGTCGATTTCCAGCACATCGCCCTGGTGCAGTTGTTCATGGGCATCGGCGTGGCGCTGTTCTTCATGCCGACCCTGAGCATCCTGATGTCGGACCTGCCGCCGCAGCAGATTGCCGACGGCGCCGGGTTGGCGACGTTCCTGCGGACCCTGGGCGGCAGCTTTGCGGCATCGCTGACCACCTGGATCTGGATCCGTCGGGCCGACCTGCACCATGCCTATCTCAGTGAAAGTATCAGCACGTTTGAACCGGCCACCCGCGAGGCGCTCAACCAGCTCGGTGGCGCCAGTGCGCCGGCCTATGCGCAGCTTGATCAAGTGCTGACGAGTCAGGCGTACATGCTCTCCACGGTGGATTACTTCACGCTGTTGGGTTGGGCGTTCATGGGGTTGATCGTGTTGGTGTGGCTGGCCAAGCCGCCGTTTGCGGCGAAGGCGGGGCCGGAGGCGAGTGGGCACTGACCGGGAATTGAAATGCAATTCCCCTGTGGGAGCGAGCCTGCTCGCGATAGCGGTGTATCAGTCAGCTCATCAGTGACTGGCATGCCGCTATCGCGAGCAGGCTCGCTCCCACAGGGGGGATATGTTTGGCGTCAGTGAGACGGAGCTGCCAGTTGTGGAGGCGGGGCAAACCCAAACGGCGCCAACGCAAACCCCTGTTCATCCACCTGCAAGGCCCAGCCCTGCTTGTCCCAATCCCCCAGCACAATGCGCCTGGCTGCATGTTCGCCGAGTTGCAGCTTGTGGATGGCGGGGCGGTGGGTGTGGCCGTGGATCAGGGTTTTCACGCCGTATTGCTGCATGATCCGCGGGATTTCTTCGGGCGTGACGTCGACGATGTCGTTGGCTTTCATGCGCACCTGGGTGCGGCTTTCGCTGCGCAGTTTGCGCGCCAGCTTTTGCCGGCTGGCCAGTGGCAGGTGACGCAGGATGAACAGCGTGACCGGGTTGCGCAGCCAGCGGCGCAGCTTCATGTAGCCTTCGTCGCGGGTGCAGAGGCTGTCGCCGTGCATCAGCAGCACTGGCTCGCCGTTGAACGGCACGACACTCGGGTCCTTGAGCAGGGTGCAGCCGGCCGCTTTGCAGAAGGCTTGTCCGAGCATGAAGTCGCGATTGCCGTGCATCAGGAAGATGGCCGTGCCGCTGTCGCTCAGTTCGCGCAGGGCCTGGCAGATGGAACGCTGGAAGGGCGTCATGGCGTCGTCGCCGATCCAGGCTTCGAAAAAATCACCGAGGATGTACAACGCCTGCGCCGAGCGGGCGCGGGTGGCGAGTAAATCCAGAAACGCCCGGGTGATGTCCGGGCGCGCATCGATCAGATGTAAGTCTGAAATCAGCAGTATCACTCAATGATCTCGGCTTTCTCGATGATCACGTCTTCTGCCGGGACATCCTGGTGGCCGGCCTTGGACGTGGTGGAAACGCCCTTGATCTTGTCGACCACGTCGGTGCCTTCGATCACTTCACCGAACACCGCGTAGCCCCAGCCCTGCACCGTTTCGGCGCTGTGGTTGAGGAAGCTGTTGTCCGCCACGTTGATGAAGAACTGCGCGGAGGCCGAATGCGGCTCCATGGTACGGGCCATGGCAACGCTGTACTTCTTGTTCGGCAGGCCGTTATTGGCCTCGTTCTTGATGCTTGGGCGCTTGTCTTTCTTTTCCTTCATGCCCGGCTCGAAACCGCCGCCCTGAATCATGAAGTTGCCGATGACGCGGTGGAACACGGTGTTTTCGTAGTGGCCGGCGTTGACGTACTCAACGAAGTTGGCAACGGTCAATGGCGCCTTTTCGGCGTTCAGTTGCAGGACGATGTCACCGTGGTTGGTGGTCAGTTTGACTTTGCTCATGATGGCTTCTCTTTCTGGGAATTCGTGGGTTTCGGGGCTGTGAGGCCCGCAACCGGTCTGGCTATGATCGGCCAGGCCGGGCAGTTTAGCGCGCCGGGCACGAATTTCGAGGCTGTTTTTCATCGGGTCGTCGATTAAATTCAATCGTTTGCCGGCCTGGCCTGTCAGGTGCTTGACAGCATCGGCTATGATACGGGCTTTGATTTATCAGGCCGCACCCGGCCGCGCACTTGTCTGTTCAAGGATCCTATGAGCAAGCCCACTGTCGACCCTACCTCGAATTCCAAGACCGGCCCGGCCGTGCCGGTCAATTTCCTGCGCCCGATCATCCAGGCGGACCTGGATTCGGGTAAGCACACACAGATCGTTACCCGTTTTCCACCGGAGCCCAACGGCTACCTGCACATCGGCCATGCCAAGTCGATCTGTGTGAACTTCGGCCTGGCCCAGGAGTTCGGCGGCGTCACGCACCTGCGTTTCGACGACACCAACCCGGCCAAGGAAGACCAGGAATACATCGACGCGATCGAAAGCGACGTCAAGTGGCTGGGTTTCCAATGGTCCGGTGAGGTGCGCTATGCCTCGCAGTATTTCGACCAGTTGCACGACTGGGCCGTGGAGCTGATCAAGGCCGGCAAGGCCTACGTGTGCGACCTGACCCCCGAACAGGCCAAGGAATACCGTGGCAGCCTGACCGAGCCGGGCAGGAACAGCCCGTTCCGTGAGCGCAGCGTGGAAGAGAACCTGGACCTGTTCGCTCGCATGCGCGCCGGCGAATTCCCGGACGGTGCACGGGTGCTGCGGGCCAAGATCGACATGGCCTCGCCGAACATGAACCTGCGCGACCCGATCATGTACCGCATCCGTCACGCCCATCACCACCAGACCGGTGACAAGTGGTGCATCTACCCCAACTATGACTTCACCCATGGTCAGTCGGACGCCATCGAAGGCATCACCCATTCGATCTGCACCCTGGAATTCGAGAGCCACCGTCCGTTGTACGAGTGGTTCCTGGAGCACCTGCCGGTGCCGGCCAACCCGCGCCAGTACGAATTCAGCCGCCTGAACCTGAACTACACCATCACCAGCAAGCGCAAGCTCAAGCAACTGGTGGACGAGCAGCACGTCAATGGCTGGGACGATCCGCGCATGTCGACGCTGTCGGGCTTCCGTCGGCGTGGCTACACGCCGAAATCGATCCGCAATTTCTGCGAGATGGTCGGCACCAACCGTTCCGACGGCGTGGTGGACTTCGGCATGCTGGAATTCAGCATCCGCGACGACCTCGACCACAGCGCCCCGCGCGCCATGTGCGTGCTGCGTCCGCTGAAAGTCGTGATCACCAACTACCCGGAAGGCCAGGTCGAGAACCTCGAACTGCCTTGCCACCCGAAAGAGGACATGGGCGTTCGCGTCCTGCCGTTCGCCCGGGAAATCTACATCGACCGTGACGACTTCATGGAAGAGCCGCCAAAAGGCTACAAGCGCCTGGAACCGGCCGGTGAAGTGCGCCTGCGCGGCAGCTACGTGATTCGTGCCGACGAAGCGATCAAGGACGCCGACGGCAACATCGTCGAGCTGCGTTGCTCGTACGATCCCGAGACCCTGGGCAAGAACCCGGAAGGGCGCAAGGTCAAGGGCGTGATCCACTGGGTGCCGGCCGCCGCCAGCGTCGAGTGCGAAGTGCGCCTGTACGATCGCCTGTTCCGTTCGCCGAACCCGGAGAAGGCTGAAGACAGCGCCAGCTTCCTGGACAACATCAACCCTGACTCCCTGCAAGTCCTCACGGGTTGTCGTGCCGAGCCTTCGCTGGGCAACGCACAGCCGGAAGACCGTTTCCAGTTCGAGCGCGAAGGTTACTTCTGCGCGGATATCAAGGACTCGAAACCAGGTGCTCCGGTATTCAACCGTACCGTGACCTTGCGCGATTCCTGGGGTCAGTGATCAAGTCTTAAGGGAAACCCTGTGCTTACGATCTACAACACGCTCACCAAGAGCAAAGAAGTCTTCAAGCCGCTGGATGGCAACAAGGTACGCATGTACGTGTGCGGCATGACCGTGTACGACTACTGCCACATCGGCCATGGTCGCAGCATGGTCGCTTTCGACCTCGTAACCCGCTGGCTGCGTTTCAGCGGCTACGACCTGACCTACGTGCGTAACATCACCGACATCGAAGACAAGATCATCAATCGCGCCCGCGAAAACGGTGAACCTTACGATGCGTTGACCGAGCGCATGATCCAGGCCATGCACGAGGACGAGGCGCGCCTCAACATCCTCAAGCCGGACCTGGAGCCGCGTGCCACCGACCACATTCCCGGCATGTTGGCGATGATCCAGACCCTGATCGACAAGGGTTATGCCTACGCGCCGGGCAATGGCGACGTGTACTACCGCGTCGCCAGGTTCATGGGCTACGGCAAGCTGTCGCGCAAGAAAATCGAAGACCTGCGCATTGGTGCGCGCATCGAAGTCGACGAGTCGAAACAGGACCCGCTGGACTTCGTGCTGTGGAAAGCCGCCAAGCCGGGCGAGCCGAGCTGGGAGTCGCCATGGGGCGCCGGGCGCCCGGGCTGGCACATCGAATGCTCGGTGATGTCCACCTGCTGCCTGGGTGAAACCTTCGACATTCATGGCGGCGGCAGCGACCTGGAATTCCCGCACCACGAAAACGAAATCGCCCAGAGCGAAGCGGCCACCGGCAAGACCTACGCCAACGCGTGGATGCATTGCGGCATGATCCGGATCAACGGCGAGAAGATGTCCAAGTCCTTGAACAACTTCTTCACCATCCGCGACGTGCTCGACAAGTACCACCCCGAGGTCGTGCGTTACCTGCTGGTGTCGAGCCACTACCGCAGCGCCATCAACTACTCGGAAGACAACCTCAAGGACGCCAAGGGCGCCCTGGAGCGTTTCTATCACGCGTTGAAAGGCCTGCCGAAGGTGCCCGCCGCCGGTGGCGAAGCATTCGTGGCGCGGTTTACCGATGTGATGAACGACGACTTCGGCACGCCGGAAGCCTGCGCGGTGCTGTTCGAGATGGTGCGCGAGATCAACCGCCTGCGTGAGAGCGATCTTAATGCTGCGGCGGGTCTGGCGGCGCGCCTGAAGGAGCTCGCTAATGTCCTGGGCGTGTTGCAGCTCGAAGCCGATGACTTCCTCCAGGCCGGCGCCGAAGGCCGTGTGGACGCCGCCAAGGTCGAGGCCTTGATCCAGGCGCGCCTGAGCGCGCGGGCGAACAAGGACTGGGCCGAATCCGACCGCATCCGCGACCAGCTCACCGCCATGGGCGTGGTGCTGGAAGACGGGAAGGGCGGGACGACCTGGCGCTTGGCGGACTGACCTCCCTCAGTCGGATGCTGAACCCGTGGGAGCGAGCCTGCTCGCGATAGCAAGCTATCAATCAACATCCCTGTTGACTGATCCAATGCCTTCGCGAGCAAGCTCGCTCCCACAGTTTTTTTTGTGCCCGGCCTGCTGATTCCTCTTTTATGAGCTAGTACTGTCAGGTCGATTCGACGTTCACTGACAGGCGTCTCTCTCATGTTGGCTCATTGGTCTCTCGCAGCAATCCATCTCCTGGCCTTCGCCCTCGGCTTCTGGGCAGTGCTCACCCGCGGCACGGCGCTGCGGCGCCTGGCGGGCGGCGCGGATGCGGTGCGCAACGTGTTGATGGCGGATAACGTGTGGGGCCTGTCGGCGCTGGTCCTACTGATAACCGGGGGGATGCGGGCGTTCGGCGGCTACGAGAAAGGCTCGGATTATTACCTGCACCAACCGCTGTTTCACCTGAAGATGACGCTGTTGCTGCTGATCCTGTTGCTGGAAATCGCGCCGATGATCGTCCTCATCAAATGGCGCATCGCCCTGGGCAAAGGGGCGGCGATCGATGCTTCGCGGGCCGGTCGGTTTGCCCGCATCAGCCACATCGAAGCCTTGCTGCTGATCTTGATGGTGGTGGCAGCCACGGGCATGGCGCGGGGCGTAAGCCTGGGCTGACCGGCCGCGAACGCCTGCTTCAGCGCCATTAAAACGAAACGTCTGACAGCCATGCTACGAGCCATGCCATTAGTATCGGTTCACGGGCTGGACGAAAATCAAAGGCGGGATGGAGCAAGGTAAAGGCGCGGTCGGCCAGAATCTTTAGCCAGCCATTGCGGCGATGCAAACGGGCTGGCTACGGACTGCTGCAGGGCTCAGGGAGTCTGCGGCTTGTCGGGGGCGGTAAGGCCTGCCTGAATACGCTGGTAGATCTCTTCGCGGTGCACCGCGACGTTTTTCGGGGCATTGATGCCGATCCGGACCTGTTGGCCGCTAACGCCCAGAATGGTGATCGTGATGTCGTCACCAATGTTTATGCTTTCACCGACTTTGCGGGTGAGTATCAGCATGGTGTTCTCCTTGATTGCTTTATAGGGCACCTGATTCAGACAGTGCAGATGTCGGTACTGCTTATAGATTAGTGCTAAGTGTCACAATGTGGGTGCCTCTTTCTGACGTGCAGATGCTGCATTAATTCCCAGGGTGCGACTATACAGAGAGGCAGGGCAGGATTCTTGTGTTTTGCGCACTGTTTACGGGGTTCTTGTCGGGCGTGGGTGCTAAAATCTTCGCCTCATGTCTTCCAGAGGAAACGTTGTGCGCAAATTGGCTTGGGTTACCGCGGTGTTGATGCTGGCAGGCTGTGGTGAAGGACGCGACGTCCAGGCATCGAAGCCCAGACCCGCCGCGACTTCCGTATCAGCCGCAGCTGCCGCGCCGCAGTGGGCGGTCGAGGTTCGGGGCGAGACGCCGCAGGCGGTCAGCGACCTGACCGGGTGGCTTATCGAGCACAGCTTCATGTCGAACGTGGTGAAGGAAAACGGCAAGGACCGGGTCTTGGTCGGCCCGTTCAATTCAAAGGCCGAAGCCGAAGCCAGTCAGGAGCAGGTCACTGCCGCGCTGGTCCGGGCGAAAAAGCGCAACATCGAAACGCAGGTGGTGGATTACCCGACGGCCCAATAATCGGGCAGCATCCCATCAATTGTGGGAGCGAGCCTGCTCGCGATGGCTGTGGATCAGCCTATGCAGATGTTGAGTGATCTACCGCTATCGCGAGCAGGCTCGCTCCCACAGGTTTTGATGGGGGCGTTCACAAATGCGAGGTCAGCCGCAGGCCTTCATATCCACCGGTCCGACGAACTCGTTCCCGCGCCCCATGACGCACGCCACGCTCTGGTTGCGCTGGCGCTCCCAGCTTTCGACCGGGTAGGTCTTGTCCCAGGCTTCATACAGGCGTCGGTCCTGCTTCGACAATTGCAGGCCGTACTGCTTGCTCATGTAGAAGTACGTGCGGGCGATCATGCCTCGGATGGAAGGGCGGGGCATGACCTTCTTGGCCTTGAAATCCACCTGGGTCAGGCACGAGCCGTACTGGCCTTTCTGCACCGGTAACCAGCCGAAACTGAAGTTGCTGCGGTCGCCATTCACTTCGCCGATGCTCGGCACCAGATTGTGCAGGTCGGCCTCGGCCCGCTGATAGACCGGGTCGTAGCGGGTGCAGTTCTTGCGCCCGCCTTGTTGCCAGCATTGGCGCTGATGACCGATCTCCCACGCCGGAACGATATGTTCCCACTCGATGCGCGCCGCACGGCTGGCATTCTTGCGCGGTATGTAGCCACAGGCGGCCAGATTCACACGGTTGCCGGTGTACTTGCAGCCACAATAAAACTCGGTGGATTGCGGTGCGTAGAGCTTCCAGGCGACTTTCTTGGCTTCGTTGAAGGTGCGCGGCGCAGCGGCCTGCGCCCCCATCGCTACCAACGCAAGCAATA
This sequence comes from Pseudomonas fluorescens, assembly GCF_018614775.1. Lineage (GTDB taxonomy): Bacteria > Pseudomonadota > Gammaproteobacteria > Pseudomonadales > Pseudomonadaceae > Aquipseudomonas > Aquipseudomonas fluorescens_BY. The sequence continues at coordinate 68,209 of NZ_JAGGOF010000002.1, forward strand.
ACGCAAAACAGCGAACACTCATCACGCTCAATCTTCCTTCGGCACAACCCAGAAAACCTGCACACCACCATCGTCGCGATAGGCGAGGGTCACGTTGTCGTTCTCATCGATTTCTTCCAGAAGACGCTCCCACTCATCCACTGGCTCATCGGGCAGCCGGAAGATCAGCGCGGCCTTGGCTTTTTGCGCGGTGGGGCCATTGATGATTTTCGAGACCCGCAGGGCGAGTCGCCCATAGGAATCCAAAGGGGTAGTTGCAGCGGAGGGCGGGGCCACAGGATTATCCTTATTAAGCTGTACGGGCATACAGTATTTAACCGTAGGCTTTTACGCAACTACTTAAAATTCAAGAAAATCGTCTGACAGCGCTTTTGGCGTTTTGATGTAGGAAAAAAATCTTTATTTCTAGCCGCGACAGAAAAACCTGACCGCTGTACCTTTCGCTACCAGAGCTGACGGGACGAATCGATCCAAGGCGTCGGGGTTGAAATGGCAACGTTGACAAATTCTGAAACCCTTACCATAGTTCACCTCACGCAAACGTTTGCGCGGCGTTCCGTGCAATGATTTGCTCACAATAATCATAAGATCGGAGTGAACCCATGAAGTTGCCATTCGCTGGACGCCTTCTCGCTGTTGCAATGCTCGCGGCCGCCTCCGCTGCGCTGCCTCTCTCCTCGGCATTCGCCCAGACCGCTGAAAAACCCAAGGTCGCCCTGGTCATGAAATCCCTGGCCAACGAATTCTTCCTGACCATGGAAGACGGCGCCAAGGCCTACCAGAAAGAACACTCCGCCGATTTCGACCTGATCTCCAACGGGATCAAGGACGAAACCGACACCGCCAACCAGATCCGCATCGTCGAGCAGATGATCGTGTCCAAGGTCGACGCCCTGATCATCGCGCCTGCCGACTCCAAAGCGATGGTGCCGGTGATCAAGAAAGCCGTCGACGCCGGCATCACCGTCATCAACATCGATAACCAACTCGACCCTGCCGTGGTCAAGAGCAAGAACATCAACGTGCCGTTCGTAGGCCCGGACAACCGCAAGGGCGCCCGCCTGGTCGGTGAATACCTGGCCAAGCAGCTCAAGGCCGGTGACGAAGTCGGCATCATCGAGGGCGTGTCCACCACCACCAATGCCCAGGCGCGCACCGCGGGCTTCAAGGATGCGATGGAAGCGGCGCAGGTCAAGGTCGTGTCGCTGCAGTCGGGTGACTGGGAAATCAACAAGGGCAACCAGGTAGCCGCGTCGATGCTCAGCGAATACCCGAACATCAAGGCGCTGCTGGCCGGTAACGACAGCATGGCAGTCGGTGCGGTATCCGCCGTGCGTGCTGCGGGCAAGGCTGGCAAGGTGCAAGTGGTCGGTTACGACAACATCAACGCCATCAAGCCGATGCTCAAGGACGGTCGCGTCCTGGCGACGGCCGATCAGTTCGCTGCCAAGCAGGCGGTCTTCGGTATCGAGACAGCCTTGAAGATGCTCAAGGGCGAGAAAGTCGACAGCGGCGCCAACGGCGTGATCGAAACGCCGGTCGAGCTGGTTACGAAGTAATCACCCTGGCGATGGAGTGGCGCTCGCCCATCCGGGCGAGCGCATGGAGAGTTTTTATGTCCGTTTTCGACCCGAACGCTGTCTTGACTGTCAGCGGCATCGGTAAAACCTATGCCCAGCCGGTACTGAGCGGCATCGACCTGACGTTGATGCGCGGTGAAGTGCTGGCGCTGACCGGTGAGAATGGCGCCGGCAAAAGCACCTTGTCCAAGATCATCGGCGGGTTGGTGACGCCGACGACCGGGCAGATGCAGTTTCAAGGGCAGGATTATCGTCCCGGCAGCCGTACCCAGGCTGAAGAGCTGGGCGTGCGCATGGTGATGCAGGAGCTCAATCTGCTGCCGACCCTTTCCGTGGCCGAAAACCTGTTTCTCGACAACCTGCCCAGCCACTGCGGCTGGATCGATCGCAAGCAATTGCGCAAAGCGGCGATCGAAGCGATGGCCCAGGTGGGGCTCGATGCGATCGATCCCGACACGCTGGTCGGCGAGTTGGGCATCGGTCACCAGCAGATGGTCGAGATCGCCCGCAACCTGATCGGCGATTGCCACGTGCTGATTCTCGACGAGCCGACCGCCATGCTGACGGCGCGCGAAGTCGAGATGCTGTTCGAACAGATCACCCGTCTGCAGGCCCGGGGCGTGTCGATCATCTACATTTCCCATCGCCTCGAAGAATTGGCGCGGGTGGCCCAGCGCATCGCGGTACTGCGTGACGGCAACCTGGTCTGCGTCGAGCCGATGGCCAACTACAACAGCGAGCAACTGGTGACCCTGATGGTCGGCCGGGAGCTGGGCGAGCACATCGACCTGGGCCCACGCCAGATTGGCGCACCGGCGCTGACGGTCAAGGGCCTGACCCGTTCCGACAAGGTCTGCGACGTGTCCTTCGAAGTGCGCAGCGGCGAGATCTTCGGCATCTCCGGCCTGATCGGGGCAGGGCGTACCGAGCTGTTGCGGTTGATCTTTGGCGCCGACGCCGCCGACAGCGGCAGTGTCGCGCTGGGTTCGCCGGCCAAGGTCGCGAACATTCGTTCCCCGGCCGATGCGGTGGCCCACGGCATCGCATTGATCACCGAAGACCGCAAGGGCGAAGGCCTGCTGCTGACGCAATCGATCGCGGCCAATATTGCCCTGGGCAACATGCCGGAGATTTCCAGCGCCGGCGTCGTCAATGGCAGCGATGAACTCGGCCTGGCCCAGCGGCAGATCGATGCGATGCGCATCCGCAGTTCCAGCCCGACGCAGTTGGTGTCCGAGCTGTCCGGCGGCAATCAACAGAAAGTCGTGATCGGCCGCTGGCTCGAACGCGATTGTTCAGTGCTGCTGTTCGACGAGCCAACCCGTGGCATCGACGTCGGCGCCAAATTCGACATTTATGCATTGCTCGGTGAGTTGACGCGCCAGGGCAAGGCGCTGGTCGTGGTGTCCAGTGATTTGCGCGAACTGATGCTGATCTGTGACCGGATCGGCGTGCTCTCCGCCGGGCGGCTGATCGACACGTTCGAGCGCGACAGCTGGACCCAGGATGACTTGCTTGCGGCGGCATTTGCCGGCTACCAGAAACGTGATGCGTTGCTCAACGAGGCAGCGCCTAGGGATCTTTCATGAAAACCGTACCTGCCATCGGTAAATCCACTGGCAACTTCTATGGCCTGGGTACCTACCTGGGCCTGGCCGGCGCCTTGTTGGCAATGGTCGCGCTGTTCTCGAGCCTGAGCAGCCATTTCCTGTCCTATGACACCTTCAGCACCCTGGCAAACCAGATTCCCGACCTGATGGTGCTGGCGGTCGGCATGACGTTCATTCTGATCATCGGCGGCATCGACCTGTCGGTCGGGTCGGTGCTGGCCCTGGCGGCATCGACGGTCAGCGTGGCCGTACTCGGCTGGGGCTGGAGCGTCTGGCCGTCGGCCTTGCTCGGCATGGCCGTGGCGGCGCTGGCGGGAACCGTCACCGGTTCGATCACCGTGGCGTGGCGGATCCCGTCGTTCATCGTCTCCCTCGGCGTGCTGGAAATGGCCCGGGGCCTGGCGTACCAGATGACCGGCTCGCGGACCGCCTACATCGGCGACTCGTTCGCCTGGCTGTCCAACCCGATCGCCTTCGGCATTTCACCGTCGTTCATCATTGCCTTGCTGGTGATCTTCATTGCCCAGGCCGTGCTGACCCGTACGGTGTTCGGCCGCTACCTGATCGGCATTGGCACCAATGAAGAAGCCGTGCGCCTGGCGGGCATCAATCCAAAGCCCTACAAGATCCTGGTGTTCAGCCTGATGGGCTTGCTGGCCGGTGTGGCGGCGCTGTTCCAGATTTCCCGATTGGAAGCCGCAGATCCGAACGCCGGCTCCGGGCTCGAATTGCAGGTCATCGCAGCCGTGGTCATCGGCGGCACCAGCCTGATGGGCGGGCGCGGTTCGGTCATCAGCACCTTCTTCGGCGTGCTGATCATCTCCGTGCTCGCGGCAGGCCTGGCGCAGATCGGTGCCACCGAGCCGACCAAGCGCATCATCACCGGTGCGGTGATCGTGGTCGCGGTCGTGCTCGATACCTACCGCAGCCAGCGCGCCAGTCGGCGGGCCTGAACCATGGCGACGATCAAGGATGTGGCGGCGCTCGCGGGGATTTCCTACACGACTGTGTCCCACGTGGTGAACAAGACGCGGCCGGTCAGTGACGAGGTGCGGCGCAAGGTCGAGGCAGCCATCGAGCGCCTGGACTACGTGCCCAGCGCCGTCGCCCGTTCGCTCAAGGCCAAGACCACCGCGACCATCGGCCTGTTGGTGCCCAACAGCCTCAACCCGTACTTTGCCGAACTGGCCCGGGGCATCGAGGATTATTGTGAGCGCAACGGCTATTGCGTGATCCTCTGCAACTCCGACGATAACCCGGACAAGCAGCGCAGTTATCTGCGGGTGTTGCTGGAAAAACGCATCGACGGCCTGATCGTTGCGTCTGCTGGTGGTGACGTCGGCCTGGCCGAAGGCCTGACCAGCGTGCGCACGCCCATGGTCATCGTCGACCGTGGGCTCGATGGCGTCGACGCGGACCTGGTGCGCATCGACCATGAATACGGCGCGTACCTGGCGACCCGCCACTTGCTGGAGCTGGGTCACCGTGACATCGCCTTTATCGGCGGGCCGGCCGAGACCAGCGTGGCACAGATGCGCCTGGCGGGTTATTGCCGGGCGCTGAAAGAAGCGGGGATCGAATTGCCCGTCGAGCGCATGCTGGAAAGCGATTTCACCAGCACCGGCGGCTATCGTGCGGCGGCCGGGTTGCTCGACCGGCAGCCGCCCAGTGCGATTTTCGCGGCCAACGACATGATCGGCATCGGTGTGTTGCGCGCTGCGGCTGAACGCAACGTGCGCGTGCCCAGCGAACTGTCGGTGATCGGTTTCGATGACATCCAGATGAGCCGCTATGTGTACCCGGCGCTGACCACGGTCGGACAGTCGATCCTGCAATTGGGCGAGATGGCGGCCGAAGTGCTCCTGCGACGGATTGCGACGCCGGGGATCGCCACCGATCAGCGGATCGTGACACCCAGCATTGTCTTGCGTGAGTCAACTGCGCCGCTGTCCGGCACCTTCGCCCAATACCGCTGAAACCGAATGAATGAGTAGTGACGTATGTCTGCAAAAGTAGTGGTAATAGGCAGCCTGAACATGGACCTGGTGACCCGGGCGCCACGTTTGCCCCGCGGCGGCGAAACGCTGATCGGTGAGTCGTTCTCCACCATCCCGGGCGGCAAGGGCGCCAACCAGGCGGTGGCCGCCGCACGGTTGGGCGCGCAGGTGTCCATGGTCGGTTGCGTGGGCAGCGATGCCTACGGCCAGCAATTGCGCGGGGCGCTGCTGGCCGAGGGTATCGATTGCCAGGCAGTCGGCGTCGTGGACGGCTCCAGCGGCGTGGCCCTGATCGTCGTCGACGATAACAGCCAGAATGCGATCGTGATCGTGGCCGGCGCCAACGGCGCGCTGACGCCCGAGGTCCTGGACCGGGTCGATGAGGTGCTGCAAGGCGCCGAGGTGATCATCTGCCAGCTGGAGGTGCCGGACGCCACGGTGGGTCATGCGCTCAAGCGGGGCCGTGAGTTGGGCAAGATCGTCATTCTCAACCCGGCGCCGGCCTCCCATGCGTTGCCGGCCCACTGGTATGCCTACGTCGATTATCTGATTCCCAACGAAAGCGAAGCCGCAATGCTCAGCGGGCTCGCGGTGGACTCCCTGGAAACCGCCGAAGCCGCCGCGACGCATCTGATCGCGGCCGGCGCCGGTAAAGTGATCGTGACCCTCGGCGCCCAGGGGTTGATGTTTGCCAACGGCACGAGCTTCGAGCACTTCCCGGCCCCGCTGGTCAAGGCAGTGGACACCACTGCGGCAGGGGACACCTTTGTCGGCGGGTTCGCCGCCGCCCTGGCAGGTGGCAAGGGCGAGGTCGAGGCGATTCGTTTCGGCCAGGTCGCCGCCGCGCTGTCGGTCACCCGCGCGGGTGCGCAACCCTCCATTCCCACGTTGCTGGAAGTACAGGCGTTCAAAGCATGAAAAAGACCCCGTTGTTGAATGTGGCACTGTCGCGATTGATTGCTTCTCTCGGCCATGGCGACAAGGTGGTCATCGGCGACGCCGGCCTGCCGGTACCGCCCGGCGTCGAGTTGATCGACCTGGCCCTGACCCATGGCATTCCTGATTTTGTCACCACATTGAAGGTGCTGCTCAGCGAGATGCAGGTGGAAAGCCACGTCTTGGCCGAGGAAATCTTCGACAAACAGCCGTCGGCCCTGACGACACTGAAGGCCCTGCAGGCTGACGGCGCGCTGGGTGCCCAGGCACTGGTCAGTCACGAACAGTTCAAGATTCTTAGCCGACAAGCCCGGGCGATTATTCGCACAGGGGAATGTTCCCCGTACTGCAACATCGTGCTGATCGCTGGCGTCACGTTCTAACCCTGTAACCTTGCACAAGGAGTGCGCCATGCACCGCTATGCTCAGAAAATGCATCAACTGTTCCGGAGGCTGCTGCTTTTGTCACTGATCACCGCTACGAGCGCCCACGCGGCGGAAAAAATCGACCTGATCATCGACACCGACCCCGGCGCCGATGACGTGGTGGCGTTGTTGTTCGCCCTGGCTTCGCCCGAGGAACTGAACATCCGTGCGTTGACCACCGTCGCCGGCAATGTGCGCCTGGACAAGACCTCCCGCAACGCCCGGCTGGCCCGGGAATGGGCAGGGCGCGAAGAGGTGCCGGTCTACGCCGGCGCGCCGAAGCCGCTGATGCGCACGCCGATCTACGCGGAAAACATCCATGGCAAGGAAGGCCTGTCGGGTGTCACCGTGCACGAGCCGAAGAAGGGCCTGGCCGAGGGCAACGCCGTCAACTACCTGATCGACACCCTCAAGGCCGCCAAGCCCCATAGCATCACCCTTGCCATGCTCGGTCCGCAGACCAACCTGGCCCTGGCGCTGATCCAGGAACCTGAGATTGTCCAGGGCATTAAGGAAGTGGTGATCATGGGCGGTGCGCACTTCAACGGCGGCAACATCACGCCGGTGGCTGAATTCAACCTGTTCGCCGACCCGCAGGCGGCTGAGGTGGTCGCCAAAAGCGGCGTGAAACTGACGTACCTGCCGCTGGACGTGACCCACAAGATCCTCACCAGCGAAGCGCGCCTTAAGCAGATCGCGGCGGTTAACAACAACGCCAGCAAGCTGGTCGGCGATATCCTCAACGAGTACGTCAAGGGCGACATGGAGCACTACGGCATGAGCGGCGGGCCGGTGCATGACGCGACGGTGATTGCCTACCTGCTCAAGCCGCAGCTGTTCACCGGTCGTTCGGTCAACGTCGTGGTCGACAGCCGCGAAGGGCCGACCTTCGGGCAAACCATCGTCGATTGGTACGACGGTCTGAAAGCGCCGAAGAATGCGTTCTGGGTGGAGAACGGTGATGCCCAAGGGTTTTTTGACCTGCTGACCGAGCGTCTGGCGCGTCTCAAGTAACCGTACCTGGCACAGGACCTGTGGGAGCGAGCCTGCTCGCGATGGGGTATCTCAGCCCACCATAATGTTGGCTGACCACCGCTATCGCGAGCAAGCTCGGCTCCCGCAGGTGCTTGGTGTCGCCTCAATCCTGCGCGTCGATCAGGCTGGGGTGGCGCTCGAATGCCTGCTGGATAAAGCCGCGGGCGACCTCCGTGCCCAACTCCCTCACCAACAGCTCAATGCCGATGATCGCCAGCTCTTCCGGGCTGCTTGGGCTATAGGTGCTGTGGCCCTCCGACCATTTGGCCTTGATGGTGGCTTCGATGCTGACGGTGCTCATGGTGGGCTCGCGAGTTGAAGGGCTATAAGCTGAGTTAAGCATTTTTGCCCGGGGTTTGGCACTGCGACTTAGGCATTGGGGGAGGGCTGTGCGACACTTGCGCTTTGATTTTTCCAAGGAGCCCCGCCGTGCAGATCGATTTGAACGCGCCTGGTGGCCTGACCCTCGACGCCGTCCGTCAACTGTTGGCTTCGGCCAGTGATGACGAGCATACCCAACTGCGCGTGACCAAGGCGGGCATCGCCTACCTGTCTTCGGGGGTGGTCGGCGGCGCCGAGATCGACGGCTTGCTGTTTCGGCTCGAGACCTGGGCGAAAGGTTCGGGGTATGTCGGGCGCGTCGCCGCCAGCGATGAGGTCTGGGTTATGCAGATTTACAACGCGCTGAAGGACAACTGGCCTAATCCGCCCTTTGATTACATCGATGTTTATTGAGCGGGCGTTCATATTCAGACACGATTCAATGCGCAACGGCACGACCGGCTCAGGCAAACTGCCGGTTTTCTGAAGGTAGGCAGGCTGATAGGGCGGGTGTTGAAACCAAAACGCCATTTGGGCTGTCGCACGTTCTCTGTTTATTTATCAAGAAAGGAGGCTTCATGCCTTGGAAGCTCGTGTCATTGACTACTTTGCTGGCTACCGCGCTCTTGAGCGGTTGCAGCAGTACGTCCGAGTCGACCCCTGATCCTGTGGCAGCGCAGACGGGTAACGGCCGCTGTGAAGCGAAGGGGGCGGAGTTCGCCATTGGCAAGCAGGCTTCACCGCAATTGCTGGAACAGGCCCGTGCCCGTGCCGGCGCGCAGAATGCCCGGATCCTCAAGCCCAATGACATGGTCACGCTGGAGTACCGTTCCGATCGCCTGAATCTCACGACCGATGCCAACCTGGTGGTCAATCGGGTGAACTGCGGCTGATCGCCGGCTTTACAATCGACCATAAAAAACCCCGTCACATGGACGGGGTTTTTTTAGCGCGCCGAGAAATTACTCAGGGCGAACTTGTGCAGCTTGCATACCCTTTTGGCCTTTCTCAGCCACGAAGGAAACGGTCTGGCCTTCTTTCAGGCTTTTGAAACCGTCGCTTTCGATAGCTTTGAAGTGTACGAACAGGTCGTCACCGCCACCTTGAGGAGTGATGAAGCCGAAGCCTTTTTCATCGTTGAACCATTTAACGGTGCCGGTTTGGCGATTAGACATGGTGTATCTCCAAGAAACATATATTTTCAGTGTACTGTGCTGCTCAGGCCAACTGGGCACACCCGGGTATCATAGTCGAAATGTTCGATTTGGGAGCCCCCCAGAGGCACTGTTTGCCAATCAGTCGTGTTTTCTTTACCGCCTCAACTCGCTGAAAGCCCCGGTTTTAAAGGCTTTCAGCCGAAAATCGAGGCGATAAAAAAAGCTGTAAAACCTTAAAAATTCATCGAAAAAAAGGCCAATTCAGCTGGTTTTATCGATTCAGAAGGGGTTCAACAGTCGGTTTTGCTCACTTTTTCGCCGGGGCCTGGGCCTTGCATTTGGCGATTTCTCCGAGGGCTTTTCGTTGCAATGCCTCGGGTGCCTTGTTGTCCATCAGCGCTTGAATGTCGGCGGCCGGGTAGGACTTGATCGCATCGGCGCCGCACGCGCAGTGGGATTTGGCCGCTGCCGCGCCGATCTGTGGCGTAGCGGCTTGCGTGCACTGGGCCATGTACTTATCGCGCTCGCCCTTGGGCCAGTCGGCATGGGCGGTCAGCGGGAGCAGCAGGGCGAGGGGGGCGACTACTGCGAACAATGTATTCAGACGCATGCGAGGATGCTCCTTTCGGGTGAATGTCTTGTTATCTGAGGTGTTGCGTTTGCTTCAGTTCAGCACTCTGGCATAAAACCCGTGGTTTTACGCCCGCTTCATTTCGAGCACGGCGATGACCGTTCATCTGTGCTAGCATGCCGGGCTTGGGTATTTTCAGGCTGCGGATGACGACAGGTCCCGGCGGCGGTCAATGCTCGACTTAACCCTGATTTGAATCCCAGTCACTCTGGTTCGGTTTCCACGGTTGGCCGCAAGGCTCCTGCCGCTGTAAGGCAGGCGTTCGTCATTGAATGGCCTGGGCTGGATCTTGTACTGGCTCATCCCAACCCACGTGACCTTTGGTAGGGGTCACCACTAGGAGAGGAGGCGCCATGCCAACTATTACTCTTCCCGACGGCAGTCAACGTTCATTCGATCACCCGGTTTCCGTAGCCGAGGTCGCCGCATCCATCGGCGCGGGCCTGGCCAAGGCCACCCTGGCCGGCAAGGTCAACGGCAAACTGGTCGACGCCAGCGACGTCATCGACAGCGACGCCACGCTGCAAATCATCACGCCCAAGGACGAAGAGGGGCTGGAGATCATTCGCCACTCCTGCGCGCACCTGGTCGGCCATGCGGTCAAGCAGCTGTACCCGAGCGCGAAAATGGTCATCGGGCCCGTCATCGACGAAGGCTTCTATTACGACATCGCCTTCGAACGTCCTTTTACGCCGGAAGACATGGCGGCCATCGAACAGCGCATGCAGCAGCTGATCGAGAAAGACTACGACGTCATCAAGAAAGTCACCCCGCGCGCCGAAGTCATCGAGGTGTTCAAGGCCCGTGGCGAAGACTACAAGCTGCGTCTGGTCGAAGACATGCCGGACGAACAGGCCATGGGCCTGTACTACCATGAAGAATACGTCGACATGTGCCGTGGCCCGCACGTGCCGAACACGCGTTTCCTGAAATCCTTCAAGCTGACCAAACTGTCCGGCGCCTACTGGCGTGGCGACGCGAAGAACGAGCAGTTGCAGCGCGTCTATGGCACCGCCTGGGCCGACAAGAAACAACTGGCGGCCTACATCCAGCGCATCGAGGAAGCCGAGAAACGCGATCACCGCAAGATCGGCAAGCGCCTGGGCCTGTTCCACACCCAGGAAGAGTCGCCGGGCATGGTGTTCTGGCACCCGAACGGCTGGACCCTGTACCAGGTGCTCGAGCAGTACATGCGCCAGGTCCAGCGTGAAAACGGTTACCTCGAGATCAAGACGCCGCAAGTGGTGGACCGCAGCCTGTGGGAGAAATCCGGGCACTGGGCCAACTACGCCGACAACATGTTCACCACCCAGTCGGAAAACCGCGACTACGCAATCAAGCCAATGAACTGCCCGTGCCACGTGCAGGTGTTCAACCAGGGCCTGAAAAGCTACCGTGAATTGCCGATGCGCCTGGCCGAGTTCGGTGCTTGCCACCGCAACGAGCCCTCGGGCGCGCTACACGGCATCATGCGCGTGCGGGCCTTTACCCAGGACGATGCGCACATCTTCTGCACCGAAGAGCAGATGCAGGCCGAATCCGCCGCCTTCATCAAGCTGACCATGGACGTCTATCGGGACTTCGGCTTCACCGAAGTCGAGATGAAACTGTCCACTCGTCCGGAAAAGCGTGTCGGTTCCGATGAGCTGTGGGACCGCGCCGAAGCGGCCCTGGCCGCAGCCCTCGACAGTGCGGGCCTTGCGTACGACCTGCAGCCGGGTGAGGGCGCTTTCTACGGTCCGAAGATCGAATTCTCGCTGAAAGATTGCCTTGGCCGTGTCTGGCAGTGTGGTACCCTTCAGCTCGATTTTAACCTGCCGATCCGTCTGGGCGCCGAATATGTGTCCGAAGACAACAGCCGCAAGCACCCGGTCATGCTTCACCGCGCGATCCTCGGTTCCTTCGAGCGTTTTGTCGGGATCCTGATCGAACACTACGAGGGCGCGTTCCCGGCGTGGCTGGCACCGACCCAGGCAGTGATCATGAATATCACTGATAAACAGGCAGATTTTGCCGCCGAAGTCGAAAAAACTCTCAATCAAAGCGGATTTCGTGCCAAGTCCGACTTGAGAAATGAAAAGATCGGCTTTAAAATCCGCGAGCATACTTTGCTCAAGGTACCCTTTCTCTTGGTTATCGGAGATCGGGAAGTCGAGATGCAGACTGTCGCTGTGCGTACTCGTGAAGGTGCTGACCTGGGCTCGATGCCCGTCGCCCAATTTGCTGAGTTCCTCGCGCAAGCGGTTTCCCGGCGTGGTCGCCCAGATTTGGAGTAATTATTATTAAGCGTGAAATGAGACAAGATAAACGAGCTGCACCGAAAGCCCCGATCAACGAGAATATCTCGGCACGCGAGGTTCGGTTAATTGGCGCTGACGGCGAGCAGATTGGCATCGTCTCGATTGATGAAGCGCTTCGTATTGCTGAAGAAGCGAAGCTTGATCTGGTAGAAATTTCCGCAGACGCAGTCCCGCCGGTTTGTCGGGTGATGGACTACGGCAAATCGATCTTCGAAAAGAAGAAGCAGGTTGCCGCGGCGAAGAAGAACCAGAAGCAGATTCAGGTAAAAGAAATCAAGTTTCGTCCAGGGACGGAGGAAGGGGATTACCAGGTAAAACTGCGCAACCTGGTACGTTTCCTGAGTGATGGGGACAGGGCCAAGGTATCCTTGCGATTCCGCGGCCGTGAGATGGCCCACCAGGAGCTGGGGATGGAACTCCTCAAGCGGGTTGAACAAGACCTGCTCGAGTACGGTTCGGTCGAACAGCATCCTAAGATGGAAGGACGCCAGCTGATCATGGTCATCGCCCCGAAAAAGAAGAAGTAATCACCAGGGCACGGCAGGCCTTGCGATTATGTTTATCAACTGAATGCGGAGTATCCGAACATGCCAAAGATGAAAACTAAAAGTGGTGCTGCTAAGCGGTTTCTGAAAACTGCTAACGGTATCAAGCACAAGCACGCTTTCAAGAGCCACATCCTGACCAAAATGTCGACCAAGCGTAAGCGTCAACTGCGCGGTAGCAGCTTGCTGCATCCGTCTGACGTGGCAAAAGTCGAGCGCATGCTGCGCCTTCGTTAATTTTTGGATCAAGAATAGAGGAAGTAACTCATGGCTCGTGTAAAGCGTGGCGTCATTGCCCGTAAGCGTCACAAAAAAATTCTGAAACTTGCTAAAGGCTACTACGGCGCGCGTTCCCGCGTATTCCGTGTTGCCAAGCAAGCGGTAATCAAGGCAGGCCAATACGCCTACCGTGACCGTCGTCAGAAAAAACGTCAGTTCCGCGCTCTGTGGATCGCTCGTATCAACGCTGGTGCTCGTGTTAACGGTCTGTCCTACAGCCGTTTCATCGCCGGCCTGAAAAAAGCGTCCATCGAGATCGACCGCAAGGTTCTGGCTGATCTGGCAGTGAACGAAAAAGCGGCGTTTGCTGCGATTGTCGAGAAAGCTAAAGCCACCTTGGCTTAAGTACCCCCGGCAGTCACCGGGGTCCACCTCTGTGGGCCTGGGTGTCAAACGTCATAAATAGGGGAAGAGCCTTAAAGCTCTTCCCCTATTTTGTATCTGGAGTCTGTACATGGAAAACCTGGACGCGCTGGTCTCTCAAGCTCTAGAGGCTGTGCAAAGCGCTGAAGATATCAATGCCCTGGAGCAAATCCGGGTTCACTACCTTGGCAAGAAAGGCGAGTTGACTCAGGTGATGAAGACCCTGGGGAACCTGCCGGCCGAAGAGCGTCCGCAAGTCGGTGCGCTGATCAACGTCGCCAAGGAACGTGTCACAGAAGTCCTCAATGCGCGCAAGGCATTGTTCGAGGAGGCGGATCTGGCTGCCAAGCTCGCCGCAGAGTCCATCGACGTGACCCTGCCTGGCCGTGGCCAGACCTCCGGCGGCCTGCACCCGGTGACCCGGACCCTGGAACGCATCGAGCAGTTCTTCACCCACATCGGCTACGGCATTGCCGAAGGCCCTGAGGTCGAAGACGACTATCACAACTTCGAAGCGCTCAACATCCCAGGCCATCACCCGGCCCGGTCGATGCATGACACCTTCTATTTCAATGCGAACATGCTGTTGCGCACCCATACCTCGCCGGTACAGGTCCGCACCATGGAATCGCAACAGCCGCCGATCCGCATCGTTTGCCCAGGCCGTGTGTATCGTAGCGACTCCGATATCACCCACTCGCCGATGTTCCACCAGGTCGAAGGCCTGCTGGTTGATCGCGACATCAATTTCGCCGACCTCAAAGGCACCATCGAAGAATTCCTGCGGGTGTTCTTCGAAAAAGAGCTGGCGGTGCGTTTCCGCCCTTCGTACTTCCCGTTCACCGAGCCCTCCGCCGAAGTCGACATGGAGTGCGTGATGTGCAGCGGTAAAGGCTGCCGCGTCTGCAAGCAGACCGGCTGGCTGGAAGTCATGGGCTGCGGCATGGTTCATCCGAACGTGCTGCGCATGTCCAACATCGATCCGGAAGAATTCTCGGGTTTTGCTTTCGGCATGGGCGTCGAGCGTCTGGCCATGCTGCGTTACGGTGTGAATGACTTGCGCCTGTTCTTCGACAACGACTTGCGGTTCCTTGCGCAATTTCGCTAGGGCTTGTACGAAAAGTCGCCGAGCGGCGATCAGGCAAGGCGAAAACAGGCGAGGAAGCGGAGTTTACTGGTTGTAAATGAGCATTCCGAGCCTGTTTTCAACGCAGCATGATCGTCGCGCAGGCACTTTACGTACAAGGCCTGGGTCGCAGTCGGTAACGAATCTATTAGGGGGACAGGATGAAATTCAGTGAACAATGGCTGCGCGGCTGGGTAAGCCCGCAGGTAAGCCGGGACGAGCTGGTTGCTCGCCTGTCGATGGCCGGCCTTGAGGTCGATAGCGTTGCACCGGTCGCCGGTGAGTTCAGCGGCGTGGTAGTGGGCGAGGTGCTGGGCACCGAACAGCACCCGGACGCTGACAAGCTGCGGGTGTGCCAGGTCAGCAATGGCACGGAGACCTTCCAGGTCGTCTGCGGCGCGCCAAACGTGCGTCCGGGCCTGAAGATCCCGTTCGCCATGATCGGTGCCGAGCTGCCCGGCGACTTCAAGATCAAGAAAGCCAAGCTGCGCGGCGTCGAATCCAACGGCATGTTGTGCTCCCAGGCCGAACTGCAGATTGGCGAAGGCAACGATGGCCTGATGGAGCTGGCGGCCGATGCGCCGGTCGGCCAGGACATCCGTGAATACCTGGGCCTGGACGATGCGAGCATCGAGGTCGACCTGACGCCGAACCGTGGCGACTGCCTGTCCCTGGCCGGTCTGGCCCGTGAAGTCGGTGCACTGTATGCCGCTCCGGTGACGCGTCCTGTGGTCGCAACCGTACCGGCGGTGCACGATGAAGTACGTTCGGTCGAAGTATTGGCACCGGCAGCCTGCCCGCGCTACCTGGGTCGTGTTATCCGCAATGTCGACCTGTCGAAGCCGACGCCGCTGTGGATGGTCGAGCGCCTGCGTCGCGCCGACGTGCGCAGCATCGATGCTGCTGTCGACATCACCAACTACGTGATGCTGGAGCTGGGCCAACCGCTGCACGCGTTCGATCTTGCCGAAATCAACGGCGGCATCCGCGTGCGCATGGCTGAAGAGGGCGAGAAGCTGGTATTGCTCGACGGCCAGGAAGTGAGCCTGCGCAGCGATACCCTGGTGATTGCCGACCATTCCCGCGCCCTGGCGATTGCCGGCGTGATGGGCGGCGAGCACAGCGGCGTTTCCGCGACCACCCGTGACGTGTTCCTCGAAAGCGCCTTCTTCGACCAGATCGCAGTCGCTGGCAAGGCTCGTTCCTACGGCCTGCACACCGACGCCTCGCACCGCTATGAGCGCGGCGTGGACTGGCAACTGGCCCGTGAAGCCATGGAGCGCGCCACTGGCTTGCTGCTGGACATCACCGGCGGTGAAGCCGGCCCGATCATCGAGGCCGTCAGCGAGCAGCACCTGCCCAAAATTGCCCCGGTCACCCTGCGTGCCCAGCGCATTTCCCAGATGCTCGGGATGGACATGGAGGCTGCCGAAGTCGAGCGTCTGCTTGGCGCCCTGGGCCTGAACATCAGCGCCGATGGAGCAGGGCAGTGGCGTGTCGAAGTGCCAAGCCATCGCTTCGATATCAGCCTGGAAGTCGACCTGATCGAAGAACTGGCCCGCCTGTACGGCTACAACCGCCTGCCGGTTCGCTACCCGCAAGCTCGCCTGGCCCCACAGGCCAAGGCTGAAGCCCGTAGCGACCTGCCGGAACTGCGCCGACTGCTGGTGGCCCGTGGGTATCAGGAAGCGATCACCTACAGCTTCATCGATCCGCGCCAGTTCGAACTGTTCAGCCCGGGCGTCGAGCCGCTGTTGCTGGCCAATCCGATCTCCAACGACATGGCGGCCATGCGCTCGTCTCTGTGGCCTGGCCTGGTCAAGTCGCTGCAGCACAACCTGAACCGCCAGCAGGACCGCGTGCGCCTGTTCGAAAGTGGCCTGCGCTTTGTCGGTCAACTGGACGGTTTGAAGCAGGAGTCGATGCTGGCCGGTGTCGTCTGCGGTAGCCGTCTGCCGGAAGGCTGGGCACAAGGCCGCGATGTCGTTGACTTCTTCGACGTCAAGGCTGACGTGGAAGCGGTACTCGGTTTCGCCGGGGCGCTCGACGCGTTCACGTTCGTACCGGGCAAGCATCCGGCACTGCACCCGGGGCAGACCGCGCGCATTGAGCGCGACGGGCGTGAAGTCGGCTACGTCGGCGCGATTCACCCTGAACTGTCGAAGAACCTCGGACTTGATCGTCCGGTGTTCGTCTTCGAGCTGATCCTGGCCGAAGTGGCGTTGGGGAAAATGCCGAAATTCCAGGAGTTATCGCGCTTTCCTGAAGTGCGCCGTGACCTGGCGTTGCTGGCCGATCGCGAGGTGGCCTCCAGTGCTGTGCTGGCGGTAATCCGTGAAAATGCAGGCGAATGGCTGACGGACCTCAGGCTATTTGACGTGTATCAGGGTAAAGGCATTGATCCGCATAGAAAAAGCCTTGCCGTCGGCTTGACCTGGCAGCATCCATCGCGCACTCTTAATGACGATGAGGTGAATACCGCAACGCAAAACATCCTCACCTCGCTCGAAACCAGGTTGAACGCCACGTTAAGGAAGTGACGTATGGGGGCTCTGACGAAAGCTGAGATGGCGGAACGTCTGTATGAGGAGCTGGGCCTGAATAAACGGGAAGCCAAAGAATTGGTCGAACTGTTTTTCGAAGAAATCAGGCACGCTTTGGAAGACAACGAACAGGTCAAGTTGTCCGGTTTCGGCAATTTCGACCTGCGGGACAAACGCCAGCGGCCTGGCCGCAATCCGAAAACGGGAGAAGAAATCCCGATCACGGCTCGCCGTGTGGTCACCTTTCGTCCAGGGCAGAAGTTGAAGGCCCGAGTTGAGGCTTATGCTGGAACCAAGTCATAACGACGAACTACCCGTCATCCCGGGCAAACGCTACTTCACCATCGGTGAAGTCAGCGAGCTGTGTGCGGTAAAGCCGCATGTGCTGCGCTATTGGGAGCAGGAGTTTCCTCAACTCAACCCGGTCAAGCGCCGCGGAAACCGCCGGTACTATCAGCGACAGGACGTGCTGATGATCCGGCAGATCCGCGCGCTCCTTTACGACCAGGGGTTCACCATCGGCGGCGCACGCCTGCGCCTGTCGGGTGACGAAGCCAAAGACGACACAACCCAGTACAAACAAATGATCCGCCAGATGATCGCCGAGCTTGAAGATGTGCTGGTGGTGCTCAAGAAATAAAATTTCTGCTTTTAAATACTTCCAGTTTTCAAAAGCTTGCGATATATTCCTGAGCGTTCCGCTGAGAAGCGAAACAAGATTCACGCCTAGTCGGGGCGTAGCGCAGTCCGGTAGCGCACTAGCATGGGGTGCTAGGGGTCGAGTGTTCGAATCACTCCGTCCCGACCATATTTTTCAATGATCTGGCCCAGCCGTTAGCGGTTGGGCTTTTTCATGTCCGCAGGAAACGGTTTGTATGGGTATCCTTGGATACCCTTCTATGATGGGGCTGCAAAGCGCGATACTAATCAGGTTTAACCAAGGAGCAGATGCGATGCTGATCCAGTCCATTCAACTGACTAACTTTCTGAGCTTCGGGGCTTCTACAGCCGCTATTCCTTTGGGGTCGTTGAATGTCATTATTGGGCCGAACGGATCGGGCAAGTCCAACCTGCTGGAGTCTATTGAGCTTTTACGCAGTGCGCCGGAGCAACTGCTCAAGCCGATACGCGAGGGTGGCGGTGTTCGCGATTGGCTTTGGCAAGGCGCCAAGGGCACGCCTATAGCCTCGTTGGATGTTTTGCTTCCCCATCCGAATGGCTCCAAGAACCTGCGTTATCACCTGGCTTTTACCGAGGTGGGGCAGCGTTTCGAGATCGCGGATGAGCGGGTTGAAAATGAAAATCCCGACGGACCCAAACATCCTCAGCCGTACTTTTTTTACCATTTCAATAAGGGACGACCGGTTCTGAACCTGAAGGGTGGAGAGGTTCGTTCCCTGCGGCAGGAGGATGTCGATCTGGAAAAGTCCATCCTATCTCAGCGTCGCGATCCGGATCAGTACCCGGAAATCACCTATCTAGGACAAGCACTGGGCAAGATTCAGCTTTATAGAGAGTGGAGTTTTGGGCGCTATACCGCCCCTCGGTTACCTCAAAAGGCGGATTTGCCTAATGACGTGTTGGAGCCTGATTCCAGCAACTTGGGACTCGTGCTCAACCGGCTGCGCCGTGATCCTGCTGTCAAACACCGTCTGTTGACGGCTTTACAGGCGCTTTACAGCGGTATTGATGATTACGATGTGCGGATTGAGGGCGGCACGGTGCAGGTGTTCTTCCACGAGGGTGGGTTCACAGTGCCTGCGACCCGGTTGTCCGACGGTACTCTGCGTTATCTCTGCCTGCTGGCTGTTCTGTGTCACCCCAACCCTCCGCCGTTGATTTGCATCGAAGAGCCTGAGTTGGGATTGCACCCCGATATTCTGCCGACGCTGGCGGAGCTGCTGAAGGAAGCCGCTACGCGTACACAACTTATAGTGACTACACATTCCGATGTACTGGTAGATGCTATGAGTGATCAGCCAGAATCTATTCTAGTGTCGGAGAAAACAGACACCGGTACGACGCTAACGCGACTCAACGCCGAAAAACTGAGGCCCTGGCTGGAGAAATACAGGCTTGGGCAATTGTGGACAAGGGGAGAGATTGGAGGAACACGTTGGTGAAACTCTACGTCGAAGGGGGAGGAGACGCCGCTTCACTGAAAACAGCTTGTCGCGAAGGGTTTTCGAAATTTCTAGAAAAGGCCGGTTTCAAAGGGCGTATGCCCAGAATAGTAGCGTGTGGCAGTCGTAACGATGCGTTTGACTCCTTTTGTACGGCGATGCGTAACGGTGAGCTGGCCATGCTGTTGGTAGATAGTGAGGCGCCGTTATCCGAATTTACCCAGCCGGGTGATGCACAGCAATCTATTGATCGGGCCCGCTGGTTACCCTGGCAGCATTTGCAGCAACGTCAGGACGATGGTTGGCAAAAGCCGGTGGGCTCTGCGGACTGGCAGTGTCATTTGATGGCACAGTGCATGGAAAGCTGGCTGTTAGCGGATCGGCGAGCACTCAGGGATTTTTTCGGACAGGGTTTTCAGGAAGGACAATTGCCAGCGATTGGAAACTCTGTTGAGCGTGTGCCCAAGGCACAGGTTTATGATGCTCTTGCCAAAGCTACACGGGACTGCAAGTCTAAAAGTCAGTACGGTAAAGGAGACCATTCTTTCAAGCTGTTAGGGCTTATTGATCCGGGCAAAGTGAGTGACGCCTCTCCTTGGGCCAAACGATTTATTGAAATTCTTGAGCTACGTATGTGATGCGTAAACATTACTACAGTCCCAGTAGCAAATATGTGCAGAAGCTGATTCGCATGCATCAGGATCGGCACCAACTGCGTGGCCTGTTATTGGCTGGAGCCGAGTCTGCTCCAGCTGTTCCTTCGGATGGCGATTATTTCGCATCGTTACGTGCCAGGGTTCACAAGCTTCGAGACTTCCGCATGCTCGTCCTGCAGGACCCGACGGCTATGGCAGCCAACCCAACACCGAGGGATACGCCATGCAATCACTCATGCAACAGCGCGCCGCCGGCCTGACGAAGGTTCCGCTGGACCTGGACGGTGCCATTAACTTCACCCAGGTGCTGGAGGCTCGCGCCGACGGCATCAAGGTCTCGCTGTCGGGTGACCGGAAATGATCGGCGAACCGTTGCCCAACCCGCGGGACGCAAACAACGGATTTTCCTCAAAGAAGAAATGATTTGGCGCCAGCTTGTGGCTGGCGCCGTTGTTTCAATGAAACGCTATTGGAGAGTTCAGTGCCGAGTGTTCGTGGCACTCGGCACTGGCATGCACCCCTGTGCATGACGGGGCGTTTTACTGCATGCAGAAACGCCCATTCCGACATCCTGTCGCTCCCCGAAAGGAGTGAATGAGTCAAACGCTGTCGATGCCCTCGGCGGCCGGAGCAGAAACCCTGGCCGGTGCGGTTTCGCGCAGGCAGGTGGCGACCAGCAGCCCGACCAGCACAGCGCCGAGTGCCAGATACATGGTGTTTTCGATGCCATGGTGCTGGGCGATATAACCGGCGATGGCCGGCGCGACGCCGCCACCGAAAATCTCGCCGATGCCGACTACCAGACCGGTGGCGGTGGAGGTCAGCGCCGCTGGAACCGACTCGCTGGTCAGCGGCCCGACGGTCATGCAGATCATGCTGAAGTTGAAAAAGATCGTCAGGAATAGCAGCGCGAACAATTTCACCGGCTCGGCACCCGTGCCCATCAGCAGCCACAGGAACACCCCGGTGGCCACGAACGAGATGAGCACCACCGGTTTGCGGCCGATACGGTCCGACACCGCCGGCATGATCAACTGCCCGAGAAAACCACCGAGGCCGATGGCCGACATCACAAAGCCCATCTGCTGCACCTGCAGGTGCAGATAGTCCATCAGGTAGTTGGGCATCATCACGCTGATGACGAACAGACAGGTGAGCATGCAAAACATGCCAACGATGTTCAGCCACACATTGCGAAAGCGCAGGGCATCCAGCCAGCCCGGTTGATCGGTAGCGGTGCGGCTTTCGGCTTTTTGCGGCGTGGCGGTGCGGGTTTCCCGCAGGTAGCGGTACATCGCCAGGGCCAGCAGGAAGCCCGGCAGCGAGACGATCACGAACACCCAACGCCAGGATGGCACGACCAACAGCAACTGCGTGGCCAGAATCGGTGCCAGCCCCAGGCCCAGGATCGGGAAGAACGCCTGTTGAATGCCGATGTTCATCCCGCGCCGCGCCGGGTGCGAAGACTCGGCCGTGGCCGCCAGTGCTGTCGGCGTGAAGGCGCCTTCGGAGATGCCCATGATCGCCCGAATCAGCATCAAGCCACCGATACCGGTGGCCAGACCGGACAGCCCCGCGAGCAACGAAAACACCAGCACCGCCGGGATCAGTACCTTGCGCCGGCCGATTCGATCGGACAGTCGGCCCATGAAAATCGAAGAAATACCCCAGGCCAGGCCCAAGACAGCGGTCACATTACCGAGGTCCTGATAGTCCAGGCCGAGGTCTTTCATCATCACCGGGAACAGTGGCAGGATGATGAACCGGTCCAGGCCCACCAGGCCGAAACCCAGTGCCAGCATGGCCACCGCTTTGAACTCGTAGCGAACATCCCACGCATGCTTGTTGTTATTCATGGTTGTTACTCGGATGGAGTTGAGGAGGGCCGCCGCACCAGCAACGCGGTTGCCAGGGGCTTAGAAATAAACCAGCGCTTCGACCAGCCCGGTCAGTTGGGTGCGGTCACGCCCGGCGCCGAACGGGTGATCGTCGGCATTGCCATCGAACATGTCGTAACGCACTTCGGGACGCAGCGAGATGTACTTGTTCAGGTCATAACGCAGGCCAGCGGTGACGGCATTGAAGTTGCCGCGGGCGGTGGAGGTGGGCAGCAGGATGAAACCGTCCGGGTCGGCGAAATGCTCGGCGCGCACCGAGTAAGAAAGGTCCGGCCGCTGCTGGTAAGTCAGCACCGCGTTCGCGCCCCACCAATGCGCGCCGTTGAAACCGGGGCCGTTGATGATGTCGACGGTGCTGGCTTTGCCGTCGCCGTCCTGATGGCCGTAGACCACTTCGGCGCCCATCGACCAGTTCGAGTCGAAGCGATGCCAGCCGTTGAGCGAGTGCTGCTGTTTGAATTGGCCGTCTGCCGACACCAGGCGCGAGGTCGGCTCCTGCACATCGCTGAAGCTGTCGTTCTGTTCATCGCCGAGGATGAATTCATAATCGATCCAGGTCTGCATGTCGGCGGTGCGCCAACGCATGGCACCCATCAGCGACTTGCTGTCGTTGTTGTCGCGCAGGTTGTTCCAGCCCTGCACCACGCCTAGCTCCACACCGAGAATCCCCGACTCACCGTTGTACAGGCGAGTTCCGAGCTGAACGCCACCCACGGTGCCGGGCTCGCTGACGAAGGCGTAGGTCTTGCTGGCGAAAGGGTTGCGCGCGGCACGGATGTTCGGCGGGATTTCATAACCGAGCGCCGGACCAAAAACCCCGGCCATGGCGGTGATGCCGGGACCGTAAGGCAAGTAAGCCGTGGCGGCGATGTTGGGGATGGCGAGGAATTTCTGTTTGTCACGCTGAGCCTTTGCCGGGTCGTCATCGCCCGGTGAGTTCACGCCCCAATGCATGTCCCAGCCTTGGGTCCGGGCGAATTGCGCATTGCGGCCGTAGTTCATCTCGAAGGTGAAACCGAAGGAGGCTTTGGTCGGCGCCGGGCCGGGCAGGGGCGTGATGCGCGGGATCATGTCGCCCTTGAGCGCTTTGTCGACGAACAGGTGCAGGCCGCCCCATTCCAGGCCTTCATCGGCGAAGCCCACCAGCGGCAGGTTGCTCAAGCCATCCTGACGCTCGTCGTGGGTCGAGCGGTTGTTGCGCGAGTAGCCCACGTCAAACAGACCGGAGACCGTGATCCCGTAATCCTTTTCCAGCGTGTCGCCGAACAGGCTGCGAAACAGCGTACCTTCACCGGTCTCGGGGGGTTCTGCCGCGTGAGCATTGAGCGTCGCGAAGGCGGCCAGAACCGCACCAAGGGTTTTCACTTTGATGGTGTGCATTGTCTCTCTCTTTTTCTTATTGTCAGAGTTTCAGAGGAAAGGGGCGTCCATGCCTCGGCAGATCGGTGTCAGACGTAACAGGCCTTCGCGTCGTTATCGACGGCGTTGTGGCGGGTGCTGTGTTGCAGTTGCTGGCGCAGTGAGCCGAGCAGCTTCGGCAGTTCCGACAGCTCGGCCACGCCGCCGTAACAGTAGTAGTCCGGGCGCACGACGAGAGCCTTGAGCCCGGCCTCGGTCATGAACTGCAAGTATTTGCCAGATACGTCGCGGTAGATGCCCTTGGCACTGTCGGCCACGCTGGCCAGTCGCACGACCTTGAGGTCGGATTCGTTGATGAATGCCAGCAGTTGCGGATCGAGCTGCGCCAAAGGGTCTTCGTCGCCCCTGACCAGCAGGTGGAAACCACGGCCTATGACGTCGTCATAGCGACCGACCTGGCCTCCGATTTCAATCGAACCGTGTACGCCGAGAATGCCGCGCAATTGACCGTCCTCCTGCAAAAGTCCATCGGTCAGGCCGGGGAACGGCGGCAGCGGTGCAACGTTGCCGCTCAGGTAAGCTGCGTCACGCTCGGCAGCCTCCACCGGGTCTGACACGCAGACCACTTTGCCCATGGCCATCGACGCTTCGATCACCGCGCGGATCTGCGGCTTGCGCTCCAGGGTGTAGCTGTCCAGCAGGGTGTTGTCGGCCAGACCGCGCAGCAACAGGTCCAGGCGCCAGGACAGGTTCCACGCATCGCGAATGCCCGAGCACATGCCCTGGCCCATGAACGGTGGCATCACGTGGGCCGCGTCGCCGGCCAGCAGCACCCGGCCGCTGTGCCAGTTCGCGGCGATGCGCGAGCGGAACTGATAGACCGCGTGGCGCACCAGGTCGGCGGTGTCCGGCGTGACCCAACGCGACAGCAGCGACCAGACCTTGTCGGTGTCTTGCAGGTCCTCGATGGTTTCGTGGGGCAGGCGCATGAATTCCCAGCGGCGATAGCCGGGGCCGCCGGGCACCATGGTGGTCGGGCGCTCGGGGTTGCACCATTGGCCGATGTCCGGCACGTCCAGTTGCACACCGGGCTTTGGCTGCAGGTCGACCACCAACCAGTCTTCCTGGAAACCCAGGTCCTGCCATTCAATGCCCAGCGACTGGCGCACGAAACTGTTGGCGCCGTCGGCACCGATCACGTAGCGAGCGCGAACGCTTTGCTGTTCTTCACCGAGGGCGAATTTGCCGTTCTGGCGGATCACCCTGTTGAGCGCCATGTCACAGCCATTCGCGTCCTGCTTGAGTGCAGTGGCTTCCCAGCCCTGATGAATCTGCACGTTGCCGATGCTCTTGGCCTTGCGGTCCAGTGCGGCTTCCAGCGAAGGTTGGTTGAACAGGTAGCCGAACGGTCCGTCGCTGATGGATTCGGCCGACCAGTCGATCTCCACCAGCACTTTCCAGTCAGCGTTGAACCACTGATAGCGCGCCGACGGCTGGGAGATTTTCGCCAGCTCTTCGCCAAGGCCCATGGACAAGAAAATGCGGCGGATCTCATGATCGTAAAACACCGCGCGTGGCAGCGGATAAAGCGCCGGCCAGCGTTCGAAGACGGCGACCGAGTAACCCATCTGACCCAACAGAATGGCCAGGGTCTGGCCGACAGGACCGTAACCGGCGATGGCGACATCGACTGTGGTGTGCTGATTCATGACTGTGCCTCGTGTACTGCTCAATGATGTCCGGACATGGCCGGGCCCGTCGCGCGTGTCAGTGGACTCGCGCGATGCAGGAAGTCGGGTTGGCTGAGGGGGGGCTCAGGCCGGTGCCGGAGTGTCCGCTTCAGTATTGAAAATGAAGTTGTCCGGCACGTTCGGCCCCCACAGGTACAGGGAGCTTTCCGGTGGGAAATCGCTGGCGGGCCATTCGACGCCTTGGTCGATGTAGTCGATGTCGGCCGAGTATTCGCAGAACGAACCCCACGGGTCCTGCACGTAATGGAAATAGTTGGAGCCCAGACAATGACGACCGGTGCCCCAGCCTTTTGTGTGCCCGGCAGCTGCCATCTGCGAAGCGCCAGCGCCGACTTCGTTGATGTTGTCGACTTCCCAGGCCGCGTGGTGCCAGCCTTTGGCGCTGCTCTTGGCGAAGGCCACCAGATGATGATCGCAGCCGTGCGGCGCGTGGCTGAAGGCGATGATGTCCAACGATTTGTCGGAAAGCTTCAGGCCCAGCGCTTGTTCGTAAAAGTGCAGGGCGCCAAGGACGTCCGGCGTGAACAGCAGGACATGGGACAGGCGACGCGGACGGATGAGGGCCTGTCCATCGCGCGTGGTTGCGCCACGGTTATTGGCCGGAGTGCTACGGGTAAGGTGGTCAGTCTTCTGATCAGGCATGGTTTTTTCGCCGACCTTGACTTGCAACAGGTTGCCATCGGGATCGCGGAACCAGATGCCTTCGCCGGGATGATCTTCAAAACGCCCGCCAGCGGTTTCGATCTGCTGGCGTAGCGCCGGGAAGTCCTGCTCGTAGCAATTGAAGCTCAGGTAGGCCATGGATTTGGCGGCGGCAGGCAGGATTTTTGCCCACACATGCCCGTCGGCAGCCCGCAGCAGGAGCTGGCCCGGCTGACGTTCCACATCGAGGCCGAAGCTTTCAAAGAATTGGCAGGCTTCGTCCAGCGATGGAACGTTCAGTGCGTAGTGATCGATTGAATGCACACCATGGGACACGCTCATGATTGCCTCCATTTTCAATTATTGTAGTTATTGTACGCAGGGCTGTCGGGCGGCCCTGCGCTGAGTCGAATCAGTGTGATCAGGCTTCGTCGACCACCGGGTTCACCAGCTTGCCGATACCTTCGATGGACACTTCCACCACGTCACCGGCCTTCAGGTACACCTTCGGGTTCATGCCGAAGCCGACGCCTGCCGGGGTGCCGCTGACAATCACGTCGCCGGCTTCCAGGGTCACCGCTTGGCTCAGGGTCGAAATGATGGTGGCCACGTCGAACAGCATGTCGTTGGTGTTGGCCGATTGCACAACTTTACCGTTGACCCGGGTTTCCAGCAGCAAGCCCTTGCCACCTACCGGCAATTCATCGACGGTGACCAGCACCGGGCCGAATGCACCGGTGTCATCGAAGTTTTTGCCCACGGTCCACTGCGGCGAAATGAATTGGTACTCGCGCACGGAGCCTTCGTTGAACAACGCGTAGCCGGCAACATGGGTTAGCGCATCTTCCTTGCTGATGTGACGGCCGCCGCTTTTCAACACCACGGCCATTTCACCCTCGTAGTCGAGGCTGTCGGATACCCGTGGGCGAATCAGCGGTTTGTTGTGGGCGGTCAGGCTGGAGTTCCAGCGCGGGAACAGGGTCGGGTAATCAGGTTGGGCGTACGGCGATTCCTTGGTGTGGTCGGCATAGTTCAGACCCACGCAAACGATCTTGGTCGGACGCGCCATCAGGGGCAGGTAGGCGTCTTCGGCAATCTCGACCAGCGCACCGCTGGCTTCGGTGCCGTGAGTGGTCAGGTCCACGCCACGAGCCAGCAGGGACTCAAGCGACTCGGTGCCCAGAACGCGTACACCTTCGGCAGTAACGACACCCAGGACAGGTTGGCCTTGATTGAGGAAACGAACGTAGCGCATGACGGTTTCTCTTGTTGGAGTGAAAAAGGGCCGGCGTGATGGGCAGCCGACCGCTTAGCCATAAAGCTAGGCTCAATAAAATATATCGTCAACAAGAAAATATATATTTTGATGAATGTGATAAATTTTTGGTTCTGTGTATGATTCAACGGACAACGCAAAAAGGAGTCGAGCGTGAATTCCCCTCAGATCAACTGGCAATCCGCGGAGCCCGCGGAAAAACGCACCATGGCCTCGCAACTCGAAGCCAGGATTCGCCAGGACATCATCAACGGTCATCTGGCCCCAGGCAGCCGCCTGCGCCTCAAGGAGCTGGCCGAAGCGTACGACGTCGGGGTCATTCCGTTGCGCGAAGCGCTGTCGCGCCTGGCCAGCAGTGGCTTCGTCTCGGCAGCCGACCAGAAAGGCTTCAGCGTCGGGCAGATTACCGCCGCGGAAATTGCCGACATCACCGCCGCTCGGCTGCACATCGAATGCAAAGCGCTGGCCGATTCGATTCGCCAGGGCGATGTGGAATGGGAGAGCCGCGTACTGGCCGCGCATCACCGGCTCGATCGCCTGACCATCGTCGAAGGCCCCGAGCGCCTGCTCAAGCCGGAATGGGAAAATGCCCATGAACTCTTTCATCAGGCATTGATTTCCAGCTGTAACTCTCCGACGTTGTTGCGGTTGTGCTCAGCATTGCGCGATCAGACAGCACGCTATCGCTTCCTGTCGATGCATTACAAGGAGAGCAGTCAACGGGATGTTCCCCACGAGCATCGGCAGTTGATGGACGCGGCGCTGGCCAAGGACATCGACAAGGCGTGCGAGATGTTGTCCAGCCATTACCAGACGACGACGGATTCGGTGTTGAAGCACGCGTTGCTGGTCTAGGCCGGCGAGCCCTTTGGCGTGCAATCAATACTCTTTGGTCGCTTAGCGAGCAGGCAGCATTCGGTTTTATCGATTTCAAAACACCACCCGACGCACCCACCCACTCAACGGCACCACCTGATGACCCGGCCCCGGCAACAACCGCCCAGCCAGTCCCATGCCTTCGCTGACCAATACCGCGTCTTCCACCACGCACAAGTTGGATGGGGTATCCAGGTCATGGGCGAGCACGGTGATCTGGGCAGTTTGCAGATTGCAGCTCAGCAGTCGGCCGCTGAACCGGGTAAAGCCGCCGTGAAGCGCTTCGCCGTTCCAGTCAGGCAGCAAGGGTTGTTGCACGCTGTCGCAGAGTTCCAGCACCAGTACATTGCCTTTCGGGCATAACGCCAGTCCGGTGGGCAGTTGCAGTCCGCTGATGAGCCTGTCGATCTGTCCGCTGGCGGGCCAGACGCGGATCACCTGGCCGGCCTTGTCGGCGAAGTCGATGCCCTTGCGGGTCGGGTCGGTGCGCAGTTCGCCGGAGAACAGGCTGATGAGCACGGCGTCTGTCGCCGGTTCGTACACCAGGGTGACCGGGACGGCTTCCTGGCCCTGGTCCAGGTCGGGCAGTTGGACCAATACCCGTTCGTCCTGGCCGGGGGCGAACTCCACCAATTGATTGGTATCGGGTTTGACGGCCAGCCAGCTGCGGCGGGTCGGGTGGTAGCACAGCGCATTGAGGTTGCCTCGGCTGTGAAACACTGGTTCGGGCGGTGTGTATTGCAGGTCCAGCAGTTTGGAACCCCCGACGTAATCGGTCTGGCTGACCAGGCAGCGCCCGTCGCCGCAGGCGATGTCCGACAGCCCCATGATTTCATCGCGGAACATGCGCGCCTGCATGTTCATGGCGCGAAAACCGTCGGCCAGTGTTTCCCGGGGCAGGTAGGCGCCGGGGTTGTTCATATCGGGTCGCAGTCGGCTGATGCGACCACTGAAGGTCTGTTCCGGCAGGCCTGAACCGGCTTCGACCAGCAGCAGGCTGCCGTCGGCCTGCACACAAAGGCCGCGCGGGTTCAGCAGGCCTTCGGCGATGATAGTGCTGGCACGCAGGGTTTCGCTGGGTCGCGCAGGGATATGCATGGGCATGAGTTTCTCTCCGTGTGAATAGGGGGCGATCACTGCGGCGGTTGCCACGGTTCACCGGTGAGATAGGCCCGCAGCAGCGCCCGCTGGCAGAGCGACATCGAGCGCACTACGGGCATGAACAGGGTGGTGCCTTTGTAGGCGTCCGAGGTGCGAGCGAGAATGGGGTTCTTGGCGCCCATGATCGCGTCGGGTTGATTCAACGGGATGTAGCGTGACATGGCGGGGAAGGCCAGGTAGTGAAAACGCAGGACGTTCGGGTACATCAGCGGCCAGGTGATGGTGGTGCCCTGGGGAATGCCGAAATCGGTCTGGGCGTACTTGCGAAAGTTGGTGAGCCAGGCGCTGCTGGTGAAGCCTTTGGCCGTGCAGGTCAGCGCGACGAAACCGGCCTGGGCGGCGCTGCCCGGCTTGAGGGTGACGGGGAAACTGACTGAAAGCTCGCCCGCGTTTACGGTCAGCGAATCCGGGAAATCGAGAAAGTCCCAGTACTTCGGATCAACGTACACGGGCGCAGGTGGCCCTGGCTTCAGGTCTATTTCGGTAGCGCTGGGGACCGCTCCGCCCAGGTACCTGACCTGCAGGGTGACCGATAGGCCATTGGGGTAGTCCTCCAGATAGACGTTGCGCTGGTCGGCATAGATCCGATAGGTCGATTCGGTGACCTGCAACGTGGTGTCGGCGACGGTGCCTGGCGCGTTGATCGCCAGGGCATTGGCCTGCACGGCCTGTTGTTGGGTCGTGGTCAGGGGCAGGTCGACGATGCCGCCATACACGTAGTAGTCGAGCAACGGGCTGTGGGTCGGGTCCAGGGCGCCCAGGGGGGTGGTGCCGGCGGTGATGGTGACTGTGCCGTAATTCGCATTGGGCCCGATGGGGCTGGTGATGTCGTCCCTGACCGCCCGGAAGGTTTCCTTCGGGATGACGTTTACCATGTCGATGCTCAGGTAGCTGTTGTTTTCGCCCAGGTCGGCATAACCGGCGTTCCCTGTGCACGGGTTGACCAGTTGCCGACCGGGCTGGCAGCCCAGCGGCTCGTCGGCGAAGGCCGGGGCGAGTGTGCCGATGACCCGGCCGATGCTCGGGTTGGGCGTGTATTTGCCGGCGGCGTAATCGGCGTCCAGCTGTGCGGTGGTCATGGTCGGGCACATCTCGAACATGACGAAGCGCAGGACGATGCCTGTCGCGCCCGGCGCCTGGATGATCGAGCGCAGCCCACTGCTGTTCTGGTTCCAGCTGACGATGCTGCTCAGGGGGAAGGTCAGCTGGAAGGTCCCGCTGGCGTGGAAGGAGCCTGGCGCATCCATTGTGGCCGGCAGCAGCACTCGGCCCGCCACGTCGAAACTGCTGCACACGGCATTGCTGTGGATCAACAGCTGTATGTCGTTGGTGCCGCCGATTTGCAGGCCGCCGACGAAGATTTGCGTAGTGGTCGAGGCGGTGGGGTCCAGGTCCACCATCATCGGGCCGGAAACGGGGGCCTGTTGGGTCAGCGGATCCACCGAGCCGAGCAGGTAGACCGGCTGGCCCACCAGGTCACCGGTGGTGCTGACACTGCCCGGAGCACCTTGAGAGCTGATCAAGGCATTCTGCATGTCGACCACGTGTTGCCCGTAGTGATTCCAGCCGCCGGCGGTGTACTTCTTGCCGTTGGGCGCGTTGATCATGCTGTTCAACTGGTCATCGGTATAAGACTGGGCGCCGGGTGCCAGGGTCGAGGTGGTCAGGTCGAAGAGCGGCCACTTGGCATTGCCGTCGTAAGGAATGGTCGGGGAGTTGTTCGGCACGCTGACGTCCGTGCGGATGCCGCCCCAGAAATTCAATCGTGGTCCGTTCAGGATGCTCATGCTCTATTCCTCGTCCTTGATGGTTATGGCGGCAGGCGAATTGGCGAATTTGAACAGGTAGGAAAAGTCGGCCTTGTAGGGGTTTTTGACCGGTGTCGCCATGGAGTGGCAGTTCATGCAGCTGCTGTTGGGCTGGATATAGCTTTCCATGGTCACGTTGGCCGAGAGCGCCGGGGTCGGCTGGCCCAGGGGATTGCTGGGGTTGTCCGGCATCAGCGGGCGCTGGGTGGTGATGAGTTGGTAATACTTCAGCACGCTGTTGCGCAGGTCCGGGTCGCTGCGGTAGCGGGCGTTGACCTCCTGGGTGACTCCGGCAATCGGCGTGACCCGGTTCAGCGGGTTCGGCGTCTGGAAAGTGGTGCCGGGCTTGGGCACGCAGACCAGGTGGCCGCCTTGGGTCTGCCAGTCGCAGGGGGACTGGTTGAGACTGGCGGCGGGGGTGCTGGCGTTGAAGTAGGAATAGGCTGTGCCCGTTGCCGGCTGATCGACCCACTGACCGTGCTCCAGCGTTTTGGGCGCAACGTTGTCGATCTGCTCGAAGGTTGACCAGATCCACTGCGGATAACCGTTCACCTTGGTGATCAGGTGCAGGCCCACCAGGCCCAGGTAGGCTTCGGTGACACCGTTACGCTGGCCCTGGTCATCGAAGGTGGCGACGCGGGCGAACTGGGTCAGGTAGTGGCTGGCATTGTCATTGGACGTGAGGATGCGCCAGCTCGACTTGACCTCGATGACGCCGTTGGGGAAGTTGATGTTACTGGCCTTGGAGACGATATTGGCGTTGTAGAACTGGTTGTTGACGATGTAGTCGTAGGAGGTCTCGTTGGCCGAGATGTCGTAGTAGGTCGGGTTGCCGGCCTGGTCGATCAGCCAGCCGCCGACGGCCTGGTCGACGGCATTCACCTGGGTGCTGTTCTTCAGCGCGGCGATGTTGATGATGCCCAGGCTCTTGGCCGCCTGCGGGGTATTCCAGGGGCCCGGGTCGGCCCCTTGTGGCAGAAAGATTTCCGCCACGGTCTTGTAGGTTTGCCAGACGGTGTAGCCGGGGTCCCCAGGCTGTTTGCTGCAATCGGGATCACCGCGCTGCCCATTCTGCGCGGGCCAGTTCAAGGCGATGAACAACTGCCAGCTGTACTGATCGAACAGGTCCTGGCTGGCGTTGGCGGCGGGTGCCGTGGTCGGGGGTTGGCAATTCAGGCTGGTCTGTGTCGGTGTGTTCCGGGCCTGGGTTTGATCCAGCGCCAGGGCCGGCAAACTGGCGAGCCCCAGCAACAGCATGGTGAACGTTTTCATGGCAATCCTTCGTCTTGAGTCGATTCACTGTGGGAAGGAGCAAGCTCCCTCCCACACACTCATTCCAAATCCATAAATGAATCGTCAGGGTTTGCGCTGCATCAGTTTGTTCCACTGGGCTTTTTGGCCGTTGCTCTGTGAAGCCGGTGGCTCGAACAGCTGGCAGGGCGGTGGATTGGACGGGCACATCGCGGCGACCTGTGCCCAGGTCTGGGCCGGATCAGGCTTGGCGATACGGAAGTGGGTGTAGTTCTGGCTGACAATCGGTGCGTTGGCGACGCTGGTGTCACCGGAGAAATAGAACGACTGCGCAGGCCGGTAGGGTGGTTGGCCAGCCATCTTCTTGTAGAAGGCGTAGCCGAACAGGATCGGCCCTTGCGGCGAGTCGAGGTCCAGGGCGTAGGCCTGCACGCTGCCGTCGAGGTTCTTGCTGCGCTCGGCGCTGTAGGGCAAATGCTGGATGAAGTCTTGCCTTGGCGGATGATTCATCGGCGAGAACATGCAGCAGGCCGGCATGTCCTTGGGGCGGTCCTGCGGGTAGGTCAGGAAGTACGCCTTGTTGCCCAGGGACACGAAGGAGCAGGTGTAGTTGTTGTTCTTGATCGGGAAAATCGGCAGGCAGTATTTCTCGTAGTGCTCCATCATCGCGCCGAAGCCGTCGCCATCCGGTGGGATGTAGGTGGTGTCGTAGTAGCTTGTCCCGCGGGAGACGGTGTAGTCCGCCGGGCTGAGGGTAGTGGGTGGATTGCTGTAGGGCGGCGGGTTCTTCTCGTAGTTGTGCATCACCCGGTACATGGTCCAGTCACTGATCCAGAACGCCGGGAAAAACGGATCGGACGGGTCGCCCGGCGCGCGTTTGGCGATGCAGTTGCCGTTCTGTTCGTTGCAGCCTTCGGTGTTGTGCACCCCCATGGTGAAGTACACGGCGCCGCTGTCCTGCTGGGCTAAAACGCAAGGGCTGAGCAGCAGGGTCAGCAGCAACAGCCGTTTCAAAATGCTGGCTTTCATATGTCACTCCTGTGAAATGCCGGGCGGCGGGTTCGCCACCCGGTGGTCCTGTGAAACCGTCAGAGGTCGCCGTAGTCGCTCATCTTCAGTGGCATGGGCGGGTAATTGCGCTTCACCAACGCCTTGGCCCACAGCTCCAGCACGGCGCGTCGGCTTTGCGACATGTCGCGGGTGATGGGCATCGAGAGCGTGCTCTCTTCCTGGTACTCCTTGCTGATCAGCACGATCAGCTGATCAACGGCGCCTTCGACCCGTGCCTGGGAGTTGAGCGGCATGTACTTGTTCATGATCGGGTACAGGTAATAGAACGATTGCAGCACGCGGGGGAAGATGAAGTTGTCC
Organism: Pseudomonas fluorescens; assembly: GCF_018614775.1. GTDB lineage: Bacteria > Pseudomonadota > Gammaproteobacteria > Pseudomonadales > Pseudomonadaceae > Aquipseudomonas > Aquipseudomonas fluorescens_BY. The sequence goes on from NZ_JAGGOF010000002.1 coordinate 101,230, forward strand.
CAAAGCTCCTGGGGGGCGTTCGGATCCTTGTAGATGGCGTTCCATTTGTTGACGAAGTCCTGTTGCAGCTGCGGGTCCAAGGGCAGGACCCGCAGCGGGGCGAGGAAGTCGATGTAGGCCTGGGGCAGTTTGAAGCTGAAGGGGATGGTCGGGTCGCGTTGGTCTTCCTTCACGAAAAAACGCAGCGTAGGGAAGCCCGGGGCAACCGCCCTGAAGCTCAGTTGAGCGATGCCCTTGGCGTCGGTCGTGGTAGTGACATAGGCGTAATCGATCGGGCTGGACTGGCTGTTGTCCAGCGTCCCGGTGGTATAGATCGCCGCATCGAAGGCCAGGCACGGGCGCAGGTCGATGGCGATCGCGCTGCTCGGGCCATGCAGGAACTGCTGATAGCCGATGGGTGTACCCGTTGGTGTCTCCACCGATTGCAGTGCGGTGAGCCGGCGACCACTGCCGGTCGCCAGGTAAGGGGACACCGGGGGAGCGTTCTCGAATCGCGGCAGGTTGGCGGTGTTCTTCGTGCGGTCTGCCGGGTTGTCATAGAACAGTGTGAAGTCGGCCGCATTGCTGAAGGCCAGGTAGTAGTCGCTGGTGGTGACCATGTAGGGGTTGTCATATTCCGCCACCCACAGCGTGGTGTTGGCAGCCGGCTGGCCATTTTTCTGCACCATGATGTTCAGCGTCTTGTGGTCCCCCACATCGATGAACGTACCACTCTCGATCACTTCGGCGGTCCACACCTGCTGGGTGGCGGCAATCTTCGGCTCCTCTGGCGCCGGGCCCTGTTGGTGCAGCTCCAGCGGACCTGACTGCAAGGTGGCCTTGTCTGCGTCGCTCAGGGTGAAGTCCAGCAGGCCTGAGCGCAGGTCGAAGGCGGATTGTTGATACTGGTCGAAACCGAAACTCACCACCGGGGTGAACACCCCATTTTTGCGCGCCCCCAGTTGGTAGTCGCCGGCCTGGTATTTTTCGGCGGTCAGAATGGGGGCCTTGGGGTCTACCGGATAGAAAGGAAAGGTGTTCCCCAGGTCCAGCGACAGGGTGTTGCCGGTGATTTGTGCCGACGTTACGCCCAGCGTCATGGATTTCTCCTGGGTGCCTTGATACAGACTGACCGCTTCGGCGGGCACCAGGCGCGGCCCGGCGGGGGCAGTGGGGTATTCGTCGGCGAACCACAGGCCCAGGGTCGCGGCGGTGCGGCTGTAGGCGGGGTTGAAGAAGATATCGGCGACGTTGTTCAGGCCCGCCTCGTACATCCTCTTCACGTTGTCCATGGCCTCCGGGGTCGTCGAGTGGGTATCGATCGGTGGGAAGTCATTGAACACGCCGTTCCTGTCGTAACAGGTCAGGTACGTGGAGAACCTGAACATCAGGCCCTGGGCGTTCTGCTGCTTCATCTGCTGTTGAAGATTGTTCAGCAGCGACGAGTTGCCGATGACCCACTCCAGGCTGTCCTGGGTGAAACAGGTCTGCCAGGTGGTGGTGACATACGCCAGGCCGCCGAGGTTCGCCCACTTGAAGTTAAGGAAGCGGTCCAGCATGCGGTGCTGGCGATTGAGGGTCAGGCCGCAGGTAGCATCCCCCAGCACCAGTTTGTCGAAGTACAGCGCGGTGAAGGTGTTCTGCCACGGGCTGATATCCACGAAGCGGGCGGCGGAAGGCCCGGTGCTGCCAAAGGGATTGCCATTCAACTGGTAGCTCTTGCCGACCAGTGCATCCTGGGCGATGTAGGTGTTGGCTTGCAGCTCGCCGCCGATGATCAGCGATTGGGTCTGGTTGTAGTTCACCGTGCCGCAGGCATTGTCGCCGAACAGGTCCCATTCGGCGGGTATGAACGGGGGTCCGCCATTGGTGGGTACTTGCGTCACATAGGTCGGGAAGGTCTCCACGGGGCTGATCGCCCAGGGCATCAAGGTGGTGGGAGCGTTGTCCGGTGTGATGCCGTAGGTTTCCACAAACGGCCAGTTGATATCCATCTTCACCGCGTCATAAAGCGGCAGCACGTCGTTATTGTTGGCCGTCGGCGGGTTCCAGAACATATGGCCGTTGAGGTAGATGCGCGGGAAATTCAATACGCTCATGTCATGCTCCTTAGCGTTGCCACTGGGCGCGTTTCAGCGACCAGACAAAGTCCAGTTTTTTGTAACCGGCGAAAGCCGAGTCCGGCAGCGGAGTGGTGGGGTAGGCGATGCCGCCTTGATGCGGAATGGCGAAATTGAAGTAACCCTTATCGGTCGAATAGGCGGCGGTGCCATGGCAGGCCAGGCACGACGACGTGCTCTGGAACGCCGATTCCAGCTGTGAGTTGGCCAGCACCTGGGTGACGGGTTGGAACTCCACGCCGATCAGTTCGTACTTCGACAGGGTGGGGTTACTGGCCTGGAACTGCGCATTGACCGGCTTGGCCGCCGGTGTCGGTCCGGTGGTGTTGGTCATCGGTTCGGCTTTTGGCGCATTGGTCACCGTGTACTTGCTGTTGTTGATGTTTTCGAAGGTGGTCCAGACCCAATTGGCGTTCAGCTTGTTGACCACGTGCAGGCCGCTCAGGGCGGCATAGCCGACCGCGTAGGTGCCGTCGCTCTGCTGGTAGTAAGCCTGGGCAATGTAGTAGCCATCGTTTTCCAGCGTCTGCTTGTAGGCCGTGTCCGTACCGATCCACAACCAGGCGGATTTCAACTCCCAGGCGGTGGACGGGAACACCAGGTTGTCCGGCAGCGCGGCCTGGCCATTCATGTTGTAGACCTGACGCTGCACGATGTAATCGAACGTGTCCTGGCCCATCAGCAATTGGAAGCGTACCGGGCTGCCTTTTTGGGACGCGGGCACGGCACCGCCCATTTGCAGGATCAGCCCGTCGACCTGTTGGGTGGCATTGAGGTTGTGCAGGGTCCGGGTCAGGTCCAGGCCTTCTGCCTGGGCTTGCTTGAGCACCGCGTCCGGCGGCGGCACCGACGCGCCGTAGGCGCCGGGAGGGGCGCCATTGGGCAGGTAGACCTGATCGGAGGGCTTCATGGTTTCCCACTCGAGGTTGGGGCTCCCGGTGGTGGCGGGCTGATTCAGGCAGACGAACCAGTTCCAGGCCATGGTCTCGGGACTCTTGGCAAACGCTGCCCGGGTCTGGTCGACGTTGGCGCCAAATTGCAGGAAATTGCTGCAATCGAAGCTGTTGGTGTTCTCAGCCTGAGCCAAACCGGCCACGGCACTGAGAACGGTTATGGATATGGCTCGCCGCATGGAAGCTCCTTGGCATTGGCCGTGTCGGTATGAGGGTGCCCCAGGAAGTGTTCGAGGAGCAGTTGTTTCACGGCCGTGGCCGCCAGGTGCGGCGGCAATGGCAGATCACAATTGGTGATGAGCAGTGGCCCGGTCCGGGTGCTGCCGGGCAGGCGCCCATGGCTGCCGCGAACCAGCCTGGTGTCCAGCGGAATCAGGTCCATGTAGTAGCGCAAGCCGAGCTTCTTCTGAAGCAGGCGGCGCGCCACTTTCCATTGGGGGAAACGAATGGCCGGGTCGATGAACAGCTCCAGCGGGTCGTAGCCCGGCTTGCGATGGATGTCCACGGTGCGGGCAAAGTCGGGTGCCTTGCGCTCGTCGAACCAGTAGTAGTAATCGAACCAGAACCCCGGCTCGGCCACGGCCACCAGCTCGCCACTGCGTGGGTGATCCAGTTGCCAGGCCCGTTGTTCGATTTTATCCAGCACGCGCTCGATGCCGGGCTGGCGCTGCAACAGCGCCTTGACCCGAGGGATGTCTTGCGCTTGCTTCACGTAGACATGCGCGATCTGGTGATCGGCCACGGCGAAGGCCGCGCTGGCCCCGGGGTCGAGCAGCTCCCAGCTCAGCGATTGGCGCACCTGCAACAGGCCTTCCGAGCGCAACAGGCGATTGATGGACACCGATTGCCGGACCGCTTCGATGCCGTATTCGGACAGCAGCATCACCGCCGCGCCCTGTTCCTGGGCGAAGGCCAGCAGACGCCCCACTTCGCCGTCGATGGCCCGTACCTCGTCCGCAATCGATGGATGATCGGGCCCCAGCCGTTGCAGGCTGTAGTCGAGATGGGGCAGGTAGGTCAATTGCAAATCGGGCCGGTTCAGCTGGAACTCGGCGATGGCGCAATCAACGATCCAACGGCTTGACGCAATGCCGGCCGCCGGGCCCCAGAAGCTCGGGAAGGGGAATTTGCCGATCTGTTCCTCGATGCATTCGTGCAACGTGGCTGGCGCCGAATACAGGCCGAAGACTTTGCGCCCGTCGGCGGGGTAGTGAGGGCGTGGGGTGATGGCGGCGTCCACGTCCGCATACATGTTGTACCACCAGAACAACTGGCTGCAACGAAAGCCGGGGAGCTGGCGCTTGAGCACTTGCCAGACCTTTTCTCCCTGGATCAAGGCGTTGGGTTGCAGCCAGAAGCGGACTTCGGCCTGATCGCGAAAATACCAGCCGTTGCCCACGATGCCGTGCTCCGAAGGCGCCTGGCCGGTGAGGATCGAGGCCTGCACCGTCGATGTGACGGCCGGGAACATCGGTTGCAGGGTCGCCATCCGGGCGGTTTTCAGCAGGGCATTGATGTGCGGCGTCGCGTCCCCCAGCAGTGCCGGCGTCAGCCCCACTACGTTGATCAGCAGCAGCGGTTGACGCGGGCGATCAGCGGGCATTGGCGTACGCCTCCAGCGCTGGGACGTGCAGTAGCTGGTGCTGGTGCAGTTGCGCTTCGACCCAATGCAGTTCCGCCGTGATCCCCTGGAGTTGGGCGTGCTCGGTGGTGGGACGCAACGGCGCGGGCAGGACGCCCCAGCTATAGGTCTCCACCTCCAGGACGGGGCGAAAATCCCGGTGCTCGGCGAGGAAGTCGAAGGTCTGCGTCAGGGCGACCTGACTGCCGCTGAGCTCGGGCAACAGCAAGTGTTCGCTGAACAAAGGAATGTGAAAGTGGATGCGCAGTTCGGGGTGTTGCCCCGGATTGTTCGCGCATTCGTCGAGGGCGACGGGAAGGTCCGCCCAGGCCGATAGCCGGTCCTGCGCATCGCGCGCCTTCACTTGATGCAGGTAGGTGGTTTCGGCGAAGTCGCCCAAGGTCTTGAGCACGTGTTCACGCCGCTCGACATCTTGGGGCAGGCGGCAGATCAAGGCGTTGGACAGCTGGATCTTGCCCACGGGCACCCCGGCCTGACGCAGCTTGTCCAGCGAGTGATAACAGTCTTCGAACATCACGGCCTGGTGGCAGACATCAAAACACAGCGCCAGATGATCGTGGTGCGGGTCGCTGGCTTGCAGGTGCTGGAAAAAGGCAATCGCCTGGTCGGTGTTTTCCAGCACGCAGTCCGGTTCCATCTCCAGGCAGAACACAATTTTCTTGCCCGTCTCCAGGTGCAGTCTCGCCAATGAAGCCGTGAGTTGACGCAACTGGTATTCGGCGCGCTCCTGCAACGTCGGGTTCCAGTTCGCGGCATAGCCCAGCGGCACGCTGGAGATCACGCCCTGCTGACAATCCGGCGGCAAGGCCTGGGCGAGGATCCAGGCCAGGTTCAAGCTGTACGCCAGGCGTTTCTGATCGGCCCAACTGGGCAGATAGACCTCGGCTTTCACGGCGCCCTGATGAAATTGGCCGTAGGGAAAGCCGTTAAGCGAAGTCAGGCGTAGCCCACAGCGTTGCAGCAGGTTGAGAAAGTCCGTGCTAGCCGCTTTCTGTTGCAACTGCGCTGCGGCGAGGTCGCTGATCCACAGCCCGCTGTCCTGCTCCTGCAAGCCGCGCAGGCTTCGTACGCCCTGGAAATGCGCTTCGATGGAGGACCGGAGCCCGGCGAGGTCACGGGTCGGATGCACATTGCTGCAGTAACCGATCTGCCCGGCTGCCCAACCCGTGCCGGCCGTCATTTGATCACCGGTTCCTGGCCCCGCAAGGCGGAGTTGTCCTGCCATTGGCGACGCTGGTCGATGGGCAGCGGGGTACTGACCAGGGTTTTATCCAGCTGGCCGCTCTGGCCGAAAAAGTCCACCGGATTATGGAACAGCACCTGCTCGACCTGGGTTTCACTGAAGCCGGCCGCCAGCATCGCCTGGCCCGTCTTGGGCACCTTGAGCGGGTCGCTGATGCCCCAGTCGGCGGCGCTGTTGACCACCATTTTCTCCGTGCCGTATTGCTGGAGCAGGGCGACCATGCGCTGTTCCGACATCTTGGTGTTGGGGTAGATGGAGTGGCCGCGCCAGCAATCGCTTTCCAGCACCAGCGGCAGGGTCAGTTCGTTGAGGTGGTCAATGATCACCAGATGCTCGGCAATCCCCACTTCACGGATCACCGCCAGGGTGCGCCTGGTGCCGCCGATCTTGTCGCGGTGCGGTGTGTGGACCAGCACCGGCAGGTTGAATTGCCTGGCGAGTTCCAACTGGGCGGCGAGGAAACGATCCTCTTCGGGGGTGATGTCGTCGTAGCCGATTTCGCCGACCGCCACGACGCCTTCCTTCACCAGGTAGCGCGGCAGAATCTCCAACACCTCATTGGCCACCGACAGATCATTGGCCTCTTTGGGGTTGAGACCGATGGTGCAGAAGTGATGGATGCCGAACATGCTGGCACGAAAGCGCTCCCAACCCAGCAAGGTGTCGAAGTAGTCGATGAAACTGCCGACACTGGTCCTGGCCTGGCCCTGCCAGAAGGCGGGTTCTATGACCCCGGTGATGCCGGCGGCCGCCATGTTCTGGTAGTCATCGGTGGTGCGGCTGACCATGTGGATGTGCGGGTCGAAATACTTGAGCATGGTGAATCCTCATCAGAAAAGGCGGGACCGTTGTGCATCACTTCGCTGAGGGGCCGACCAGGTAGTCGTGCCATTCCGGCGGCAGGCGCTGCTGCTGGTTCAGGCCGGTCAAGCGCTGGCGTTGCGCCGGGCTGAGCAAGTCGAAGGCAATCACCCGGGGCAGACCGACCGACACCGTTCGTTCGGCGGCGAGTTGTTCGTCCAGCAGGTCGAGGGCCAACTGATTGAGGCTGACGCCCTGTCGTTGTGCCAGGCCGATCAGGCGCCGGATGTCGAGGCCCATGCCCAGCGTCTTCAGCACCAATTGGTGGAAGGCCCGTTCGCTGTAGTGTCGCGATGGGTAGAGGGTGTCCAGGGCGAGGGCGGCAAACACCTGGTTATTACTGGTACGCCCGGCCTGCAACGCCAGCTCCACGCAGAGCCCGCGGCGATCGAGCCAGTCGAAGGCTTTCAGGGTGGCGATCTTTTCCTGGTCGTCGCCCCACAAATACAGTTGGCGCAACACGGGCAATTGCTCGGCAGCGGGTTGCTGCTCCAGCACCTGGGCCAGCAGCAACGCCCGCGCCAGTTGAACGCTGCTCCAGCCGGCACAGTCGGGCAGCTCACGTTCCTTGAGGTGGCGCTTGCACTGGCTGCTCAACAGCGCCGCAGTGCGGGCGTCCGGGTGTTGCGCCAACTGTTCTTGTGCCTGGCGCCACCACTGCAGCTCGCTGTCATCGAGCTGTTGGCCGAACAACTGGCGATGCTCGGCGAGACAGCCCAGGCGCATGTCGAGAGCCGTCGATGGCGGCTTGGTAACGTCCGTGTTCATGTCGGTTTGATCCAGCGCTGAAAGTGTGGAAGCAGAAAAAACACCAAGACACAGAGCAGGCTGCCCAAGGGCTGGTCAGCCACGGCCAGCACCAAGGCATCGAACAGTGGCAAGGCAGCCAGGCCGGCACCGATAAACGCGCGCACCTGCCGCTGCCGGGGGTTGGCAAGGTGACGCCAGTAGTGCCAGCCCAGCCAGCCCAGCCAGAGCAACAGCACCGGCCAGAACCAGACGTTGTCGCTATAGAACGCCAAGGCCAGTGGACTCAGCATCAGGACCAGAGGGAGGCGGCTGAGCAACTGGTTGCGGTGTTCCTGGCGGGCCAGGTAGGTCAGGCCGCTGATGTAGACCCCGAGCAACAGGGCGCACAACCAGATCGGTTCCGCTGGCACCGCCAGGCTGGCCGCCGCCGTGAGGTAGAGCGCCGATCGGCAGGCGCCCATCAGCCAGACGCTGTGGGCGTATTTCTTGTGCAGCAGGTTGTAGCCAAGGATGCAGCCCACCAGCAGGGCGGCACTGCCCAGCAGCCAGTGCGGTTGATCGATCAGCCGGCTCAGGCCCAACACCGATGCAGCGGCCAAGGTCAGCAACAAAACGGTGGCCAGCCTCACTTGCTGTCGGCTGACCAGGCCAAGGGTGATGGGGCGCGGGTTCTGGTGTTGCTGGTCCCAGTCGGCGTCCAGCAAGTCATTCAACAACATGCCGGCCAGGTACAGCAGCGACAGCGCGGCCAGCAGCAGTACCCACACCAACGAAGAGGGCGGGGCCAAGGCGCCGGCACTGCTGGCAAGCAGCGCGGCGGCCATGACGTTGGTCCATACCGTGGGCAGGTTGGACACCCGGCCCAGGGTCATCCAGGTCTTCAGGTTCAGCGGCAGCGGGCTCATTGCGCGCAGCCTTCTCTGAGGATGAGCGTGGGGTCGAGTCCGGTGGACAGTCGTTGCAATGCTTGCTCCATGCGCGCGGTATCGATGTCATGCAGGTCCACCGATTCGCCGATCCGGCTGAGCATGGGGATGGACAGTTGCCCGCCCAGATGCTGGCGGAACTCCTCCAGCCCGAGCAGCACCTGCGAGCGGCCCTGTGCATCCTTCAAGTCCAGCTCCGGTGGATTCAGGCAGAAGCCGAGCTTGACCAGCAGGCGCAGGACGCGTTCGCTGTCGGCATTGCTCAACAGCCCCAAGGCGTTGGCGTAGAGCCCATCCAGCGCCATGCCCACCGCCACGGCTTCACCATGCCGCAGGCGATGGCGGCTGAGGTTTTCCAATTTGTGCGCGGCCCAGTGCCCATAGTCCAAGGGCCGCCCGTTACCACGTTCGAAAGGATCACCGGCACCGGTGATGTGCCCCAGGTGCAGTTCGGCGCAGCGGCGGATTGCGTAGCGGCTGGCCGCGTGATCAAAGTGGGCGAGGGCATCGGCGTGCTGCTCCATCCATTCGAAGAACGCCCGGTCCTTGATCAACGCGACCTTTACCGCCTCGGCCAGCCCGGCAATCTGGTCGCGATGGCTCAGGCTCGTCAGCAACTGGAAGTCGTTGATCACTGCCGTGGCAGGATAAAAGGCGCCCAGCAGGTTCTTCTGGCCAAAGGCATTGATGCCGTTCTTCACGCCGATACCGGCGTCGTTCTGCGCGAGCACCGTACTCGGAACCCGGATCAGGCGAATGCCACGGTGGAAGGTCGCACAGGCATAGCCCACCGCATCCAGCACCGCGCCGCCGCCCAGGGCCAGCACATAGCAATGCCGGTCCAGCCCATGGTGCAGCATGTCGGTGTACAACTGCTGCAGCACCTCTGCGGTTTTGCTCAATTCGCCAGCCGGCACCGCAATGGGCGCCGCCTGCAAACGCAAGTCCGCAGCATGGGCGGCAAAGTAGCCGTCGATCTGGCCCAACAACGGCGGGGCGCTTTGCAACAGCTGTTCATCGGCGAACACCAGCACCGTTACCGGGCCGCTGTGCTGGGCCGTGAGTTGACGGTGCAGGCAAGGATTGAGCGGATCGAACAGGTGGTCGGTGAACAGCACCGGGTAGTCGTAGCTGACCTCGAAGCGTCCGCGCAATGGTTGCTCCGCGCCGCTGCGACGCAGGGCCTTGGTCAGGTTGTACCCGGCGATGAACAGCCCGGGCAACACCATGCTGGCGAGCAGGGTCACCAGCAACGCATTCTGTTCGACCAGGAAGGTCCCGATGGCGCTGTAGGCCAGTGCCAGGCCCGCATTCGCCAGGGTGGTGACCAACAGGAACGGGCGCAGCGGGTAGCGTTGCATGCCGGCGGCGACCACCGAGGTTTCTGCCAGCACCGGTACGCCGCGCAGGCAGATCAACGACAGCGTGCCCAACCGGTAGGCCATTTGCCCCGGCTGGCGCTGATGCAAGCCCAGGCGCCCGGACAGCAGGCGAAAATACCCGGCCCCCAGCGCGTAACCCAATCCGGCCCCCAGGCACAGGCCGATGAAAATCGCCAGGTAGCCACCGAGACTGCCGAGCATTGCCACGGCCAGCAGCGCCACCATGCTTGAAGGCACCGGCAGCACCACGTCCAGCGCCAGCAGCGCGATCAGCAACAACGCCAGGCCAAGTTTCTGGGAAGGCGTCGAAGGCAGGTACAGGTTGAGGTGGGTCAGGAAGTCCTGGATCTGTTGTTCGAACAACAGAAAGCTGGCAATGACCAGGCCCGAGAAGCACAGTAAGGAAAGCCAAAACAGACGGGCAGGCTCTCTTTGCGAGCGTGCACGAAACCAACGGCTGCGCTTCATCAAGCATCCCTCTTGTTGTTTTCGACAGATTCCGTGTCAGTTACCAAATGCAGCGTCGGGTGCGTTTCAGATCAATAAATTCTCTCGCCGGGAGGGCTGTTTTTTACGAGCCGTGGGCCGTGTGGGTGAAGACAGTCTTGAATCTAGTCGGACATGGTGTTTTTGCAAGGTCGTCTGATGGCAATGTGATTTTTTCCGGGCCAATGCATATGCACTGGGAGGTTCTAGACACTTGCCACCCCATGGCCGAGAGACTGCCGATAATGTTCTTCGTCGACTTCGGTCAGGGTTGCATAGCCGTCGTAGTGATAAATTCGATGCTTGTCTCGGGCATAGCGGTCTGTCAGGAATTCGAGGGTGGCCAGGTCGATACGCTTGGCGCTCAGTGGGCGACGGTGGCAGAACAGCTTGCGCGTACCCAACTGCAAAAAATCGGGGTGCGGTACGCGGACCTCCTCAGGATCGAACGCCACATCCAACGGCTTGCCTTCCGAGAAGATCAAGGTCGGGCTGATGGCATAAGTACCGAGAATGCGTGTGTCAGAGGGATGGAGACGTTTTTTCGCCTCGCCGTAGTAATACACCGCGTCCCGGTCCTTGGCCCAACCATGGCCGCAGGACTCGAAGGTGGCCAGTTGCGCCTTACGAATCGGTTCGGGGGGATGGTAGAAAATCCGGTGGCAGAACACGGTTTTGCCGTCGGTCAGGTAGGGCGGGCCGAGTGAGCGGAAGTGCTCTGCGGGTTCTTGGGAAAACCGTTCAGGCACCTGGGTTTCGACGTTATGAAACGGGATCAGATACAAGCCTTGGGCATCGCCGCACAGGTGCGTGTCCAGCAATTTGAAACTCGCCGCGTCCAGTCCGTTGATCACACGTCCGTGAAAATACACCTGGCGGCCCCGTTCGAACCCGAGACCGATGGGCTGTAACGGCAGCGTTTGCGTATGCGTTTGCGCGGCTGCGGGTAGTGCCTGCAAGCGGTGCCACCAATAATCCTCCAATTGCGGATGGGCTTCGAAGTACGGTGCCCAGGTTTCTTGCATGGCCTCATCGATGATGCCGCCGGAGTCCAGCGGACCGTTCTTGTCACCTGCCAGTACGGGCGCGTCATCCTGGTCGTTGCGATAGAGCTGGGCCACTACGAAGCTTTCTACATCGACATCAAGGCGTTTCTGGCGCTTGTAGACGTGTTGGTGATCACGGTAGTAATCGAACCCCAAGTGACGAAAACTGGGGCCATGAGCGTCACGCAAGCGGGTTCCGGCGGCGTAGACGAACCTGTCGTCCACGGCAAAATAATCATCTTCGTACTCGCTGGCGCCCACCACGCGGCCGCACTCATCGAACGCTGGCTGCCAGCACTTGAGCAGGTGGAAGTCGCCGACGTAGCGGATAGTCTTGCCCGTCAGGTAGTAAGCGCGCTGGCTGTCCTTGGCGTAGCGTTCATTGAGTACGGTGAAGGTGCTCAGGTCGGCATTGTCGATACGGTAGAAATATTCATAGGAGATGCCCGAGCCTTGCTGCGCTTGCACGATGACCGACTGCCCATCGGTTCCCCAGCGATGGGCGAGCATCTGGAAGTCGTCCGGATTTGCAATCGGCAGCGGCGTACCGTCTTTCTGGTGCAGGGGCTTGAACCCCTTGTAGACCTGATCGTCGATCACTCGATAGGACGGGTGGTTGCAATACCGCACCCGCGCCGTGGCGCTGGCGATAAATTGGCCTTGCAGAAAGAGATGCACGCCGTCGCTGAACAGCGCGGAGGCTGAAGCCACCGAGGCCGGTGTCGCTGCCAACAGGGCCAGGCGGTCGGGGCGCGCCTGGGGGATTTGAGTGATCGCGTACTCACCGAACCAATAGGCGCGGGATTCGTCACGCCAGTACTGGTGGCCGAGGCTCTCCAGGCCTTTGTCGAACCGAAACGGCAGGGCCTGAAGCGCGTGGTAGCCGTGGCGCTCCCGATAGCCTGGAAGCAGATAGTAATCGCGCAGGGCGTCGCGCAAGACCCAAGGGCTGCGTCGATGCCGCCAAACCGGTTGACCTGCCAGCAAGGGCGAGGGCGGATAATGCCCGGCGTTCGCACATTGCGCCCACTCAGCGGGGCGTGCGCCTTCAGGGCTGAGCATGATGTACACATCAGGCACTTGCCCGTCGCCCAGCAGCACACCGTCCATGAACGCAAAGCCTTGATGCCATTCGAGGTCAAGCGGCTCCCAGTCAGCCTTGTCCGTCCCGGTGATTGTCATGTTATTGCGATCTGCTCTCCAGACAGGTGGGGCACCCAGGCAAAGGTCGCCGCTACGACGCTCAGGAAATGAACGTCAGCAGCGCTCTCACCAGGATCCGGCCATTCAGGGAAAATGATACCTACGGTCCAGAGGGGCGTGAAGGCTAGAGTGGGGAGCGGGTGACCGACATCACTTACGCTGTCCGGAGCGGGCCGGCGAAAGGATGTCGGTGCAATGGCGTAATCCCAGCCACGGTCAGAACTTGAAGCGCCCAACCAATCCCTTGAGCTGCCCGGAAATATCGGTCAAGCGTCCCGAGCCGGTTTGCGCCGAGTGGGCGAATTCTTCAACCAGTTGGGCGTCGGCATGGATCTGCGCGATGTGTCGGTTGATGTCTTCGGCCACCTGGTGCTGTTCCTCTGCCGCCGTGGCGATCTGGGTGTTCTGGTCGCGGATCGAGTCCACCGAGTTGCGGATCTTATCGAAGCTGTCGCGCGCCTGTTGGATGCGTTCGACGCTGGTTTGCGACACCTGAAGGCTGCTTTGCATCTGCTGGGTGACTTCCTGGGTCCGCCGGGCAAGGTTGCCGAGCAGGCTGTCGATTTCACCGGTGGAGTCGGCTGTCCGCCGTGCCAGGGCGCGTACTTCGTCGGCGACCACTGCAAACCCACGGCCCTGGTCACCGGCGCGAGCGGCTTCGATGGCGGCGTTGAGGGCGAGCAGGTTGGTCTGTTCGGCGATCGAGCGAATGGTGTCGAGGATGGTGTTGATGTTCTTGCTGTCTTGCTCAAGCGCTTGCATGGTCTGGGTCGACTTTTGCAGATCCTCGCTCAGTTTCAATACGCTGCCGGTGGCTTCGCCGATGTGGTGCTGGCCGTCGTGCACGTCGCGATAACCGGTGTCCGCACTGGAGGCGGCTTCGCTGCAGGAACGGGCCACTTCGTTGGCGGTGGCGACCATCTCGTTGAACGCGGTGCTCACCAGTTCCACGGCCTGGCGCTGGCGCCCGGCGGCTTCGTTCATGTTCTGGGCGACATCGCGGGTGTCGGCAGCGGCGCTTTGCAGGTCGGAGGAGGCGCTGCCGATGCGTTGGACCAACTGGGCAATCATGCCCAGGAACTGGTTGAACCAACTGGCCAGGGTGGCGGTTTCGTCCTTGCCCTGCACCGTGAGTTGGCGGGTCAGGTCGCCTTCACCTTCGGCGATTTCCTGCAGGCCATTCGCAACGCCACGAATCGGGCGCACGATCACGCTGGCGAAACTTGCACCGACCACGGCGAAGACCACCGCCAACGTGGCGGCGATCACCGCAATCAGCCAGGTCAGGCTTGAAGCCTCGGCCATCACTTCGTCGCGCTTGATCAGGCCAATGAAGCGCCAGCCCAGGCCTTTGGAACTGACAACGTTAGCCATGTAGGGCACACCGTCGATCTCGATCTGGGTGACGCCGTCGCCGCTCTTGGCAAGCTCGGCATAGTTGGGGCCCAGGTCGGCCAGGGGCTTGAAGTTGTGCTTGGCGTCGCCGGCGTCCACCAGCACGTTGCCGTTGGCTTCCACCAGAATCAGGTAGCCGCTCTCACCCAACTTGATGTTCTTGACCAGTTCGGTCAGTTGCTTGAGCGACACGTCCAGGCCGACGACGCCCACCAGTTTGCCGGCAGCATCGGAGACAGTGTGGACGATACCGATCAGCGACACGTCATCCGGTGCCCAGTAATAGGCGTCCGTGCGCACGGTGTTGCCAGGCGAGGCGATGGCAGCCTTGTACCAGGGACGTACGCGTGGGTCGTAGTTGGAAATTTTCGGGTCATCCGGCCAGCTGGCGTAGCCACCATCGGCCAACCCCAGGGAAAGATAGGCGGTGGTCGGATGGGTCTTGGCGAACCGGTCGAAAATCGCCAGGAGTTCTTTATTGGTTTCAGGAAGCGGGATTTGCGCCGCGTCGGCGCCGGAATAGTTTTTCAGGTCCTTGGCGACAACGATCCGCGGATCCTTGGCGAAGAACTCGACGTTCTGGCTGATGCCGTCGAAGAACTGCTTCATCCCGTTGTCAATCTGGCGGATTTCACGGCCGCTGCTGTCGAGGAAGTTGGTTTTTGCCGCGTCTCGCAGGTTCAATACGACGAGCACTGCCACCAGGACAACCGGGAGGCAGGCAATGGTCGCGAACGCCCATGTCAGCTTTTGTTTGATATTCATGACTTCTCCCGCGGAATATTTTTGATGTTGGAGCGGCGGAAACAGCAGCGGTTGGCCTTGCGGGTTTTCAGAAAGGGAAAAGCGCCCATGCCTACTCCCAGTGTATCGACCAAAGTCGTAGGCACTTGAGGCCCGCCAGCGTTGACAGTGACCGAACAGTCAAGGTGATTGCAGACGGCACGACTAGGCTGGAAAATGCCCCGGATGGTCCCGCACCCTTTGCCTCCCCGTGAGCGAGAAAGTGCCGCGCGTCCTGATCGTCTTCATGTATTCACGAGGCCCTATGGCGAGCGCATTCGAGAGCGTACTTAAAAACAAGAACATGGCTTATCGACCACTGGGCTCGACGCCTGCCGGCCGGGCGCCGATTCGCGTCGCGTTTGTATTGATGGACAACTTCTCGATGATGTCCTTCACCGGCGCGGTGGACGCGCTGGTGACGGCCAACCTGATGAGCGATATGCCCCTCTATGAGGTGTTGACGGTTGGGGTCTGCGGCGCACAGGTAACGAGCGATCTCGGGATTGTCATCTCGACCGACATCGAGTTGGCGCAGATGCCGGAAAACCAGGACGTGCTGATCGTCGCCGGCGGCTTTCGCGTGAAGCTGCAGGGCCATCCCTTGCTGCGCCGCAAGCTGCGCGCCAATGCCACCGCCGGGGCGATGATGGGCGGGCTCTGGAACGGCGTGTTTTTTGTCGCCGACGCTGGCCTGCTCGAGGGTTTCGAGTGCGCCGTCCACCCGGAAAGTCGCGCGATGATGCTGGAGGTGTTCCCCAACGTGAAGGTGTCCAGCCGTGCCTATGTCCTGGACCGGGGGCGAGTCAGTTGCGCCGGGGCCAACAGTTCGTTGCGCATGATGCTGCAGGTGATTCGCCAGACGGGAGGCGAGGCGCTGGTGGGCGCGATCGAGGAAATCCTGCGTTGCGATGAATCAGGCGATGCCACGGACTTGCCGCCGGTCTTCGTCGAAACGGACCCGACGCTGCCGGAAAGCCTCAAGTTGGCGTTGGAGTTGATGTGGCAAAACGTCGAAGAGCCACTGACGATCGATGAACTGGCGGCGTGCGTGAAGATTTCCAAGCGGCAGCTGGAACGGCGCTTCTGCAGTTTTCTCGGGGCGACCCCCACGCGTTATTACCTGGAGTTGCGCCTGACCCGCGCGCGTCAACTTATCCAGCAGACCAATCGCTCGGTCACGGAAATCGCCGTGGCCACGGGCTTCGTCAGTTCGCCGCATTTCCAGCGGCGTTTCCGGGATTTCTTCGGTGTTCCGCCGGGCAGTTATCGTTCGACGTTTGCGCGCAAGTAAGCATTTTCAGCGGCACAACAACGTCGAGGGAGCAAGCTCCCTCGACCCGACAGCGGTGCTTCCCTCGCAAAGGGAACACGCCTCATGGCATTTGCGGCAATTCCTGCGGCCGCAGATCGAAGACCAGCACCTCGGCATCCTGGCCGTTGCTCAGGGTCAGCACCTGCTCCTCGCGCACCCGCACGCCGTCACCTTCCTGTAGTTGCACGCCGTTAAGCTCGACAGCGCCTCGGGCCACATGCACATAGGCGTACCGATCAGGCGCCAGCGTCAGGGTCGCGCTTTCGTTGCCGTCGAACAACCCGGCATGGACCCGTGCGTCCTGGCGTACCTCAAGTGAGCCATCGGCACCGTCCGGCGAGATGATCAGTTGCAGGCGGCCGCGTTTCTGCTCGGCGCTGAAGTGCTCCTGTTGATAGCGTGGCTTGGCGCCGCTGACGTTGGGCACAATCCAGATTTGCAGGAAGTGCACCAACTCATCCGCGCTGTGGTTGAACTCACTGTGGGCCACGCCGCTGCCCGCGCTCATCAGTTGTACGTCACCCGGGCGGATGACCGAGCCCGTGCCGAGGGTGTCCTTGTGCTCCAGCGCACCTTCGAGCACATAGGAAAAAATCTCCATGTCCCGGTGGGGGTGCTGGCCGAAACCCTTGGCGGCGGCAACGCGGTCGTCGTTGATCACCAGCAGGTCGGAAAAGCCCTGTTGGTTGAGGTCACGGTAGTTGGCGAAGGAAAAGGTGTGGAACGAGGTCAGCCAGCCGTGGCGGGCGATGCCGCGATCCGAAGCTTTGCGAAGGGTCAGCATGATGGATTCTCCTGATGTCTGTGGGCGGCGGCTGGGCCGTTCGCCGGGTTCAGAAGAAGATTAATGGTTATCGTAATCTTCAATAAGTAGATGAAAAACGAAATACTGTCCGCCATAGGTGGACAATTGCCAGCTCGCGGCGGGGGCTGCGCTTCGTCATAATGCTGGCTATCAAAGCCCCTGTGGGAGCGAGCCTGCTCGCGATAGCGGTGTATCAGCCAACATTGATATTGCCTGACCTGACGCTATCGCGAGCAGGCTCGCTCCCACAGGGGGCATAAGGTGTGTTTAAGGTTTTACTGCGTTCCTCTGTTATTTCCTGGCGTTTTTACTGATGAAAACCGTTGCAATGGTGCTGTTCCCGAACTTCCTGCTGCTCGACATGGCCGGGCCTCTGGAAGTGTTCTCGATCGCCAATCGGTATCTCGCTGCAGATGACCGTTATCAGCTGTTGACCCTCGGGACCGAGCGCGGCCCGTTGCGTGCTTCAAATGGCGTGACGGTGCAGGCCGATATCCACATCGACCAGGCGTGGGCGGCCTACGACGTGTTGCTGGTACCGGGTGGGCCGGGCGCCTATGACGATCGGCATCGCGGGTTGCACATCTGGCTGCGGGCCGCGGCGCAACGGGCCACGCGCTACGGCTCGATCTGCACCGGCGCCTTTGTGCTCGGTGAGGCCGGGTTGCTCGACGGTTACCGCGTCACCACCCACTGGCATTACACCGAACGACTGATCCAGCGTTTCCCCAAGGCGCTGGTGGAAACCGACAAGATCTTCCTGCAGGACCGTCGCCTGTTCACCTCCGGCGGCGTCACGGCCGGTATCGACCTGGCACTGGCCATCGTTGCCCAGGACCATGGCCGCAAAGTGGCACTGGACGTGGCCAAGGTGTTGCTGGTGGTGATGAAGCGCCAGGGCGGGCAGGCGCAGTTCAGCCCGCTGGTAGCGACCGTGGCGGCGCAGGAATCGGCCATCACCCGGGTGCAGAACCATGTGATGGAGCATTTGGAGGAGCCGTACACCATCGAGCGCATGGCGGCGCTGGCGGCCATGAGTGCGCGGCACTTTGCCCGGATGTTCGCCCGGGAGGTGAAGATGACGCCGATGGAATTCCTGCAAGGTGCGCGCATCGACCGCGCCCGCCAGCTCCTGGAAAGCACCGATCTGCCCCTCAAGACCGTGGCCTTTCGCAGCGGCTTCGGCAGTGTCCGGCACATGCGCTCGCTGTTCAGCGAAAAGCTCGGCCTGACCCCGGTTCAGTACCGCCAGCAGTTCAGTTGAGCCACGGGTGTCCGTCCAGGGCACCGTCATGTCCGTGGTGCGTCCTGTGCCAGCATTGTTCTGTGGGCGATGACTGCCAAGATACCCGCACACCCTCTGGAAAGGATGTGCAGGAGCCGGGGCAGACGCGTTTGTCGATTCGCAGCGTCATGCCCGCAGCGGTTATCCGGCGCTGGATCGCCCATGAACAGTTTCATCAAACCCGATACCGAAGTGGCGGTGGGCTTCGGTCCGTTTGCCTTTTACCGGCAGCAACGGCTGGTCACCCGTGATGGCGAGCCGCTCGGGCTGGGGGGGCGGGCCCTGGATATTCTCCAGGTGTTGGTGGAGCACGCCGGCACCTACGTCAGCAAGCAAGCGCTCCTGGCCTGTGTCTGGCCCGACAGCGTCGTCGAGGAAATCAACCTGCGCGTGCACATCGCGGCGCTGCGGCGGGCCTTTGGTGACGGGCAGGACGGTAGTCAGTACATCCTCAATGATCCTCGGCAGGGCTATTGCTTTGTGGCCTCCCTGTCTGCGCCACCGCGCCGTGAACGGCACAACCTGCCGGCGCGGCTGAGCCCGGTGATCGGGCGCGATAAGGTGCTGGGGCGCCTGCTGGCCGACGTACCGCGCCAGCGCCTGACCACCGTGACCGGCCCAGGCGGTGTCGGCAAGACCACTGTGGTACTGCGGGCAGCGGAGCTGTTGCTGGAGCATTTTGCGGACGGTGCCTGGTTCGTTGACTTCGCCGCCATCAGTGACCCGGACCAGGTGCGCACGCACGTGGCCCGCGCGTTGGGGATTACGTCTGATGGCTTGGACCGGCACCTGCAACCCTGTCGCCTGTTGCTGGTGCTCGATGGTTGCGAGCATCTGCTGGACGCCTGTCGGGAGCTGGCCGGAATGCTGGGCGCAGCGGCACCCGATGTGTCGTTGCTGTTGAGCAGCCGCGAACCCCTGAACATCGTCGATGAAAACGTAGTGCAATTACCCGGCCTGACGCTCGCGTCGCCCCTTGAGCCCGCACACCAACTATGGGCGTCCCCGGCAACGCAGTTGCTGATCGAACGGGTCGGCGCTCGGCAGCAGGGTTTCACGCCCACGGATCGCGACCTGGTGGCGATCGGGCAAATCTGCCAACGCCTGGATGGGTTGCCGCTGGCGCTGGAACTGGCGGCTGCCCAGGTTGGGGTGCTGGGCGTGGCCGGTGTCCTCGAACAATTGGAGCAAGGCTTCTCGTTGTTGAGCCACGGACGGCGTACCGCGGTGGCCCGTCATCGAAGCCTGGAGGCCATGCTCGATTGGAGTTTCGAACGCCTGAGCGCCGCGGAGCAAACGGTCTTTGAGCGCCTGGCGGTGTTTGACAGACCCTTCACCCTGAAGACGGCAACGGCGGTGATCAGTTGCCCTGAAGTGGGTGTCGAGCAGTTGCCCTGGCTGCTGTCACGGCTGGCGAGTCAGTCCCTGCTGAGGGTCGAGCAGTGCGCCAACGGGGTCAGGTTTTCCTGGCTGCGCACGACCCGCGCCTATGCCCTGGAAAAACTCCGGCGCAGTGGCGGGTGGTCGCTGTACCAGCGCCGCTACGTCTTGCAGGATGCCTGGAAGCCGCTGCATTCAAGACCCGCACCGCCCAGACAGGTCCTGGAGCAGCGCGTCGGCCTCCAGTAAATCGGGGGTGTCGAAGCCTTCGGTGAAGCGCCGGTAGACCGGCCCGAGCAGTTCCAGCGCGGCCCGCCCCTGGCCCCGGCGTTGCCATAACCGCGCCAGGGACGTGGCGCTGCGCAGTTCCCAGGCCAGGGCATGGTCACGGTGGGCCACCGCCAATGCTGTCTGCAGCTGTGCTTCGGCGCGATCCTCAAGGGCCGGGTCGTTGCGGGCGAGCAAGGTTTGCGCGTCGGCGCGCAGGAGCTCCGCCGAGCACCAGCCTGCCGCGCCGCTGTGGGCACGCTCCAGTTGCGCCGTACTGACGCTACCGGCGCGCAGGGTGGCGACGATGTCCTGCACCAGCCTTGCACTTGCCGACTCCGTTTCCAGGGGTTCGTTATCGAAGGCGCGGACGTAATAGCGGGCCCAATCGTGGAAGAACATCACGAAATGCTTCTTCGTCTGGTATTGCAACAAATCGAGCCGGTCCCGGGCGGTGGCGTGATCGCCGTTGTAGCAGGCGATCACGCAACCGGCCAGCGCCAGGGTGTAGCAGATCGATGTGCCATGGTCGATCTGCAGGGCAATCTGCAACGCCAGGTCGGCGGTGCGTTGGGCCTTCTCGGGGAAACCCTGTAGCCACAGGATGCGCGCCAGAATGGTCAGCGAGGCCACGCTCTGGTCGTACTGCACGCCGAAGCCATGGGTGAAGCGGCTGAGATGACCGCTCTGGGCCATGCGCTGGATCACTTGCTCGGCGTCGCGCCGTGCCGCGCCCTGGTCCCCGGCGAAATGCAACGCCAGGACCCGCAGGCGCTGGGCGCTCAGGGACAGGGTCGGGTCGCCCCGCGTGCCCAGCCGGTCGAAGTCCTGGCTTTGCTCCAGCGCCAGCCCGTAATTACCGCAACTGAGGTTGACGGCCATATGACCCGATACCGCCCGCAACTCGCCCGCCAAGTCCTGGTTTTGCTGCGCCAGCTGCCGGGCGATGACGAAGGCATGGATGGTGGCCGGCGTGCCGCCCTCGGTGTGGTAGCTGTAGCTGCCATGGGCCAGTTCCAGGGCGAGGGTCAGCTTCGGGCAGGGCATGGGGCTGGCGCGGAGCAGTTCCAGTGCCTTGCTGACGTAGAGGCCATGCTCCTTGAGCAATGACAGCTCCTGCCAGAGGGGCAAGGTGCGCGCGGTCAGGCGGATCGCCACGGCACGCGCGCCCTGGGGACCCAATCCCCAATCGAGCGCCGCGCGTATATCGTCGCGATAAGCGGCGTAGCGGGCGATCCACAGGTGCGTAGGGGTGGTTTGCCAATCGTCCTCGGCCTGCTTCATCAGCGTCAGGCAACGTTCGGCGTGACGCTCCCGGCTGGCGGACAACTCTACGGCGTCGGTCAGTTTTTCGAGGGCATAGCTGCGGGTCGTGTCCAACAGGCGATAGCGCACCTCTTCATCGCCAATCTCGACGTTGAGCAACGATTTGGCGACCAACTGGCTGACCGAGACCAGCACTTGCTCGGGCGCAACCTGCTGGCCGACGATCACCGCGGCAGCCGATGTCAGGTTGAAGCTGCCCATGAACACCGCCAGCCGCCGCAGGCACGTCTGCTCGCACGAGGTGAGCAGCGCAAAGCTCCAATCCAGTGTGGCACGCAAGGTTTGCTGGCGTGGTTCAGCGTCGGCGCTGTTGTGAAGCAGGGCACTGCTGGCCAGCAATTGCTGGTGCAGCTCTTGTACCGTGAACCGGCTGATTTGCGCGGCAGCCAGCTCGATGGCCAGGGGAATGCCGTCCAGTCGCTGGCAGATCTCGGCCACCCACGGCACCTCGCGGTCGGTCAGCTCGAAGTCGTCGCGGCTGGCCATCGCGCGCTCGGCGAACAGTTGCAGGGCCGGGTACTCCAGGGCTGGATAACCTTCGACGGGCATCTCCCTCGGCGGGAACGCCAGGGCGTCCAGATGCTGTACGTGCTCGCCCTCGGCGCGCAGGCCTTCGCGACTGGTGGCGAGGATATGCAGGTGCGGGGCGCCGCGCAGCAGGGTTTCGCTGAGCTGGGCGACGGCGTCGATCAGGTGCTCGCAGTTGTCGATCACCAGCAGCAGGCGCCGCTCCTTGAGCTGGCGGGCAATGGCGTCCAGCGGGTCGCCGTCCTGCAACGGCAGGTCCAGCAGCGCCGCCAGGTTGGGCGCGATCATGGCCGGGTCGTTCAGGGGGGCCAGGTCCAGCAGGTAAGTGCCGTCGCGGTAGTGGCCGATCAGCCGTTCGGCGACCCGCAAGGCAACGGTGGTCTTGCCGATGCCGCCGGTCCCGACCAGGGTGATAAAGCGTTTTCGCGGCAGTTGCGCCACCAGGCTTTCCAGCAAGGCGTGCCGGCCGATCATGCGGGTATGCCGCAGCGGCAGGTTGCGCGCCAGGGAAGGGTGGGGCATTTGCACCGGCGGTTCGAGGGGTTCAAGTGACACGGGGGCGACAAAACTGTAGCCGCGCTGTGCCACGGTGATGATGTAGCGCTGGCCAGCCTGGCCATCGCCCAGGGCCTTGCGCAGTGCTGCGACGTGCACGCGCAGGTTGGTGTCTTCGACGATGCTTTTGGGCCAGACACGGGCGATCAGTTGTTGCTTGCTCACCACTTGCCCGGCGTGTTCGAGCAGCACCAGCAGGATCTCCACCGCCCGGCGTCCCAGGCGCAACGGTTGCCCGGCTTCCAGCACCAGGTGCTGCTGAGGATGCACCCGGTAAGGGCCGAAGTGCACCGTCTGTTCGGCGGGCAGGCTGGGAGAGTGGTTCATCTTGCGCTCAATGTTCCGGGTCACTGTGCAGAGGTCTTAATCCGAGCATGTTCCTCAGGTTTGGGCTTGAGTGCAACGGTTTAGAGCCTTGGGGGGCAAGCTTGCTTACGAGGCGGCCTGGTAGCCGACCTGTTCTTTGGAGCGATCGCGTTCCCCTGTGGGAGCGAGCCTGCTCGCGATGAAGTTGCCTCGACGCCCGGGGAACTCATCGCTTTCAGCGCCGGCAAGCCTTGCTTCCACAAAAAATTAACAACGTTTAACTCACGCACTGGACTCCGCTGACCGGACCATGAAGCCATCCACTTATCTCAAGGAAGCATGTCATGAGCACCTTTATCACCCGCGACGGCACTGAGATTTACTACAAGGATTGGGGCAGTGGACAACCGGTGGTGTTCAGCCACGGCTGGCCGTTGAACTCCGACAGTTGGGAGGCGCAGATGATGTTCCTGGCTTCCAACGGCTACCGGGTGATCGCCCACGACCGCCGTGGGCACGGGCGCTCCAGCCAGCCTTGGGATGGCAACGACATGGACACCTACGCCGATGACCTGGCCGAACTGATCGAGCGGCTGGACTTGAAGGACGCGGTGTTGCTGGGCTTCTCCACCGGCGGTGGCGAGGTGGCGCGCTACATCGGTCGCCATGGTGCGGCGCGTGTTGCCAAGCTCGGTCTGATCTCGGCGGTGACGCCGCTGATGGTCAAGACCGCGTCCAACCCGGGCGGTTTGCCCATCGAGGTGTTCGACGGTTTCCGCCAGGCGTCCCTGGCTGACCGTTCTCAGCTATACAAAGATGTGGCCAGTGCGTTTTTCGGCGCCAACCGTCCGGGCGCCAAGGTGACCCAAGGCATGATCGACTGGTTCTGGATGCAGGGCATGCTTGCCGGCCACAAGAACACCTATGACTGCATCAAGGCGTTCTCGGAAACCGATCTGTCCGAAGACCTGCGCAACATCGATGTGCCGACCCTGGTGGTGCATGGCGATGACGACCAGGTGGTGCCGATCGAAACCGCCGGCATCGCGGCGGCCAAGCTGTTGAAAAACTCGCAATTGCTGATCTATCCAGGCGCACCCCACGGACTGACCGATACCCACAAGGACCGGCTGAACGCGGACCTGCTGGCGTTCATCCGGGGCTGATCAAGCCACGAGCCCCCTGTGGAAGCGGGCTTGCTCGCGAATGCGGTCCGACATTCAACACCTTCGTTGACTGACACACCGCTTTCGCGAGCAAGCCCGCTCCCACACAGGTCAAGCATTCACCAGGATTGGCAATCAACAGGACCAACCCTATGAACCGCAACGATTTACGCCGTCTCGACATGAACCTGCTGGTGATCTTCGAGGCGCTGATGTTCGAGAAGAACCTGACCCGCGTTGCTGAAAAGCTGTTCATGGGCCAGCCGGCGGTGAGCGCGGCGCTGGGGCGGCTGCGGGATCTGTTCGATGATCCGCTGCTGATCCGCCACGGTCGCGGCATGGAACCGACGCCTCGGGCGATGGCGATCCTGCGCGAGCTGCAACCGGCCATGGACACGATTTCCGGTGCAGTCAGCCGGGCCAAGGCGTTTGATCCGTCCACCAGTTGCGACGTGTTTCGCATCGGTCTGTCCGACGATGCCGAGTTCGGCCTGTTTCCACCGTTGTTGAGCCAACTGCGCGAAGAAGCACCGGGCATCATCGTGGTGGTGCGCCGGGCCAATTACCTGCTGATGTCGTCGCTGCTGGGCAGTGGCGAAATCAGCGTGGGCGTCAGCTACACCACCGACCTGCCGGCCAATGCCAAGCGCAAGAAACTGCGGGATATCCCCTGCAAGGTCCTGCGCGGCGACAACCGCCCGGGACCGCTGACCCTGGACGAATACTGCGAACGTCCCCACGCCATGGTGTCGTTCTCGGGTGACCTGAGCGGCAATATCGACCTGGACCTGGCCCGCATTGGCCGGACCCGCAAAGTGGTGTTGGGGGTGCCGCAATTCAGTGGCCTGCGCGCTTTGCTGGCCGGTACCGACTTGATTGCCACCGTGCCCGACTATGCCGCCTGCGCCCTGGTGGAAGGCTGCGCGTTGCGCGCCGAAGACCCGCCGTTCGAGATCAACGCGGCTGAGTTGTCGATGGTCTGGAGCGGCGTGCATGACAACGACCCCGCCGAGCGCTGGCTGCGTTCGCGCATTTCCACCCACATGTCCCAACCGTTGCCGGCCGCCGCCTCCGCGGAGCCGGACGGAGCCCACCGATGAACATGACTGATGAACGCCCGTTGCAGGACCTGGGCTTGTTGTTCCTGCGCCTCAGTGGCGCGCTGTTTCTGCTCTGGGTCCATGGGTTGCCGAAACTGATGCACTACAGCACCGAGCTGACCCGCATCGAAGACCCGTTCCACCTCGGCGCAGCACCGACCCTGATCCTGGCGATCTTCGCCGAAGTGCTGTGCCCGCTGCTGATCATGGCCGGTGTCCTGGTCCGCCTGGCGTGCCTGCCGATCCTGTTCCTGCTGGCCGTGGCGCTGCTGGTGGTGCACCCGCAGTGGAGCCTGGAAGAAGGGCAGTTCGGCTGGTTGCTGCTGATCATATTTACCAGCGTATTCATCGCCGGGCCTGGGCGCCTGGCACTGAACACGCGTTTTGTTGGAGTGCTTCGCCATGTCTGAATTGCAAACTGTTGAGCCCGTCACCAAGCCTGGCTTTGACGAAATCGTGACCCTGGTGGTCAAGCACCGGGTCAAGGCTGGCCAGGACGCGGCCTACGAGGCCTGGCTGCGGCGCATCGTCACTGTCGCCGGTGGCAGGCCGGGCCACCTGGGTGTGGACGTGGTCCGCGGCAAGCAGGGCGGCCTGTCGCTGTTTACTTGCGTGCTGCGCTTCTGTTCCACCGAGGCCATGCAGCGCTGGCTGGATTCGCCCGAGCGCGGCGAACTGGTGCTAGAGGCGGCGCCGTTGCTGGCCGATGGCGACCAGACCGAAGTCGCGCCCCACAAGGAATTCTGGTTCACCCCGTTGGCGGACTCCGCCACGCCACCCCCGCGCTGGAAGCAGGCCGTGGTGACCCTGGTGGTGATCCTGCCGCACACCTTGCTGGTGCCGCTGATCTGGGGGCCGGTGTTGCAACTCAACGCCTTTCTGTCCAACTACGTCGTCGCCACGTTCCTGATCACCGTGACCATCGTGCTCTCGGTCTGCTACGTGGGCATGCCGCTGGCGACCCGTCTGTTCGCCCCCTGGATGGAAGCCTCGAAGGCGCACGAACAGTTGAAGCCGTAAGCAAGCTCCCTCGCCACGGACTGTAATTATTTTTGATAGAAGGAAAACCCTATGAACGCCGATCTGATTCTGTTCAATGGCCAGTTCCACACCGTCGACCGGGAAAATCCCCGGGCCAGCGCCGTGGCCATCAGCCAGGGCAAATTCGTTGCCGTGGGCACCGACGCCGAGGCCATGGCATTGCGCGGCAGCGGCACCCAGGTCATTGACCTCAAGGGCCGCACCGTCATTCCCGGGCTCAACGACTCGCACCTGCACCTGATCCGCGGTGGCCTGAACTACAACCTGGAACTGCGCTGGGAAGGCGTGCCGTCCCTGGCCGATGCCTTGCGCATGCTCAAGGACCAGGCCGACCGCACGCCGACGCCTCAATGGGTGCGCGTGGTCGGCGGCTGGAATGAATTCCAGTTCGCCGAAAAACGCATGCCGACCCTGGAAGAACTCAACCAAGCGGCCCCGGACACCCCGGTGTTCGTGCTGCACCTGTATGACCGCGCCTTGCTCAACCGTGCCGCGTTGCGCGTGGCCGGCTACACCCGTGACACGCCGAACCCGCCGGGCGGCGAGATCGTGCGCGACAGCAAGGGTGATCCCACCGGCATGCTGGTGGCGCGACCTAACGCGATGATCCTGTACTCGACGCTGGCGAAGGGGCCGAAGTTGCCCCTGGAATATCAGGTCAACTCCACCCGCCAGTTCATGCGTGAGCTCAATCGCCTGGGCCTGACCAGCGCCATCGATGCCGGCGGTGGTTTCCAGAACTACCCGGACGACTACGCGGTGATCGAGCAGTTGGCCCGGGAAGAGCAGTTGACGGTGCGTATCGCCTACAACCTGTTCACCCAGAAGCCCAAGGAAGAACTCAGCGATTTCCAGAACTGGACCGGCAGCGTCAAGTTGCACCAGGGCGACGATTTCCTGCGGCACAACGGCGCCGGCGAAATGCTGGTGTTCTCGGCGGCGGATTTCGAGGACTTCCTCGAGCCACGCCCGGACCTGCCGCCGGGCATGGAGCAGGATCTGGAACCCGTGGTCCGGCACCTGGTGGAGCAGCGCTGGCCGTTCCGCCTGCATGCCACCTATAACGAGTCCATCAGCCGCATGCTCGATGTGTTCGAGAAGGTCAACCGCGACATTCCGTTCAACGGCCTGCCGTGGTTCTTCGACCACGCCGAAACCATCACGCCGCAGAACATCGAGCGGGTTCGCGCGCTGGGCGGTGGTATCGCGATCCAGGACCGCATGGCGTTCCAGGGTGAGTACTTTGTCGATCGCTACGGTGCCAAGGCCGCCGAAGCCACGCCACCGATCAAGCGCATGCTGGCCGAAGGCGTGCCGGTCGGTGCCGGTACCGACGCCACCCGGGTGTCCAGCTACAACCCGTGGACCTCGCTGTACTGGATGGTCAGCGGCCGCACGGTCGGCGGCCTGGCGTTGCACGAAGAAGGCCTGCCGCGCCTGACGGCCCTGGAGCTGTTCACCCATGGCAGCGCCTGGTTCTCGTCGGAGCAGGGCAAGAAAGGCCAGATCAAGGTCGGCCAACTGGCAGACGTAGCGGCACTGAGCGCGGACTTCTTCAACGTCGACGAAGAAGCCATCAAGTGGATCGAGTCCGTGCTGACGGTTGTTGGCGGCAAGGTGGTCTACGCCGCCGGTGATTTCGAGAAGCTCGGCCCGGCCGGCGTTCCGGTACTGCCGGACTGGTCGCCGGTGGTCAAGGTCCCGGGTCACTGGCGCCCAACCTCGCCGTTGCAGGCGCAAGTCCACCAGTGCAGCGGTCCGTGCACGGTGCACTTCCACAGCCATGAGCGGGCGCGGTTGTCGAATGTGCCGGTCAGCGATTTCCAAGGCTTCTGGGGCGCGTTTGGCTGTTCCTGCTTCGCGTTCTGACGAACACAAACATCCCCCTGTGGGAGCGAGCCTGCTCGCGAAGGCGTCGGCGCATCCGACACCTTCGCAACAGACACACCGCTATCGCGAGCAGGCTCGCTCCCACAAGGTTTCGTAACACCTATCCAAAGGAGTCATCCCATGAGCACCGCCCCTACCTACAACCGTCTGAACAAAGACGACGCCGTGGTCCTGCTGGTCGATCACCAGACGGGCCTGATCTCCCTGGTCCAGGACTTCTCGCCCAACGAGTTCAAGAACAACGTCCTGGCCCTGGCCGACCTGGCGAAGTTCTTCCAACTGCCAACCATCTTGACCACCAGCTTCGAAAAAGGCCCTAACGGCCCGATCGTGCCGGAACTCAAGGAAATGTTCCCGGACGCGCCGTACATCCCGCGCCCAGGCCAGATCAACGCTTGGGACAACGAAGACTTCGTCAAGGCGATCAAGGCCACCGGCCGTAAGCAACTGATCATCGCCGGCGTGGTGACCGATGTCTGCGTGGCATTCCCAGCCCTGTCGGCCCTGGCCGAAGGTTTCGACGTGTTCGTCGTCACCGACGCTTCGGGTACGTTCAACGAAACCGTGCAACAAGCCGCCTGGGTCCGCATGACCGCTGCTGGCGCGCAGATGATGAACTGGTTCTCGGTGGCCTGTGAACTGCACCGCGACTGGCGCAACGACATCGAAGGCCTGGGCAACCTGCTGTCCCAGCGCATTCCAAACTACCGCAACCTGATGAACAGCTACTCGGTACTGACTGCCAAGTAAGCCCAGTGGTTATAGCTGGACGACGCCCGCCTTGTGCGGGCGTTTCAGTTTGCGGGTTGGCCGATACACCGCTATCGCGAGCAGGCTCGCTCCCACAAGGATTTGTGTCGAACATAACCCCCTGAGAACACTTGTTAACCCTGTGGGAGCGAGCCTGCTCGCGATGGCGTCAGCCAGTTCAACCCTTTCCAACCTGTCTCAACACACCCACAATGCCCAACCAAACCCCCTCACTGTCCACCCCGGGAATGACAATGAATCCCTTCGAAGACATGCGCATTTTCACCCAGGTCATGGAGTCGGGCAGCTTCACCGCGGCGGCGGACAAGCTGGGGTTGTCCAAGCAATTCGTCAGCCGCAAGCTCATGGAGCTGGAACAGCGCCTGGGCGTGCGCCTGCTCAATCGTTCGACGCGGCGGCTGGACGTCACCCCCCTGGGCCAGCGCTATTACGAAGCAGCGCTGCGCCTGCTCAGCGAAGTCGAGCAGGTGGAGCAGGGCATCAGCGGCCAGACCAGCGAGCCCCGCGGCACCATTCGCCTCAGCGCACCGCTGTCCTTCGCGGTGGCGCACCTGGGCTGTCTGCTGCCATTGTTTCTACAACGCTATCCCGAGGTCAGCGTCGAAGTGGACCTGAGCGACCGCTCGGTGGATTTGCTGGGGGAGGGCTATGACCTGGCGCTACGGATCGGCGTGCTGGAGGATTCGACCCTGATCGCCCGCCGCATCGCGACCATCGAACGGCGGTACTGCGCCAGTCCGGCTTACCTGGCCCAGAGAGGCACGCCTGAGCGACCTGAAGACCTGCGCAATCACGACTGTCTGCCCTATGGTCACAGCCGGCAGGTCCAGTGGCGATTCGAGGGTGTCGGCAAACCCCTGTCGCTGGAAGTCACCGGACGCATGCGCGCCAACAACGGTGATCTGCTCAGGGACGCGGCGGTCGCCGGAATGGGCGTCACCTACCTGCCCACCTTCATCCTCGGTGAGGCAATGCAGGACGGTCGGTTGGTCAGGGTACTGGAGGGTTACGAGACCGAGCCGCTGACGTTGTCGGCGGTCTATCCGCAACATCGGCAAAGCTCACGCCCGGTACAGGCGCTGGTAGAGTTCTTGCGCGAGAAAATGCACTATAACGACGTTCAGCCGTCCTGGGACGGCTGAAACTTCATTCGCAATGCTCGATCAAGCAGCGATGTTCGCGCCGCCCAATTCCTTTTTGTACTGCGCTTTCATGGCTTCCATCTCTTCACCCAGGGCGTCGAGCTTGGCCTTGCCCAGCAGTTTCTTCGCCTGGGGGAACATCTCCTTCTCTTCCTCTTCGATGTGATGCTCCAGCAGCTCCTTGACCACTTTCACCCGGCCGGCAAATTCAGGCTGCGACGGATCGGTGGTTTTCAGGTCTGGCAGCACCAGCGAGTCGACGGTGCGGTGCTCTTCCTTGGCCTCGTAGTACATCTCGGCCTCGTCCTTGCCACCCGCTTGTTTGAAAGCCGGGTACAGGATCTCTTCTTCCAGGCGGGTATGGATGGAAATTTCCATTTCCAGCTTGGCCAACAGGTCGGTGCGCTTCTTGATGGCGCGGTCAGTGGATTCGCTCAACTGAGTCAGAATGGCTTTGACGCGTTCATGGTCGGCTTTCAACAGGTCGATGGCGTTCATAAGTAGCTCCTGGCAATTCACGGATGCGGGCAGGCTTCAAGCGCCTACGCCGCGTAAGGGGTAAATTGCATCAGGCGTGCCAGCTTAGGCTGATAAAAAAATCCGTTTAAAAACAATTGGTTGGTTGGGTGGCGGCTTTACGTGTTCGTGCAAGCTGCATGACGGTGGGCGATAGGCCGTTGCACTTTGCGTTGATGCGCGGCTAAAAGCGCCTGTTGATACACCACACCCCTGTGGCGAGGAGATGATCCCCTCGCCCCAAAAAAGCTATACGCCTGCTAGGGTGCCGGTTCTTTCAACTCCATGTCATCCAGCGCCCGATTAGCCAACAGCGAACCCAACTCGATCAACTGCTGAATCCCCAGCGCCACTTGCCGTCGAGAGCCTTCCAGCTCAAACGCCAAGTCACTGCCCATTGCATTGGCAGAAGCGAGGGTTTCGCTGAGGCTGGTCAGCACCGATTCGGTGTTGATGCCCGGTACTACTGAAAAGACCTGCCCGTCCTGAGTGTCGGGATTACCTGGGGTGGTTGGAGACAAATGCACATTCAGCGCCCGATCAGCGGCTTCGCGAAGTTTTTTTGTATCGAGGGTGGTGTAGGCGCAAAGGTCTTCGGCCTTTGGGGGATTGGGGGTGATCTTGACCATTGTGAAACTCCTGACTTGGAAGTGGCGCTCATCCTCCTCGTGACCAAACGAGGTGGTGGGCGGTACGCAGGTTGGTCAACCGGGAAGTCAGGCACCCGGCGCACTCGAAAGTGCCCCGCGCACAGCCCACCGCAAAGCATACCGACAAAAATGCCGTCATGCTGGGGTTGGCGCGTATGCGCCTGACATTGGACAGGTGACCAAACCTGGTCGCTGAATTTGCAGCGACCGGCAAAGCCTATCCTCGCCTTTTCCGAACCGGCATGCCCCGTGGCGAGGGAGCATGCTCCCGCTGGGCTGCACAGCAGCCCAGCAACAAGCCTTTTCACTTATCAGTACGCCTCGGGCAACGCTCGATCAGGTGGCGCATGCTTATTTCTTCCGAGGGGCGCCACCCTCGGCCAGGAATATCTGCTGCGGCAACCTGAAACCGCGCAGCTTGAGCAGTGCCAGCGGCCCGGCATCCAGCTCCGTGCGCAGGTGCCAGATCATGTTCGCGCCGTCGGGGGCCTTGATCAGCATGCGGTAGTGGCTGCCACGGTCATCCAACGGCGTGAGCTGGGCTATTTCCAGCAAGCGGATCAGGCCCCAGGTGCCGGCGTAGTCGCCGAACAGCTGTTCGTTGCCGACCAGGCCGGTCCAGGTCAGGCGCGCGCCGGGGTACTCGCTGCGGCCCGGCCAGTTGAAGCGCTGCCAGCGTTCCCGCTGGTTGAAGTAGTGGTGCTTCTCGCCGTTGAGGGTGAAGGTGCTGTCGACCACGTCGGGCCGCGGTTTGCCGCGCAATTCGAAACTCAGGCCCAGGCCGCCATCGGTGTAGAGCACATCGGCCAGTTCACTCAGGTGATTGACCGCGGCCAGGAACTGCGGGTTGATTCGCAAGCCCTGGCCATGGCGCGGATCGGCCACCCAGCGGTTGCCTTCCTTGCGCAGCACGCCGCTCAGTTGCTCGTGCAGAAAGCGCTCGATGCGCCCGGAGTCCGCTCGGATCATCTGGCCCAGCATCGGCAACGAGGCGTCGCTGCTGGTCGCGGCAAACGGGTAGCGCCCGCTGAAGGCCGCGTCCCAATGGTTGACGATCGAGCGCTGCCACTGGCTGTTGAGGCCTGCCGCCGAGGGTTGCAACACCCGCTGCCAGGCCTGTTCCAGCGGCTGCACGAACAGCGTGTCACCGACACCGGCCCATTGCGCGCCGAGGCTGGCGGCCATCAGCCGCGCGTAGGCCTGGCTCTCGGAGAGGTCGATGCCGCGGCCCTGGAACACCGTCTGCGCCAACGCCTGGGTCATTTCCAGCGGGTCGGCGGCGGTGCTGATCTGTTGCAGCTTCAGGCGCACGCGGGTTACCCGGGTGAGGAAGGCTTGCAGGCTCAGTTCGTCACCGCCGTGCTTGCCCTCGGCGCCCTTGCCCAGCAGGGCCAACAGCGGCCCGAACGTGGCGTCCAGCGGACTGCCCGGCAGGTCGGCCAGTTGATCGATCGCCGGCGCCTTGTCCGGCCCCATGAGCTTTTGCGCCGACTTCATCAGCGAGTCGGCCAAGGCCTGGCCGCGGCTGCCGGCCTGCCCCTGGTAGGCCAGGGTATTGACCAGCGCAATCAGCGGTGACTGACGCACGTCGCTCATCAGCGTCAGCTGGTCGATCACCTCGCTCAGGCTGCGCGGTTGACGCGTGCGCAGGCTGTTGAGAAACACCAGCCAGGCGCTGGCGTAATCCTGGAAATAGCGCTCGGTGAGCCGTTGCTTGAGCAGCTCTGGCGACAACTGCGCATCGACATCATCGGGCCGGTCGCTGAGCACCCAGTCGATTTCCTCACGGCGCGCCTGGGCAATGTCATCGATGGCCTGGCGCACCTGGCCCTCCCAGGCCTGACGGGTGAACACCCCCGGCACGCTGGCCTTGCTGGAAAACAACGCCGCCGCCTCGGTGTCGCCCACCATCTGTTGCAGGCCCAGCGCCGGGTAATGATGGGCCGCCTCGTCGAGGACCTGTTGATACAGGCTGGCTTCGGCGTTGCGTTGCCCCAACTGGCCGAGCAGCACCTGGCGGACCTGCGCCACCCAGCGCGGATCGGCCTCGATGCGCCACTGCGGATGCGCCGCCAGTTGCTCGCCATAGAACTGCCACAGGTTGGGCGTGAGGAGTTGCCACAGCCCCGGCGAAATACCGTCACGGCGGGTGTCGGTTTTGCCCAGGGTCTGGACCAGATAATCAGCGTCGGCTTTTTCCGGGTGCGCCATCATCAGATAGGCCTTGAGCTGCGCATAGGCCTCGCGGGCCCGTTCGGCGCGTTCAGGGCTGTTCGGTGGCAGCTTGACCAACGCATCCAGTTGCGCGCGCAACTGCGCTGCCGCCGGGTCGCGAATCAAACGGTTATTGGCCTCGACATAGCGCGGCCACACCGCGTCACGCACGACCTCATTGCGGTTCAGGCCAAAGCGCTGATACCAGGGCGCACCGTGCACGATCCGGTAATCCAGGCGCGCCAATTCGCGAACCAGTTCGTGCAAGGCCAGCAGTTGCTCATCGGGCCGCGACGACTGCTGCAATGCCGTCAGCAAGGTATTCAGCTGAACAGCTTGCGCACGGTTACTGAGAAAAGACAGCCCCATCCCCGCGCCCCACACCAGCGCCAGGCCCAGGACCAGCGCCTGGACACATCTTGGCGCGCTCCAGCCCAGGCGCGCGGTGACGCTGCGGTCCCCTTGCACCCCGCGCCACGCCGGGTCGGGCAACCACAAGTGCTCGGCCCCCGGCGCCTCTCGACGCAGCGGCAAACTGAACCACAGCCCGCGCAACGGCACGCCACGGGCAAAACCACTCCACAACGGCGCCAGCGCTCGCCGCCAACGGGCGATGCCCTCATCGCGCAAATCACGGGACAGGCGCAGCAGAAAGTCATGCTGCATCTGTACCTGCATCTGCTCCAGACCTTCGCGGCGCAGCGGCGCGCGCAACGCTTCCAGACAGCTTTCCAAACTCTCCGGCGTCATGCGCGCAGGCAACACACACCCCACCGGCTGGGTCTGGCGCCCGTCCTGGGACCAGGCACTGGCACAGACCTGCCACAGGTGCAGCGGCAATGCCCAGCCCACCTTGCGAGCCAGCGCCTGCAAATGCCACAGGCCCACGCTCATCGCCTGGTCATCGGCGCATTGGGTTTTATCCAACGCCCAGACCACCCCGTCCAAGGCCCGGCCACGGCTGTGCTTGAGCCATTCGGTGAGCAGCGGCGCGTTCAGTTCGGCCTGCACGCTGCCGCCCCACAGGAGCACGGTGTTCTGGCCTTCGAGCCAGTGCTTTTCCGCAAGGTCGGGGGCGATGGCGGTGATTGGTTCGGGTTCGCCGACGACCAGCAGGATGCGGATTTTGCGGCGCCAGAAGAGGCCGTGTTGGTGGCGCAGGTGGTTGCGCAGAGTGCTGAGTTTTTGCGCGCCCTGGGAATCGGGCGGGGCTAGGTCGAGCGCTGCTGAAGCATTGTCGTTCGGCTGATGTCCGCGGTAAGCCGAACGCCCCAGCACATTGCCCATGAAGTGCAAGCCACCCAAGAACAAGACCAGTAACAGGGCCATTGCGCCTATCAGCAACACCCACAACATTTGCCGGTCGCTACCCGCTTGGATACCCAGCCACTCCGGATAACGCCATACCATCAGGGCCATGGTCGCGCTGATCAGTAACAGCCCGCTGAACACCACCCACACCCTTATAAAAGCTCGAAGCTGCATTCGAATTTCCTATTTCGATGATGGAGGCACAGGCGTCAACGCCATGCTCCAAAGCTTTGAATCGACGCCACCCGTCGCGCAAAAAATGAACTGCGGCCCAGCGCCGCCTTGCAGGGTTTGCGTCGCCGCGACAATTGCCAGCCATGGCGAGGCTTTGCCGGGACAGCCCAGCAAGGTGTCCAGATCATGGAGCCCTTGGGTGTGCAGCATCGGCAGTACCCTGTCGGTCGAGACCTGGCTGACTGCCGTGTTGTGCTGCGCATCGACGCCGATTCGCCAGGCGTGCTGGATCGACGTCGGGTCCAGCCGCGCCCAATCCAGGGCTTGGTTCGCGGCCTCGCGTATTGCGTCGGCAGATGAATCGAGCGCTTGCTCCGGACGATGCAGAAAAGCAATCGGCGCCAAGGTGGTCTGTGTCAGGGGGTTACCCAGCAGCAAACCAACGACGGCTTCCGCCGTGCCCTCAGGCTGCTTCGGTGCGAACTGCAACGCGATCACCAGCAACAAGGCCCGATCTTCGAAGCGCTGGTCGAGCCAACGGTCCAACGCATCGAGGCCACTTCCCTGGAACGCCACGGGTGATTGGCGGATACCGGACTCATTCCAAGCCTGCTGCCACACTCGCTCCCACCCGCCCTCCAGCAACCCGCTGTCGATCTCCAGCAGCAAGGCCAGTGGCGTACGGTCAGGGAGCCGCGACAAGATCGGCGCCAAATCCGCCAGCAACTGTTGCAACGCGCGATGCAGTGCCGATTCGAGGTCCTCCGTCGCATCGCCGGGTAGACGGTTATGACGCAACGCCGACAAGGACAACCTGGCCGGTTGCACTTCCAGTGCGAGGGTGCCGCCAAGTAAGGCGTCCAACTGCGCCGTAGGCTCCTTGCCAGGCTCGCGCAGGGCCGTCTGGAGACTGGCGCTGAAGACCTGCAGGGAACGCCGCCCTCGGCGGATTTTCTGGATCAGGTCTTCCTCGCGAGCCTGATCCCACCCATCGGCCAGCGCTTGTTCACCGAGATAGAACAGCGTCCGCCCGAAGCACAGGACACACCACCCCAGGAAGGACGCGCCCAGGGCCAGCCCCCAAAACCTCTCGGGTTGTTGGTTTAACGGCGTGGTTGCGAACAGCCACATGCCCCCAGCCCCCGCAAGCAAACAGAGCGCCAGCAAACCCAACCAGACCCACGCGCGCGGTCGGACGGGGCGAGGCGCCAGGCAAGGAACCTGATCAATTCTGACTGGCATGACTAGCTCGCCCCCGCGTCGGACAACGACGAAATCAGCGCGCAGCCACAAGCGCAAAGATGCCCTTCAAAAGCAACGGGCACGCCGTTGTCATTGAATGTAGGGTGACCTTCGGCAACGACTGTACGGCCATGGCCGGGAACCGGACACTTCACCGGATCACCTTCGCGAGCCACCCCGATACCGTCGAACTTCATGACGGCGGAGCCTGACTGAACCGTGCCGCCTCCGGTTGTTTTGTCGCCGATTCGGATGATGTTTTTCATGATCGTGTCCTGGAATAAATTTAAAAATCATCTAACAAACGCCCAGTTCCGTTTCTATGAGCGGAACTGGAGTTGCTCACTGCCATCCATCTAGTCACGCTTAAATATGAGCAGCTTATGGTCGTTGTTTATTTGCTCGATGCCTTGATACGCTTTATCCACTAAATAGTTTTTTCCTGGCAGAGTGCACCGCTTATCAAATATTTTTTCTGCCCCTTTCCTGACCACAACTTTATATTTCATGACTTCCAAACTCTCAAACGAGTAGGTGTACTCGCCTCGTGTAAAAACAAGTGCAACTCCAAGGCTTTCTGGATTGCTAGAGATGTAGATTTTAAACACCCCCCGCGGCGGCTTCTTTTTTTCGGGGTACTGAAATTCTAGGCGCTCCTTCTTGTATCCATAAGTAGGAGTGCCGTAGCGATATTGAACATAGCCTTGATCGGGGGAGGTGTTTTTTTTGGCGCAAATGGAAGCTACTGCCCCCTCGTAATCGTATTGGTTGCTCCCACCATTTAATGCGCAGCTTATATAAATTGTTTCTCCCTCGCGACACAGGGTGGTGCCAATATCAACATACGGTTCCTCTGCCCAAACCTCAGAACAAAAAAATAACACGCCTAATGCCGGTGAGGTGCATCTGCTTCTATTTGGCATTAAAAACCTCTCCCCAGACCTTTAAAAAATTCTCCCTTCGTTGCGTATAGCTATCTGTGCTTTTGTTTACTATTTTGGTTATCCGATCCACAGTCTCTGCGCCGCTGCCCTCATCTGCAATTTTATACAATTTGTTCTTTGACCAGAAATGTGCAGCTGACCGAACTGCATATTTCATAGTCAACAACAGGTCCGGGCTTTCAATAAAGTCGGGATGATCATCCGGCCACTCAATGGAGTTCTGATGATGCCACGCTTGAAGCTCCCTGTAGTTATATCGGCCGGTCAACTGCTTAAGCCCCCGGCCCCGATATTTCCAGCCATCACCACTGAAAACGCCCCGGTTACCTAGCTCTCCCCTTGATCCGTAAGCCCCATTAGCGATAGCTTCATAATCTGCTTGGGTCATGGACCTCCCGTTCGCTTTTATCTTCCCTGATCTGATTTCGTAGCCGTGCTCCTCGGCCTTGCTTGGGTTGTCTCTAAAATAACTGAATATTTTTATTAGAGACTTTGCCGCATAGCTAAAATCCTCCTGCACTGTAAAATCTGGTCCAGTCTCCTGAATAATTTGTGCAAAAAAATGAGCTCTCCTTAGTGGGGTTTCCAGTCTATAAAAATGGAGGTGGGCATTTAATTCGTTAGCGATTTCTTGCAAGTCTTTATCCCGGCCAGCGGTAAGTCCCGGATATATTTTTCTCATGGTATCCAAGGTAAAGATAAACCCAGCATATTTTAAGCTCATCCCCAACCCCACCGGATGAAAGTGATAAACCTTCCCATCCCCCGGCAACCCGACTTTCTCCGCCACTTCATCCCACCAGCACAATTGCCTGATCCGTTCTTTTTCCGCGAACCAATTCACATGCGGGGTCGAACCGCTATGGCCGAGCAGCTCATCCAGTGCATCCCACTTGTAGGGGCGATAGAACCACTCGCTTTCCTTGAGCACGATCAGTTGTGCGATCGATTGCGCATGGGCCGGGACCCTTAGCGCCGCTTGCAGTTCTTCGGCGGTCATTTTGCCGTCGCGGTTACGGTCGATGATGTCAAACAGTCGGCGCTGGACCGGGCCTTTGTCTCCGGCATCGGCCATCGGGCCGTACTGCTCCAGCTGCGCGCCGCTGAAGCGATCTACCGCGCGGAGGAAAGACGCGAGTTTTTCTCGGGGAGAGGAATAGTCGAAGATGACCTCGTAGCCCTCCCATGACCAGGGGCTGACCCAAGGGGTCAGGCCAATTTCTTCGCACACCCAGCCGTCGAGCAAGGTGTTGTCGGCATCGTTGAGCAATCCATCAAGGCGGTACCAGTGGCGGGCTCTTCCTAGATCGGTTGCGGGTAGGGCGATTTTGTACTCGGCAGGCAAGCCGTCGAGCAGGTCTTTTGGCAGCAACAGGTCGGCATCGCTGAAGCGTTCGGCGGTGCTTAAGGAGGGGTGCATGTTTGTGCCGTAGCCGTCTCGATGCGTTGCTACGGGCGTGCCTTTGGCGAGCTTGAGCCAGGTTTTTTCACGGGCCGGGAGGCGTTTCGCCCAAGCACGGCTGGACGTCAGGAAGGCCTGGGCGTCTTGCGCGCTGAACACTTCCAGGTGCAACTTGGCTTCAGGGTGGTCGGCTCCGCAGTCCTGGTATACGCCGATGTGACCGATCAAATCGCCGGCCTTGATCGGTACGGGCTGATCGAGCACCACCACCCGATCCTGCGCAACAGGTTCCCGCATACCTTGCAGCGACGGGTAGTGCACGTATTGGTTGATGTGTTCCAGCTTGGCGAACTCGCCTTCACCGCTGATGGTCACCTCGGTGTCCAGCGGCAGCCTCGCAATCACCGGGCTTAGAACATTGGCTTCAGCGTACACCTTCACCCAGTCTTGGCTGTGGATGCGATGTTGGCCTGCTG
This sequence comes from Pseudomonas fluorescens, assembly GCF_018614775.1. Lineage (GTDB taxonomy): Bacteria > Pseudomonadota > Gammaproteobacteria > Pseudomonadales > Pseudomonadaceae > Aquipseudomonas > Aquipseudomonas fluorescens_BY. The sequence continues at coordinate 139,805 of NZ_JAGGOF010000002.1, forward strand.
CGATGGGCACAAGCCCGTGTCGGGGGATGTAGCCTCGCAGCAAGCCCTCGGCATCCTTCAGTTCATCCGGGCCAGTGGTGTTTTCCAATTTTCGGTAGTGATCGTCGCCACTGACTACCACCTCGGTGCCGGGAGGTAGCAGGGACAGTACCTTGCCCTGCCATTCTCTGTTACGCACGTTCAGTCCTCGCCGGTCCAGTTGACCGGGGATGACATCGTTGACGGTCTCCTTGACCCGCCAAGTCTTCCCTTCAGGCCAGAAGGCCGGGCGCGCCGCAGTCGGGTCTTGCTGGTAAGCCGCCCAGTCCTGCAGATGCATGTACAAACTGTAGAAGATCAGGCTGGGTGGTGCGTCCGGGCAACCCTCGATTTCTGGCGGCTGCAAGCGATGGCGCACAAGTACGAAGTTGCGGGAGAAGGGTTTGTTTACCCCGAGTTTGTTGAACTGGTAGCGGGTGGTCGGCGCGTTGTGGTCAGTACGGTAGGCCACCACCTCGCCGTCGGCCAGGCAGTGCACGGCGGATTGATCCAGCGCCTCGGCCGTGCCCGCGTCGAAATGCACGCCGCCATGCCAGAGGCCATTGCGTCCCAATGGGTAATAGCCGGCGGTGGCGTTGGACAATTGGGTCAATTGCAACAGTGAATGGTTCTTGTCCTTGAACGGGTGGCTCCAGTTTCTCACCGCTGATAACGCACCGCTCTCCGGTTCAGGCGATGGGGCGTAGTGGACAGGTCGGGTGTCCAGAGTCGGCCAGATGGGCGTATCCCGTTGATCCGGCGTTGAATCCAGGGGCTTATCGCGAGGCTCAAAAAGCCGAAGAAGTGAGTTGAGCATAGTGTGTTTGGCCTTTGGTGTCGTAAAGAGGAATCAACCCGAGAAATCCGTAAGTTCCATGGATCTGGCGTCGTGTCCGGCCAGTGAGGGCAGTGGCAGCAGTGAAGTAACCTGTTTGGCGGCGCCCGGCACATAATCGAAAACCGCCGATCTGACGGTGTAATACCCCGGCGTCCCCGACTCGATGCCGCCCGCCTCCAGCGTGATGTAGCTGCCGCCCGCGTTGAGGGTGATTTTCTTTTTCGCGACGATGCTGATTTCGTCTTCGGTGCTGGTGATCTCCAGCCCGTGCCGAGCCAACAACTGCAACGTGTCGTTCTGCGCCTGCACCGTCACCGGCCCCTGGTTGGCGATCAGCTTG
>NZ_JAGGOF010000029.1:0-33085 GCF_018614775.1 Pseudomonas fluorescens
CGCTCTGCGTGGGAACGCAGCCGGGGACGCTCTGCGTCCCAAAGCCGAACGCGGAGCGTCCGTTGCGGCGTGCCCACGCAAGCGTGGGCACGATCGATCAGCACAGCAAACAAAAAGCCCCGATCTTGCGATCAGGGCTTTTCCACGTCATCACCGCGGCTCGATCACAACCCGTTGGCCGCCTTGAACTCGCGACGCCGGCGGTGCAGCACCGGCTCGGTGTAGCCGTTAGGCTGCCGGGTGCCCTCGATCACCAGTTCGACCGCCGCCTGGAAGGCGATGTTGCTGTCGAAGTCCGGTGCCAGTGGATGGTACAGCGGGTCGCTGGCGTTCTGGCGGTCCACCACGGGCGCCATGCGCTTGAGGCTTTCCATCACCTGATCCTGCGTAACGATGCCGTGGCGCAGCCAGTTGGCGATGTGCTGGCTGGAAATACGCAGCGTCGCACGGTCTTCCATCAGGCCGATGTCGTTGATGTCCGGCACCTTGGAACAGCCGACGCCCTGGTCGATCCAGCGCACCACGTAGCCGAGGATGCCCTGGGCATTGTTGTCCAGCTCGTTTTTGATCTGCTCCGGCGTCCAGCTCGGGTTGACCGCCAGCGGGATGGTCAGGATGTCGTCCACCGAGGCGCGGGTACGCTTGGCCAGTTCGGCCTGGCGGGCGAACACGTTGACCTTGTGGTAGTGCAGCGCATGCAGCGCGGCGGCGGTCGGCGACGGTACCCATGCGGTGTTGGCGCCGGCCATCGGATGGGCGATCTTCTGCTCGATCATCGCCGCCATCAGGTCGGGCATGGCCCACATGCCCTTGCCGATTTGCGCGCGACCTTGCAGGCCGGTGCTCAAGCCGATGTCGACGTTCCAGTTCTCGTAAGCGGCGATCCACTTCTCGGCCTTCATGTCGGCCTTGCGCACCATCGGGCCGGCTTCCATGGAGGTGTGGATTTCGTCGCCGGTGCGGTCGAGGAAACCGGTATTGATGAACACCACACGCTCGCTGGCGGCTTTGATGCAGGCCTTGAGGTTGACCGTGGTCCGGCGCTCCTCGTCCATGATCCCGACCTTGAGGGTGTTGCGCGGCAGGTTCAGGACGTCTTCGACGCGACCAAACAGTTCGTTGGTGAACGCGGCTTCTTCCGGGCCGTGCATCTTCGGCTTGACGATGTACACCGAGCCGGTGCGGCTGTTGCGCCGCGAAGTGTTGCCGTTGAGGCTGTGGATCGCCGCCAGGCTGGTGACCAGGCCATCGAGGATACCTTCCGGCACTTCGTGGCCGTCTTTGTCCAGGATCGCGTCGATGGTCATCAGGTGACCGACGTTGCGCACGAACAGCAGCGAGCGACCGTGCAACGACAGGCTCGAGCCGTCGACAGCGGTGTATTGGCGGTCAGGGTTCATGGTGCGGGTAAACGTCTGCCCGCCCTTGGCCACCTGTTCCGACAGATCGCCCTTCATCAGGCCGAGCCAGTTGCGATAGATCACCACTTTGTCATCGGCATCGACGGCGGCGACCGAGTCTTCGCAGTCCATGATGGTGGTCAGCGCGGCTTCCATCAGGATGTCTTTGACGCCGGCGGCATCGGTCTGGCCGACCGGGGTGCTGGCATCGATCTGGATTTCGAAGTGCAGGCCGTTGTGTTTAAGCAACACGGCGGGCGGCGCCGAGGCCTCGCCCTGGAAACCGATCAGTTGGGCGTCGTCGCGCAGGCCGCTGTTGCTGCCGCCCTGGAGAGCGACCACCAGTTTGCCGTCGACGATTTTGTAAGCGGTGGAATCGACGTGGGAGCCAGCTGCCAGGGGCGCGGCCTCGTCGAGGAAGGCACGGGCGAAGGCGATGACCTTGTCGCCGCGAATCTTGTTGTAGCCTTTGCCCTTTTCTGCGCCATCGGCTTCGCTGATGGCATCGGTGCCGTACAGCGCGTCGTACAACGAACCCCAGCGGGCGTTCGAGGCGTTGAGGGCGAAGCGGGCATTCATCACCGGCACCACCAGCTGCGGGCCGGCCATGCGGGCGATTTCGTCATCGACGTTCTGGGTCGTGGCCTGGAAATCCGCCGCTTCTGGCAGCAGGTATCCGATGTCTTGCAGGAAGGCTTTGTAAGCCACGGCATCAAAGGCCTGGCCGGCCCTCGACTGGTGCCAGGCATCGATACGAGCCTGGAAATCGTCGCGTTTGGCGAGTAGGGCTTTGTTCTTCGGCGCCAGGTCATGAATGACCTTGTCAGCACCGGCCCAGAACGCATCGGCGGTGAGACCGGTTCCGGGAATGGCTTCGTTATTCACGAAGTCGAACAGGACTTTGGCGACCTGCAGGCCACCGACTTGAACGTGTTCAGTCATTGCTTGCCTCACTCTGCTCAGCATTTCGCTTTTCAGCTCTTCGATTTTGACAATGAAGCCTCGGGACATTTAAACCACAAACCCCGAAACCAGTACATGCCATCGCTGGCGGCTGGGTGGGACCTATCACGGGCTTTTGGCCTTGCTGACGGGGCTTTCAGGGATGCGACTGTGCCTTAAGCAGACATCGGTCCAACGTTATGTAGTGCGCGCTGCGGCATACTACATGATCAACTGCGGTTGTGAAAATCAGACTAAATGCGTCGTTCCGCGACCGACTAAAGCAGTACGGTCACGACGAGAAATGAGATGTTCTCAAAAAACAGATGGATTGTTCCAGATAAATCTCGAAACTTGTACACGATCATCCGACAAGCAACAGTCTTACTCTCAGAGAAGTAAGACTTCATCCCTTGCCTATACTCCTCCTTTCACCACAAGAGGGCTGCGCCATGGACCATCTCGTCATCACCGTTTTTGCCCCGGACAAGCCCGGGCAGGTCGAGCGCATCGCCCAATGCATCGCCGAGCATGGCGGTAACTGGCTGGAAAGCCGCATGTCGCATCTGGCCGGGCAATTTGCCGGGATTCTGCGGCTCAGCGTCCCGGCCGAATCCCACGAAGAATTGGTCGAAGCCTTGCAGGGGCTGTCGACCCAAGGCATTCGCGTGCTGATTGCGCAAAGCACGATCGAAGAGTCCTGCAGTTGGAAACCTATCGCCATGGAACTGGTGGGCAACGACCGTCCTGGCATCGTGCGGGATATCACCCGGTTGTTGAGTGAGCAAGGGGTCAATGTCGAGCGTCTGGTGACCCGAGTCGGACCGGCACCGATGAGCAGCCAATTGCTGTTTCACGCTGAAGCGATGCTGGGGGTCCCGCTGACCCTGTCGCTGGACACTTTGCAGGAACGCCTGGAAACCCTGGCCGATGAATTGATGGTAGAGCTCAAACTCAGCGACGAAGCGTAGTGCGGGTTATCCAAGGAAAAGCTGCGCCTGCCTGTGGATAACCTGTAGAGACCCGCCGCCAGCCCAAGCGCGCCGGGCCTCAGCCGGTAATGGTCAAAAAATCACCAGTTATCAAGGGCTTGTGCACAAACGGCGGGGATCACGTTGTGGATAACCTTGGGAAGGATCCACGCAGGCCACGGCTGCCGTGGTCTGCAGAGGGTTGTGCGTTTTTTGATCAGTTGCGCCGGCGCATGCTGACCACGGCATCGACGCTGTACACCGCGAGCCCGACCCAGATGAACAGGAACGCCATCAGGGTGCTGGACGACAGGTGCTCGTCGAACAGCAGCACCGCCAGCAACAGCACCAGTGTCGGTGCGATGTACTGGAGAAATCCCAACGTGGTGTAGGGCAAATGCCGGGCGGCAGCGTTGAAGCACACCAGCGGAACCAGCGTCACCGGGCCGGCTGCCACCAGCCACCAGGCTTCGGAGGTGGTCCAGAAGGCGGCCTGGGCACTGGTGGCCGTCGGATTGAACAGCAGCCAGGCCACGGCGATCGGCACCAGCATCCAGGTTTCCACCACCAGCCCCGGCAAGGCCTTGACCGGCGCCTGCTTGCGGATCAGTCCGTAGAAACCGAAGGTCAGCGCCAGCACCAGCGAGACCCACGGCAGGCTGCCCACTTGCCAGACCTGCTGCGCCACGCCAATGGCGGCCAACGCCACCGCGAGCCACTGCATGCGCCGCAGCCGCTCACCCAGGAGCAACATGCCCAGCAATACATTCACCAGTGGATTGATGTAGTACCCCAGGCTCGCTTCGAGCATGCGCCCATTGTTCACCGACCAGACATAGGTCAGCCAGTTGGCCGCGATCAGTGAACCGCTCAGGGCCAGGATCGCCAGCCGGCGTGGATTATCGCGCAGTTCACGCCACCAGCCCGGATGTTTCCAGACCAGCAGCAACAACGAACCGAACAGCGCCGACCACAGCACCCGGTGGACGATGATTTCCACGGAGGGCACGCTGGCGATGGCTTTGAAGTAGAGGGGGAACAATCCCCAGATGATGTAGGCACTCAGGCCCAGGATGTACCCGCGACGCGGGTTGGCGGCTTGCATGCAGAATCCTTGCTCAGGCAGCTGACAAAGGCGTGATTGTAAGTAGATTTGTCAGGTTGGGGGTGAACCTTTGTGAGCGGTCCGCCGCAGTCCCCTGTGGGAGCGAGCCTGCTCGCGATTGCGGTGGTGCAGGCAACATCATCATCGCCTGGCCTACCGCTATCGCGAGCAGGCTCGCTCCCACAATGGGGTCAGTCGGGGACGGCTGGGCAGCGCTCGTCAGAACAACCGCAACGGCTCTTCATTCAGCGCGGCCAACTGCTCGCGCAATGCCAATACCTGATCGCCCCAGTAACGTTCGCTGCCAAACCACGGAAAGCTGCGGGGGAAGGCCGGGTCGTCCCAGCGTCGCGCCAGCCAGGCGCTGTAGTGCATCAGGCGCAGGGCACGCAGGGGCTCGATCAGCGCCAGCTCCCGTGGGTCGAAGTCATGAAATTCCTGGTAGCCGTCCATCAGTTCCGACAACTGCCCCAGGCATTCCTGGCGGTCACCGGCGAGCATCATCCACAGGTCCTGCACCGCCGGGCCCATGCGGCAGTCGTCGAGGTCGACGATGTGGAACATTTCATCGCGACACATCATGTTGCCGGGGTGGCAGTCACCGTGCATGCGGATGTTCTGGTGTGGCGTGGCGGCGTAGACCTCTTCGACGCGCTTGAGCAGGTCCCTGGCGACTGACTCGTAGGCCGGCAGCAGGCTGCGCGGGACGAAGCCGCTGTCCAGCACCGTGGCCAGCGAATCGTGGCCAAAATTCTTCACGCCCAGGGCTTCGCGATGTTCGAACGGACGGGTGGCGCCCACCGCATGCAAACGTCCGAGCAGTTGCCCGAGGCGATAGAGTTGGTCGAGGTTACCCGGCTCCGGCGCGCGGCCGCCGCGACGAGGAAACAGGGTAAAGCGAAACCCGGCGTGCTCGTGCAGGCTGGCGCCGTTATGGATCAGCGGCGCCACCACCGGCACTTCGCAGTCAGCCAGTTCGAAGGTGAAGCGGTGCTCTTCCAGGATCGCTTCGTTGGTCCAGCGCGCGGGGCGGTAGAACTTGGCGATCAGCGGTTCGCCGTCTTCGATGCCAACTTGATAGACACGGTTTTCGTAGCTGTTGAGGGCCAACACCCGGGCGTCGCTGAGGAAGCCAATGCTTTCAACGGCATCGAGCACCAGGTCGGGCGTGAGGGTTTCAAACGGATGGGACATGCTGACTCCTGCGCAGCGGCAGGGCTGCCGCGTCCGGCCCAGCATGGTAGCGCAAAGCAGTCTGGATGATGCAGTGATCGTTCCCACGCTTTGCGTGGGAACGCCGCTTGTGACGCTCCGCGTTACGCTTTGGGACGCGGAGCGTCCCCGGCTGCATTCCCACGCAGAGCGTGGGAACGATCAGTCAGGCACCGATGATGCCACCGTCCTCACGGGTAATCGCCATCACCGACGAACGCGGCTTGCCGCTGGGCAGGTGCTCGGGGAAGGTCGAGCCGCCGTTTTCCCCTGGGTGCTGGATCCCGACGAACAGGGTCTTCTGGTCCGGTGCGAAACTGATGCCGGTCACCTCGCAGCCCACCGGTCCGACCATGAAACGGCGGATTTCCCCGCTGTTGGGGTCGGCGCAGAGCATCTGGTTGTTGCCCATGCCGGCAAAGTCGCCGGCGTTGCTGGCGTCGCCGTCGGTGAGGATCCACAGCCGGCCGGCCTTGTCGAAGCCCAGGCCATCGGGGCTGTTGAACATGTTTTGCGCATTGATGTTCGACGACCCGGCCTTCGGCGTACCGGCGTGGACCGTCGGGTTGCCGGCGACCACGAACAGGTCCCAATCGAAGGTCTTGGAAGCGTGGTCGTCGCGACTGGTGCGCCAGCGCAGGATCTGCCCGTAGACGTTCTTGGCCCGCGGGTTCGGCCCGCCGACGGGTTGGCCGTCTTCGCCGCGCTTGGCGTTGTTGGTCAGGGTGCAGTAGACCTGGCCGTCTTTCGGGCTGACCACGATCCACTCCGGACGGTCCATGCGCGTGGCGCCCACGGCACTGGCGGCCAGGCGCGCATGGATCAGGATCTCGGCCTGGTCGGCGAAACCGCTGCTGGCGTCCAGGCCGTTCTTGCCATGGGTCAGCTCGATCCACTGGCCCTTGCCTTTGGGATGGTCCGGGTTGCCGTCACCGGCATCGAAGCGCGCCACGTACAAGGTGCCGTGGTCCAGCAGGTTGCGGTTGGCCTTGGCGTTGCGCGGGTTGATGCGTTCGCGGCTGACGAATTTGTAGATGAACTCACCGCGTTCGTCGTCGCCCATGTACACCACGGCGCGACCGTCATTGGTCTGGGCCAGGGCGGCGTTTTCGTGTTTGAAGCGACCCAGGGCGGTGCGTTTCACCGGCGTGGAATCCGGATCGAACGGATCGATTTCCACCACCCAACCGTGGCGATTGAGTTCATTGGGGTTCTTCGCCAGGTCGAAGCGCGGGTCGTACAGGTGCCAGTTGATCTCGCGGCTGGTGACCGTGGCGCCGTAGCGCTTTTGCGCTTCGTCGAAAGACAGGTCCGGCTTGCTGCTGCCGAAGCAATCGGTGAAGTTTTCCTCGCAAGTCAGGTAAGTGCCCCATGGCGTCATGCCGTTGGCGCAGTTCTGGAACGTACCGAGGACTTTCTTGCCGCTCTTGTCGGCGCTGGTCTTCAGCAGATCATGGCCGGCGGCCGGGCCGCGCAGGCGAATCGGCGTGTTGCCGTGGATCCTGCGGTTGTAGCGCGATTCCTGGACGAACTGCCACTGGCCGCTGCGACGCCGCTGGACCTCGATCACCGACACGCCTTCGCTGGCCTGGGCCTTGTGCACGTCCTCGGCCGACTGCGGTTGTCCGCCGTGGGCGAAGAGGTAGCGGTAGTTGGTGTATTCGTTGTTGATCGCCATCAGCGCCCGGTTGTTGTCACCGGGGAACGGGAACAGGCTCATGCCGTCGTTGTTGTCACCAAACTGCATTTCCTGGGCGCGGGCGGTGCCGTTGCCGCTGGGATCGAACGCCGGTGCGTTTTTTTGCAGCGGCTGGCCCCAACTGATCAGCACCGAGGATGTGTAACCTGGCGGCAAGGTGATGGTGTCGGTGGTCGCCGCGGCAATGCTCTTGAAACCCAGCAGCCGGCTGCTGCCTTCGCTCACCGCCGCCGCCAGCACGCTGCGACTCAGCAGGTTGCCGCCCAGGAACATCGCCGCGCCGCACAGGGCGCCTGCACTGATGAAGCCGCGACGGCTGAGGCCGACGATCTTTTCCAGGTCGGTGGATTGGTTTTCTTCTAATAGGCTCATTTCAGGCTCCCTGCTGGTTTTGGCAGTCACCTTAAAGCGGGACGATGAAACTATTGTTGCAGCGCGCTACAGCGGCGTGCCGAGCAGCACCTGAGTGGGCGAAAACACCACTTGCACCGCTGAGCCAACCTCCAGGTTTCGTTCGCGCAATTGCAGCGGATCGGCCAGGGCGCACAGGGTCTGGCCGTTGGGCAGGCCGATCCGTACTTCACTGGGGCCGTTTTCAGCGGCGGTGACCTGCTCGATCAGGCCTTGCAGCGTATTGTTTCCCGCTGTTGCCGGTTGCCCGACAGGGTGAAGGTCCAGCCAACCCGCCTTGATCAGGGCCACCACTTCGGTGCCGATCGCCAGTTCCAGGCGGACCGTGCTGTCGTGGGTAATCTGTGCGTCGATGACCAGGCCCCGGGCCAGCTCCAGAGCGATCCGGTCGTTATGGCCGATGGCCTTGATCCCGAGGACTTTGCCGTGCAACTGGTTGCGCGCGCTGGTGCGCAGCATCAGGCGGCTGAGCAGGCCCAGGTCCCCGGCGTCTTCGCTCGCTTCGAGCAACTGCGCCTGCAAGGCTTGGAGGCGCACGTACAGGCGCAGCACCCGCTGGCCTTCCTCGGATAACCTGGCGCCGCCACCGCCCTTGCCGCCGACGCTGCGTTCCACCAACGGTTGCTCTGCCAGGTTGTTCAACTCATCGATGGCGTCCCACGCCGCCTTGTAGCTCAGGCCTGCGCTTTTTGCCGCGCGGGTGATCGAGCCTTGTTCGGCGATGTGCTGCAACAGCGCAATGCGTTGTGGGCGACGAACGATGTGTTGGGTCAGCAGCGTGGGCAATGACATGATGAAAAACTGCGTGCAAGGATGATGGGCCGACGTTGGCGGCTTGGGCGTGGCGCGTCAAGTCGGCTCCGCAGGTTTTGGCGTACGGGCCAGGCAATACACATCGACCCGTGCCGCGCCGGCATCCAGCAGCAGCCGTGCCAGGGCCTGGGCGGTGGCGCCGGTGGTGAGCACATCGTCCACCAGTGCCAGGTGACGGTTGCGCAGTGTTGCGTCAGGTGCCAAGGCGAAGGCCTGGCGCAGGTTTTGCCGTCGCGCCCTGGCATCGAGTGCCTGTTGGGCGGGGGTGTCCTGGATGCGTTGCAGCAGGTGTTCCTCGCTGGGGATCTCCAGCGCCTTGCTGAGCCAGCGGGCCAGCAGGGCCGCCTGGTTGAAGCCCCGTTGCCGCAAGCGCCGGGCCGCCAGCGGCACCGGCACCAGCGCATCGGGCCGTTCCAGTCCTTCGTCGAACTGGTGCTGCAGCGACTGCGCCAACAGCTCGCCCATCAGCCGTCCAAGGGGCCATTTGGCTTGATGCTTGAAACGGGTGATCAGGCTGTCCACCGGGAAATCGTAGGCCCAGGGCGCCAGCACCCGCTCGAAGGCCGGCGGTCGCGCAGCGCATTGTCCACAGCGCAGCCCGGCCATGGGCAGCGGCAGGGCGCAGACGCTGCAGTGATCGCCAAGCCAGGGCAGTTCGCTTTCGCAAGGGGTGCAGATGGGTTGGGGCGTATCGGTGGTGTCGCCACAGAGCAAGCATGATTGTTTGTTTTTTAACCAGATGTAAACCGCTCCATCGTATCGTGGTTGACAGCGCATGACTCTTCCTTAAATATGCCGAACATCCGTGTCGCGCCTGTGGGTATTGGCTACCCGAGGCGCCAGCCAAGCATAATCAAGGAATTGCCCATGAGCGCCAGCACCACTGCCAACCTGCGTCATGACTGGTCTTTGGCCGAAGTCAAAGCACTCTTCGTCCAGCCATTCAATGACCTGCTGTTCCAGGCGCAGACCGTGCACCGCGCGCACTTCGACGCCAACCGCGTCCAGGTGTCCACGCTGCTGTCGATCAAGACCGGCGCCTGCCCGGAAGATTGCAAATATTGTCCGCAGTCGGGTCACTACAACACCGGGCTGGATAAAGAGAAATTGCTCGAAGTGCAAAAGGTCCTCGAAGAGGCCGCCCGCGCCAAGGCCATCGGTTCGACCCGTTTCTGCATGGGCGCGGCGTGGAAGCATCCGTCGGCCAAGGACATGCCTTACGTGCTGGAGATGGTCAAGGGCGTGAAGGCCATGGGCCTGGAAACCTGCATGACCCTGGGTCGCCTCGACCAGGAGCAGACCGAAGCGCTGGCCCAGGCCGGCCTGGACTATTACAACCACAACCTCGACACCTCGCCGGAGTTCTACGGCAGCATCATCACCACCCGCACCTACGGCGAGCGCCTGCAAACCCTGGCCTACGTGCGTGATTCGGGGATGAAGATCTGCTCCGGCGGCATCCTCGGCATGGGCGAATCCCTGGACGACCGCGCCAACCTGCTGATCCAGCTGGCAAACCTGCCGGAGCACCCGGAGTCGGTGCCGATCAACATGCTGGTCAAGGTCGCCGGTACGCCACTGGAGAATGCCGAGGACGTCGATCCGTTCGATTTCATCCGCATGCTTGCCGTGGCGCGGATCCTCATGCCCAAGTCCCATGTGCGCCTGTCCGCCGGTCGTGAAGCAATGAACGAGCAGATGCAGGCCCTGGCGTTCCTGGCCGGGGCGAACTCGATTTTCTACGGTGACAAACTGCTGACCACTGCCAACCCCCAGGCCGACAAGGACATGCAACTGTTCGCACGCCTGGGCATCCAGCCCGAAGCCCGCGAAGAACATGCCGACGAAGTGCACCAGGCGGCTATCGAGCAGGCGCTGGTGGAGCAGAAGAGCAGCGAGCAGTTTTATAACGCGGCGGTTTGATCATTCACCGATTTTCTTGTTTGGAATGCGGGACCCTGTGGGAGCGAGCCTGCTCGCGATAGCGATAGAACATTCAATCTTTAGTCGAATGACACACCGCCATCGCGAGCAGGCTCGCTCCCACAGGGGAATCCATTCAGTCTTTAAACAGTGTCACCCGAGGCCTGCATGCCCTTCGATCTCGCCGCACGCCTGGCTGCCCGTCGTGCCGATAACCTCTATCGCCAGCGCCCGTTGCTCGAAAGCCCGCAAGGGCCGGACGTGTTGGTGGACGGCCAGCCGTTGCTGGCGTTCTGCAACAACGACTACCTGGGTTTGGCGAATCACCCGCAGGTGATCGAAGCCTGGCGCGCCGGCGCGGCGCGTTGGGGCGTCGGTGGCGGGGCGTCCCATCTGGTGATCGGCCACAGCAGCCCTCATCACGCCTTGGAAGAAGCCTTGGCCGACCTGACCGGTCGCCCACGGGCGTTGCTGTTCACCACCGGCTACATGGCCAACCTCGGCGCGGTCACCGCGCTGGTGGGGCAGGGCGACACCGTGCTGCAAGACCGGCTCAATCACGCCTCGCTGCTCGACGCCGGGCTGCTGTCGGGTGCGCGTTTCAACCGTTACCTGCACAACGATGCCCGGAGCCTGGCCCATCGCCTGGAGAAAGCCATCGGCAATACCCTGGTGGTCACCGATGGCGTGTTCAGCATGGACGGCGACATCGCCGACCTGCCGGCCCTGGCCCGGGAAGCCAAGGCCAAGGGCGCCTGGCTGATGGTTGACGATGCCCACGGTTTTGGCCCGCTGGGCGCCAAGGGTGGCGGCGTGGTCGAGCACTTCGGCTTGAGCCCGGACGACGTGCCGGTGCTGGTGGGCACCTTGGGCAAAGCCTTCGGCACCGCCGGGGCGTTCGTGGCCGGCAGCGAGGAACTGATCGAGAGCCTGATCCAGTTCGCCCGCCCCTACATCTACACAACGAGCCAACCGCCGGCCCTGGCCTGTGCCACGCTCAAGAGCCTTGAACTGCTGCGCAGCGAGCATTGGCGGCGCGAGCACTTGCAGGGGCTGATCCGCCAGTTCCGCCAGGGTGCCGAACAGATCGGCCTGCAATTGATGGACAGTTTCACGCCGATCCAGCCGATCCTGATCGGCGATGCGGGACGGGCGATGCGCCTGTCGCAGATGCTGCGCGAACGCGGGCTGATGGTCACCGCGATCCGCCCGCCCACCGTGCCGGCCGGTAGCGCCCGTCTGCGCGTGACCCTGACCGCCGCCCACAGCGAAGCCCAGGTGCAGCGTTTGTTGGAGGCGTTGGCCGAGTGCTTTGCTCGATTGGACACGGAGCCAAGCCATGCGTGATCGACTGGTATTGCTGCCCGGCTGGGGCTTGGGCATTTCACCGCTGGAGCCGCTGGCGGCCGCGCTGCATGGGCTCGACGAACACCTGCGGGTGGAAATCGAACCCTTGCCGGCGCTGGTATCGAATGATCCCAACGAGTGGCTCGACGAGTTGGACGCCGTCGTGCCCCAGGATGCCTGGCTGGGCGGTTGGTCCCTCGGCGGCATGCTTGCCTCGGCGCTGGCGGCACGACGGGGCGAGCGTTGCTGTGGTCTGCTGACCCTGGCGAGCAATGCCGTGTTCGTTGCCCATGAGCAATGGCCGAGCGCGATGGCGGGCGAAACCTTCGCCGGGTTTCTCGCCGGGTGTGCAGGCGATCCACGCCAGACCCTCAAACGTTTCAGTTTGTTGTGCGCCCAGGGCTGCGGCGATCCGCGTGGCTTGTCGCGGTTGCTGCTGGCCGGTGCGCCGAACACGTCGCCCGAGGTGTTGCTGGCCGGGCTGCACGTGCTGGCGCAACTGGATACCCGCGCCGCGTTGCAGAGTTTCCGGGGCCCGCAACTGCATCTGTTTGCCGGGCTCGACGCCTTGGTGCCGGCCGAAGCGGCGGGCGAATTGCTCGCACTGCTGCCGGATGTCGAAATCGGCCTGATCGAACAGGCCGGCCACGGATTCCTTCTGGAAGACCCCCACGGTGTGGCGGGGGCGATCCAGGCTTTCTTGCATGAGTCCGGTGATGACTGATTTGTCTCTTCCCCCATTGCCCGGTGCCTTGCCGGACAAGCGCCAGGTGGCCGCTTCGTTTTCCCGGGCAGCGACCAGCTACGACAGCGTGGCCGAGTTGCAGCGCGACGTCGGCCAGCAGTTGCTGGAGCGGCTGCCGTCGTCACTCACCCCGCAACGTTGGCTGGACCTGGGCTGTGGCACCGGGTATTTCACCCGGGCATTGGGCGCGCGTTTCGGTGCGACCAATGGCATGGCGCTGGATATCGCCGAAGGCATGCTCAACCACGCCCGTGCGAAAGGCGGCGCTGCGCATTTCATCGCCGGTGACGCCGAGCGGCTGCCGTTGCAGGCGTCGAGCTGCGAACTGGTGTTTTCCAGCCTGGCGGTGCAGTGGTGCGCGGATTTTGCGTCGGTGTTGAGTGAGGCCCGGCGTGTCTTGAAACCGGGTGGGGTACTGGCCTTTACCAGCCTTTGCGTCGGGACCTTGTACGAATTGCGCGACAGCTGGCGTCAGGTGGATGGCCTGGTGCACGTCAACCGTTTCCGCGGGTTCGACACGTATCAGCAGCTGTGCGCGGCCAGCGGGTTGAAGGTCGTGCGTCTTGAAAACCGACCCCATGTGTTGCATTACCCCGAGGTGCGCAGCTTGACTCATGAATTGAAAGCATTGGGCGCGCACAATCTGAACCCGGGTCGGCCCGGTGGGTTGACGGGTCGGGCGCGGATCCTGGCGCTGGTTGAGGCCTACGAGCAATTTCGCCAGGCGCAGGGGCTGCCGGCGACTTACCAGGTGGTCTACGCCGTTTTGGAGAAACCGCTATGAGCCAGGCCTATTTCATCACCGGCACTGATACTGACGTAGGCAAGACCACGGTCGCGGCGGGGTTGCTGCACGCCGCACGACAGGCCGGCAGGAGCACCGCCGCCGGCAAGCCCGTGGCCTCCGGTTGCGAGGTGACGCCCAAAGGCCTGCGCAACGCCGACGCCCTGGCGTTGCTGGCAGAGTGTTCGCTGCCGCTTGAATATGCGCAGGTCAATCCCGTGGCGTTCGAGCCGGCCATCGCGCCGCACCTGGCCGCCCGTGAGGCGGGCGTGGCGTTGACGGTACAGTCGTTGCTGAGGCCGATGCGCGACGTGCTGGCCCTGGAGGCCGATTTCACCCTGATCGAAGGCGCGGGCGGTTGGCGCGTACCGCTGGCCGGTCAGGACAATCTCTCCGACCTGGCAATGGCCCTGGGCCTGCCAGTGATTCTGGTGGTGGGCGTGCGCCTGGGCTGCATCAGCCATGCGCTGCTGACCGCCGAGGCCATCGCCCGGGACGGCCTGCAACTGGCCGGTTGGGTGGCGAACATCATCGACCCCAGGACATCGCGCCTGGAAGAGAACCTGGCCACCCTGGCCGAACGCCTCCCGGCGCCCTGCCTGGGCCGAGTACCGAGAATCAAAGGGGTGACGGCTGAAGTCGTGGCCACCCATCTGCATCTGGAGCTGCTGGATTAGGGTTTACCCTATGACAGGGCAGTGTGCCATTAGTGTTTTTGTCGGGCCTTTTCCCGGGGCTTCTGATTCAATGGCCGCTGTCGACCCTTCAAGAAGACGAGTTCTGCCATGCAAATCTCTGGAAATACCGCGTTCTATGCCGGTCTGAGCACCCTCCAGACGGGGCAGAACCGTGTCGATCAGGCGGCTGGCCAGATCGCCAGCAACACGATCGAGCGTTCGCTCATCAGTCAGTCATCCGAGGTCCAGGCCGATCGCCTGCGTTCGGTCGATCGCAGCCAACAGTCGGACGTGGCGGCCAACATGGTGGAAATGGCCCAAGGCAAATTCCAGGTGCAACTGGGTGTGAACGTCGCCAAGGCGTCCGACAAAATGCTCGGTACGTTGATCGATACATTCGCCTGACGCCTCTACACCGGATTGACCAAAGCGCCGCGATTGTTCGCGGCGTTTCTGTCTCTAAGGTCTTCTTGCTCAACTAATCTTTTCCTACGCACGTCGTGAGTCTTCTACCGCGATGGATCTGTCGTGTCTGACATTTTCTCAAGGCGATGACGAATGGCAAAAGATCGGCCCTTGACAAGGATTGGGCGTAAACGTATGTTTCAAACAACTGTTTGACCGTCACAACAAATCCACGCGGTCGTTCATTCCCGGTTACATCAGCAGAGGTTTATCGCTATGCCTGACTACAAGGCCCCCTTGCGTGATATTCGCTTCGTTCGTGACGAACTGCTTGGCTATGAAGCGCATTATCAGAGCCTTCCGGCTTGCCAGGACGCCACTCCGGACATGGTTGACGCCATTCTCGAAGAGGGCGCCAAGTTTTGTGAGCAGGTGCTGGCGCCGCTGAACCGCGTGGGTGACATCGAAGGCTGCACCTGGAGCGAATCCGGGGTGAAAACCCCGACCGGCTTCAAGGAAGCCTACAAGCAATTCGTCGAAGGCGGCTGGCCAAGCCTGGCCCACGACGTCGAGCATGGTGGCCAAGGCCTGCCGGAGTCCCTGGGCCTGGCGGTCAGTGAAATGGTCGGCGAAGCCAACTGGTCGTGGGGCATGTACCCAGGCCTGTCCCATGGCGCGATGAACACCATTTCCGAGCACGGTACGCCCGAGCAGCAAGAGGCTTACCTGACCAAGCTGGTTTCCGGCGAATGGACCGGCACCATGTGCCTGACCGAACCGCATTGCGGCACCGACCTGGGCATGCTGCGCACCAAGGCCGAGCCTCAGGCCGACGGTTCCTACAAGGTTTCCGGCACCAAGATCTTCATCTCGGCCGGTGAACACGACATGGCCGATAACATCGTTCACATCGTTCTGGCCCGCCTGCCGGATGCACCGGCTGGCACCAAGGGGATCTCGCTGTTCATCGTGCCGAAATTCCTGCCCAACGCTGACGGTACCGTCGGCCAGCGCAACGCGGTGAGCTGTGGTTCCCTGGAACACAAGATGGGTATCCACGGCAACGCCACCTGCGTGATGAACTTCGACGCGGCCACCGGTTACCTGATCGGCCCGGCGAACAAAGGCCTGAACTGCATGTTCACTTTCATGAACACCGCACGCCTGGGCACCGCGCTGCAGGGCCTGGCCCACGCCGAGATCGGCTTCCAGGGCGGCCTGAAGTATGCCCGTGATCGTCTGCAGATGCGTTCCCTGACCGGTCCGAAAGCACCGGACAAGGCGGCTGATCCGATCATCGTGCACCCTGACGTGCGTCGCATGCTGCTGACCATGAAGGCCTTCGCCGAAGGTAACCGGGCGATGGTGTACTTCACCGCCAAGCAGGTTGACATCGTCAAATACGGCGTCGATGAAGAAGAGAAGAAAAAGGCCGATGCGCTGCTGGCGTTCATGACCCCGATCGCCAAGGCGTTCATGACTGAAGTCGGCTTCGAAGCGGCCAACCATGGCGTGCAGATCTACGGCGGCCACGGTTTCATCGCCGAGTGGGGCATGGAGCAGAACGTTCGTGACAGCCGTATTTCGATGCTGTACGAAGGCACCACCGGTATCCAGGCGCTCGACCTGCTGGGCCGCAAGGTGTTGATGACCCAGGGCGAAGCGCTCAAGGGCTTCACCAAGATCGTCCACAAGTTCTGCCAGAGCAACGAAGGCAACGAAGCAGTCAAAGAGTTCGTCGGCCCGCTGGCTGCACTGAACAAGGAGTGGGGCGAGCTGACCATGAAAGTCGGCATGGCCGCCATGAAGGACCGCGAAGAAGTCGGCGCGGCGTCGGTGGACTACCTGATGTACTCCGGCTATGCCTGCCTGGCTTACTTCTGGGCCGACATGGCGCGCCTGGCAGCGGAAAAACTCGCCGCCGGCACCACCGAGGAGGCGTTCTACACCGCCAAGCTGCAGACCGCGCGCTTCTACTTCCAGCGCATCCTGCCGCGCACCCGCACTCACGTCGCAACCATGCTGTCGGGCGCCAACAACCTGATGGACATGAAAGAAGAAGACTTCGCGCTGGGCTACTAAGCCTTACGCGGTGCTTCGCCAGAGCCGCTGCGTTCTCCGGAACGCAGCGGCTTTTTCATGCCCGCTGTAAAAAAACCTGTGGGAGCGGGCTTGCTCGCGGAAGGGTCGTTTCAGGCAGCACGTAGGTAACAGAGACACCGCCTTCGTGAGCATGCCCGCTCCCACAGGGTATCGGTGTGATCCTGAAACAATATTCATCCAGCCGGGCCTTAAGAAAACTTTCCCTCCTGCCGTTACAGCGATGGCAGTGTGACATCTGTCACATCTTGCGTGCCTTACTGCGCTAATAGCAGGCACAATGCCATCTTTGCTCAGCCGGGTCGGAGCTTTACCCTTGCCGCGTTCTTCCGCCGTACGTTTCAGTCATTTCCTACCGTCTCTGCTGTTATTGCTGGCGGGGCTTGCGGCTGCCTACGTCAAGGATCTCAACGTTTTCTTCACCTCGCTGTTCAACGTGCTCCCGACGCTGGTGCTGTTGCTCGGCGGTGCGTACTGCTCCGTCTACCGGCGCCAACGCGAGTTGTTCCTGATGGTCACGGTGTACATCGCCTATTTCCTGCTGGATACCCAGACCGATTTTTACCGCGATAACGGGACGGTGCGCGAAGATGCAGCGGTGGTTTTCCACCTCGTCTGCCTGCTGCTGCCGCTGCTGTTTGGACTGTTTGCGGCGTGGCAGGAACGCACCCACCTGTTCCAGGACATGGTGGCGCGGTTCGCGGTGTTGCTGGTCTTCGGCAGCGTGGCATTGGCCCTGGAGCAAAGTTTTCCCCAGGCATTGCTGCTGTGGCTTTCCGAGATCCGCTGGCCGGCCTTGCACGGAGCCTGGATGAGCCTGATTCAGTTGTCGTATCCGGTGTTCCTGGCAGCTTTTGGGTTGCTGGCCTGGCAGTACTGGCGTAATCCCCGACCCTTGCATGCCGCGCAGTTGGTGGGATTGCTGGGGTTGTTCTGGATGTTGCCGAAGACCTTCATCCTGCCGTTCACCCTGAACATCATGTGCAGCCAAGTGATGTTGATGATCGCCGCAGCGGTCGCCCACGAGGCCTATCAAATGGCCTTCCGTGACGAGCTCACCGGCCTGCCGGGGCGCCGGGCGCTGAATGAGCGCATGCAGCGCCTGGGACGCAATTATGTGCTCGCGATGAGCGACGTCGACCACTTCAAGAAATTCAACGACACCCACGGCCACGATGTCGGCGACCAGGTGCTACGCCTGGTGGCCAGCAAACTGTCGAAAATCGGTGGCGGCGGTAGGGCTTATCGCTACGGCGGCGAGGAATTTGCGCTGGTGTTCGCAGGCAAGACCCTCGACGAGTGCATGCCCCACCTGGAAGTCATCCGCCAGTCCATCGAGACCTACAGCATCCAATTGCGCAACCCCGACAGTCGCCCCCCGGACGATCAACAGGGCCGCCAGCGGCGTGCCGGAGCCGGTGCGTCGAGCGTGTCGGTGACGGTCAGCATCGGCGTCGCGGAGCGGCTCGAACAGCGTACGCCCGAAGAAGTCCTCAAGTCCGCCGACCAGGCGCTCTACAACGCCAAGGGCGCAGGGCGCAACTGTGTGATTGCCTTTGGGCAGACCCGGCGCGGCGCGGTGCGCAGGGAGGCCGCCGCGGGTTGAGTGATGACGGCGCATTCAGCGTCTGGACTGTGATTGTGGGCCTCGGTAGCCCGGCAGTAGGTTGTAACGATCTGCTACCGGAGAAAACCACCATGCCCGAGTACAAAGCCCCGTTGCGCGACATGCGCTTCCTGATCGACCACGTTTTCGATTTTCATGGCCGTTATGCCGAGCTGGGCGCCAGTGAGGCCAGCCCGGACATGGTCAGTGCGATTCTTGAGGAGGGCGCGCGGTTTTGCGAAAACGTGCTGGCACCCCTCAATCGTTCCGGTGATGAAGAAGGCTGCCATTTCGACAACGGTGTCGTCACTACACCGACAGGCTTCAAGCAGGCTTTCGCACAATACGTGGAGGGCGGCTGGCACGGATTGGCGGCGGATCCGGCCTATGGTGGCCAAGGCCTGCCGAGTTCCCTGGGGTTGGTCATCAGCGAGATGGTCGGCTCCAGCAACACCTCCTGGGGCATGTACCCGGGCCTGACCCATGGCGCAATGTCGGCCATTCATGCCCACGGCACCGAAGAACAGAAACAGACCTACCTGAGCAAGCTCACCGCCGGTCAATGGACCGGCACGATGTGCCTCACCGAAGCCCATTGCGGCACGGACCTGGGCATCATCAAGACCCGCGCCGTGCCTCAGGCCGACGGCAGCTATGGGATCACCGGCAGCAAGATTTTCATTTCCGCCGGCGAACACGACATGAGCGACAACATCATCCACCTGGTGCTCGCCAAGTTGCCGGACGCGCCTGCCGGGACCAAAGGCATCTCGTTGTTCATAGTGCCCAAGTTCCTGCCCGATGCCACCGGTGAAGCTGGCGAGCGCAATGGCGTATCCTGTGGCTCGATCGAGCACAAGATGGGCATCAAGGCGTCGGCCACCTGCGTGCTGAATTTCGACGGGGCCAAGGGCTTCCTGATCGGCGAGCCGAACAAGGGCCTCAATTGCATGTTCACCATGATGAACCATGCCCGCCTCGGCACTGGCATGCAGGGCCTTTGCCTGGGGGAAACAAGCTTCCAGGGTGCCATTCGCTATGCCAATGACCGTCTGCAGATGCGCTCGCTGACCGGCCCCAAAGCCCCGGAAAAGGCCGCCGACCCGATCATCGTCCACCCGGATGTGCGCCGGATGCTGCTGACCATGAAAGCCTTCAACGAAGGCAACCGGGCGTTGACCTATTTCACCGCGCAACTGTTGGACACCGCACACCTGAGCCCGGACGAGACGGCCCGCCAGGAAGCCGAAGACCTGCTCGCCTTCCTTACGCCGATCTGCAAGGCCTTCATGACCGACACCGGCCTCGAGGTGACCAACCATGGCATGCAAGTGTTCGGCGGCCATGGCTTCATTCGAGAGTGGGGCATGGAGCAACTGGTGCGCGACTGCCGCATCGCACCGATCTATGAAGGCACCAATGGCATCCAGGCCCTCGACCTGTTGGGGCGCAAGGTGCTGGGTAGCCAGGGCAAGTTGCTGCGCGGGTTCACCAAAATCGTTCACAAATTCTGCGCCGCGAACGCCGGACACCCGCAGCTAAAGGAATACATCGCGCAACTCGATGGCCTTAACCAGCAGTGGGGCGAACTGACCACTCGGGTGGGCATGGCCGCCATGAAGAATCCGGACGAAGTGGGCGCCGCCTCCGTGGACTACCTGATGTACAGCGGCTACATCATCCTGGCTTACCTGTGGCTGCGCATGGCGCTGGTCGCTCAGTCGCAGTTGGACAGCGGTGATGGCGACGGGGATTTCTGCCGGGCCAAACTGGCGACCTGCGAGTTTTACTTCAAGCGCCTGCTGCCGCGCACGGCTGCTCATCGGGCCGCCGTCGAGGCGGGGAGCGATTGCTTGATGAAGCTGCCGGCGCAGTTGTTTGCGCTCTGATGGGTTGAACCGTGTGGTGAGGGAGCAGCGTCCTCGCCACATGACTTTGCTTGCCTGTTTGGTGACCGAAAATAACAAATAAGTCACTGGTTGACCCTATGTGTCGTAAAAGTTGTTGAGGTACACTCCGACCACTGCAAAAAGCGTTTTCTTACGAACCAACTGTTTAGATCCTGCGAGGTTTGCCATGGCTGACTACAAAGCGCCCCTGCGCGATATGCGCTTCGTCCTCAATGAAGTGTTCGAGGTCGCAAAACTCTGGGCCGAGCTGCCGGCATTGGCCGAGACCGTCGACGCCGAAACCGTCGAGGCGATTCTCGAAGAAGCCGGCAAAGTCACCAGCAAAAGCATCGCGCCCCTCAGCCGCGCCGCTGACGAAGAGGGCTGCCACTGGGCCGACGGTGCCGTCACCACGCCGGCAGGTTTCCCACAGGCCTACCAGACTTATGCCGAGGGCGGTTGGGTCGGTGTCGGCGGTGATCCGGCATACGGCGGCATGGGCATGCCCAAGGCCGTCTCGGCCCAGGTCGAGGAAATGGTCAACTCGGCCAGCCTGTCTTTCGGCCTGTACCCGATGCTGACAGCGGGCGCTTGCCTGTCGATCAATGCCCACGCCAGCGAAGCGCTGAAGGCGGCGTACCTGCCGAACATGTATGCCGGCGTCTGGGCCGGCTCCATGTGCCTGACCGAGCCGCACGCCGGTACGGACCTGGGGATCATTCGCACCAAGGCCGAACCTCAGGCTGACGGTTCCTACAAGGTCAGCGGCACCAAGATCTTCATCACCGGCGGCGAACACGACCTCACCGAAAACATCATCCATCTGGTGCTGGCGAAACTGCCGGACGCACCGGCAGGCCCGAAAGGCATCTCGTTGTTCCTGGTGCCCAAGTTCATGGTCAATGCCGACGGCAGCCTGGGCGCGCGTAACGCGGCCAACTGCGGGTCGATCGAACACAAGATGGGCATCCAGGCGTCCGCCACCTGCGTGATGAACTTCGACGACGCGGTGGGTTACCTGGTCGGTGAGCCCAACAAGGGCCTGGCGGCGATGTTCACCATGATGAACTACGAGCGCCTGGGTGTCGGTATCCAGGGCCTGGCAACCGGTGAGCGCTCCTACCAGAACGCCATCGAGTACGCCCGTGACCGCCTGCAAAGCCGTTCGCCAACCGGCGCGCAGAACAAGGACAAGGTTGCCGACCCGATCATCGTCCATCCGGATGTGCGCCGGATGTTGCTGACCATGAAAGCCTCGAACGAAGGTGGCCGAGCGTTTTCCACCTACGTGGCGATGCAACTGGACACCGCCAAATTCAGCGAAGACCCAACCACCCGCAAGCGCGCCGAAGACCTCGTTGCATTGCTGACGCCAGTGGCCAAGGCGTTCCTGACCGACCTTGGGCTGGAAACCACCGTTCATGGCCAGCAGATTTTCGGCGGCCACGGTTACATTCGTGAATGGGGCCAGGAGCAACTGGTGCGTGATGTGCGCATCACTCAGATCTACGAAGGCACCAATGGCATCCAGGCGCTGGACCTGGTAGGACGCAAGATCGTCGGCAGCGGCGGCGCCTTCTACAAATTGTTTGCCGATGAAATCCGTCACTTCACCGCCACCGCGAGCGGCGACCTGGCCGAGTTCACCAAGCCATTGAACGACGCCGTCGGCACGCTGGATGAATTGACCGAATGGCTGCTGGACCGGGCGAAAAACAACCCCAACGAAATTGGCGCGGCTTCAGTGGAATACCTCCAGGTGTTCGGCTACACCGCTTATGCCTACATGTGGGCACTGATGGCCAAGGCCGCCCTGGGCAAGGAAAGCCAGGATGATTTCTACGCGAGCAAACTGGGTACGGCGCGGTTCTACTTCGCCCGCTTGCTGCCGCGCATCCATTCGTTGAGCGCTTCCGTGAAGGCCGGCAGCGAGTCGCTGTTCCTGCTGGAAGCCGGGCAGTTCTGAGAAATGACGATGTGTGAGCATTTGCTTACACATCGTGCTGGCATTTTCCCTCTACCCGCCGATTGGATCCACGGCTAATCTACTTCACATGGACGTCGCGCAGGATGCGCAAGAGCAACAACACGGACACGTAGGATTCTGCCAGGAAGGGCGGAGTGAAATGGATGTCAGGGAAACAGTTTGAAAAACCCCGCTTCGGCGGGGTTTTCTTTGCGTGCGATTTATCCCTGCCAGTCGCTTTCTTTGGTTGTCGCTGAACCCTGACGAGCGGTCAGGTGTCCATGAGCTATGGCAACGTAGCCATCGCCAATCGGGAGCCAACCAATGGATTTTATTCGGATCATCATCGCCATCCTGCTGCCGCCGTTGGGCGTGTTCCTGCAAGTCGGCTTCGGCGGGGCTTTCTGGCTGAATATCCTGCTGACGCTGCTGGGTTACATCCCCGGCATCGTGCATGCGGTCTACATCATCGCCAAGCGCTGAAAAATTTTACCGAAACTCCCTGTGGGAGCGAGCCTNNCAGGCTCGCTCCCACATTTGGTTCCTCATTTCCTATGGCGCGCTGTCCATCACCTTTCGATAGAACAACCACTCATGCTCCAGCGCATGGGCCTGGTTCGCGGCCTTGCGAAAGCCGTGGCGCTCATCCGGATAATAATGGGCTTCGACCGTAACGCCGTTGTCCTCCAAGGCTCGGACCATATCCCGGGTCTGCTGTGGCACGACCACGGCATCCAGTTCGCCTTGAAAGAAGATCACCGGCGTACGGATCTGGTCGGCGTGCAGCAATGGCGTGCGGGCGCGGTAGCGTTCGACGTCGCGTTGCGGGTCGCCGATCAGCCAGTCCAGGTAATCGCCCTCGAACTTGTGCGTCGCGCGGGCCAGGGCCACGGGGTCGCTGACGCCATAGAGGCTGGCACCGGCCCGGAATACGTCATGGAAGGCCAGGGCGCAAAGGGTCGTATAGCCACCGGCGCTGCCGCCACGGATGAAGGCATGACGGCCATCGATCAGTCCTTGGTCATCAAGGTAGGCCACCACCGCGCAGGCATCCTCGACATCCACTACCCCCCAATTCAGATGCAATGCCTGTCGATAGGCCCGGCCATAGCCGCTGCTGCCACGGTAATTGAGGTCGGCGACGGCAAAGCCGCGGTGAGTCCAATACTGGATGCGCGGATCGAACACCGGATAACAAGCCGAGGTGGGGCCGCCATGGATGAACACCACCAGTGGCGGTTTTTCCTGGGCGGTCATGGCCGGATAGAAAAAGCCGTGGGCCTGGTCGCCAGCAGAAGGGTAGCGCAGCGTTCGAGGGCGGCTGACCTGTTCAGCGGGCAGCGGCGCAAGGCCGCCTGCCAGCACCGCGACTTCATGGCTTTGCCGGTCAATCGCGATAATCGCCGATGAGTGGGTCGGCGACGCGGCAATGGCGTAGATGAACTGCTCATCCAATGCCAGGCTGCGAAAGCGCGTGTAAATGCCGGTGAAGTCCTCGTTCCGACCTCCGGTGCGGCACAGGCCCAGCCGACCAAAACCCGCTTCGGTCCAGCTCGCCAGATAAGTCTGCTCATCCAGCGGCAGCCAGGTACAACCGCCCAGTTGCCACGGTGCCGGAGCGTGATCGGCCTTGGCGGCGGGCAACGGTTCCAGGCCTTGGGCCGACTCGACCCAGGGCTGCCAGAAACCACCGCGATCGGTCAGGCAATAAAGACGATTCGCGGCATCGAAACGCGGCTGCTGGATGGACGCCTCCTCATCATCGCCCGCTACACAGCGCGGCTCACCCCACCCCGAGGCGTTGCGTTCGGCCAGCATCAACCGCGTCGCGGTCCATGGCTGATGCGGGCGGCTCCACTCAATCCAAGCCAATCGCTGGCCATCGGCGCTCACGGTCGGCGAAGCGTAGAAATCCGCGCCTTCCGCCAGCAGGTGCCGCTGTTGATCCGCCAAACCAATGGACACCAGGCGATGTCGGTTGGCCTGCTCCTCCACCGCCAGCACCTGTGCGCCATAGACGTTGAGATCGCCATAGCGACAGTCGCCCGAGGTCAGTGCGGCGGGGCTTTGAGTGGCTAGCGATTGTCGGTAGATCTGCTGGTCGGCCTCGTTGACGAACAACACGCCGTCAGCGCTCAGGCAGAACGATCCGCCGCCGTATTCGTAGACCCGGCTGGCTGCGCTGAACCCGTCAGGGGTCAGGCATCGGGCCTGGCTGCCGTGCCAGTGCCAGATCCGGCAAGCCCCGTCGCCGGGCCGGTATTCATTCCAGAACAGGCCCAGGGCGCCAACCCGCAGTTCCGCGAAGTCGATGCCGGCGGCAACGGCCTGGGCGGCGCTGAATGGATCAGCTTTTAGCGATGAGGCGTGAGTTTCGTTCATTGCGAAAGGCCAGTTGTTCGATGGTCTGGGTGGCGTGCTCGGCGTCTTCGCGAGCCTTAAGAATCACCCCGTGATGCGCGGATTTGCTGCACACCGGGTCAGCATTGCTGGCGTCGCCCGTGAGCATGAAGGCCTGGCAGCGACAGCCGCCGAAGTCCTTTTCCTTTTCATCGCAGGAGCGGCACGGCTCGGGCATCCAGTCATAGCCGCGAAAGCGGTTGAAGCCGAACGAGTCGTACCAGATGTGCTGCATGCTGTGGTCACGCACGTTGGGAAATTGCACCGGCAATTGCCGGGCGCCGTGACAAGGCAGTGCGGTACCGTCCGGTGTCACGGTCAGAAAGATGCTGCCCCAGCCGTTCATGCAGGCCTTGGGGCGCTCTTCATAGTAGTCCGGGGTGACGAAGATCAACTTGCACGGATGCCCTTCGGCTTCCAGTTTGGCGCGGTATTCGTTAGTGATGCGTTCGGCGCGCACCAGTTGCTCCCGGGTCGGTAGCAGGCCGACACGGTTGAGCTGCGCCCAGCCATAGAACTGGCACGTGGCAAGCTCGACGAAGTCGGCTTCAAGGGCGATGCACAGCTCGATGATGCGGTCGATCTTGTCGATGTTGTGCCGATGGGTGACGAAGTTCAGCACCATCGGATAGCCGTGGGCCTTCACCGCCCGGGCCATTTCGAGTTTTTGTGCGAAGGCTTTCTTCGAGCCGGCGAGCAGGTTGTTCACTTGCTCGTCGCTGGCCTGGAAGCTGATCTGGATATGATCCAGGCCGGCCTTCTTGAAGTCGCTGATCTTCTGCTCGGTCAAACCGATGCCGGAGGTGATCAGGTTGGTATAGAAACCCAGCTTGCGCGCTTCGCCGATCAGTTCGGCCAAGTCCTGGCGCACCAGCGGCTCTCCACCGGAAAAGCCCAATTGCGCGGCGCCCATTTCCCGGGCTTCACGAAACACTTTGAACCACTGCTCGGTGCTCAGCTCCTTGCCCTGCTCGGCGAAGTCCAGCGGGTTGGAGCAGTAGGGGCATTGCAGTGGGCAGCGGTAGGTCAGCTCCGCCAGCAACCACAGCGGCAGGCCGATGGCTGGCGGGTCAGGCAAGTTCGATCCAGTGCTTTGCACGGGCGACCTCCATGAATTGCTCGATGTCGTCACCGAGTTCCGGTACGTCGGGGAACTGTTTCGCCAGCTCGCCAATGATGGCCGTGACGTTGCGTTCACCGTCGATCAGGCCGCCGATCAGCGCGGCGCTGTCATTGAGCTTGATCATGCCTTCAGGATAGAGCAGCACATGGCCTTTCTGGGCCGGTTCGTACTGGAAGCGATAGCCGGGGCGCCAGCGAGGGGTTTGGCTGCGGTCGAAACTCATAAAGGGATTCCTTTGTGCCACACCCGTTCTCCGGTCACGCTGTGATAAGGCGGGCGGTTCAATTCGTAGGCCATGCTCATGGCGTCGAGCATGCTCCAGAGGATGTCCAGTTTGAACTGGAGAATCTCCAACATGCGCGCTTGCCCTTCGCGGGTGGTGTAGTGCTGCAAGGTTATCGCCAGGCCGTGTTCCACGTCGCGGCGGGCCTGACCCAGGCGAGTGCGGAAATACTCATAGCCCGCCGGGTCGATCCACGGGTAATGCTGCGGCCAACTATCCAGGCGCGACTGGTGGATCTGCGGGGCGAACAGTTCGGTCAGTGAACTGCTGGCGGCTTCCTGCCAAGAGGCCCGACGGGCGAAGTTGACGTAGGCGTCCACGGCGAAACGCACCCCCGGCAACACCAGTTCCTGGGAGCGTAGTTGCTCCGGGTCCAGGCCCACCGCCTGGCCCAGTCGCAGCCAGGCTTCGATACCGCCGTCTTCGCCGGGCGCGCCGTCGTGGTCGAGTAGGCGCTGAATCCACTCGCGGCGGATTTCCCGGTCCGGGCAGTTGGCCAGGATCGCGGCATCCTTGAGCGGGATGTTCACTTGGTAGTAGAAGCGGTTCGCGACCCAGCCCTGGATCTGTTCGCGAGTGGCGCGGCCTTCGTACATCGCCACGTGATAGGGGTGATGAATGTGGTAATACGCACCCTTGGCACGCAGGGCCGCTTCGAACTCGGCGGGGGACAGGGGGGTGTCAGTCATTGCGGTTTCTCCGGGGAATAACCGTTTGGGTGTTGTGGCGTCAGGGCTGGCCCCATCGCGAGCAGGCTCGCTCCCACATGGGTTCTGTGGTGTAGGCGATATCCCGTATTATCCGGACTCCTGTGGGAGCGAGCCTGCTCGCGATGAGGCCAGCCCAACGGGCATCAACCCAGCTGACACACCGCGCTCCCACAATTATCCGGCCTTACCTACAACTCAATACTCATTCCGTCGTAGGCCACTTCAACCTTTCGACGCACCAGTTCAGCCCGCTCGGGCGAGTCTTCGTCGAGGATCGGGTTGGTGTTGTTGATATGAATCAGGACCTTGCGTTGCTCGGGCAGTTGCTCCAGCACTTCCAGCATCCCGCCGGGACCGTTCTGCGCCAGGTGGCCCATCTCCCGGCCGGTGCGGGTGCCGACGCCACGGCGCTGCATTTCGTCGTCGTCCCACATCGTGCCGTCCACCAACAGGCAATCGCTGCCTGCCATGATTTCCAGCAAGGGCCCGTCGACCTTGCCCAGGCCCGGGGCATAGAACAGCTTGCCGCCGGTGCGCAGGTCTTCGACGATCAGGCCGATGTTGTCCCCCGGGTGCGGATCGAAGCGGTGCGGAGAATACGGCGGTGCGGCGCTACGCAGTGGCAGCGGGGTAAAACGCAGGTTCGGGCAGGCCGGGACGGTGAAGCTGCGGTCGAGTTCGATGCGGTTCCAGCTCAACCCGCCGTTCCAATGGGTCAGCATGTTGAACAGCGGGAAACCGCTGCTCAGGTCTTCATGGACCATGTCGGTGCACCAGACCTGATGTGGGCAACCTTCGCGCAGGCTGAGCAGGCCGGTGGTGTGGTCGATCTGGCTGTCCATCAGGATGATGGCGCCGATGCCAGTATCCCGCAGGGCCCGGCCAGGCTGCATCGGGGCGAAACCCTGGAGTTGCGCGCGAATGTCCGGAGAGGCGTTGCACAGCACCCAGCTCACCCCGTCGTCGGAAATCGCGATGGACGATTGGGTGCGCGCCAGGGCTCGCAGGCTGCCGCTGCGAAAACCTGCGCAGTTGGCGCAGTTGCAGTTCCACTGGGGGAAACCGCCGCCGGCGGCGGAACCTAGAATCTGGACAAACATGGCAACTCCATTTCAAACCGAAATAAAAACGCCCCGGCTGACCGAGGCGTTGTGCTGCGTGCTAGGTGCCTGCAGCAATCAACGGCTGGCGAAGTACATAGTGACTTCGAAACCGATACGCAGGTCGATATATGCGGGTTTGGACCAGGACATGGAAATACTCCTTTGGTTGGGGTGGAACGGTTGAGATCTATACATATAGTCCACCTCCGTTCGGAGATGTTCAGATGCTTAGGCGGCTATGTTACTAAATTAAACAAATTCATAGGCCGCGATTCTCTGAGAAAGCTCTTTGCAGCCGCTGTAACGATCATTCCCACGCGTCCCAGGGCAACGTCCCGCTGGCGCCGTTAGCCAGGCAATACCAGCCCCCCTCTGCATCGATCAAGCACTGGACGGCGATCATCAGCCGGGGGCGGTCCACAAGGGGAAGGGCCTCGGGCAAGCGCGGGAGATAATCCGACGAATGACCGGCCAGCCTGGCCTGCCAAAGCAGCTCGGCCATTTGCGGACAGGGCAGGGCATCGCTCTGGAGTTGCTCGGCGAGGGTCTTTCGCTGAGCGCACAGGGTCGGATCGTCGACTTGCCGGATCAGCTCTGGCAGTCCACGGATGAACTGTTCGATGTGTCCGATCAGCGTGGCTGGCGAGGCATGGGGCGATTGGACGCCGAACAGCAGGCCGGTTTGCCCATTGATCTGCTTCAAGCCGCTGAACACGCCATAGCCCAGTTGCAACTCCACGCGCAGGCGCTGATAAAACGGCGCTTGGCAGAGTTGCGCCAACAGCCGCCACTCGGCTTCGTCCGACAACGTCCTGGCAGGTGTCGGACAAAACAGCAACACCGCGTGTTCATCGCCATGGGTCTGCAGTGTTTTCCATAGATGTTTTCTCGATGGCGCCGACCCCGGATCGGCTTCCTGGCTGTCGACGCCCGGGATCCTGGCCAGTACCGGAGCCATTGCCCCTTGGGTCACGGTCGACAAGCCCATTGCCAGGCCATCCCACAGGGCACTTGCCCACACGCCCTGGTCGCCATCGCCAGCACGCAGTGGCGCCGTTGAAGAGAGGCCGCAGTGGCCCGGCAATGCCTTCAACAGATGTCGAATCGGTATCAGGGGTGCTTCGTTCCTGGTCGGGGCCACGGGCAGCGGTTGTGCAAGCTTCGCCAGGATGTGTTCGAGCACCAACGGCATCGGGGCCTCGCAACCGACCAGTTTCAACAGCCATTGATTGCCGGAAGGCTCGAAGGTGACCTCCACGCCGGCTTGGCGAGCGTCCTCACGTAGATCGTGCAGGTGCCTGTCGAGCCTGGCTTGCAAATCGGGCGGTGCCTGGGTCGTCAGTCTCCAGCGCAGGTACACCGCGCTTTCCCGCTTGCTGTCCGTCAACGCCGTGCTGAACTGCATGGGCGAGCGTTCCCGCCGGCTGCGGGAGCGATCCTGGGCGAAGGTGCGCAAACCGCGGTGCGCGCTGGTCTGGCCGCGTATCAGGCCGGCGCGGGGGGCCTCGCCGGGTGTTTGCAGGAAAGGATTGGGCGCGGGCAACTGCCATTGCCCGACTACGTTATCGGCGGGATGCAATTGCTTGAGGATTTTCCTGAGCCTCACAAGGTCGTTTTCCGACAGCGGAGCATTACGATCCTCGCTGTCCCACCGAGCCAGTTGCAGCGCCGACCCCGTTTCTTGCCGACGCTGTAGCCGACGAGTGAACTCGTTGCGCAAGGTCGCCCAGTCATCCTGGGCGGCGAAGAACCCCAGCCAATCGTGCAGCAATGGCTGGATTTCGTCCGGTGCTCGACTGTTGGCAAGCTTGAATTCGAGGTGCAAAAGCGCCTGCCCGGCAAATTCGTACAGCGCAGTGGCCTTGAGGCTGTCAGCCAGGTCCTGTTGACGCAACGTTGCCAGCAGACTGCCCGGTTTGCTGGAGTTCAGCCATGCGCACAGAAAATCCAGGGCTTGAGGCGAGGCGGCTGGAAGGTGTTCGAAAACGAACAGCAGGTCGAGGCAGTCTTCGCTGCTGCGCTGATAACCAGCGTCGGCCGACTCCATCAGCTTCGGCGGCATCGGCCTGACCTGCGCTTCGCCCTCGGGCAGGTGTTCACCAAAGTGTTCGGCCAGTGTCTTCAAGACTTCAATGTTCTGCGGGCCGACCAGGCTGAGGGTCATCTGGCCGGTCTGGTAAAACCTTTGGTAAAACCCGCGCAAGGCGGCCTGGAATTCCGGCCGCGTGATGGCGAGGCTGTCGCGGTTGCCCGCATGGAAGCCGCGCAGTGGATGTGTCGTCGACAGTCCGTCATGCAGGGCTACCCCACGCTGGGCTGTCGGGTCCTGGGACCAGGCAATGAATTCTGCATGGAGCACTTCCCGTTCGCGCAACTGATCGGCTTCCTCCAGGCGCGGATGAGCGAGCATGTCCCCCAGCCGCTCAAGCCCGCCGACCAAAGCCGTCGGTGGTACTTCGAAAAAGAAGTCCGTGGTGCGTTCGCGGGTGCAGGCGTTGATCTGGCCGCCGTGGCGCTGCACGTAGGTCATCAGGTTCTCCTCCGTGGGATACCGCTCGGTGCCGAGGAAGAAAAGATGTTCGAGCAAGTGCGCCAATCCAGGCCAGGCCAGGGGTTCGTCATGGCTGCCGGCCGCTACCCGCAGCACCGCAGCGCTGCGTTTCAGGCCAGGGACGTGACGCACCGTCACCTGCAAGCCGTTGGCCAGGGTTACGGAAAGGGGGCGGAGGGGTGCGGGGGCTGGCATGAGCGCTTCCAGGACAGAGAGGCGCTCATGCTAGCGGATTCGCCCGGGTCAGTGCTTGTGCAAGTCGCCGTAGAGGGCTGGACGGCGGTCGTGCAGATAGTTGTAGGCCGCTCGGGAATCTTCCATCAGTTGCCGATCCAACTCGCCCACGATCAAGGCCTCGTCCAGCCCCGCCAGCGCGGGACGGCTGCCGTCCGGTGCGGCGATGCTGCTCTGGCCGCAATACAGCAACTCACCTTCGTGGCCGCAGTAATTGGCGTAAGCGACGAAACACTGGTTCTCGATGGCCCGGGCGCGCACGGTGACGTCAGCAATGAAATCGTAGGGCTGCATGTTGGCGGTCGGCACCAGAATCAGTTCGGCGCCGGCCAGGGCCAGGCGTCGAGCGTTCTCTGGAAACTCCAGGTCATAACAGATCAGCAAGCCGAGCTTCCAGCCATTGAGTTCGACGATGGGCAGCGCCGAGTCGCCGGCGCTGAACATTGCGTGATCGAGGTCGCCGAACAGGTGACTCTTGCGGTAGTTGGCCAGGCGCTCGCCCTGGGCGTCGATCAACTGGACCGCGTTGTAGATCTGCCCGTCTTCGCTGCGCTCAGGGTAGCCATAGACAATCGCCAGGCCGGCCGCCTTGGCGATGCGGCCGATCTGCTGGGCCCATTCGCCGTTGTAGACCTCGGCCAATACGTTCACCGCGTCGACACCGATGTTGTAGCCGGTGAGGAACATCTCCGGCAGCACCAGCACGTCGGCACCCCTGGCCTCCAGCGCCACGCGATGCAGACGTTGCAGGTTGCCGGCCGGATCCAGCGGCAACGGTGGGCATTGATAAAGGGCTACACGCATCAACAACTCCTTTTTATTCGGGCAGGGCGATCGGACCGATCTCGTGGAACACATCGCCTGGACCCGGGTTCTCGGCGTGGGTTTCACCGCCGAAGTGCTTCATGATTCCCCACACGGCATTGAGCGAGGTCTGTACCGCGCCTTCGACCCAGGCGGGTGTCCATGAGACGTCATCGCCCGCAATAAAGATCCCGCGTTGTTCAGCCGGCATATCGTCCTGCATGAAATGCGCATACATGCGTTGGTTGTAGCGGTAGTGGCCGGGCAGGGCGCCCTTGAACGCGCCGAGGAAATGCGGGTCGGCTTCCCAGGATACGGTGATCGGGTCGCCGATGATGCGGGCGGCGATGTCCACCGTGGGGTAGATTTTCTTCAGCGCGTCGAGGGCCAGTTTCACGCGTTTCTCTACCGGATGCGGGAGCATTTTCAGCGCGTCGCTCATCCAGGAATAAGACAGGCAGATCACCCCCGGCTTGTCGTCGCCATTGTCGAACAGATACGTACCGCGGGTCAGGCGATCGGTCAGGGTCATGCTCATCAGGTCACGGCCGGTTTGCGGATCCTTGTCCTTCCAGAACGGCCGGTCGACCATCACGAACGTTTTCGACGCTTGCATGTAGCGGGTGCGGTCCAGGGCCATCCACATTTTTTGCGAGAACAGCGCCTCTTCACATTCGATCTGGGTGGTCAGCAGCCAGCTCTGGCAAGTGACCAGCACAGCCGCGTACTCGCGGGTGTTGTCCCAGACGTCCGTGACGCTGAAACGGCCGTCGGCGGCGCGGGCGATGCGTTTCACGCCGCTGCGGGGTGCGCCCAGGTGCAATGAGCTCAGGCTGGTGCCTTCCGGCCAATGCGCGCAGCGTTCCGGCACGTGCTTCCAGATGC
Source organism: Pseudomonas fluorescens (assembly GCF_018614775.1). Taxonomy (GTDB): domain Bacteria; phylum Pseudomonadota; class Gammaproteobacteria; order Pseudomonadales; family Pseudomonadaceae; genus Aquipseudomonas; species Aquipseudomonas fluorescens_BY. The sequence continues at coordinate 32,089 of NZ_JAGGOF010000029.1, forward strand.
CGTAGGGCACCTGCTCGACGCCACCGACCACCAGGTGCTGGTGATCGTCGCAGTTGGTCATCACCACACGGAAGATTTCCAGCATCGAGTTGGGGAAGTCCGAATCCCAGCCGCCCGTGCCGAAACCGACCTGACCGAACACTTCGCGGTGCTGGAAGGAGAGTTTGGCAAATGCCTTGGACGTGGCGACGAAGTCGTAGAACGTGCGGTCGTCCCACAGCGGTACGAGGGTATTCCACAGTTCCTTGAGACGCGGCACGTCGCGGTCGCGAATGGCCTGCTGGATCTCGCCGAAGCGCGAGCGGTCCTCCAGAGCGTCGGCCCAGGCGTCGGCCACTTCCTGGAACAAGGCCGGCAGGTCGGCCATTTTCTCTGCGTAGTAGGTCTGGCCTTCCAGGTCGATAACCGTGCTGCCGGAGGCCGAGGTCAGCGGGTTGGGAAACGGTTTGGTTTCCAGGCCCAGCTTGTCGACGTAATGGTAGAACGCCGTGGAGGACACCGGAAAACGCATGCCGCCCAGCTCGGCGACCACACCCTCGGCGCCGTTGAAGGCTTGTGAGCGCAACCGACCGCCCATTTTCGAAGCCTCGTAGACCACAGGCTTGAGGCCCAGCTTCATCAACTCGTAAGCGGCCACCAGCCCGGCGATCCCGGCCCCGACAATCGCCACCTCCGCCCCCAGGTTATGGGCAGGAATGCTGCCCAGCCCGGCCGGATGCTCGATCCAGTCGTCAAAGGCGAAAGGGAAGTCCGGCCCGAAGATCGTGATGGGCTTCTTACCGTCTGCTGGGTGGCGATTGTTCTTGTTCATGGCGGACCTTGATGGGCAACTCGACGCGGTGTTCGCGTCTGAGTATAGGAAAGATGCCAGCCATTCTAGGGAGTGGGAGATACGTTAATAAGACACAATGTGCCGTCGTTTTTGTTTGTTGCTGGTCGATTTGAAGTCTGTTTGAGTCGTAATGACGAGATACGGTGCTGTGGGAGCGAGCCTGCT
>NZ_JAGGOF010000029.1:33099-70026 GCF_018614775.1 Pseudomonas fluorescens
AGCAGGCTCGCTCCCACAGACGCGCTGATCTGTAGGAGCTAGTCGCAGGTTTCAGACCGGCTGGCCCCGATCGATCTTGCTACTGAGGATGATCGAAGTGGTGGTCTTCTCCACGCCATCCACGCTACCGATCTGGTCCAGTAATTGATCCAGTTGCTCCGGCGAATCCGTGCGCAGCCAGGCGACGTAATCAAACTCGCCACTGACCGCACACAGCTGCTGGACCTGGGCCATGGCGCTCAAGCGCCGTAGCACGTCCTTGCCGGAGCGTGGTTGGACCTTGATGCCGACGTAGGCCTGCAAGCCGCCGTCAATCAGCCGCTGACCCAGCCGCACGCCGTATCCGGTGATGACTTTGGTCTTCTCCAGCCTTGCCAGCCGCGAGGTCACGGTCGTCCGGGCGATGCCCAATTGGCGGGCAAGCATGGCGACGCTTTCCCTGGCATTGATTTGCAGGGCCGCGATCAGTTGGCGGTCGATTTCGTCGAGGACAGGGGGGCGGGTATCAGCCAAGGAGGGCTCCGGCGTGGGCGTTGTTGGCGGACATGTTACAGGTTCTGTCGCTCGAAATAGCCGATGGCGGGCAACGTCAGTGCTCGCCAGGCGGGGGCCAGGTGCGCTTGCGTAGTCCGCAGCCAGAAACCGTCCTGGCACACCAGCTGTTCAACGGGCAGTTTCAGCAAAGCGCCCAAGGATAACGATTGGATCGAACCCTGGTCCTTATCGTCCTCGGCGTCCCAGTCCCGCTCGAAACAGCGTACGTGCAATTGCTCGTTATCGAAGCTTTCAAACTGGGGTCGATTACCCAGCCATTGCGAATGCAGCCGAAGCGTGTGGTCCTGGGTGTCGAGCAACAACAATTGCCAGCCCCGGTAGTTTCCACACTGTTCTGTCACATCCGTCCTCAGGCAGGTCAGGGCCAGATAGCGGCCATCCATCGACCAGATCATCGAGGGCGCCAGGCCGACAATCGCGCAGCCTGATGCCGTCAGCAGATGGCCTCCCAGTCGGGGCGTGTTGGCGCGAAGCCAACTGTCGGCATATTCCGTCTCGCTGCCAAACAACCAGGCGGCATCCTGATCGTCGGGGGCGGGCTGGATGAAGTCACCTTCTGCGATGGCAACTTGCGGGCGATTCACCAGGCGCCAGGGAGGCACGCGGCAAAGCTGTGATTCTGCCACTTGCAGGTCCTCGGTGTTGTAGAACAGCCGGTACTGTTCGTCGGGACGGCAAAATGAAGCATCGGTACCGACCTGCGGCGCGGCCACGTTGAAGCGTTGCAGCGGGTGGCTGTCCAGGTCCTGACCAAGACGCCCGGCAACCACTGCCAGGCTCAGGCGACCGTCACGAAAATCCAGCAGCCGAGCCGCCCACATTGCCGGCCCGCCCAGCAGGCGTTGTTCCTTCACGTCCGCAACCACCGCATGGGTCGCTACCGTTGTTGACCCTTCAGAGGTCAGCAGCGCCAGGTAGCGCCCGCAATCCGAGACCCGATGATCCAACAGCCAGCTTCCTGGTAATCGCCAGTCACCGATCTGACAGCGATAACTACCAAGTCCTTCAGGGTTGTCGCGAAGCCAGATCAGATGAGCGCATACACCGCCCAGCATCGGCTGTGTCTCGATGTACGAATCGCCGCGTCGACCTGAACTGTCCAATGGCATCGCAATGGCCATTCGGGTCAATTGAAACTCGGCGACTTGCGCCCGCCCTTGGGCGTCATGACCGGTCTGGATCTCGGTATCACTGTGAATGCTGTCCAGGCGGTAGCCATACCGACCTGAGCCCGGGCGCGGGTAATCGAGGTACGCCCCGATATGCACATGTTCCGCGTCGAGGCCGAGCAAATCGTGCCAATAGAACGACGGCTCGGCGTCACTTTTCAGCCAGGGCGCGGGCAGCACGCGCCAGCCTTTGTCGATCTGCCATAACCAGTACTGATCGCCGTCGGCATGATCGGCTTGCGCCTGGGCCAGGCACACCAGGCCACGTTGATCGTCGCTCCATATCAACGGTGCATCAGCGGCCATCAGCAGCCCCGATGGCTGCTCATCAACGCTGATGGCATAGCGCGGCGAAAGCAGGGGCGCCAGTGGTTGAGGCAGATCGCGAAAGGTCGGGGGCAACACAATGTTGCCCAGCAGGCAATGTTGGCCGTCCGCAGAGCGACGTTCGAACGTGGGCGCAACACTGTCGCAATGCCAGCCGGGCTCCAGCCAAAGGTCTGCAACGGGGACGAGGTCGATAACGTTGGCCGTCTGTAATGCATCTTCCAATCGGGTTGTGCGGACACCGTTATCCACCAGCGGGCTATGGCGACCGCTCAACCCGTTGAGGTCAAACGTGTCCAACTCCCAGAGGTCACTCTCGGCGCAACGGTACAGCCGGCGTTGCTGGCGATCGAGCACGACCAATCCCCAGCTTTGTCGGGACGGTACGGTTGCGGCGAAATAACGTCCGTCACTCGAGAACATCGATGAGGAACCTAGTCCTTGCAGCAGGACGCCGTCGGGGAACAGATAGTCGCAATATGTGGGACCTCCCATTGCGATTTCGCTGTGGTTGAACACCCGGATCGGCTCGCCCTCAGGCGTCAATTGCGGCTCGCCGCCACCCCAGGCGCTCGGCCCTTTGACAGGGGCGATTACCAGCCCAAGACGCCGCTCCCAGGTGCTGACACACGCCAGCCCACCGATGATCGCGGCGATCGCCGCCAGAATCCCCCACCACTCGGGCAACGCCCTACCGAGGCTGAAACCCAGGCCGAATACCGCGCCAATCATCAAGCGGGCAAGACCTCGAGCCGTTGCCAGGAAGCCCAGGCGCGCCGCAAGCCCCATCAACAGCCCAAAAAACAGCACTGTCGACAAGGCCAGCACAGGAGGCAGTACCGTGACGAAAAAAGCCGGCACCAGCAGGATGCTGAGCTGCCAGAACAAATCGAGGAACAGTCGGGGGAGGCTGGGGGTGGCGATGATGGGAATCTCGGTTAGGGATAGGGATGACAGGCTTGGGGGAGCGAGGCGGCTACCCTCTCAGAAACGCAAAAGCCGCGCAATGTGTGGCTGTGGACGGTCGCGTCTCTGGGAGATGGACGAAATAGATTTGTGCAACCGGATAGTTTTGTTTACGTTACATCCATCTAAATTTGTCGCGTATACCAGACATGGATTATTCTCTCATCACTGTACGGCTTGGTGACCAGCTTCGGCAGCGCCGTCTGAATCGAGGCCTCACGCAGGTCAAGCTTGCCAGTCTGGCTGGTATTACCCGTCAGAAGGTTATTGCCATCGAGAAGGGGGACCTATCGGTAGGCATGGTTGCCTACGCTCGGGTTCTGGCCGCCTTGGACTGCGAACTCTCGGTAATTCCCGCTGCCATGCCCACGCTTGACGAAATCCACGGAGTGTTCGACTGATGACTGCCTTATTGCAAGTGGCAACGCCCGAAGGCAGCAGCGGTAAGCTCCTGGGCGGTGCTGGGCATTATCTGTTTCGTTACCACGAAGAGGCAGCGGCGCAGGCGGCGATCAGTTTGCTGATGCCCGTACGGTTGGATGAGTACCGTCAACCGGACCTGCACCCCATCTTCCAGATGAACTTGCCAGAGGGCTATGTCCTTGAGCAGTTGCGCAACCGCTTAGCCAAAGTAGCCTACGTCGATCCCATCTTGCTGTTGGCCTTATCAGGCAGCAGCTCTCCGATTGGGCGAGTGGCGGTCACCTCAGCGAGCGTCGATGCACTCTTGCGGCGTCAGGAGTTCCCCGGAGAAAAATTGGAGGAAATCCTGGCCTGGGATGGTGCGGAGGACATTTTTGCCGGTTTGGTCGATCGCTACATCTTGCGGGCCGGGATATCGGGTGTGCAGCCGAAGGTGCTGGTGCCCGAGCGTCAGGATTGTGCGCCACAGCGCTTCACCTCGAAAGCCTCAGACCTGATCATCAAAAGCGGTCGTGATGAGTTTGCTATTTGCCATTGTGACGTTGAGCTGCATAGTCGGTAACGGTGATGCTCACCTGAAGAACTTCGGGCTGTTGTATTCCGACCCAACCCAGCGTGACGCACGCTTGGCGCCTGCTTACGATATCGTCAACACAACGGCTTACATCCCCGGGGATGTATTGGCGCTGGATCTGGTTGGAAACAAGTCACTGTTCGCTTCGCGACAAGGCGTGCTGGACTTCGCTCAAGTCTGTGGTATCGCCCAGCCAGAAAAAGTTATCCGCAGTCAATTGCAAGCACTGGAGCAGGTGTTGGCACGATCAACTGAGCTTTGTGAGCAGGCACCTGATGTGGTTGCTGCGATTCGCCACTCGGCGGAGCCGTTTATGAAAACCTTTGGCTGATTCCTTACCTTGAGGCAGCCCAGGGTTTTCCCCTGACATGAAAAAGCCGCGCAATGCGCGGCTTTCAAATTGGTGGGCCCACACGGACTCGAACCGTGGACCAAAGGATTATGAGTCCTCTGCTCTAACCAACTGAGCTATAGGCCCTCAGTAGGTCGCGGATTATAGCGACGGTTTCTCGGCTGTGCTATCCGAAAAATCCGATACGGTCATACGCAGAAACGTTGCGGCGAATTCCTCGGCGCACAGGGGCAGGCTGACGATGTAGCCCTGGATCTGTTCGCAACCTTCTTCGGCCAGGAATTGCTGCTGGGCCGGGGTTTCGACGCCCTCGGCGATGATGGTGAATTGCATGCTCCGACCCAGGGCGATGATTGCCCGCACGATGGCCGCGTCGTGGGGGTCGTCGGGCAGGCCGCGGACGAACGATTGGTCGATCTTGAGGATGTCCAACGGCAGGCGCTTGAGGTAGCTGAGGGAGGAGTAGCCGGTGCCGAAGTCGTCGATGGCCAGTTGCACGCCAAGCTTTTTAAGTTGGTGCAGCACCATCAGGGCTTCTTCGGCCTGGCTCATGATGAAATTTTCGGTAATTTCCAGTTGCAATAGACCGGGTTCGAGCTGGTTCTCCCGCAGCAGTTGTTCGATGCGCCCCAACAGGTTGGGTTGGCGCAACTGGGCACCGGCCAGGTTGACTGAGAGTGGGCCGAGGCTTTCGTAGGTGCTGTTCCATTCGCACAGTTGCCGGCAGGCGCGCTCCAGTACCCAGTCGCCGATTTGCAGGATCATGCCGTTTTCTTCGGCCAGGGGAATGAAGTGTTCCGGTGGCACGTCGCCAAACGTCGGGTGGTACCAGCGGATCAGCGCCTCGGCGCCCACCAGGCGATTGTCGGCGAGGCTGATTTTCGGTTGGAAGGACAGTGACAACTCGTTGCGCTCGATCGCTCGCCGCAGTTCATGCTCCAGGGCTACGCGCTCGCTGGCTTGGGCAGTGAGGTCGCGGGTGTAACTTTCCACCCGGTTGCGGCCCTTGGCCTTGGAGCGGTACATCGCTGCGTCGGCATTTTTGACCAGCGTGGCAACGTCGCAGCCGTCCTGTGGGTAAAGGCTGGTGCCGATGCTGGCACTGATGAAGAACTCATGTTCACCGGCCTGGAACGGTGCGGCAAAACAGTTCAACAGTTTCAGGGCAATGTGCTCGGCATCGCTGGGCTGCTGCAGGCCGGGCAGCAGGATGATGAACTCATCACCGCCCAGGCGTGCCACGGTGTCGATATCGCGCAGTTGCTCACGCAGGCGCACGGCAATGCCTTTGAGCAGCAGGTCGCCGACCGGATGCCCGAGGCTGTCGTTGATGTGCTTGAAGCGATCCAGGTCCAGGAACAGCACCGCACCCTGTCCACCGTTTTCCTGCTGGTTGTTCAAGGCCGTCAGCAGGCGGCTTTCGAACAAGGTGCGATTCGGCAGGCCGGTAAGCGGGTCATGGTGAGCCTGGTAGTCCAGCCGGGCCTGGGCATGCTTGAGGCTGGAGATGTCGGCAAATACGGCGACGAAATGGGTGATCTGTTGATCCCGATTGCGCACGGCGCTGATGGTCAACCAACTGGGGTACAACTCGCCATTCTTGCGCCGATTGGAAATCTCTCCCTGCCAGTGCCCCTCTGCCGTTAGCTGGTGCCACATCGCGGCGTAGAACGCGCTGTCATGCAGGCCGGAAGCCAGCAGGCGCGGCGTATGGCCCAGGGCTTCGGTTTCGCTGTAGCCGGTGATCTCGGTGAAGGCGCGGTTCACGGCGCTGATGTGTTGCTGCGTATCGGTGATCAACACGCCTTCGGCCGTGCTCTCGAACACGGTGGCGGCCTGTTGTAACTTTTCCTGCATCAGATGGCGTTCGGTGATATCGCGGGCGATGGTCAGCATGCAGTCTTCGTTGCCGATCGGCAGGGGGCGACTGGACACCTCGCAGAGCCGGATCTGCCCGTCGTTGCGGCGGATATGGCAGCTGAAATCCCGCACGAAACCGTCTCGCTGCAGCAGGTCGAGCATCCGTTTGCGTTCATTGAGGTTGACCCAGATACCCAGGTCCAGGGTCGAGCGATCCACCGACAAGGCGCTGTTGAAGCCGGTGATGCGACTGAACCCTTCGTTGACTTCAATCAGCAGGCCGTCGCTTTGCCGAGACAGCAACAGGCCATCCGGTGACGCGTGAAAAGCCTTGGCAAACTTCTCTTCGGAGGTTTGCAGTTGCTGTTGGGTCTCCTTGAGCTTGCTGATGTCGCGCACCACCACGACCAAGGCCGGCGTGGTATCGAGGTCAAACGGTTCGGCGGAGATGAGCCCGGTAAACACTTGGCCGTTGCTGCGGCGAAAAGGCATCTCCAGATTACGAATGCTGCCGGCCTGCAGGCGCTGCAGCAGACCTGGCCCCACTTCCTGGACGCCCCAGATGTCCAGGTCGGTCGCGGTCTGGCCCACCACTTCGGCTGCCCTCAGGCCAATCTGCTCTTCAAAAGCGGTATTGACCTCCAGCAGGCAGCCGTCCTGCAGGCGCGCGATCACCAGGATGTCCGGGCACTGGCGGAATACCGAAGCGAACTTCTGCTCCGAGAGGCGCAGTGCTTCTTCGATACGCTTGGCTTCGCTGATGTCGATCATCAACCCGCGCATCACGGGCTCATGCCCGTGCTCGATCAGGCTGACGATGTCGCGCACCCACAGGCAGCGACCGTCTGCCGTGAGCACGCGATAATCGATGCAATGATCACGGCCGGCGAGCAGCTCTTCATTGCAATAGGTCTCGGCGCGGGTCAGATCCGCCGGATGAATAATGTTGCGCCAGAACCCCGGGATCAGCCAATGGCCGAGAGGGTAGCCGAGTAGTTCTTCGGCATGAGGCGACACGTAGCTGTAGGTGAAATCACTGACGCTCGCCTCCCAGGCAATGGCCGACAGGCTTTCCACCAAACCACGGTAATGGTATTCGCTGCTGCGCAGCTCCTGTTCCAGTTCGACCCGGCGGGCGATTTCCGAGCTGAGGCGACGGTTGATGCGAATCACCACCGCCAGGATACCGACCAGAAGGAGCAGCGCAGGCAGGCCGTACACCACCAGGTCGGACCAGAACTGCCGATAGTCATGCACGTTGCCGACCCATTTTCCCTGGATTTCACTGATTTCGGTCGGGCTCATGTCCGCCAGGACCTTATCCAGGATGCCCACCAGGATTTTGTCATTTCGTGGGACACCCATTGCCAGTTGATAGCGATAAGGTGTTTCCCCACTGACGTAGAGCCCTTCGAGCTTGAGCTGGCGCAGGCTCCAGACACTGGAGGCCAGATCGCCCACCACTGCGTCCACCTCATCGGTTGCCAGCGCTTGCAGGGCTGAACTGACGTTGGGCAGCGCCACCAGGTTCAGGTCGGGATGCTGATTGCGCAGCAGTTCGTGGGGGGCGTAGTTCTCCACTACAGCGATTTTCAGGCCATACAGGTCGTTGAGGTCATGAGGCTGGGCGCCGCCATGATGGGCCAGGATGACGATGGGAAAGTCCAGGTAGGGACGGGTAAACGCCAGGTAGTTCTGGCGTTCGGGGGTGGACATGATGCCCGGCAGGAGGTCGATCTTGCCCTGGACGGCTTGCTCAAGCACCGCAGTCCAGCTAACCGGCTCGATGGGTGTGAGCTTGACGGCCAGTCGTTCACGGATGATATCGACATAGTCGGCGGCCAGGCCCTGATAGCGGCCTTGATCGTCGCGAAACTCAAACGGCGGCCAGGAAGCATCGACGCCCAGGCGCAGATCGGGGTGGCCCTTGAGCCAGCGGAGCTCCTCGTCGGTGAGCGTCAACGCGCCAGCTGCTGCGGTCCAGGTCATCAATGACAGCAAAAGCGCGGCCGTCAGTCTGGGCATCACTGTCTCGTCATGGCTTGGGGACGATGTTTCGAGTGTAGACGGGCAACAGGGCGGGGAGGGGATAACGCAGGTTTTTATCGGTACATAACAAAACCCCCGGCAGGGCCGGGGGTTTGAAGGTCACTCGTCGAGGAAGGAGCGCAGATGCTCGCTTCGCGTCGGGTGGCGCAGTTTGCGCAACGCCTTGGCTTCGATCTGACGAATCCGCTCACGGGTCACATCGAACTGCTTACCGACTTCCTCGAGAGTGTGGTCGGTATTCATGTCGATGCCGAAGCGCATGCGCAGCACCTTGGCTTCACGAGCAGTGAGGCCGGAGAGCACTTCGCGAGTCGCTTCCTTGAGGCTCTCAACGGTGGCGACATCGATCGGAGACTGCATGGTGGAGTCTTCGATGAAGTCACCCAGATGGGAGTCTTCATCATCACCGATCGGCGTTTCCATGGAGATCGGCTCTTTGGCGATCTTCAGTACCTTGCGGATCTTGTCCTCAGGCATTTCCATGCGTTCGCCCAGCTCTTCCGGGGTCGGTTCACGGCCCATTTCCTGCAGCATCTGCCGGGAAATACGGTTGAGCTTGTTGATCGTCTCGATCATGTGCACCGGAATACGGATGGTGCGGGCCTGGTCGGCAATCGAGCGAGTGATCGCCTGACGGATCCACCAGGTGGCATAGGTCGAGAACTTGTAGCCGCGACGGTATTCGAACTTGTCCACCGCCTTCATCAGGCCGATGTTGCCTTCCTGGATCAGGTCGAGGAACTGCAGACCGCGGTTGGTGTACTTCTTGGCGATGGAGATCACCAGACGCAAGTTCGCCTCGACCATCTCTTTCTTCGCGCGGCGGGCCTTGGCCTCACCGATCGACATGCGACGGTTGATGTCCTTGATCTCGGCAATGCTCAGGCCGGTCTCGGTTTCCAGCGCACTCAGCTTCTGCTGGCAACGAACGATGTCCGGTTGCAGGCGGGCAATGGCTTCAGCATATTTGCTCTTGCCCTTGGCCAATGCATCGGTCCAGCTTTCGTCGACTTCGTGGCCAGGGAACTGACGCAGGAAATCGGCGCGCGGCATGCGAGCATCACGCACGCACAGCTGCATGATCGCGCGCTCTTGCTGACGCAGGCGATCCAGGGCACTGCGAACACGCTCGACCAGGCCTTCGAATTGCTTCGGCACCAGCTTGATCGGCATGAACAGCTCGGCCAGTGCCAACAGCTCGGCAATGGCCTGCTTGTTGTTGCGGCCGTGCTTCTTCAGCGCCTTGCGAGTGATTTCCATCTGATCGGCCACAGCGCCGAAACGCTGCGCGGCGATGACCGGATCCGGACCACTTTCGGCTTCTTCCTCGTCGTCGCTCGCTTCGGCGTCGTCGTCATCGGTGTCGTCGTCGGCCTTGGCGGCTTTCGCATCGATCGGCGGCGGCACTTCGGCGGCAGGCGGCGCAATGCCGTCGTCCGGGTCGATGTAGCCGCTCAGGACGTCGGACAGGCGACCGCCTTCGGTGGTGACGCGGGTGTACTCGGAGAGAATATGGTCAACCGTGCCAGGGAAGTGCGCGATTGCGCCCATCACTTCACGGATGCCCTCTTCAATACGCTTGGCGATTTCGATTTCGCCTTCACGCGTGAGAAGTTCTACCGTACCCATTTCACGCATGTACATGCGCACGGGGTCGGTGGTGCGACCAATGTCGGTCTCGACCGCCGCCAACGCTGCGGCCGCTTCTTCAGCGGCCGCCTCGTCGGTATCGGCGTCGGCCAGCATAAGGGCATCCTTATCTGGCGCAACCTCGAATACGTTGATCCCCATGTCGTTGATCATGCGGATGATGTCTTCCACCTGTTCCGGATCTGAAATATCCTCCGGCAGGTGGTCGTTGACCTCCGCGTAAGTCAGGTAGCCCTGCTCACGACCCAATAGGATCAACTCTTTGATACGAGACTGCTGTTGCGCTTTTCCGGACATAACACCCTATCCACTGAAGGTCTTGGCGGGCAAAAAACAAGCCGAGGATTATACCTGAGCTGTGACCTCACGCGCCAGTTGAGGTCGGGTTTGATGCGCAAACATTGCGGCTGAGTAAGTCGCGCAATTGGTTTTTCTCTTCGCTGCTCAGCTCGCTCTGGCGGGCTTTTCGCAGAAGTTGTTCCAGGTTTCGCTCGCGTTGGCGGGCGGACAAGCTAGTAATGGTGTCGAAAAACTGTTGTTCAAGGTTGTCTCCTTCAATCAGCCATTCCTTCTCGGCCAGGGCCTTTAGCAGGCGTCCCTGCTCGGTGCCATGCCACCTCGCGATCAGCTGGAAAGAGTTTAGCTTGGGGTTCTTCTGCACGGCTTCAAGGAGCGCGACCAGCAATTGCGTCGTGCTGTGGTCCTCGGCGGCGAAGTGCCCGGCGTCCTCGACTTTTCCAGCCAGTTGCGGGTGATGCAGCAAGGTGCGCAAGGCGGCCAGTGTTGGTGGTTCGACGGCGGCCGGCACGCGCGGGGCACGTGGCTGGTCGCGATCACCGCGCTTGCCGTTCTTGTCCCAGGGTTTCTTGTCCCATTTCTTGCCGCCGCTGCCGGGCTTTTTCGGCGTCCACTCCTGCTGGGGTGCGTAATCTTGCTGAGGTTGATGATAGTCGGCGAAATCCGGCATCGCGTCGTAGTCGATGCCCGGGTCGTAGGCCGGCGGTGCCTCTTGAGGAGCGCTGTGGACCAGTTGATTGACGGCTTCGCTGTTGAGTCCGGTGATTTCGGTCAGCCGCTGGCGCATGAGCGTGCGCAGGTTGGCCCCGGGCACTTTGTCGATCAACGGCGCCGCGAGGGTGGCCATATGGGCCTTGCCTTCGAGGGAGCGTGGATCGGCCTCTTCGGTCAGCTGTTGGAAAAAATAGTCCGCCAGCGGTTGGGCGTGCTGGTTGATCCGCGCACGGAATGCATCCGTGCCTTCAGAACGCACCAGGGTATCCGGGTCCTCGCCTTCGGGCAGGAATAGAAAACGTGCGCGCCGCCCGTCCTGCAGGCACGGCAACGTGGCCTCCAATGCGCGCCAGGCGGCATTGCGGCCGGCCTGGTCGCCGTCAAAGCAGAACAATACGCTGGGCACGACGCGAAACAGGCGCTTCATGTGTTCTTCGCTGGTGGCCGTGCCCAGGGTTGCAACGGCGTTGCGCAGGCCCTGCTGGGCCAAGGCGATGACGTCCATGTAGCCTTCGACGACGATGATTTCGTCGAGGTTGCGGTTGTTCTTGCGCGCCTCGTAAAGCCCGTAGAGTTCCTGGCCTTTATGGAAGACCGGTGTTTCCGGGGAGTTCAGGTATTTCGGCTTGTCGTCGCCGAGTACCCGGCCACCAAAAGCGATGATTCGCCCGCGCGTGTCACGGATCGGAAACATTACCCGGTCGCGGAAGCGGTCGTAACGCTTGCCGGTCTCGGCGTTTTCGATCAGCAGGCCGGCGTCGATCATGGCGCGTTGTTGCAGCGTGTCGCTGCTCAGGTGCTTGTACAGATTATCCCAGCCGGGCGGGGCGAAACCGAGGCCGAAGTCCCGGGCGATTTCGCCGGTCAGGCCGCGGCCCTTGAGGTAATCCACCGCAGCCTTGCGCGCCGGATGACTCTTAAGCGCTTGGCGATAAAAGTCGGCCGCCGCCGTCAGTAGCGGATAGAGCGGCGAATCGGTCGGTTGGCGGGGCTTGTGTTGCCGACCGCTTTCCTCGCGAGGGATTTCCATGCCCGCAGCTTTGGCCAGCTCTTCGACGGCCTGGGGAAAGTCCAGGTTGTCGTGGTCCATCAGGAAGCCGAGGGCATTGCCACCGGCGCCACAGCCGAAGCAATAGTAGAACTGCTTGTCGGGGCTGACGCTGAAGGACGGGGTTTTCTCTTTGTGGAACGGGCAGCAGGCCGTGTAGTTCTTGCCCGCTTTCTTCATTTGCAGGCGAGAGCTGACCACGTCGACGATGTCGGTGCGGTTCAGGAGGTCGTCAATAAAGCTCTGGGGAATCAGCCCGGCCATGGCGTTCTCATCATCACTGCGCGAAATAAGGTCCCGAAATCAGCAGGCGTAACCGGCGCTTGGTTTGAGGCACGGCAATCGGTGGCTCGACCGGGTCGTCTGCATCATCGCTATTGGGAAGTGTATCTGCCGGAAATCCACTGACGTTAATGCGATCAGTACCCGACTGTTTGAATATGTTTGTGCTGAGTCCGATAATGGCCGGTCAGGCCTCGGATAGCTCATGAAGCGGGCACGCAAGCAGGTGCCTTGGGCTGATCGTCGTTAGAGGAATCAGGGTGTGCTCGTCAGTAGCCTTGGAAGGCTCGTCAGAAAAGACGTGCACCGCTGGCAAAAGAGCCAGGTCTGACGTGGCGAAACAGGTTGTCTTGGTCGCGTCTGCGGCTTTGACGGTGAAGCATCAAGCGTTATTCCGCAAATGCCATAAGCCCGGCTTGAAGGCCGGGCTTGGCAGAAGCTTGCTACGGACGTCTGTGTATTAGTACAGACGTACGGCGCGGCGCTGTTCGCGCTGAACTTTCTTGGCGTGACGCTTAACAGCGGCTGCTGCTTTGCGCTTACGCTCAGAAGTCGGCTTCTCGTAGAATTCGCGGCTACGAACTTCAGCCAGAACACCGGCTTTTTCGCAGGAGCGCTTGAAACGACGCAGAGCTACGTCGAAGGGTTCGTTCTCTTTTACTTTGACGGCTGGCATCCAGAGCTACCTTCATTCATTACCGGGGTCAACATCCTCGCGGCAAAAGAGCACTTGAAGACGTCGGTTTTTAAGGGTTGCGGATGTTAACCCCTCAACGCTCGGAATGCAAAGCCTCTGATCGAAAACCGCTGGTCGGGGCACAACGCGGCGACTATTATGCGCGCCTTCGAATTCAGCCGCTACAAGGCGCAAACCCATGCTAGTACTGGGACTGGAAACCTCCTGCGACGAAACTGGTGTCGCTCTATACGACAGTGAGCGCGGCCTGCTGGCCGATGCGCTGTTCAGCCAGATCGACCTGCACCGTGCCTACGGTGGGGTCGTACCCGAGCTTGCGTCCCGCGATCACGTCAAGCGCATGCTGCCCTTGATCCGTCAGGTCCTGGCCGAAGCCGATTGTGTGCCGACCGAGATCGACGCCATCGCCTACACCGCCGGGCCGGGCCTGGTGGGCGCATTGCTGGTGGGCGCTTCCTGCGCCCAGGCGCTGGCCTTTGCCTGGGGCATTCCGGCTCTGGGTGTGCACCACATGGAAGGCCACCTGCTGGCGCCAATGCTGGAGGCACAACCGCCGGAGTTTCCGTTCGTCGCTTTGTTGGTGTCAGGCGGACATACGCAGCTCATTCGGGTCGATGGCATCGGCCAATACGAATTGCTCGGCGAAACCCTAGACGATGCCGCCGGTGAAGCTTTTGACAAGACCGCAAAAATGATGGGTCTCAATTACCCCGGTGGGCCGGAAATTTCGCGCCTGGCAGTCCACGGGGCTGAAGGACGTTTCGTGTTTCCGCGTCCGATGTGCGACCGACCTGGCCTGGATTTCAGTTTCAGCGGCCTGAAAACCTTCGCCCTGAACACTTGGCAGCAGTGTGTCAGCGCTGGTGACGACAGCGAGCAAGCCCGTTGCGACATCTCGCTGGCGTTCCAGCAGGCCGTGGTGGAGACTTTGACCATCAAGTGCAAGCGTGCCCTGAAGCAGGCCGGGCTCAAGCGCCTGGTGATCGCCGGTGGCGTGAGCGCGAACAAGGCGCTGCGCACATCATTGGAGAAAATGCTCGGCGACATGAAAGGCGACGTTTACTACGCCCGACCGGAGTTCTGCACCGATAACGGCGCGATGATTGCCTTTGCCGGCTGCCAGCGCTTGCAGGTCGGACAGAAGGAAAGCCTGGCGATCAGTGTGCAGGCGCGTTGGCCCATGGAGCAGCTGTCGCCATTGTGAGGCGCATGAGGGTTTGTGCGAAAAGTCGCCAAAGTCTAGAAATGCCGTTCGCGCCCGGCAAACAGGTCGCGTAGATTGCCCCGGTGGCGCCAGACGATCAGCGCAACCAGCGCGGTCATCGGCAGCAAGGCAGCCGGCTCCTGCCAGGCCAGCAGGGGCAGGGTCAACGGCGTGGCGATCAGCGCGGCCAGTGAGCTGGTGCGGGTCAGGTAGAACGTCAGCAGCCAGGCGCAGACGGCCAGAAGGGCAGCGGGCGGATACAGGCCCAGCAGCATGCCGGCGGCGGTGGCGACGCCCTTGCCGCCACGAAAGCGAAAGTACAGCGGGAACAGATGACCGATGACGGCGCAGACGCCGATCCAGGCCTGTTGCTGCAAGGACAGCCCTGCAAGGCTGGCGATCAACACCGGCACAAGGCCTTTGCAGAGGTCGCCCAGCAGGGTCAGGACAGCAAGTTTGCGTCCGGCCAGGCGCAGCATGTTGGTGGCGCCGGCATTGCCCGATCCACTCATTCGCGGATCCGGACGACCGGTCAGGCGGCTGAGCAAAATGGCAAAGGACAGCGAGCCAAGCAGGTAGGCGAGAATCGCCAGTAACCAAAACATGCTAACTATTCCGGGCGAGGACGCCCTGATTCTAACGGCGCATTGCGCCCTTGTCGTGCTGCGGAGAAGAGTGCTTGGACAGAGTGTTTATCGAGGGCCTGGAAGTCGACACGGTCATTGGTGCCTACGACTGGGAGCGAGGCATCCGCCAGTGTCTGCGTCTTGATCTGAGTTTCGCCTGGGACAACCGTCCGGCCGCCGCAGGCGACGACCTGACCCTGGCGCTCGACTACGCCAGCGTATCGGCGCGTATCCAGGCGTTTGCCGGGCAGGTGCAGTTCCAATTGGTGGAAACCTTCGCCGAACGATTGGCCCAGGCGCTCATGGACGAGTTCAAGATCACCTGGCTGCGTCTGAAAGTGACCAAGCCTGGCGCCGTACCGGCGGCCAGCGGTGTTGGCGTGGAGATCGAGCGCGGATGCCGCTGACTCAGGTTTTTCTCGGGCTCGGCAGTAATATCGAGCGCGAAACCCATCTGTGCGCCGGTTTGGAGGCCCTGGCCGGTTTCCTGGTGGATATGCGTTGCTCGGCCGTGTTCGAGAGCCAGCCGGTGGGGATCAAGAGCGGGCCATTCTTCAACTTTGTCGTATCGGCCTTCACGGATCTGCCGCTGATGGAACTGGATCGTCGCCTCAAGTTCATCGAGGCGGACAATGGCCGTTATGCACCAGACCGCAAAGGGCTGCCGCTGGATATCGACGTGCTGTTGTATGGCGAGCAGGCTGGTAACTTCGATGGGCTGATTCTGCCGCGGGCGGAGATCCTCAAGAACGCCTTTGTCCTGTGGCCGTTGTCGTTGATTGCGCCGGATCGGGTTCATCCTGAGGTGGGCAAGAGCTTCGCTACGCTGTGGGAGGAGTCGCAGATTGACCAGGTGCTGGCGCCTGTGGCGTTTGAGTGGCGGGGGCAGCCGCTTACGCCTTCAGCCCTGCTGCGTCCTTGATAGCGTCATCGCGAGCAGGCTCGCTCCCACATTGTTCTGGCTGGCCACGGCAATTATCGTGAACGCCTCAAAACCCTTGTGGGAGCGAGCTTGCTCGCGATGACGGCGGTAGATCCGCTAAAGATCCAACTGACGCCCAACCTCCTCAGCTCGCCCCCGCTTTATAACCCTTCAACGCCCTGAGCCGCTCGCGCTTGATCGCTTCACCCAGTTCAGGCCCCTTGAAGCCTTTCTCCAACAAAGGCTGAACCGCTACCCCGCGAGCCACCGCTGCCGCCCCGCGCAGATAATCAGCCTGTGGGTAACTTCTGGCTTCAAGTCCCTTGCGTCCCCGCGCATCCATCTCACAGGCTGCGATGAACTCTTCGAAACGTTGAGGCCGACGGTACACATCGAAACTCTGTAGCAGTTCGAGCAATGTGGACGCTTTCAATTCAAGCGCACGGTGACCATGGGTGTGGTATTGGCCCACCAGCAGCGCCAGTTCCTGACAGTCGCGCGGCACCTTGAAGCGCTCATTGATCGCCTTGATCGGTTTCAGTCCCTTGTGTTCATGGGCGATGTGGCGCGGCCATTCTTGCTCGGGTGTCAGGCCTTTACCCAGGTCATGGAGCAGGCATGCCCAGCGGACGGTCAGCGGCTGCTGATGCCGCGCCGCCTGTTCGAGCACGCTCAGGGTGTGGAGGCCAGTATCGATCTCCGGGTGATGGGCTTCAGGTTGTGGCACGCCGAATAATGCGTCGACTTCGGGCATCAGGACCTTTAGGGCGGTGCAATCGCGCAGGACCTGGATAAACACCTGCGGCTGGTCTTCCATGAGTGCCCGGGAAATTTCTTTCCAGGCGCGTTCTGCCGTCAACGCTTCCAATTCACCGGAGTCGCTGAGCTGGCGCATCAACTCAAGGGTCTCATCCGCCACCTTGAAACCCAACGGTGCATAACGTGCGGCAAAGCGGGCAACCCGCAAGACTCGGAGAGGATCTTCGGCGAACGCGGGCGAAACGTGGCGCAATACACGAGCTTCCAGATCACGCTGGCCGTGGTACGGATCGGTCAGGTTGCCGTGGTCATCCTCAGCCATGGCGTTGATCGTCAGGTCCCTGCGGATCAGGTCTTCTTCCAGCGTAACGTCAGGGCTGGCATGAAACACGAAGCCGCCGTAGCCTCGGCCGCTTTTGCGTTCGGTACGGGCGAGGGCGTATTCCTCGCCAGTCTTCGGGTCGAGGAACACCGGGAAATCAGCCCCCACGGGGCGAAACCCCTTGGCGAGCATGTCTTCGGCAGTAGCCCCCACCACGACCCGGTCGACGTCGGTGACGGGGATGCCCAGCAAGCGATCGCGAACCGCGCCGCCGACTTTGTAGATATGCATAAAAACCTCCGTTGGTCCGACAGGATAACCTGTTACATCGGACGTCCGGAGGCGAAAGCAGAGTCAGAGGTGCACGACTGCCAGGTCCAGGCGGCCGTAATCGCCCTCAGCCTGTTCATTTCTGGGGGGTACATGATGAGTCTTCATCACTTGGTCACCCTGCAAGGTTTCCAAGTGGATGTCGAAACCCCAAAGGCGATGCAGGTGCTTGAGCACTTCATCGGTGGAGTCACCCAGTGGTTTGCGGTTGTGGGCCTGATGGCGCAGGGTCAGGGAGCGATCTCCCCGGCGGTCGATGCTGTAGATCTGCACATTGGGCTCACGATTGCCCAGGTTGTATTGCGCCGCCAGGGTTTCACGAATGATGCGATAGCCGCTTTCGTCATGGATGGCGGGCACCAGCAGGTCATCCTTCTGGTCGTCATCAAGGATGCTGAACAGCTTCAGGTCGCGGATCACCTTGGGCGAGAGGTACTGCAGGATGAAACTCTCGTCCTTGAAGCTGCTCATGGCGAACTTGATCGAGGACAACCAGTCCGAGCCGGCGATCTCGGGGAACCAGTGACGATCCTCTTCGGTGGGGTTCTCGCACATGCGCCGGATGTCCCGGTACATGGCAAAACCCAGGGCGTAGGGGTTGATGCCGCTGTAGTACGGGCTGTCGAAGCCAGGCTGGAACACCACGCTGGTGTGGGACGTCAGGAACTCCATCATGAAGCCGTCGGTGACCAGGCCTTCGTCATACAGGTCGTTCATCAACGTGTAGTGCCAGAAGGTGGCCCAGCCTTCGTTCATGACCTGGGTCTGGCGCTGTGGATAGAAGTACTGGGCGATCTTGCGCACGATGCGCACGATTTCCCGTTGCCACGGTTCCAGCAGCGGCGCATGTTTTTCAATGAAATAAAGAATGTTTTCCTGAGGTTCGGCAGGGAAACGGGCGTTGTCCTTCTCGTTGTACTTGTCCGCACCTTTGGGGATGGTGCGCCATAGGTCATTGATCTGCTTTTGCAAGTGCTCTTCGCGATCCTTCTGGCGCCGGCGTTCTTCTTCGGCAGAAATCGGATACGGGCGCTTGTAGCGGTCAACGCCGTAGTTCATCAAGGCATGGCAGGAGTCCAACAGGTCTTCCACCGCGTCGATGCCGTGGCGTTCCTCGCATTGCATGATGTATTGCTTGGCAAATACCAGGTAATCGATGATCGAACTGGCATCGGTCCAGGTGCGGAACAGGTAATTGCCCTTGAAGAAGCTGTTGTGCCCATAGCAGGCATGCGCCACCACCAGGGCCTGCATGCAGATGGTGTTTTCTTCCATCAGGTAGGCGATGCAGGGATCGGAGTTGATCACGATCTCATAGGCCAGCCCCATCTGGCCGCGGCTGTAGGATTTCTCGGTGCTGAGGAAGTGCTTGCCGTAGGACCAGTGGTGATAGCCCAGCGGCATACCGACGGATGCGTAGGCGTCCATCATTTGTTCAGCGGTGATCACCTCGATCTGGTTCGGGTAGGTGTCGAGGGCATAGCGGTCCGCGATACGGCTGATTTCGCGGTCGTAGGCCTGGATCAGCTCGAATGTCCATTCGGAGCCGGTGGAAATGGGTTGGCGCTTCTGCTCTTTTTTGGCGGTCATGTCACTAACCTGCGCTGGAAGAGTTCACGAAAGACCGGGTAGATATCCCCGGCCGAGACCAATTGCTGTTGGGCAAATGTGTCGGAAAAAGCTTCGGCAATCCGTTCGTATTCATACCACAGGGCTTGGTGCTCCCGAGGCGTGATTTCCACATAGGTGTAGTACTGGACGAACGGCATGATCTGGTTGATCAGGATGTCACGGCAGATCGGTGAGTCGTCGTTCCAGTTATCACCGTCCGACGCCTGGGCCGCGTAGATATTCCACTCGTTGGCCGGATAGCGCTCGGCCATGATTTCCTGCATCAGCTTCAGGGCGCTGGACACGATCGTGCCGCCGGTTTCCCTGGAGTAGAAGAACTCTTCTTCATCCACTTCCCGGGCGCTGGTGTGATGGCGGATGAACACTACGTCGATCTTGTCGTAGTTCCGCTTCAGGAACAGGTACAACAGGATGAAAAAGCGCTTGGCGATGTCCTTGGTCGCCTGGGTCATGGAGCCGGACACGTCCATCAGGCAGAACATCACCGCCTTGGAACTGGGGTTGGGTTGCTTGACCAGCAGGTTGTACTTGAGGTCGAAGGTGTCGAGGAACGGCACGCGATGGATGCGTGCACTGAGTTTCTCGATCTCCGCCTCCAGATCCTGGATGTCACCGAAATTATCCGGCTCTTCACGCTTTAGCCGGGCCAGCTCTTCCTTGGCCTCCCGCAGTTTGGCCCGACTGCTGCCTGACAGCGCGATACGCCGGGCATGGGCGGAACGAAGGGTGCGGATGATGTTGATGCGCGATGGGTTGCCTTCATTGCTGATACCGGCCCGCACGGTCTTGAAGGTGTCGGTGCCGGTCAGGTTGCGCTTGACCAGGTTCGGCAGTTCCAGGTCCTCGAACATGAACTCCAGGAATTCCTCCTGGGTGATCTGGAACACGAACTCGTCCATGCCTTCGCCGGAGTTGCCGGCCTTGCCAGGCCCCTTGCCGCCACCGCCACCCTGTGGACGAGGGATGTGCTCGCCGCTGGTGAACTCCTTGTTGCCGGGATGCACGACAGTCTGCTTGCCACCGCGGCCGTGGTGAAGCACCGGCTCGTCGATGTCGCGGCCGGGAATGCTGATCTGTTCGCCGTGCTCCATGTCGGTAATGGAACGCCGGCTGACCGCCTCTTCGACGGCCTTCTTGATGTGGTCACGGTAACGCCGCAGAAACCGCTGGCGGTTCACCGTGCTCTTGTTCTTGCCATTAAGGCGTCGGTCGATCACATAGCTCATAGGGCCCTCCGGGCAGCTTCAAGTGATGAGCTACAAGCTTCAAGTAGAAGCAGTTACCCGATTGCCAGGGCTTACGCGCTTTTCCTTTTGGCTTGCAGCTAGTAGCTTGTAGCTGTTTTATTGCGATTTCCGGACCCGCAGGTACCACTCGGAGAGCAGCCGTACCTGTTTATCGGTGTAGCCACGTTCGACCATGCGTGTGACGAAGTCGTTGTGTTTTTGCTGGTCCTCCTTGCTGGCCTTGGCGTTGAAGCTGATGACCGGCAGCAAGTCCTCGGTGTTGGAGAACATTTTCTTCTCGATGACCACCCGCAGTTTTTCATAGCTGAGCCAGGTCGGGTTCTTGCCGTTGTTGTTGGCCCGGGCACGCAGCACGAAATTGACGATTTCGTTGCGAAAATCCTTCGGATTGCTGATGCCGGCCGGCTTCTCGATTTTTTCCAGTTCCTCGTTCAGGGCCACGCGATTGAGAATCTCGCCGGTTTCCGGGTCGCGGTATTCCTGGTCCTGAATCCAGAAGTCCGCGTACAGCACGTAGCGGTCGAAGATGTTCTGGCCATATTCGCTGTAGGACTCCAGGTAGGCCGTCTGGATTTCCTTGCCGATGAATTCGATGTAGCGCGGGGCGAGGTATTCCTTGAGGAAGCGCAGATACCGCTCGCGGGTTTCCGCCTGGAATTGTTCCTGTTCGATCTGCTGTTCCAGTACGTACAGCAAGTGGACCGGGTTGGCAGCAATCTCGTGGGGGTCGAAGTTGAAGACCTTGGACAGGATCTTGAACGCGAAGCGTGTGGACAGCCCGTTCATCCCTTCATCGACCCCCGCGTTGTCGCGGTATTCCTGGATCGACTTGGCCTTCGGATCGGTGTCCTTGAGGTTTTCACCGTCATACACACGCATCTTCGAATAGATGTTGGAGTTCTCCGGCTCCTTGAGGCGCGACAGCACCGTGAACTGGGCCAGCATCTTCAGGGTGTCGGGGGCGCAATGGGCCTTGGACAGCGAGCTGTTGAACAGCAGCTTGTCGTAGATTTTTACCTCATCGGTCACCCGCAGGCAGTACGGCACCTTGACGATGTAGATCCGGTCGATGAAGGCTTCGTTGTTCTTGTTGTTGCGGAAGGTGTGCCATTCCGACTCGTTGGAGTGGGCCAGCAGGATCCCGGTGAACGGAATCGCTCCCAGGCCCTCGGTGCTGTTGTAGTTACCTTCCTGGGTCGCGGTGAGCAATGGGTGCAAGACCTTGATGGGCGCCTTGAACATCTCGACGAATTCCATCAGGCCCTGGTTGGCACGGCACAGCGCACCGGAATAGCTGTAGGCGTCGGCGTCGTTCTGTGGGAATTCTTCCAGTTTGCGGATATCGACCTTGCCCACCAGCGCCGAGATGTCCTGGTTGTTTTCGTCTCCCGGCTCGGTCTTGGCCACCGCGATCTGGTTAAGGATCGATGGGTAGAGCTTGACCACGCGGAACTGGCTGATGTCGCCGCCGAACTCGGAAAGGCGCTTGGTGGCCCATGGCGACATGATGGTATTGAGGTAGCGGCGTGGAATGCCGAAGTCTTCCTCCAGAATGGCGCCGTCCTCGGTGGCATTGAACAGCCCCAGGGGCGACTCGAACACCGGTGAGCCCTTGATTGCGTAGAAGGGCACTTTCTCGATCAGTTGCTTGAGTTTTTCAGCCAGGGACGATTTACCGCCACCCACCGGGCCAAGCAGGTAAAGGATTTGCTTCTTCTCTTCCAGGCCTTGGGCGGCGTGACGGAAGTAGGACACGATCTGGTCAATGCATTCTTCCATCCCGTGGAAGTCTTCAAAGGCCGGATAGCGGCGAATCACCTTGTTGGAAAAAATCCGCGAGAGCCTCGAGTTGGTCGAGGTATCCAGCAATTCCGGTTCTCCGATTGCCAGCAACAGACGTTCCGCAGCCGATACATAGGCACTGCGGTCCTGCTTGCAGAGTTCGAGGTACTCCTGCAGGGAGTATTCCTCCTGCCGTGTGGACTCGAAACGTTGCTGGAAGTGGCTAAAAATGCTCATGACGTCACCTCGCTCGATACGTGGAGCCGGTGCCGGATCAATCAGTCGTTGCTGGACAGCCCCTGGGAACCCAGTTGCCGTTTACCCCCCAGAATGCTTCCAAGAATGCAGGCTCCTGAAAGCTGACTCCCGATTACCCGCGCGCCGGTGTACCGGCTCTCCCCTGTTTTGGATGGCCTGAGGCTAAGGATAGTTCGGAATCGGAGAGGTAAAGGTCGAATACGTAATTAGTTATGCCAGACCGTTCGTCTGCCATCGCTCTAGCCCACGGTTCGCGTGGGCTGGAACGACATGAAAAAATTATTCCGGTGAGCTTTGCGCCGTTTCTTCGGGATAAACCGTGCGCCATAGTTCAAAACCGCCGTCCAGGCTGTAGACGTCGCTGAAGCCCTGGCTGACCAGATAAGCGGCTGCGCTCTGGCTGGAATTGCCGTGATAGCACACCACGACAACAGGTGCGTCGGGGTCGGCGGCCCGGATGAAGTCAGCGATGGAGTGGTTGTCCAGGTGCTTGGAGCCACTGATGTGCAGGGCCGCAAACGTTGCGGGGTCGCGAACATCGACGACGACCGCGCCTTGCTCGCGCATGGCCTTGGCCTGGTCCGGGGGGATGCGTTTGAATTCGGTCATGGAAGACTCCTGTAGCCAGGCCGGGCGCTGATCATGGGGCCGTGCCAAGTTGTGAAGGGGTGGTCGGATGATAGGGTCTGGCGTGGCCTTGCTCGTCGCAATCGCAACGCAGCTGCTCGCCGGTGTCGACATTCATCAGCGTCATCGCGCCGCCCCACACGCATCCTGTGTCGAGGGCGAAGACCCCGGGTTCGTCGCATCGGCCTTCCAGCGCTGCCCAGTGACCAAAGATGATCTTCAGGTTACGGGTCTTGCGCTCTTTATGCTTGAACCACGGTGCATAGCCGGGCGGTGCGGTCTCGATGCCTTCCTTGCCCTTGAGGTCGAGCTTGCCGTCGGCGGTGCAGAAACGCATGCGGGTGAAATAGTTGGTGATGACCCGAAGGCGCGCAGCCCCCTTGAGGTCGTTGTCCCACTTGACCGGTTCGTTGCCGTACATGCCATCCAGGAAAGGACCGAACAGGTTGTCGTCACGCAATGCCTGCTCGACCTCGGCGGCGCATTTGAGCGCCTTGCGCAGCGACCATTGGGGTGGCAGGCCGGCATGCACCAGCGCCAGGTTGCGTTGCTCGTCATGGTGCATGAGCTTTTGCTGGCGCAGCCACTCCAGCAGTTCAACGCAATCGGGGGCAGCGAGTATTTCGCGCAAGGTGTCGGATTTCTTCAGGCGCTCGATGTTCTGCCAGGCCGCCAACAGGTGCAGGTCGTGGTTGCCGAGCACGCAGACCAGCGATTGGCGGATGCCGTAGAGAAAGCGCAATGTCTCAAGGGATTGCGGGCCGCGATTGACCAGGTCACCCACCAGCCACAGCGTGTCTTTCTGCGGATCGAAGACGACCCGTTCCAGCAGGCACTTGAGCGGGTCGAGGCAGCCTTGCAGGTCGCCGACCGCATAGGTGGCCATCAGTGCAGGGCTCCGGGGACCGCAAGGCGAAAGGGCTTGATGATGGCGTCGAAACGTTTACCGTCTTCGGCCAGCATCTGGTAGGTGCCTTGCATCGTGCCGACGCGAGTCGTCATCACGGTGCCGCTGCTGTAGTTGTGGCTCTCGCCGGCCTCGATCAGCGGCTGCTGACCGACCACACCCTCGCCACGCACTTCTTCGACATGGCCATCGCCGTCAGTGATGACCCAGTGCCGCGACAGCAGCCTGGCCGGCAGCGAGCCATTGTTGCGCACGGTAATGGTGTAGGCGAAGGCAAAGCGGTTGTGCTCGGGTTGCGACTGTTCTGCCAGAAAGCGGGTGGTGACGCTGACGTCGACCTGGTAACGAGGATCGGACATGCAAAAGGCCTTAAAAGCGAAGCGGGACGCGGGCGTAGCTGATGGAGTCAGTCTAGGCCAAGTATCGGGTAGTAAACCAGAGTGGCGTCCCACCCGATAGCGATCATCGCCCGTCAGTGCGTATCGGCTTTTGGCACGACCTGTTCGCTGAGCTTGTCGGCCAGGCGTACGAACGCGGCCAGGTCCAACTGCTCGGGGCGCAGGCTGCCATCGACACCGGCCGCTTCGATCTCGCTGCTGCCGAGCAACAGTTTCAGTGTGTTGCGCAGAGTCTTGCGACGCTGGTTGAACGCTTCGCGTACCACGCGCTCGAGCAGGCGATGATCCTTGGCCGGGTGCGGCAGGACAGCGTGAGGTACCAGGCGGACAATGGCTGAGTCAACTTTCGGCGGCGGGTTGAACGCACCGGGGCCGACGTTGAACAGGTGTTCGACCCGGCAATGGTACTGGACCATGATCGACAGACGGCCCCAGTCACCCCCGCCAGGCCCTGCCGCGAGACGCTCGACCACTTCTTTCTGCAGCATGAAGTGCATGTCACGGATCAGGCCGGCGTTGCTCAGCAGGTGAAAGATCAGCGGCGTGGAGATGTTGTACGGCAGGTTGCCCACCACCCGCAGGCTGCGCGGCGCGGCTTGCAGGCTGTTGAAGTCGAACTTCAGCGCGTCACCCTGGTGCAGGTTGAAATTGCTCTTGCCAGCAAATTGCTGGTTGAGGATCGGCACCAGGTCCTTGTCCAGTTCCACCACGTCCAGCTGCGCACCGCTGTCCAACAGGCCTTCTGTCAGGGCACCCTGGCCCGGGCCGATTTCCAGCAGGCGATCGTCGTGCTTGGCGTTGATGGAGCGCAGGATTCGATCGATAACGCCCGCGTCATGCAGGAAGTTCTGGCCGAAGCGCTTGCGCGCGCGGTGTTGGTATTGCTCGGTCATAAATGGGTCTCGGCCATCTGGTAGGCGGTTTCCAGCGCGACGTGCAGGCTGCCGGTGTCGATCCTGCCGCTTCCGGCCAGGTCCAGGGCGGTGCCGTGGTCCACGGAGGTGCGAATGATCGGCAGGCCCAGGGTCACGTTGACCGCCGCGCCGAAGCCTTTGTACTTCAGCACCGGCAGGCCCTGGTCGTGGTACATCGCCAGCACTGCGTCGCAGTGCTCCAGATATTTAGGGGTAAACAGAGTGTCGGCCGGCAGCGGGCCATGCAGGTCCATGCCCTCGCTGCGCAGGCGTTCCAATGTGGGTTCTATGATGTCGATTTCTTCACGGCCCAAGTGTCCGCCTTCGCCGGCATGGGGGTTGAGCCCGCAGACGAGGATGCGCGGCTGGGCAATGCCGAATTTTTCCTGCAGGTCAGCGTGCAGGATGCGTGTCACCCGCTCGAGGCGCTCCCCGGTGATGGCATCGGCGACGTCCCGCAGGGGCAGGTGAGTGGTCACCAGCGCCACGCGCAAACCGTGGGTCGCGAGCATCATGACCACTTGTGCGGTGTGGGTCAGCTCTGCCAGGAATTCGGTATGGCCGGAGAAGGCAATGCCCGATTCGTTGATCACGCCCTTGTGCACGGGGGCTGTGATCATGCCGGCGAAATCACCGTCCAGGCAGCCTTGGCCGGCGCGGGTCAGGGTGTGCAGGACGAACGCAGCATTGGCTTTGTCCAACTGCCCGGTGGTAACCGGAGCGCCCAATGGCGTGTCCCAGACATACAGGCTGTTGGCGGGTGCCGGGACGTCCGGCCAGGCCGGCGGCGCCACCGGCAGCAGGTCAACGACCACCCCCAGTTGCGCGGCCCGCTCAAGGAGCAGGTCGCGACTGGTGATGGCAATCAGGGGGTGTGGCTGAGGTTGCGAGGCGAGCAGCAGGCACAGGTCGGGACCGATGCCGGCGGGCTCGCCGGGGGTCAGCGCGAAACGCTTGGGTTTCACTGCGCTGCCTGGTCTGCACCAGGAAGTTTGATCTCGACGTAGGCTTCATCGCGAATCTGGCGCAGCCAGGTTTGCAGCTCTTCATCGTATTTGCGGTTACGCAATACAGTCATCGCCTGCTGTTCACGCGCCTGGGTGGTGCTGTCGGTGGCGCGACGACCCAGGACTTCCAGCACGTGCCAGCCATATTGGCTCTTGAACGGCTTGGACAGTTGGCCTTGCGGCGTCTCGGCCATGACCTTGCGGAACTCGGGGACCAGGGCGTTCGGGTCCACCCAGTTCAGGTCGCCGCCATTGAGGGCCGAACCTGGGTCTTCCGAGAAGCTTTTCGCCAGTTCGGCGAAGTCTTCGCCCGCTTCGATGCGGTCGTAGAGTTTTTCCGCCAGGCGCTTGGTCTCGGCTTCGCTGCGAATTTCGCTTGGCTTGATCAGGATGTGGCGAACATGCACTTCGTCACGTACCTGAGTACCGCCGCCGCGTTTTTCCAGCACCTTGAGGATGATGAAGCCGCCTGGCGTGCGCGCTGGCTGGGTGATGTCACCCACGGCCATGGCGCTCAGTTCGCGGTCGAACGGCGGTGGCAGTTGAGCCGGTTTACGCCAGCCCATGTCGCCGCCCTCCAGGGCGTTTTCGCTGCCGGAGCGGGCGACGGCCATCTGGCCGAAGTCAGCCCCTTGCTTGAGTTGCTGGTAGACATCCATGGCCTGGCGGTAAGCACTCTGAATGGCTTCGGAGTTGGCGCTTTCCGGGGTGGGGATCAGGATGTTGGCCAGGTGCAGTTCTTCGGAGAGCTGCATCTTGCCCAGGTCGGAGGCGAGGAAGTTCTTCACTTCCTGCTCGGACACCTGGATGCGCTCGGCGACGCGACGCTGGCGCACGCGGCTGATGACCATCTCGCGGCGGATCTGGTCACGGGCGTCCTCGTAGGAGAGGCCGTCACGCGCCAGGGCGGCGCGGAACTGCTCGATGCTCATGTTATTGCGCTGGGCAATGGTGCCGACGGCCTGGTTCAGTTCTTCATCGGTGATACGAATCCCGGAGCGTTCGCCGATCTGCAGTTGCAGGTTTTCGACGATCAGGCGTTCGAGCACTTGCTGATCCAGTACGCCGGGCGGTGGCAAGCCGCCACCGCGCTTGGCGATGGTTTGCTGCACTTCATGGACACGCTGGTCCAGCTGGCTCTGCATGACCACGTCGTTGTCGACGATGGCCACCACTTTATCGATGGACTGAACCGCGGCGTTGGCCGCGGTACCCAGGAACAGCGCGCCCAGCATCAGCGGGCGCAGACAATCAGAAAGCTTGGTCTTCACGTTCACGATAACCTTGAATGCCTTTGTCGAGGAAGCTCTCTACCTTGGCGCCAGTAAGGCCGCCGAGTCCCTTCAGAACAATTTGGAGGAAGACGCCGTGGTCGCCTTTTTCGTTTTGCGGAGCTTCCTGACTGAACTCGTCGTAGGAAACCCAATAACGGTTGATCAGGCGCAGTTTCCAGCAGCAGTTGTCGTATTCGAAACCACCGAAGGCTTCCAGGGTACGATTGCGGTTGTAGTCATACTGCCAGCGGCTGATGGCGTTCCACTGCGGCACGATCGGCCAGATGACCGAGAAGTCATGCTGCTTGATCTTGTAGTAATCCTTCACGTAGCCAGGTGTGCCTGGCGTGCCGTAGTCGCCGCCGCCCACTTGCCACCGACCGGTGGTCTGGTCGTAACGGACCAGGTCATTGCGATAACGATAGCCGGCGTTGATGACCTTGTTCGGGTTGTCTTCAGGCTGGTAGTGGAACATCGCACTGCCCGAACGAGGGCTGTGGGTGTCCGGGTCCCAGTTGTAGTCGGCCGTGGTGCGCCAGTCGCGGTTCCAGCGGTATTCGTATTCCAGTGCATAAGGCGAGACATTGGAATGTGCATCTTCGCGAGTCTTGAAATCAATACCTGGCAGTTGGACTTCACGGTCCTTGAAGTACAAGGCTTGGCCGACGCTGATGCGCTGGCGTTCGAAGCCGTTTTCTTCAATCCAGCGGTTGGTTACGCCCAGGGACAGCTTGTTCTCATCGCCGACACGGTCGGAGCCGCTGAAGCGGTTGTCCCGGAACAGCGAGGAATAGTTGAAGGTGCTTTCGCTGGTATCGAAGACCGGGATGTCGCTCTGGTCTTTCTCCGGTACATAAAGGTAGTACAGGCGCGGTTCCAGGGTCTGGCGATAGTTCTTGCCAAACCACTGGGTGTTACGGTCGAAGTACAGGCCACTGTCGATGCTGGCGATTGGAACGCCGCGGCTTTGGCTACTGCTGTAGGTGCCAAGCAGGCGATCCTGTTCAGCAGTTTGTCCAGCAATGTTGCCCTTGCCTCTGTTGTCCAGGTCAAGGTCATATTGGGTGTACTGGTACTTGAGCGATGGTTTGATGAAGCCATAGCTCGTACTCATCGGCAGACTGATGACGGGTGCCAGGTTCATCCGGTCGCCGGTAGCGCGGGCCAGGCCCCAGACGTTCTGGTCGAGAAACGGGTCGGAGTTACCATCTTTATCCGTGTAGTTACCACTCCTCAAATCCCGATCAAACCGCACAAACTCAGTGTTATACGCAAAATCCAACCCGCCCGGATGCTGTGGCAGGGCACCATTGAAGGTGATCTGCGGCAAGCGATCATACGGCGTGATATTGGAAATCGTGGCCATCTGATAGGCCTGGACGTTCAGCCGCGCTGTATACGTGTCGCCGCGATAGGTGACTGCGCCTTGCTGGTTCACGTAGTCCTTGGATTCGACGCCGATCTGGTCGCTCTGCAAGTCCTGGAAGTAGTACGGGTCGCTGATCTTGGTGTAGTCGACTTGTGTCGACACGCGGGAATCCAGGCCACCCTTGTGCTGCCAGTTGTACATGTAGCGGGTCTTGCTGTAGTCGGTCTGCTTGCTGCGATCATCGTCTTCGTCGTTGAGGTAGGCGGCGCCTAACTGACCTTCACTGGACTTGGTCAGGTAGCGGAACTCGCCTTCCATCAACAGGCCGCGCTTGCTCATGTAGCGCGGGTACAACGTGGCATCGTAGTTTGGCGCCAGGTTGAAGTAGTACGGGGTGACCAGCAGCAAGCCGGTGTCGCTGCCGCTGCCAATGGTTGGCGGCAGGAAGCCGGACTGGCGACGGTCGTCGATCGGGAAGTAGATGTAGGGGGTGTACAGGACAGGGATGTCCTTGACCCGCAGCGTCACGTTGGTCGCGGTCCCGAAACCGGTGGCCGGGTTCAGGGTGATGTTGTTGCCCTTGAGCGTCCAGGCGTTGCTGTTTGGCTCGCACGTGGTGTACGTGCCGTCCTTGAGACGGATGATCGCGTTTTCGGCGCGCTTGGCGTACAGGGCGTTACCGCGGATGCGCGACTTGTGCAGCACGTATTCGGCGTTGTCGACCTTGGCTTCACCCGTGTCCAGCTGCACATCGGCGTGATCGCCGACGATCAGTGCGCCGTTGTCGCGAACCCGCACGTTACCGCTCAGCTCGCCACGGTTTTCGGCCTGGTACAGGCTGGCCTCGTCGGCCTCGACCTGCATGCTGCCCTGGCGCATGACCACGTCGCCGGCCAGGGTTGCCACTTGCTGTTCCTGCTCGTAGCGCGAAGCCTTCGCGCCAAGGAAGGTGGGCGCGTCGCTCTTGGCCGTCTTGTCGTTCATGCCAGGACGCGTCGGCTCGATGTAGGCGCCCGAGCAGTAGGGACCGGTTTCAGCCAATTGCGCCGGGGTAAGGTTCTCGCGTGGAACCCAATCCAGGTGGCTGTAGTCCGCACTGCGCGACTTCAGGCCGCGGCCCTTGGCCTCGGTGACGAGCATCGGCTTTTCGCCGGTCTCCTCGCCTGAACCGTTTTCGGCCGCAGCGTCGCCGCTGGCGGAAACGGCGCTGCCGTCATGCACCGGACGCGGCGGCAATGCCGCGGCCGGTGTCTTCGGTGCACAGTCCCAGGCACCCGAAGCGGAGACGGAGCAGTCATACTGCTGCGCCGCAACGACGAATGAAGAGGCCAGGGGTTGCAGGGCCAGCAGACTGCCGGTGACCAGCAACGGAAATTTTTTACGAAACGCGGGGGATTTCAATGCCATCTTATTAGTCCGGGCTTCCTGCGTGCCATCTGCCCGCGGTGTGGGCCGCACGCCTCTCGATGGTCTGAAAAAGATGCTGGATAATAAAGCATGACCCGCTTGACGGCTAGCGCCGTCGGAGACCCTTGCAATGCCCGACCAAGATGTACGCCTGCAACACCTTGAAGTGTGGCTCGATGAGCAACTGCCGATTCTTTTTGCCCGACAGGGTTGGGGCGTCGTACCCCCGGCCACATTGACTGCGGCCAGTAGCGACGCGAGTTTCCGGCGCTATTTTCGTTGGGAAGGCGCCGGCCGTAGCCTGATCGTGATGGATGCGCCGCCGCCCCAGGAAAACTGCAAACCCTTCGTGGATATCGCTTTTTTGCTGGCGAAATCCGGCATTAATGTGCCAAAAATTTATGCTGAAGACCTGGATCGCGGCTTTCTTTTGCTCAATGACCTGGGTAATCAGACCTATCTGGATGTCATCAACGGCGAAAATGCCGACGATTTATTCCGCGATGCCCTGCAAGCCTTGTTGGCTTTTCAGCAACTGCCGATGGTGGCGCCCCTGCCGAGCTACGACGTCGCCCTGCTGCGTCGGGAGCTGGAACTGTTCCCCGAGTGGTACGTCAAGCGGGAGCTGGGTGTGGAATTCGATGCGGCCCAGCAGCAGCTCTGGCAGCAGACCTGCGACCTGCTGATCAACAGCGCCCTGGCCCAGCCGAAAGTGCTGGTGCATCGCGACTACATGCCGCGCAACCTGATGCTCAGCGCGCCGAATCCCGGTGTGTTGGATTTTCAGGATGCGGTCTATGGCCCCGTCACTTACGACGTGACCTGCCTGTTCAAGGATGCATTCCTCAGTTGGCCCGAAGCGCGCGTGCGCGGCTGGCTGGAGGATTATTGGCAGCAGGCCGGTGCGCTGGGCATTGCAGTCCAGCCGGATCTCGAGGATTTCCTGCGGGCCAGCGACTTGATGGGGGTGCAACGTCATCTCAAGGTGATCGGGATTTTTGCGCGCATTTGCCACCGTGACGGCAAGCCACGTTACCTCGGCGATGTGCCGCGTTTCTTTGCTTATATAGAAGCAGTCATCGCCCGTCGCCCTGAGTTGGCACCGCTCAATGAACTGCTGGGCAGCGTGCGTCAATCGGCTGGAGCCACGGCATGAAGGCGATGATCCTGGCAGCGGGCAAGGGTGAGCGCATGCGACCCCTGACGCTCACCACGCCCAAACCGCTGATTCGCGCGGGCGGCGTGCCCTTGATCGAATACCACCTGCGTGCCCTGGCCAAGGCCGGGTTCACCGACATTGTGATCAACCATGCGTGGCTGGGTCAGCAGATCGAGAATTACCTGGGGGACGGCTCGCGCTTCGGCCTGGGCATTCGCTACTCGCCGGAAGGCGAGCCGCTGGAAACAGGCGGCGGCATCTTGCGAGCGCTGCCGTTGCTGGGCAAGGACGCATTCGTCGTGGTGAACGGCGACGTCTGGACCGATTACGATTTCAGCACCCTGCGCAGGCCCCTCGAAGGGCTGGCGCACCTGGTGCTGGTGGATAATCCCGAGCATCACCCGCACGGCGATTTCAGCCTGGCTGACGGAAAGGTTCACGATGAAGGCGCGGCTGCCGACAAACTGACCTACAGCGGCATTGCGGTCCTGCATCCGGCACTGTTCGACGGTTGCGCGCCGGGCGCGTTCAAGCTGGCACCGCTGCTGCGCAAGGCCATGGCCGAGGGGCGTGTCAGTGGGGAACGCTTGAAAGGACACTGGGTCGATGTCGGTACTCATGAACGTTTGGCGCAGGTCGAAACCTTGATAGAAGCGAGCGGTTGATATGTGGTGGCCAGGGACTCTGATTGGAGCCGGGGCAGGCTTTGCCATAGCCAGCATTCCGGGGGCCATGCTCGGTGCATTGCTGGGACAGGCGTTGGATCGGCGCCTGAACCTGCACGACTGGGCGCAGCTACGTGAGCGCCTGGGTGGGCGTCCGGCGTTGCGCAACGATGAATTGTTATTTGTGTTGCTGGGACGGCTGGCGAAAAGCGATGGACGCGTGGTCGATGGCCATATCCAGCAGGCACGCCTGGAGATGCGTGCGCTGGACCTGAGCGAACCGGCGCAACGCCGGGCCATCGCTGCGTTCAACCGCGGCAAGTCGGAAAACGATCGCTTGCGCGGTTATCTGCGTCGCCTCGCCGTTCAGCCCCATGCTGCCGAAGGCGTATTGCGCGCCTGCTGGAGGATGGTCTGGGCCGACGGGCGGGCGGGCGAAAGCGAGCGTGAGTTGATTATCCGCTGGGGCAAATGGCTGGGTTGGACGCCGCAGCAGGTCAAGGCCCTGGCGGCGGATTACGAGCCGCAGAAACTGTCGTTGCCCAACAGCGGTGTGACCTATCAGGAGGCGTTGCGCCTGCTGGGGGTCTCGGCCACCAGCGAGCCGGCGCAGATCAAGCGGGCCTACCGTCGGCTGATCAGCCGCCATCACCCGGACAAGATTGCCGGCAGCGGGGCTACACCGCTACAGGTGCGTGAGGCCACGGACAAGACGCGGGAGTTGCATAACGCCTATCGGCTGATTCGGGAACGGCGGGATTTTCGATAGTGGGCGAGGGTGTGTGGGGAGCAGAGCTTGCTCCCGCAGGTTTCTGCTCAACTGACAGACAGTGGAGTCAGGCCTTCATTCCCCTGGCTTCTGCGGACTCAACCAGCCCCGTACCCGACGAAACAATTGCTCCTGCTCCGCCGACGGGTTCGGCAGGGCCTTGAGCGCCACCTGGCTGAAAGTCGAGCCCTTCAAGCGTTTGCTGGCCTGCAAGCGCTCCAGCGCCGCGTTACGATCCAGCGGTTTGTCCATGTAGAAAATGTCCGCGGTTGCCAGTTTCAAGGTCGGCGTCAGTTCGGCCAGGCCAGGTTTCGCGGCGACCGGTGTTTGGGCTGCCACCATCACGAAGCGTCCGACTTGCGACGGCTGCCGTTCATTCAGGTAGCGCGCGGCCCAATAGGCGCCGGTGCCATGGCCTAGCAGCACAATGTTGCGGGCACTCTGCTGTTCGGCGTAGGCCACTGCCGCATCGATGCGGGCGAAGATGCGTTCGGCGTCGGCCTTGGCATGTTCTTCATCGGTTTCGGCGACAGCCGGGTCTGCCGCGTCCGCTTCACCCCCCGCGACCTGTTCGATGGGTGCCGCCGTGGTGGCGTCCGGCGCGGCGGCTGCCGTGTCTGCCGGTTTGACCTCGGGTGAGGTTTCCACCACGCGCGGGGCGATGACGTCGCTTTGCAGGTCCGGGAGGGTGATACTCAGGCTGCTCCACTCTACGTCGGGCAGCTTTTTGCGCAGCGGGCCGATTGCCTGTGGCCAGTCGGCCGTTTCGCCGGCGCCAGGAACAATGATCACCACGCCTTTCGGGTCGCTGCTGTTGGCCGGTTTCCAGAGGGCCAGGAACGTGTCGCTCCCGGACTGCAGTTGCTGCTGTTCCTGGGGCGGGATTTTTCGTTCCAGTGCGGTGGCTTCTTCCTGGCTACGCTCAAGCAGGGGCTGGCGCTCGACGGGCTTGGCCTCGACAGGTTGCTCCGCAGCGGCGGGGGCCGGTTCGCTGGCCTGTGCAGAAAAGGCCCCCGGCAGGATCAGCGACAGGCACAATGCTGGCAATGCCAGGCGGTAAACAGAGGGCATCGGAT
This sequence comes from Pseudomonas fluorescens, assembly GCF_018614775.1. GTDB lineage: Bacteria > Pseudomonadota > Gammaproteobacteria > Pseudomonadales > Pseudomonadaceae > Aquipseudomonas > Aquipseudomonas fluorescens_BY. Next base: position 66,717 of record NZ_JAGGOF010000029.1, read on the forward strand.
ATTCCATGACCAGAAGTATTTCCGGCAGCCTAATGGGTTGGTCAGTATTTGTCAGTGCATGAGACTTCGATGATGCGTTTTTGCTGCCTGTGGGTTATCGGCTGTTTATGGCTTCCCTTGATGGCGTGGGCCGCGCCCGCGCCGTCGGCGCACGAGGTGCAACTCAATGCCCAGCAGCGCCAATGGCTGGCGCAACACCCGCAATTGCGGGTCGGCCTGGTATTGCAGGCGCCCTATGCGCAATACGACCGGCGCTTGCAGCGCTTGTCCGGCACCAACGTCGAGTTGATGCAGTGGCTGGGCAAGGCGTTGAATGTGGAACTGACCTGGCGCAACTTCCAGGACATGGCACAGCTGGAAGCGGCGCTGCGCGACGGCGAGGTGGATGTCGCCCCCGGCCTTACGCAGTCCCCGAGCGGCCTGCGACTCTGGCAGTTTTCCGATCCTTACATGCGCGTGCCGCAGTTGATCGTCGGCGAGCAGAAAGGCGCCGAAGGTGTGGAACTGGAAAAACTCGATGCCCACGTTCGCGTGGCCGTGCGCATGCCCAGCGCCATGGCGGACTATCTGGGCAGCACCTATCCGACGTTGAACCTGCAAGGCGTGCCGATGGAGCGCGAGGCCTTGCAATTGCTGCTCACCCAGCAAGCGCGCTACGCCGTGGTCGATGAGGCGCAGTTGGGGCGGTTGATGGTCGAGCCCGAGTTCGCCGGGTTGGCGGTGGTCGGCGACATTGGCCTGCCCCAATTACTACGCGTTGCCACCCGCCGGGACTGGCCGGAATTGGCCGAGATCATCGACAGCGGTTTGCAGGCGATCCCGGCCAAGGCGCTGGAGCAGTTGCACAGTCGCTGGCTCAAACCCAAGTACCCCCGCCTGACCGAAACACCGGGCTTCTGGCAAAACCTCACCCTGCTGATGCTGGCCTTGCTATTGAGCTGCGTCGCCATCGTCTTCTGGCAGCGCCGCCAGCAACGCGCGCTGGAGCGTCGTTTGCGGGCCGCGCGCGAGGACATCGCCCAGCGTGCCGCCAGCGAGGAAGCCCTGCGCCTGACGCAGTTTTCCATCGATCAAAGCACGGTCGGCATTCTCTGGGTGAACTGGGACAGCCACGTGCGCTACGCCAACCGCGCCGCCGAAAGCATGCTCGGCTATGCCCCTGGCGCCATCATCGACAGGCCCCTGATCGACTTCGAACCGGGCTTGCACATGGACCGCTGGCTGAACCTGTGGAAGCGCGCCCGGGCCAGTGAAGACGGGCCGCAGAGTTTCGAGACCGAATGCGTGCGAGCCGATGGAAGTATCCTGCCGGCCGACGTCTCCTTGAGCTTCCTGCGTTTTCGTGACGCCGAGTACCTGGTGGTCTACCTCAACGACGTGACCGAACGTCGACGGGCGCTGGCAGCCTTGCGCGAAAGCGAGGCGCGCTTGCAGGGCATTGCCGCCAACGTGCCGGGCCTGGTTTTCCGCCTGGAGCGGGCGCCAGTGACTGGCCAGATCGACTTTGCCTACATCAGCGAAGGCAGCGAAACCCTGGTGGGTTATTCCCCCGCGACCCTTGCCCGCAGTGACACCGGGCTGCGCAGCCTGGTGCATCCGGAGGACAAGATCAGTTACCACCGCACCCAGGACCAGGCGCTGGACAGCGACAGCGACTGGTCGTGGCAGGGCCGTATCCTGACCCGCGAAGGGCGGGAACGCTGGGCCGAGATCAAGGCAATGACCCGGCGCCTCGAGGACGGAGCCTACGTCTGGGACGGCATTGTCTGGGACATCACCGAAAGCAAACGCATCGAATTGGAATTGGCCAGCTCCCGGGAGCAATTGCGCGAGCTGTCGGCACACCTGGAAAGCGTGCGGGAAGAAGAAAAGGCGCGCATCGCCCGGGAAGTCCACGACGAACTGGGTCAGATGCTGACTGTGTTGAAGCTGGAAACCTCCATGTGCGAACTGGCCTACGCGCAGCTGGATCCGGGCCTGCAGGAGCGGCTGAACAGCATGAAGCGCCTGATTGCCCAGTTGTTTCAACTGGTGCGAGACGTGGCGACGGCGTTGCGTCCGCCGATCCTCGATGCGGGCATCGCTTCGGCCATCGAATGGCAGGCTCGGCGCTTCGAGGCGCGCACGCAGATCCCGTGCCTGGTGCAAGTGCCAGACAACCTGCCGACGCTGAGCGATGCCATGGCCATTGGCCTGTTCCGGATTCTCCAGGAAGCGCTGACCAATGTGATGCGCCATGCCCAGGCGCACACCGTGGAGCTGACGCTGGTGCGCGAAGGTAATGAATTATGTCTGACCGTCAGCGATGACGGTGTAGGATTCATTGCCAATACCGGTCGGTCGACGTCCTTTGGCCTGGTAGGGATGCGTGAGCGGGTGTTGATCATGGGCGGGCAGTTGTCCCTGGAAAGTGAGCCGGGGGAGGGGACTACACTGGCGGTGCGGGTGCCGTTGGAAGAGGCCTGACGTTTTGTGGTGTCTGGGCGGGCCGTATCGCGAGCAGGCTCGCTCCCACATTGATCGATGCCACCGCAACCCATGAGCGAGCCTGCTCGCGATTGGATTCTGAATCTGGAGAAAAACGTGATCCGTGTACTGGTAGCCGAAGACCACACCATCGTCCGTGAAGGCATCAAGCAGTTGATCGGCCTGGCGAAGGATTTGGTGGTGGCGGGCGAGGCGAGCAATGGCGAACAGTTGCTCGAGACCTTGCGCCACGTGCCCTGCGAGGTAGTGCTGCTGGATATTTCAATGCCGGGCGTCAATGGCCTGGAGGCGATTCCGCGGATCCGTGCGCTGAACAATCCGCCGGCTATCCTGGTGTTGTCGATGCACGACGAGGCGCAAATGGCCGCCCGCGCCCTGAAGGTCGGCGCTGCGGGCTATGCGACCAAGGACAGCGACCCGGCCCTGTTGCTCATGGCCATTCGCAAGGTCGCGGCTGGCGGACGCTACATTGATCCGGAACTGGCCGACCGCATGGTCTTCGAAGTCGGCCTGACTGACACGCGCCCGCTGCACTCCCTGTTGTCCGAGCGCGAGTTTTCGGTGTTCGAGCGCCTGGCCCAGGGCGCCAACGTCAACGACATCGCCCAGCAACTGGCCCTGAGCAGCAAGACCATCAGCACCCACAAGGCGCGGCTGATGCAGAAACTCAATATCACTTCATTGGCGGAACTGGTGAAATACGCGATGGAGCACAAACTCCTCTAATTCACCCAATCCCCCTGTGGGAGCGGGCTTGCCCGCGAAGGCGTCATCACATTCGACATCTCTGGTGACTGACACGTCGCCTTCGCGAGCAAGCCCG
>NZ_JAGGOF010000030.1 GCF_018614775.1 Pseudomonas fluorescens
GGATGGCCCTTCGCGGCGGCCCACGGAGCAATGCCTTCGTTCAGGCATGCCGAGCCTAGGCGAGGCACCGAGTGGTGGGGCAAAGCGCTTTGGGTTACTTTTGGCGCTCTTCCAAAAGTGACCCGCCGTAAGGGCGGAACCCTAAGCAGCCGTTACCGCAGCAACGGATATACACACCAACCACCAACAGACCCAGATCAGGACACCAACGCAGCCGACCTGCGACTGGCCGCCGCCGTCACCGCATAACCCAACAACGCCGCCAGGATCGAGCCGGTGAGAATCCCCATTCGATCCATGCCCGCGTAATCACTGACGCCAGGCTCGAACGCCAGGGAGCCGACAAACAGGCTCATGGTAAAGCCGATGCCGCACAGAATCGCCACCCCCAATACCTGGCCCCAGTTGGCGCCGACGGGCAGGCTGGCGATGCCGATTTTCACGGCCAGCCACGTCAGGCCAAGGACGCCGACAGTCTTGCCCAGCAACAGGCCGATGGCGATGCCCATCGGTACGTGATGGGTAAAGCTTTCGATCGTCACACCACTCAGGGACAGGCCCGCGTTGGCGAAGGCGAACAGCGGCAGGATGCCGTAGGCCACCCAAGGATGCAGGGCATGTTCCAGGGTCAGCAGCGGGGAGGTCTCGGCGTTTTTCGTGCGCAGCGGGATGCAGAATGCCAGGGTCACCCCGGCCAGGGTGGCGTGGACACCGCTCTTGAGCACGCAGACCCAGAGAATCAGGCCGACGACCATGTATGGCCCGAGCTTGACCACGCCCATCCGGTTCATCGCCACCAGCACGGCGATGCAGCCGGCTGCAAGCGTCAGCGACAGGGTGGACAGGGCGCCGGAGTAGAAGATCGCAATGATGATAATGGCGCCAAGGTCGTCAATGATCGCCAGGGTCATCAGGAACAGCTTGAGCGACACCGGTACGCGCTTGCCCAGCAGGGCCAGCACACCGAGGGCAAAGGCGATGTCGGTGGCTGTCGGAATCGCCCAACCGGCGAGGGCGGCCGGGTTATCCCGGTTGAGGAACCAATAGATCAGCGCCGGGACCAGCATGCCGCCAATCGCCGCCGCGCCGGGCAGGACGATTTGCGAAGGCTGCGACAGCTGCCCGTCGAGCACCTCGCGTTTGACTTCGAGGCCGATGAGGAGGAAGAACAGGGCCATCAGCCCGTCGTTGATCCACAACAGCAAGGGCTTGGCGATCTTCAGCGAGCCGACCTGGGCGACCACGGGGGTGTCCAGCAGGCCGTTGTACAGCCAGGACAGCGGTGAGTTGTTGATCACCAGGGCCAGCACGGCGGCGGCGATCAGCAACAGGCCGCTGGCGGCTTCCAGCTGGAAAAAACGCATCAGAGAATTACGTAGAGCCAAGGTTGCTCTCCAAGTGTTGAATCAAAAGATGGCACACCCTAACCCGAACGGTTAGATCGTAAAACAAAAGTTATATTCTTTTTTGTTATATGTCGTTACGACGCTGGCACAATTGCCCAGGCAGTTACCGGCCATATTGGACCTTAGCTGTACCTGTGCGCGATGTCGGTTTTTTCCTAAGCTGGCGCCTGGTTTTTCCGAATCCATCCCGTACTGGCAAGACCGCGAGATTTCCCCCGTGTCGACCCGATCCAGTGAGAAAACACCATGAACGACCACCGCCAGTGGGCGCGCGAAGCGATCCGCATCATTGAAGCCGACTTCCAGCGCAGCGCCGATACCCATCTTATCCCGCTGCCGTTGCCTGGCCTGCCAGGTATCGAACTGTACTTCAAGGACGAATCCAGCCACCCCACTGGCAGCCTCAAGCATCGGCTGGCTCGCTCGTTGTTTCTCTATGCGTTGTGTAACGGCTGGCTCAAGCCCGGCGCGCCGGTGATCGAAGCGTCGAGCGGTTCGACGGCGATTTCCGAGGCGTACTTCGCCAGGTTGCTGGGGCTGCCCTTTATTGCGGTGATGCCGGCGACCACCTCCAGGGAAAAAATCGCACAGATCGCTTTCTACGGCGGCCAGAGCCATCTGGTGGACGATCCTACGCGGATCTACGCCGAATCCGAACGCCTGGCCCAGGAGCACGACGGGCATTTCATCGACCAGTTCACCTACGCCGAGCGCGCGACGGACTGGCGGGCCAATAACAACATTGCCGAATCGATCTTCCAGCAGATGCGCTTCGAGCATTACCCGGAGCCGAGCTGGCTGATTTCCAGCCCCGGCACTGGTGGCACCACGGCCACCCTGGGTCGCTACGTGCGGTATCGCCAGCACGGCACGCGGGTGCTGTGCGCCGATGCCGAGCGTTCGGTGTTCTTCGACTACTACCGCAATGGCGATGCCAGCCTGCGTCTGGATTGTGGCTCGCGCATCGAGGGCATCGGTCGGCCACGGGTCGAGGCGTCTTTTTTGCCGAAGGTCATCGATGCGATGGTCAAGGTCCCGGACGCCTTGTCGCTGGCAGCCATGCACTACTTGGCCCAGCGCCTGGGGCGCCGGGTCGGTGGCTCCAGCGGCACCAACCTGATCGGCGCGCTGATCGCCGCGCGGCAGATGGTGCAAGCCGGCGAGGCGGGGTCGATCGTGGCGATCTTGTGCGACGGTGGCGAGCGCTATGCGACGACTTATTACGACCCGGCGTGGCTCAAGGCTCAAGGGTATGAGCTGAGTGGGCTGATGGACGTCGTGGCGGCGAGTGTGGAGCGGGGCGAGCCGCTGCCGGAGAGCGTGTTGCGGGCCAATATCTGAACATGAGGACACCTGGGCCCCTGTGGGAGCGGGCTTGCTCGCGAATGCGGTGTGCCAGTTAACGAAAATGTCGCTGACACACCGTATTCGCGAGCAAGCCCGCTCCCACAGGTAGGTGCGGGTCAGGCCTCCAGGCCAAGAATATCCCGCGCCACGGCCTCGGCAATCCGGATCCCGTCCACGCCCGCCGAGAGGATGCCGCCCGCGTAGCCGGCGCCTTCACCCGCCGGGAACAGGCCTTTCACGTTCAGGCTCTGCAGCGATTCGTCGCGGGTGATTCGCAGGGGCGACGAGGTGCGGGTTTCGATCCCGGTCAGCACAGCATCGTGCAGCGAATAGCCGCGGATCTGTTTCTCGAATGCCGGCAGGGCTTCGCGGATGGCTTCGATGGCGAAGTCCGGCAGGGCCAGGGCCAGGTCGCCCAGGGAAACCCCAGGCTTGTAGGAAGGTTCGACGCTGCCCAGTGTCGTCGACGGCTTGCCGGCGATGAAATCGCCAACCAGTTGCGCCGGCGCTTCGTAGTTGCTGCCGCCGAGCACGAACGCGTGGGATTCCAGGCGCTCCTGCAACTCGATCCCGGCCAGCGGGCCGCCCGGATAGTCCACGTCCGGGGTGATGCCGACGACGATGCCGGAGTTGGCGTTGCGCTCATTGCGTGAGTATTGGCTCATGCCATTGGTCACGACGCGATTCGGTTCGGACGTGGCGGCCACCACGGTGCCACCCGGGCACATGCAGAAGCTGTAGACCGAGCGTCCGTTGCTGGCGTGGTGCACCAGTTTGTAGTCGGCGGCGCCGAGCTTCGGGTGCCCGGCATACTTGCCCAGACGCGCGCTGTCGATCAGTGACTGCGGGTGTTCGATACGGAAACCCACCGAGAACGGCTTGGCTTCCATGTACACGCCGCGGCTGTGGAGCATGCGGAAGGTGTCCCGGGCGCTGTGGCCCAGGGCCAGGATGACGTGCCTGGAGTGGATGCGTTCACCGCCGGCCAGTTCGACGCCGACCAACTGGCCGTCTTCGATCAGCACGTCCGTGACCCGTTGCTGGAAGCGCACTTCGCCGCCCAGGGCGCGGATTTCCTCGCGCATGTTTTCCACCACGCCAGTCAGCCTGAACGTACCGATGTGCGGCTTGCTGACGTAGAGAATTTCTTCCGGTGCGCCGGCCTTGACGAATTCGTGCAGGACCTTGCGACCGAGGAACTTCGGATCCTTGATCTGGCTGTAGAGCTTGCCGTCGGAGAACGTCCCCGCACCGCCTTCGCCGAACTGCACGTTGGATTCGGGGTTGAGCACGCTTTTACGCCACAGGCCCCAGGTGTCCTTGGTGCGTTGGCGCACTTCCGGGCCGCGTTCGAGGATGATCGGCTTGAAGCCCATCTGTGCCAGCAACAGTGCGGCGAAGATCCCGCACGGACCGAAACCGACCACGATCGGCCGCTCGCTCAGTTCGTCCGGTGCCTGGCCCACTACCTTGTAGCTGATATCCGGGGCTTCGTTGACGTTACGGTCATCGGCGAACTTGCGCAGCAGGCTGGCTTCGTCGCGCACCGTCAGGTCGATGGTGTAGATGAAGCACAACTCGGAAGATTTCTTGCGGGCGTCGTAGCTGCGCTTGAACAGGGTGAAGTCGAGCAGGTCATCGCTGGCGATGCCCAGGCGCTGCACGATGGCGGGGCGCAGGTCTTCCTCGGGATGATCGATCGGCAGCTTGAGTTCGGTGATTCGTAACATGGTGGGATCCGGTTCGCGGGGCGCACAACTGCGCCAGGGCGTTCTTCAAACCGGCGATTATAAGCTGCAAACCTCCGCCATGGTGAATCAGTCGTCGCGAGCACCACCGAAATAGGCGCAGCCGCGCTGAACCTGGCCGTTGACCCGCACTTCGGCGCTCATGTGCTGCACGCTGCCGGTGACGCTGTCGACACAACGCTGGGGTGCGACCCAGAGTTCGACCTTCTGGCCGTTGGCTTCGGTGCTGAGGTTGAAGCGGCCGTCGCCCAATTGTTCTTCGAGGTAAGGCACTGCCAGCGTCGGCTGGCCTTCACGCTCCAGCACCATGCCCTTGCCGCTGGCATTGAGGCTCCACTCGGGACCGTGCCCGGCGGCGCGCAAGACCAGTCGCTTGAAGTTGGCGTCGCCACATGCACCGCTTGAGCGCTCCAGGCGATACAACTGCGCCAGATCCAACTGGCTGTCGTTACCGGCCGCTGCGCTGGAAACGATACGGCCTCGCACATCGGCAAACAGCTTGCCCTGGTCGTCGGCCAAGGTGGCAGCCTGCTGCAGCACGCTGGTGCTGCCACTGTCATTGACGATGTAGCGACGCTGTTCCTGGCACGGCTGGAACAGCAGCTTGCCGTCGACCGCTGTCAGCTCTCCCTGCATACGCGTTTGTCCTGCGTGGGAAACGCTCTGACGCGGTGCATCAAGCAGTTGGCAGCCGGCGAACAGCGGCAGGAGGGCGATAAACAGCAGGGAGCGGGCGGCACGCATCGTTGGGTCTCCAGACAGGTGCCGCCACGTTACTCAGACTGGTCCCGCATCACAAGCAGGAGCGTAGGCAAGGTGCTCTTCAACCTACATGAAAGATCTGACCGGTCTGTAGGCCTTCAACGCTTTTGGCGTAGGCCAATGCCACCTCGGCGGCAGGCACTGGTTTGTAGCCACGGAAGTAAGGGGCGTACTTATCCATCGCCTCCAGCAGCACGTTCGGGCTCACCGAGTTGACGCGCAAGCCCCGTGGCAACTCGATGGCCGCCGCCCGGACGAAACTGTCCAGGGCGCCGTTGACCAGGGCTGCCGAGGCGCCGCTCTTGATCGGATCGTGGCTGAGCACGCCTGTGGTGAAGGTGAAGGAGGCGCCGTCGTTGGCGAATTCTCGACCGATCAGCAACAGGTTGACCTGGCCCATCAGTTTGTCTTTCAAACCCAGGGCAAAACTTTCTCCGGTCATGTCGCTCAATGGCGCAAAGGTGACATTACCGGCTGCGCACACCAGGGCGTCAAAGCGTCCGGTCTTCTCGAACAGGGCGCGGATCGAGGCGCTGTCGCTGATGTCCACGTGCAGTTCGCCGCTGTTGCGACCGATCCGGATGATGTCGTGGCGGGGCGACAGTTCGTGATCAATGGCTGAACCGATGGTGCCGTGGGCGCCGATCAACAGGATTTTCATCAGGTGTTCCTCAATAGGTTGGACGAGATTGCAGTCTAGAGAGGTTCTTTCTGTTGATAATCGTGCTAATAGGCAACCTTTGGTTTTCAATTGGAAACAGTCCAATGAGCGAGATGGATGATCTGGCGGCGTTCGCCGTGTTGATGGAAGCCGGCAGCTTCACGTTGGCGGCCCAGCAGTTGGGCTGCAGCAAGGGCCAGTTGTCCAAGCGCATCAGCTTGCTGGAAAGTCGCTTCAGTGTGGTCTTGCTACAGCGCACCACGCGGCGCTTGAGCCTTACGGCGGCGGGGGCGGCGTTGTTGCCCCAGGCCCAGGCGCTGCTGGTGCAGGTGGAAAGGGCGCGTCAGGCATTGGCCCGGTTGAAGGATGACATTGCCGGCCCTGTGCGTATGACGGTTCCGGTGTCGTTGGGCGAAACCTTCTTTGAAGGTTTGCTGGTGGAGTTCGCACGCGCCTATCCCGACGTGCAGATCGAACTGGAGCTCAGCAACGGTTACCGCGACCTGACCCGTGAAGGCTTCGACCTGGCGATCCGTTCCGACGCCGCCGTCGATGAGCGACTGGTGGCCCGACCGTTGTTGGCGTGGCATGAGATGACCTGCGCCAGCCCGGCCTATCTCGAACACTATGGCGAGCCGGACAGCCCCCACGCCCTGGCGGAACATCGCTGCCTGCTCAACAGCCACTACAGCGGCCGGGAAGAGTGGCTGTATCACCAGCAGCACGAACTGCTGCGGGTCCGGGTGTCCGGACCGTTTGCCAGCAACCACTACAGCTTGTTGAAAAAAGCCGCCCTGGCCGGTGCCGGAATCGCCCGGCTGCCGTCGTACCTGCTGCATGAAGAATTGGCTGACGGGCGCCTGCGCCATATCCTGCGGGACTTTCAGACCCGGCGCATGCCGATGTACCTGGTGCACCCGTACCAGGGCGGCCTGCCCAAGCGCACCCAGGTGCTGGCGGACTATCTGATCGATTGGTTCAAGCGCAGCGGCGAGGCGCTGGACCGCCTCCAGCAGTGACCATTATTTCCAGCGCCGAGCGATCAGATGGTCGATGGAGAGCACTCCCGGTCCGCGGGCCATCAGGTAAAGCAACACGGCTGCCCAAGTGCCATGGGTCGGGTAGGCGTCGGGGTAGACGAACGTCTGGATGGTCAGGGTCATGCCCAACAGCGCCAATGCCGAAAACCGCGTGGCGAAGCCGAGCAGGATCAGCACCGGAAAGAAATGTTCGGCGAACGCCGCCAGGTGCGCGGCAACGTCCGCTGACAACAGGGGCACATGGTATTCGCTCCTGAACAACGGCACGGTCGAGTCGGCCAGATGCGGCCAACCGAGCTGAAAGGTGCCGTCGATCAGGTCGATGGCCAGGCCTTCGACCTTGGTCTGCCCGGACTTCCAGAACACCGCCGCAATGGAAAACCGCGCGACGAAGGCAATCAGGCTGTGGGGGATGTTCTCCAGCAGGGCAACAGCGCGGGTGACGGGATTGTTCATGGCAATACCTTGTCGTGATGCAAGCCAGTAATAGCGCTGTGGCTGATCAGCAGCGCCAGGGTATGTTCGATGTCAAAGGCGGGCGCGCAGGCCAGTGCCTGACCCAAGGGTTGGCCGTTCTGCAGGTGGCGGATAAAAGTGCAGGCGCCTGGGTCGAGGGCGAACACTTCAACGTCGAGTCCGTTGCGCAGTACCAGAGCGTGTTGCCCTTGGCTCGGGTCGATGTCGGCGAGCGTCGCCCCCGTTTGATGGGCGGCCCAGATTGCGACGACCGCGAAGGCTGAGTCCAGCAGGTGCAAGGATGGATGAAACGTTATGCACAGGTCGTCCAGGGAGTGCGGATCGGTGAGTGCCACAGCGATCTGCTCAAGACCCAGCGGCTGTGCGTCAGCGGCGTGATAGGCCACGGTGCGCAGCCTTTCCAACCGGGCGACATCCGCCAGGTACGGCACGGCAGACGCCGGCCCGAAGCCTTCGATAAAGTCGGCCAGGCCCTCGCCATAACGATTCATCAGTGGGCTTTGCGGTGCAGAGGCTTGCACATGCACCCCCGCCATGGCCCGGAAGAACGCATCACCGACCAGTTGCCGAACCACCGGATAACCGTCTGCCAATGCGTTGATCAGTGACCCCTGGACGTTGTTGCGATACACGGCGAAGCGGCTCGCCGGGTCCGCGCCGTTGGCGCAGCACAAACCTGGCGGGCACGCTTGGCGAGGGTCGAGCAGGGCGGCGGCGAATGCGGCTTGGTTGCTCATGTCGGCCTGCTGGGCTTCGGCCAGCAGGACGTCGAAGGCGGGCACCTGGTTGTCACGCTCGATCAGGGTTGCCATCGGGCCGATGCGTTCCAGCACCTGCCGGTACAAAGCCCAGACCGCCTGGTCGATGGGGGCGCCATGATCGTCGATCAACAGACGGTCCCCCAGGCTGTCGGAATCTTCGGCAAACCCGGCCAGATGAATCTCGCCCACCGCGTGCAGCGGCAGGGCGTCGAGATAGGCCAGAGGATCGCGTTGATGATTGATGCAGGACACGTAGAGGTTGTTGACGTCCAGCAGCAGGCCACAGCCCGTGCGCCGAATGACTTCGCGGATGAAATCCGCCTCATCGAAGGTCGAGCGTTGGAACGCCAGGTAGGTCGCCGGGTTTTCCAGCAGCATGGAGCGTTCAAGGGTTTCCTGCACCTGCTGGACATGTTCGCAGACGCGGTTCAGCGTCGGCGTGTCATAGGCCAGGGGCAGCAGGTCATTGAGAAACACCGGGCCGTGGCTCGACCAGGCCAGGTGTTCGGAAAAAGCTTGGGGCTGATAGCGTTCGATCAATTCGGCGAGACGCTGTAGATGCGTGGTATCCAGCGGGCCCTCAGCGCCGATGGACAAGCCGACGCCGTGCAGTGACAGCGGATAGCGTTCGCGGATCAAACCAAGGAAATGAGGGAACGGGCCGCCGGCCACCATGTAGTTTTCGGCGTGGACTTCAAAGAAACCGATGTCCGGGCCTGAACCGAGCACTTCCTCGAAGTGCCCGGTCTTGAGCCCCAGCCCGGCGCGGGGCGGGAGCTCGGCGCTGGCGGCCTGAGTACCGGAAAAAGCCTGTTGGCAAGACGTGATCATGATCGGCACTCAGGCAGGCGGCGGATCAGGACTTGGCTTTGAAGGCTTCAAGCTGACCGAAGCCGGTCGGCGAAGTCTTGCTCATGGTGGTCATGCAAGTGCCTTTCGGGACGAGTTTCCAGGCGTTGCCCTGATAGTCCATCTTGGCGGTACCGGCACAGGTGGTGCCCGCGCCGGCGGCGCAGTTGTTTTGTCCTTTCATGGCCACGCCGAAGCATTTCTCCATGTTGTCGTCAGCGGCGTGGGCGGTCGAAACGACGGCGATGCTCAGTGCAGAACCGAGGGCCAGGATCAGGGCGGAGGCGGACAGGGTGCGGGTGGTAGCAGTCATGATGGTTCTCCAGTTCTTGGGAAGTGAACCGGCGTTAGCGCCGGTCTGCTGAACTAGAGAGGGAGGGGTGGGATGCGTTACAGCGGGTTCGCAAAATTTTTTCGAACACTGAAATTTCTGTGGGAGCCGAGCCTGCTCGCGATGGCGGCAGGCCAGCCAACAATGTCGTCGACTGGTCTACCGCCATCGCGAGCAAGCTCGGCTCCCACAGGGTTCAACCGCCCAGATACGCCTCGCGCACCTTCGGATCGGTCAGCAGGGCTTCGCCGGTGCCTTGCATGACCACGCGACCGTTTTCCAACACGTACGCCCGGTCGGCGATTTTCAGCGCCTGGTTGGCGTTCTGCTCCACCAGGAACACCGTCACGCCATCCTTGCGCAGCTGTTCGATGATGTCGAAGATCTGCTGGATGATGATCGGGGCCAGGCCCAGGGACGGCTCGTCGAGCAGCAGCAGCTTGGGCTTGCTCATCAGCGCACGGCCGATGGCGAGCATTTGCTGTTCTCCGCCTGACATGGTGCCGCCGCGTTGGGTAAAACGCTCTTTCAGGCGTGGGAAAAGGTGCAGGACCTTGTCCATCTGTTCCTGATAGTCGCCCTTGTCGGTGAAGAATCCGCCCATGGCAAGGTTTTCTTCCACGGTCAGCCGGGCAAACACCCGACGACCTTCCGGCACCACCGCGATGCTCTTGCGCATGATCTGCGAAGAGTCCTGGCCCACCAGTTCCTCGCCCATGTAGCGGATGCTGCCGCTGCGGGCCTGAGGCGAACCGCAGAGGGTCATCAGCAGCGTGGACTTGCCGGCGCCGTTGGCGCCGATCAGCGTCACGATCTCACCCTGGCGGACATCGACGTTGACGCTGTGCAGGGCCTGGATTTTGCCGTAGAAGGTGGAAACGTTTTCGAACTGCAGCATTTACGCTTCCCCCAGGTAGGCTTTGATCACTTCAGGATTGTCGCGGATCTGTTCCGGCGTGCCGTCGGCCAGGGGGGTTCCCTGGTTGATCACGACGATGTGGTCGGAGATGCTCATGACCAGTTTCATGTCGTGTTCGATCAGCAGCACGGTGACGTTGTGCTCCTCACGCAGCATGCTGATCAGCGCCTTCAGGTCTTCGGTTTCCTTGGGGTTCAGGCCGGCGGCCGGTTCGTCGAGCATGAGGATCCGCGGACGAGTCATCATGCAACGGGCGATTTCCAGGCGCCGTTGCTGACCGTAGGCCAGGGTCCCGGCGGTGCGGTTGGCGAACTCCTTGAGGTTGACCTTCTCCAGCCAGTACTCGGCGTACTCCATGGCTTCGCGCTCGCTCTTGCGGAACGACGGGGTCTTGAACAGGCCGGCAAAGAAGTTGGTGTTCAGGTGACGGTGCTGGGCAATCAACAGGTTCTCGATCGCCGTCATGTCCTTGAACAGCCGCACGTTCTGGAAGGTGCGCACCACGCCCTTGAGGGCGATCTTGTGCCCCGGCAGGCCCTGGATCGGCTCGCCGTCCAGCAGGATGCTGCCGCCGGTGGGCTGGTAGAAGCCGGTCAGGCAGTTGAACACGGTGGTCTTGCCCGCGCCGTTGGGCCCGATCAACGCAACCACTTGTTTCTCTTTCACGGTCAGGGCCACGCCATTGACCGCCAGCAAGCCGCCGAAGCGCATGCTCAGGTTTTCGACTTTCAGGATCTCGCGGCTCATTTGCGCAGCTCCATGTGCGGACGTTGCATAGGCAGCAGGCCTTGAGGACGCCAGATCATCATCAGCACCATCAGGGCGCCGAACATCAACATGCGGTATTCGCTGAATTCGCGCATCATTTCGGGCAGCAGGATCATCACGACAGCGGCCAGGATGACGCCCAACTGCGACCCCATCCCACCCAGTACCACGATGGCGAGAATGATCGCCGACTCGATGAAGGTGAAGGACTCCGGCGTCACCAGGCCCTGGCGAGCGGCGAAGAAGCTGCCGGCAAAACCGGCGAACGCGGCGCCAAGGGTGAAGGCCGAGAGCTTGATCACGGTCGGGTTGAGACCCAGGGCGCGGCAGGCAATCTCGTCTTCGCGCAGCGCTTCCCACGCGCGGCCGATCGGCATGCGCAGCAGGCGGTTGATCACGAACAGCGCGGCCAGGGCCAGCAACAAGGCAACCAGGTAGAGGAAAATCACCTTGTTGATCGAGTTGTATTCCAGGCCGAAGTACTCGTGGAAGGTCTGCAGGCCTTCGGCGGCTTTACGTTCGAAGGTGAGGCCGAAGAACGTCGGCTTCTCGATGTTGCTGATGCCGTTCGGACCGCCGGTGATGTCGGTCAGGTTGCGCAGGAACAGACGGATGATCTCGCCGAAACCCAGGGTCACGATTGCCAGGTAGTCACCGCGCAGGCGCAGCACCGGGAAGCCCAGCAGGAAACCGAAGGTGGCAGCCATCATCCCGGCGATCGGCAGGCAGATCCAGAAGCTCAGGCCATAGTAATGGGACAGCAGGGCATAGCTGTAGGCGCCGACGGCGTAGAAACCGACATAACCCAGGTCGAGCAAGCCGGCCAGGCCGACCACGATGTTCAGGCCCAGGCCGAGCATCACGTAGATCAGGATCAGAGTGGCGATGTCTACTGCACCGCGGGAACCGAAGAACGGCCACACCAGCGCCGCGACGATCAGGGCCAGGATGATCCAGCGCTGGGTGGTCGGCAGGGTCAGGAAGTGGCTGGCCTTGGCCGGGATCAGCGGCAGGCCCGGCGACGACTTCCAGGCCGCGCTGATCCGGGTGCTGAACAGCACGCGCAGGAACATCAACAACGAACACACGGCGATGGTCATCAGGGTGGTCGGGCTGGTGCCGTGCACTTCCAGGTTGATGCCGACGATGGACAGTTTGAGACCGAGTACCGGGTAGGCCACGGCCCAGACCAGCAGGGCGCTGAAGAGCGCCGATTTGAGATGCCTAGTCATACTTTTTCAACCTCCGGGCGGCCCAGGATGCCGGTCGGCCGGAATAACAGAACCAGGACCAACAAGCCGAATGCCACGACGTCTTTGTACTGGTCGCCGAAGATGTCGGCACCAAAGGCTTCCGCTACGCCCAGCACCAGCCCGCCGAGCATGGCGCCGGGGATGCTGCCGATGCCGCCCAGTACCGCGGCGGTGAAGGCCTTGAGGCCGACGAGGAAACCGGCGTTGGGGTTGATCACACCGTATTGCATGCTCAACAGCACCGCCGCGACGGCCGCCAGGGCCGCGCCGATGACGAAGGTCAGGGCGATGATGTTGTTGGTGTTGATGCCCAGCAGGTTGGCCATCTTGATGTCTTCGGCACAGGCGCGGCAGGCGCGGCCCAGGCGGGAGCGGGAGATGAACAGCGTGAGGCCGAGCATGGCGAGCAGGGTCACCACGAACACCACGATTTGCATGTAGGAAATCAGCACTTCATGTGCGCCACCTGGCCCGATGGAAAAGTTGCCCGGAATCAGGTTGGGGATGGATTTGTCCTTGGAGTCTTGCGAGAGCAGAACCGTGTTCTGCAGGAAGATCGACATGCCGATGGCAGAGATCAGCGGGATCAGACGGTTGCTGCCGCGCAGGGGGCGGTAGGCAATTCGCTCGATGCTGTAGCCGTAGGCACTGGTGACCACGATGCTCGCGAGGAAAGCCGCGGTCATCAACAGCGGGACACTGTCGAGTCCCATCATGGTCAGCCCGGCGATGGCGATGAACGCCACATAGGAGCCGATCATGTACACCTCGCCGTGGGCGAAGTTGATCATTCCAATGATGCCGTAGACCATCGTATAGCCGATGGCGATCAGGGCATACGTGCTGCCAACGGTCAGGCCGTTAACCAGCTGCTGGAAGAAGTGATAGATGTCAGGCATTACAGCGCTCCTAAAAACCTGATACGCATTTCACTGGTGGAGTCATTTTCCCGCCCGGCCCCGTGGATCTGCATCCACTTCGAGCACGAGGTTGGCCAGCGAACCGCTGATGACGGTTTTGAGATTTTCAGGTGGGGAGACTGGCGGATCACGCCAGCGCGGCCCAATACGTTCAAAACAAAGCCCACGGCACGCCGTGGGCTTTGTTGGCAGTCAGTCAGGCCAGGCCTTACTGAGGCGAAGCTTCGGTTTTAGGCTTGCCGAAATGCCACTCGTAGACCACGAACTTGAAGTCTTTCAGGTCGCCCTTGGCGTCGAAGCTCAGGTCGCCGGTCGGGGTCTTGAAAGTGCCGGCGTGGATGGCTTCAGCCACTTTGGCCGCGTCTTCGCTCTTGGCAGCGGTGATGGCCTGGGCGATCACCTGAACAGCCGAGTAGGACGGGAACACGAACGGACCGCTCGGGTCTTCTTTCTTGGCCTTGAAGGCGTCAGCCAGGGCGACGTTGGCAGGATCCTGATCGAAGGACTTCGGCAGGGTGACCAGCAGGCCTTCGGAAGATTCCTTGGCGATCTGCGAGATGGAGTCGTTGCCCACGCCTTCCGGCCCCATGAACTTGGCTTTCAGGCCTTTTTCCTGGGATTGACGCAGGATCAGGCCCAGCTCCGGGTGGTAGCCGCCGTAGTAGACGAAGTCGACGTTGGCTTGCTTGAGCTTGGCAATCAGCGAGGAGAAGTCTTTGTCGCCGGCGTTCACGCCTTCGAAGACGGCCACTTTCACGCCTTTGGCTTCGAGGGTTTTCTTCACGGCGCTGGCGATGCCTTCGCCGTACTGCTGCTTGTCGTGCAGGACCGCAACGATCTTCGGCTTGACGTGGTCGGCGATGTAGTTGCCGGCCGCAGGACCCTGGGCGCTGTCCAGGCCGATGGTGCGGAAGATCATCTTGTAGCCGCGAGCGGTGATGTCCGGGCTGGTGGCAGCCGGGGTGATCATGACGACGCCTTCGTCTTCATAGATGTCCGAAGCCGGCTGGGTGGAGCTGGAGCACAGGTGGCCAACCACGAACTTGACGCCGTCGTTGACGACCTTGTTCGCGACGGCAACGGCTTGTTTCGGATCGCAGGCGTCATCGTATTCAACGGCGACGAGCTGCTTGCCGTTCACGCCGCCCTTGGCGTTGATCTGCTCGATGGCCATTTTGGAACCACTGAACTGCATGTCGCCGTATTGGGCTACAGGGCCGGTTTTCGGGCCGGCGATGCCGATCTTGATGGTGTCGGCGGCAAACGAATGGCTGGCAACCCCGGCCAGAACCATAGCGGCAAACAGTTTGGAAATCTGCTTAGTAGCCTTAGTCATAGTGCTCCACTCATGCTGTTGTAGTTTTTATAGTCCTGGCGCCGTAGCAGCAGAACCGGGTCAGATATCTTGGATACCCTCGCGGAAAATGCCCCCGGCAACTGTACCGGTACAGTGTAGAGCGCCGATTGTTGGCAAGGGAAGCTGGCGCTTGGGGGCAAAAGCTGAGGGTGTCGCTTTATTGAAAGAAAAAGACAGAATAGCGGCGGGGATTGTCCGGTCAAATCGGCAATCCCTGGCGCTGCTGCACTTTTTCAATCGGTACTTCAATTGCTACCGGGTTTTTCTGCCGGACCACCGACGTTATCATTCGCGCCGATTTCTTTTCCGGACAGCTCCCATGAATGAAGAACCTAGCACCCTCTATGCCAAGCTGCTTGGTGAAACCGCATCCATTACCTGGAAGGAGCTGGAGCCGTTCTTCGCCAAGGGTGCCCTGTTATGGGTCGACCCAGCACTGGATTTGATCGCTGCAGCCGAGGCCGTGGCCCAGGACGAAGGCGAGAAAGTCGCCGCCTGGCTGGGCGCCGGGCAGCTTGCCAAACTGTCTGAATCGCGGGCGCTGGATTTTCTGGAGCGCGATCCACAGCTCTGGGCGGTGGTGGTTTCGCCCTGGATATTGACCCAGGAAAGGGCGTCGAATTGATCGGTGCACCAACTTGGACCCTGGTCTCGGCTGGACAAAAGTGTGTAGGTGAGTAGCGTGATGGCATCCTGCCGTGGTGAAACGCCACAGGGCAGGGTGACGTATACGTAACGGGAACAGTTTATTGAGCAGCCTTTGGGCTGCTTAATTGTTTCTGGATGTTGTTTGGGTGGCCGGATTCAGGACCGCTATCGCGAGCAGGCTCGCTCCCACAGGGGACCGCATCCATCCAGCAGGATGCAGTTCAATGTGGGAGCGGGCTTGCTCGCGATTGGGGCGACGCGGTGCTATGCCTGGCTCAATAAGACTTGCCCGTATGGTTATTCAGCGAAATAACCTTGGTCTTGCCAATGCGGTGACGGTAGATCTCGCGCAGGTACTTGATCGATTTCTTCACGCAGTCGCGGGACAGGCGGATGTCGTTGATCGAGACGAACTTCTCCTTGTCGTTGATCAGCTCGCGGTATTTCTTCTCGTACATCGGCTTGATGGCGTACCAGTTCGTGTCGAGGATCTTCGCCGGGTTCTCGAACTCGTTGAGCAATTCGTCGATGCGTTCTTCGTCGAAGTCTTCATTGATGATGAAGTCCAGGATCGAGTTGTCCAGGGTGTCGTCGAAGCGGTACGGGGTGCGGGCAAAGCAGCGTTTGATGAACGCCACGATCAGGGTCAGGAAGTCATCCGACAGGCACGGGCTCTTGGCGATCAGGGTGGTCAGCGACAGGTTGGCCGACGCGCCGATCACCAGCGCGTAACGCTTGAGCGTGGTGTTGGGGAACAGGCTGTTGAGATGGGTCTTGAGCCGGTTCAGGTCCATGTAGGACAGCTTGTAGTCCTTGGGCAACGAAACGATCGAGACCACTGACGAGCAATTCTTGAAGAAGTGCAGGTCGTGCAGGGCGGCCGCGTCGTAGCCGGAATTCTTGTACTGCTCCAGCGACGCCCGGTAGCGCTTGGACTCGATCGGCAGCAGGCTGATGCCTTCAATGGCCTGGGTGACCTTGTTGAAATGCGGCAGGTCGATGGAGCGGAAGAACAGGTCGTCGATGTTCAGGCGCGGTGGTTCTTTTTCGAACACCTTGAACTTGTCGCCGCTCGGTGCAGGCGTTTCCGGGACCACGGATTCGGCGTAGGCAATCGCCACCGGGCCGGCCAGGCTCATGAACAGGTCGTTGGCATCCAGGCGAATGGTTTCGCCGATGTCGATACCGGCGCGCCGGAAATAGTTCTGGTCGTAATCGGTCGTGACCGCCTGGGCCGTCAGGATGTTGAAGATCTGCTGGGAAATGTACTGGTTGGCGTGCTTCTCCATGGCGTTGACGTCGATGTTCTGGATGTTGCCGTCGTCGCTTTCCTCGGCGTAGCGCATGATGTCGTTGGAGATCAGCATCATTGCGTTCCACGGGCGGATACGGCCCATGACGCTGGCTTCGCTGCTGTCTTCATTGGCGAAGTTGTACGAAAAATCCCATTCTTCCGACAGGTATTTACAGAGCAGCCGTCCGGCGTTGATGTGCAGCGCTTCGGACATTTCGCTGCGATGGTCGGAAATGTTCGGCAGCACGCAAATGCCGCTGGTGAAGATCGGTTCGAAGACGAAGGAATGACCGCTCTTGCTGTCGTGCTCGTCCATCGGCTTGGTGTCGAACGTCTTGTTCATGTACGAGTACTGCTGCGCCAGGCCGAACTCCGAGGCCATGCCCGAACCGGTACCGCCACCGGCACTGAAGATCGAGAAGTACAGGCGCGACTGGTTGGCCTTGATGCCGCAGCTGTCGATCAGGTACGAGTGGATCATTTTCCAGTCGGGGCTGGAGAAGCGCTGGGTGTCCTTGTTGAGGATGATCTTGGCCAGGTACTGGCCCAGAATCGGCGCGTTACCGGCGCCGCCGGCGTGGACTTCCGACAGGTCCATGATTTTCATTTTGCTGTAGTCGCGCAGGAAGCCGCTTTTCTCGCCCTTGCGTGAGAAGCGGATGCGCCCGGCAATGTCCTTGTCCAGGTCGCCCAGCATCACCAGCGGTTCCACCAGGAACACCGGTTTGCTCGCCTTGCTGGTCCCCAGTCGCAGGTTGTTACGAATCCACTGCGCAGGGCTGTAGCCTTTGTCGTAGTGCTTGTCTTCGGCGTTGAATTCGTTGAGGTAGAACTTGCGGGCGTTGTACACCAGTTCCGCCACGTCCAGGGCAATGTTGGAGCCGCAACGTCCCAGGCCGATCAGGCACACCGAGGGGAATTCCTGCTGGTCGCGTTCGCTGTCGTCGTCCACCAGATGCGGTGGGCGCGGGAACACGGCGTCGCGCAGGCCATCGAGGTTGTCGAGGATGCGGTCCGTGTTGGTTTCGGTGAAATACAGATACTGCTGGCTCGACAAGGAACGCGAGGTGCTCACTGGGCTTGAGGTTTCAGGGCCGTTGGCCGCTGGGCTCAGCGTCAGATCGGATACCGCAGTGGCTGTTTTTTTTGAAGTCATTGTGCGCCATATGCCTGAACTGGTCGGCTCGACAACCTCGGTTATCAAACCATAGCGGATGGGAGCTCGCGTCCTTGGATGGCGCGAATGTCGGTCCAAGCGGTCAGGACTGCGGCCTGAACTGCACTTGGAAGAATCTTTTCCTGTCCCGTTGAATCGGCCATCGTCCGACGATCTTTAACCAGGAACGGGCAAAATGGTGGCAATTGTTACAGGAACTTGATCGCCATCAATCAACCCGCCGTGCGCCATGGATGGGTATCAGCCTGGCGAATGATCGGAGACAGCTCACGCGCTGCTGTCTAGATTGCAGGTTCCGGGCTCGGATGCTCGCCGTTGCCCCATAACAATAAAAGAGACGGACCCATGCAGAACTCGACCCAAGCGGCGAATGCCTGGCGCATTCTGTTCCTGCTGTTCCTCGCCAACCTGTTCAACTTCTTCGACCGCACCATCCCGGCGATCATCATCGAGCCGATCCGCATGGAGTGGAGCCTCAGCGACTTCCAGATCGGCATCATCGGCACCGCCTTCACCATCGTCTACGCCATCGCCGGGCTGCCCCTGGGGCGCATGGCCGATACCGGTTCGCGCAGCAAGTTGATGGGCTGGGGCCTGGCGGCCTGGAGCGCGTTGACGGCGGTCAATGGCCTGGTGGGCAGTTTCTGGGCGTTCCTGCTGGTGCGCATGGGCATCGGCATCGGTGAGGCCAGTTATGCGCCGGCCGCCAACTCGCTGATCGGCGACCTGTTCCCGGCTCACCGCCGGGCGCGCGCCATGGGCATTTTCATGTTGGGCCTGCCGATCGGCCTGCTGCTGGCGTTCTTCACCATCGGGGCCATGGTCAAGGCTTTCGACAGCTGGCGCGCGCCGTTCTTCATCGCGGCGGCGCCGGGGTTGGTGCTGGCGCTGTTCATGTTCTTCATCAAGGAACCCAAGCGCGGCGCAGCGGAAACCGTCCAGGTGTCCCAGGAAAAGGTCGACCGGCCGATCCGGCGGGTGCTGGCAATTCCGACGTTCCTCTGGCTGGTGTTGGCGGGGCTGTGTTTCAACTTCGCCACCTATGCGTGCAATTCGTTCCTGGTGCCGATGCTGCAGCGTTACTTCCAGATGTCGCTGCCTGATGCAGCGGTGGCCACCGGGATCATGGTCGGCGTGACCGGCCTGTTCGGCTTGACCATCGGCGGCTGGGTCGCCGACAAGATCCATCAACGGGTGCCCAGCGGTCGCCTGCTGTTCGCCGCGTTCAGCCTGGTGGTTTCGACGGTGACCACCGCGTGGGCCCTGCATGCCGGGCGGATTGAAATCGGTGTGTTCGTCGCGGTGTTCAGTGTCGGCTGGTTGTTTGCCTATAACTTCTATACCTGCGTGTACACGGCGATCCAGGACGTGGTCGAACCGCGCCTGCGGGCCACGGCGATGGCGCTGTTCTTCGCCGGGCTGTACCTGCTCGGTGGCGGCCTGGGGCCGGTGGTGGTGGGCGGGTTATCCGATTATTTTGCCCGCACCGCCATGGCCGTTGCCGGCGCCCCGCAGATGACCGAAGCGTTCAAGGCCATTGGCCTGCACGATGCGATGTACCTGATCCCGGTGGCGCTGTTCCTGACCATGGTTTTCCTGTTCCTGGCGTCCCGCTGTTTCGTGCGCGATGCCAGGCGGATGAAGGAGGGGATGAGTGAGGCGGTGCTGCCCGAAGGCGTTGTGGCAAATGCCTGAGATCAATCTGTGGGAGCAAGCTTGCTCCCACAAATTCCTCGCCACAGGTTTTTGTGCATTCTGGCTAGTGGACCTTTTCATCCCGCCCACGCAGCAAGCGATTGGGCATCACCAGCGCCGCCGCCAATCCCAGCAGCGATACCGCTGCGCTGATCAGCAACAGGTGCCGGAACGTCGCCTGCAGTTCCTGGCGCAAGGCGTTCTGCGCCTCGCCCGGCGCGGCGTTCAGGCCGTCCAGCAACACGTTGCCGGAATGACCTTCAGCGAGCAGCGACGTACCGGCGAGTTGGGCCAGGCTTGAGTCTTGCAACAGCGCCAGCAGCAACGCCGACATCGACGCCACGCCCATCGCCCCGCCGAGGGAGCGGAACAGGTTGGTGGTGCTGGTGGCGACGCCGATGTCCTGTGGCTGCACCGAGTTCTGCGAGCCCACCAGGGACGTCGGAAACTGCATCCCCGAGGCGATGCCGCTGAGCAGCATGAACACACTGCTGAGCCAGAACGCGTCGGGCGGGGTGAAGGCCATGCCGAGGATGGCGAATGGAAAGAGCAGGGCACCGCTGAGGATCATCGGTTTGTAGCGCCCGGTGACCGAGGTCCGGCGCCCGGCGCAATAAGCCCCGATCGGCAGGCCCATCGCCAGCGGCAGCAGGTGCAACGCCGCGCTGTCGGCGCCGGCGCCGGTCACGCTCTGAAAACGCAGGGGCACCAGCACCGTCAGCGAGATCGCCTGGAAACTGGTGAAGAACACCGTGCACCAGCACAACACCGCGCTGCGGTTGACGAACAGGTGCATCGGCAGCAACGGTTCCCGGGCCCGGCGTTCGTGCCAGACGAAAATGCCCAGGACCAGCACCGCGCAACCCAGCAGTCCGAGCACTTCGCGGCTGTGCCAGGCATGGCCCTGGCCGATCTGGGTGATGCCCAGCAGCAACGCCGTCAGGCCGATGATCAGCAACACGGTGCCCAGGTAATCGATGATCGGCGTGCGTTGCGGCACGGGCAGCCCGACCAGGGTGCGCCGGGCCACCCACCAGGCACCCAGGCCCAGCGGCAGGTTGATCAGGAACACCCAGCGCCACGACAGGTATTCGGTCATGTAGCCACCCAGCACCGGGCCGGCCACGCTGGCCACGGCGTACATACTGCTGAAATAACCCTGGTACCGGCCCCGCTCGCGAGGTGGGATGATGTCGCCGATGATCGCCTGGCTCACCGAGATCATGCCGCCGGCGCCGATGCCCTGGACGATTCGCGCCAGCACCAGTTGCTCCATGTTCTGCGCCAGGCCACAGAACAGCGAGGCCAGGGTGAACAGGCCCATGCCGAACAGCATCAGTGGTCGTCGCCCGTAGAGGTCGCCGAGCTTGCCGTAGATCGGCACCGCCACGGTCATGGCGACCATGTAGCCGGAGATCACCCAGGCCAGCAGGCTGACGTCCTTGAACTGCGCGGAAATGGCCGGCATCGACACGGCCACGATGGTCTGGTCCAAGGCACTGAGGAAAATCGCCAGCATCAGCGCGACGAGGATGCTGCGGATGGCCGGCTTCGGGGCTTGCGGGGTGTCGAGCTGAGTCACGGCAAAACCTGCGGGCGTCACGCCAGAAGGGTGAAGGGGACGAAGCCCGCAGTTTAAATCGATAGCCGGCTATTCGATAGCCTCATAAGGAAGCCCGACGTAATTTTCCGCAATGGTTTTTCGACCGGCTTCGGAGTCGACGAAATACTCCAGCTCCGCTTCACTGATGCGTTGGTTGAACGCGTCGTCATCGAAACGGTGCAGCATCGAGGTCATCCACCAGGAGAACCGCTCTGCCTTCCAGATGCGCCGCAGGCAGATGGCGGAATATTTTTCCAGCAACTCCACACGGCCGTCGCGGTAGACCTTGAGCAGGATGTTGAACAGCGTGCTGACGTCGCTGGCGGCCAGGTTCAGGCCCTTGGCCCCGGTGGGCGGGACGATGTGGGCCGCGTCCCCCACCAGGAACATCCGTCCGTACTGCATGGGCTCGACGACGAAACTGCGCAGCGGCGCGATGCTCTTCTCAATGGACGGGCCGGTCACCAGTGCCTCGGCCAGGTCGGCAGGCAGGCGGGTCTTCAGTTCGGCCCAGAAGCGCGCGTCCGGCCAGTCGGCCAGTTGTTCCTCGACGGGCACTTGCAGGTAATACCGGCTGCGGGTCTTGGAGCGCATGCTGCACAGCGCAAATCCGTGGGGATGGCGGGCGTAGACCAATTCGTCGTGAACCGGCGGGGTGTCGGCCAGCACGCCAAGCCAGCCGAACGGATAGACCCTTTCGAACACCTTCAGTTTGTCCGCCGGGATCGATTGTCGCGCCACACCGTGGAAACCATCGCAACCGGCCACGTAGTCGCAGTCCAGGCGCCAGGTGTCACCCTGGTGCTCGAAGGTCACGAAGGGCTGGTCGGTCTGCAGGTCGTGGGGTTGGGCGTTACTGGCCAGGTAGAACGTCCGGGCGCCGGCGGCTTCGCGGGCGGCCATCAGGTCGCGGGTCACTTCGGTCTGGCCGTAAATCATGACGCTCTTGCCGCCGGTCAGGCCCTTGAGGTCGATGTGCACCCGACGCTCGTTGAGTGCCAGCTCAAAGCCGTCGTGGGGCAGGCCTTCGGCGTCCATGCGTTGGCTGACGCCGGCCTGGCGCAGCAGGTCGACCATGCCTTGTTCCAGCACGCCGGCGCGGATGCGGCCCAGCACATAATCCGGGGCCTGGCGCTCGATAATGACGGTGTTGATTCCGGCGTTGTGCAACAACTGGCCGAGCAACAGGCCCGAGGGGCCGGCGCCGATAATGGCAACTTGGGTCTTGAGGGTTTTCATTATTGTCATGACTCGCACGAAGCACGCGGCCGAGGTCGGTGCTGATTGTTATGTGCTTGCATTTTTCGCTTGCGGACCTGTCAATTGAAGGGGAAAACTGAGCGGATACCTGTTCTTTTTGCCAATTGGTGCGATTATCGCCCGCAACCCCAGGCCGGATCCGAGTCATGAAAAAACCAGAGCTGCCTTCGATCCCGGTGTTCAAGCTCTATGGCGAGAGCCAGGATTGGCCGACGCCGGACCTGCTGCACTGTGAAACCATTTCCAAGCGCAGCAGCGAATACCAGTGGGAAATCAAACCCCATCGGCACGCCGACTTGTGCCAGCTGTTGTTCGTGTTCAAGGGTCGGGCGGAGCTGGAGATCGAAGGCCAGCGCACGCAACTCGACGAGCCGACGGTGCAGATCCTGCCGCCGTTGTCGGTGCATGGGTTCCGCTTTTCCGAGGATGTCGACGGTTACGTGGTGACCCTGGCGGCGCCGTTGGTGACGCACCTGCAATCGCAGCTGGGCCATTCGGTCAACGTCCTGGCCCAGGCCGAAAGCTATCCGGCTGGCGAGAACGGCGAGTACCTCAACAGTGTGTTCAGCGCCTTGCAGAGTGAGTACATGGGCCATCAACCGGCCCGGGAAATGCTGATGCATGCGCTGGTCAGCGTGATCATGGTCTGGGTCAGCCGCCAGGTCATGCAACGCCGTACCCAGACCCAGCGCCCGCAGCGGGCGCGGGAGTACCTCAACGGGTTCATTCAGTTGGTGGAGGAAACCTACCGCCAGCACGTCAAGGTCGAAGACCTGGCCCATCGCCTGGGCATTTCCGTGTCCCACCTCAACGGCACCTGCCGCGAGCTGGCGGGGCAGCCGGCGTTGCAGATCATGCACGAGCGTCAGCTCCTGGAGGCCAAGCGGCTGCTGACCTACACCGGCATGACGATCTACGAGATTTCCGAACTGCTCGGGTTTTCCGACCCGACCAACTTCACCCGCCTGTTCCGCCGCCGCGTCGGCATTTCGCCCAAGGCATTCCGGGACCGGCTCAAGACCGATCAGCAGGACGACTGAACCGCCTCAGCGCAGGGCGTTCAGGCTCGCATTGTGCGGGATGCAGCGCTCCAGGTTGCAGCTGGCGAACTCGCGGGGCATTTGCCTGGCCTGTTCGACCCGGTAGGCCGCCGTGCCATACAGCGCAAGCGTGGCGGCGCAGGTAACGAAAATGGCGAGGCGTCTTCTTGTTCTGATGTTCATGGCGATGACCTCTGAACGAATACCCGGGGGTACTGCTTTCAGCATAGGCCAGCGCGGGTGAGTTGCCAGCGGGACGGGGTTTGCAAGTAACCCGATATTCAAGGCACTGATGGATCCCTGTGGGAGCGAGCCTGCTCGCGATAGCGGTCGATCAGTCAACTCATCGATTGGTTGATATACCGCTATCGCGAGCAGGCTCGCTCCCACAGGGGGGATGTGGTGTTTAGTGGTTGGTTACTTCAGGTGTTCAGGCTTCATCGGGTCACCCGGCTTCACGTCGAGCTGCGTGCGTACGTCCTCGAACATTTTGTCGTAATACTCGTGCATGGACCCGATGTTGGCGCTCTTGGGCAGGCCGTATTTCTGGGCGATGCGTGTGGCATGGCGGGCGAAGTCGAAGGCTTGGTCCTTGGGCAGGAAGAAGGTCTCGTCGACGCTGTGCGCTTCCACTGTGCCGTGCAGGCGGAATGACATGCCAGGACCTTCTTGCGGGTCCTGCGCCAGCTCATAGTCGATGCACAGGTTGTAGCTGTGATCGTCCTTGTTCAGCGCGTGGCGTTCCATGTGCAGGTGACCCGGTTGGAACATGGCCATGAGCGATCTCCTTCATAGGCGTGGATGTAGGGCAGACCCCGGGTCTGCCCCGGGAGTTTCCGGTTATCGATAAACGATGCCCGTCGCCGCCGTGCTGATGCGCGTGCCGGCGGTGCCCTGGACGATAGCATCGATGTCCGCGAGTGACCCGATCACGGCGACCTTGCCGGTGTTGCGCGCAAATTCGCAGGCGGCCTGCACCTTGGGGCCCATGGAGCCGGCGGCAAAGTCGAGTTTTTCGAGGGCGTCAGGATGGGCGCTGGCGATGGCCTTGCAGGTCGGCTTGCCGAAATCGATAAATGCCGCGTCGACGTCGGTGGCGATCACCAGCAGATCGCTCTCCAATTGTTCGGCCAGCAGCGCCGAGCACAGGTCCTTGTCGATCACCGCTTCAACACCTTGCAGCTTGCCATTGGCGTCGTACATCGTCGGAATGCCGCCACCGCCGGCGCAGATCACGATGCAGCCCTTTTCCAGCAGCCACTTGATCGGACGGATTTCAAAGATGCGCCTGGGCCTGGGGCTTGCGACCACTCGGCGAAACCGGTCGCCGTCGGCCGCGATGGCCCAGCCTTTCTCGGCGGCCAGTTGCTGCGCCTCCTGCTGGCTGTAGACCGGGCCGATGGGCTTGGTGGGGTTTTGGAAGGCCGGGTCGTTGGCGTCCACCTCCACCTGGGTCAACAGTGTGGCGAAGGGCACTTCGAAGTCCAGCAGGTTGCCCAGTTCCTGCTCGATGATGTAGCCGATCATGCCTTCGGTTTCGGCACCCAGCACATCCAGCGGGTAAGGAGTCACCGACGTGTAGGCCGCTGCCTGCAACGACAGCAGGCCGACCTGCGGCCCGTTGCCGTGGGCAATCACCAACTGGTTGCCCGGGTGGATCCTGGCGATCTGTTCGGTCGCGGTGCGGATGTTGCTGCGTTGGTTGTCGGCGGTCATGGGCTCACCCCGACGCAGGAGGGCGTTACCGCCCAGGGCAACGACGATGCGCATGGTGCTGTCCTCTGACAGAAAAAAATGGACGACTCGGTCTCCTTGTGTGGGAGCGGGCTTGCTCGCGAAGGCGGAGTAACAGGCACAGTCATTTCAACTGAACACCGCTTTTCGCGAGCAAGCCCGCTCCCACACTGGATCGCATTCCAGCTTGGGGTCGGGCGATGCTTAGATATCCGCCAACGCCGACACCAGAATCGCCTTGATGGTGTGCATGCGATTCTCCGCCTGCTCGAAGGCGATGTTGGCCGGGGACTCGAACACCTCCTCGGTCACTTCCACGCCATTGGCCAGGTTCGGATAGCGGGCGGCGATGTCCTTGCCGACCTTGGTTTCGCTGTTGTGGAACGCCGGCAGGCAATGCATGAATTTCACCCGTGGGTTGCCCGAGGCTTTCATCATTTGCGCGTTGACCTGGTAGGGCAGCAATTGCTCGATGCGTTCATCCCAGGCTTCCACCGGTTCGCCCATGGACACCCAGATATCGGTGTGGATGAAGTCCACGCCCTTGACCGCTTCTTTCGGATCCTCGGTGATGGTGATGCGCGCACCACTTTCAGCGGCGAAGGCGTGGCACTGGTCGATGAAATCCTGATGCGGCCACAGGGCTTTTGGCGCGCCGATGCGTACGTCCATGCCCAGTTTGGCGCCGATCATCAGCAGCGAATTGCCCATGTTGTAGCGGGCATCGCCCAGGTAGGCATAGCTGATGTCATGCAATGGCTTGTCGCTGTGCTCGCGCATGGTCAGGGTGTCGGCGATCATTTGGGTGGGGTGGAATTCGGCGGTCAGGCCGTTGAACACCGGCACCCCGGCGAACTTGGCCAGTTCTTCGACGATCTCCTGTTCGAAGCCCCGGTATTCGATGGCATCGAACATCCGCCCCAACACCCGTGCGGTGTCTTTCATGCTTTCCTTGTGGCCGATCTGCGACGACACCGGGTCGATGTAGGTGACGTGGGCCCCCTGGTCATGGGCCGCGACTTCGAAGGCGCAGCGGGTGCGGGTCGAGGTTTTCTCGAAGATCAGCGCGATGTTTTTACCCTTGAGGTGCGGCTGTTCGGTGCCGGTGTACTTGGCACGCTTGAGGTCGCGGGACAAGTCCAGCAGAAAGTGCAGCTCGCGGTTGGTGTGGTGCATCAGACTCAGCAGGCTGCGGTTGCGCATGTTGAACGCCATGATGTGGATCTCCTTGGGTTTCGGTTATCCCCGGGCCTGTCTTGGGTAATGACCGGCCCCGGCTCAAAGATCAGTAGTCGATCGGGTCGCGAATGATCGGGCAGGTCATGCAATGGCCGCCGCCGCGGCCCCGGCCCAGTTCGCCTGCGCTGATGGTGATGACTTCGACCCCGGCCTTGCGCAGCAGCGTGTTGGTGTAGGTGTTGCGGTCGTAGCCGATCACTACCCCTGGTTCCAGGGCCACCACGTTGTTGCCGTCGTCCCACTGTTCGCGTTCGGCGGCAAAACGGTTGCCGCCGGTTTCCACCACGCGCAGCGCCGGGAGCTTGAGGGCGGCGGCCACGGTGTCGATGAAACTGGCTTCCTCGCGGCGCACGTCGATGCCGCCTGGCTTGCTCTCGTCGGGACGCAGGGAGAAGGCCACGATCTGATTGACCACGTCCGGGAACACGGTCACCAGGTCGCGATCGCAGAAACTGAACACAGTGTCCAGGTGCATGGCTGCCCGGGACTTCGGCAAACCCGCGACGATCACTCGCTCCACGGCCTTGTGCTTGAACAGGTTCAGCGCCAGTTGGCCAATGGCCTGGCGGGACGAGCGTTCACCCATGCCGATCAGCACCACACCGTTGCCGATGGGCATCACGTCACCGCCTTCGAGGGTGGCGCTGCCATGGTCCAGGTCCGGGTCGCCGTACCAGATCTGGAAGTCGGCCTGGGTGAACTCGGGGTGGAATGTATAGATGGCCGTGGTCAGCAGGGTTTCCTGGCGGCGCGCCGGCCAGTACATCGGGTTCAGGGTGACGCCGCCGTAGATCCAGCAGGTGGTGTCACGGGTGAACTGGGTGTTGGGCAGCGGCGGCAGGATGAAGCTCGAGTGTCCGAGGAAGTCGCGGAACATCTGCAGGGTCTTGCCGCCGAAGCTGTCGGGCAGGTCATCCGCCGACACGCCACCGATGAGGAATTCGGCGATACGGCGTGGTTCCAGGCTGCGTAGCCACGCACCAACCTCGTTCACCAGGCCCAGGCCCACCGAGTTGGCGGTAACCTTGCGTTGCAGAATCCAGTCCAGGGCTTCGGGAATGGCGACGATGTCGGTCAGCAGGTTGTGCATTTCCAACACGTCGATGCCCCGCTCGCGCATCTTGGTGACGAAATCGAAATGGTCGCGCTTGGCCTGGTTGACCCACAGCACGTCATCGAACAGCAGTTCATCGCAATTGTTCGGGGTCAGCCGCTGATGGGCCAAGCCAGGGGAGCAGACCATGACTTTGTGTAACTTTCCTGCCTCGGAATGAACGCCGTACTGCACTTTGTCCGTGGTCATTGCCTATCCTCCAAATGAATCGATCAGCCCGTTACAGGGCCAGGAAGCCGTTGTAGAGCCCATAGGCGGCCACCAGGGCGCCGGCAACCACGGCGGTGAAAATCAGCTTCTCGACAGCGGTGAATACCGGCTTGCCCACTTCGCGCCTGGCCTTGGCGAACAAGACCGCTCCGGGTGCGTAAAGCAAGGCGGAGAGCAGCAGGTACTTGATCCCGCCGGCATACAGCAACCACACCGCATAGGTCAGGGCGATGACGCCGATGAGCAGATCCTTGCGACGTTCGGCAAGGGCGTTCTCATAGGTTTCGCCGCGCACTGCCAGCAGCAGCGCGTAGGCGGCCGACCACAGGTAGGGCACCAGGATCATCGACGTGGCGAGGTAGATCAGCGACAGGTAGGTGCTGGCCGAGAACAGGGTGACGATCAGGAACAACTGGACCATGGCGTTGGTCAGCCACAGGGCGTTGGCGGGCACGTGATTGGTATTCTCGCGACGCAGGAACGCCGGCATGGTGTGGTCCCTGGCAGCGGCGAACAGGATCTCGGCGCACAGCAGCACCCAGGACAACAGGGCGCCGAGCAGTGAAATGATCAAGCCAATGCTGATCAGCACCGCGCCCCAATGGCCCACCACATGCTCCAGCACCGCCGCCATGGACGGATTCTGCAGCTTCGCCAGTTCCGGTTGGGTCATGATCCCCAGGGACAGCACGTTCACCAGGACCAGAAACAGCAGCACGGTGATGAAGCCGATCACGGTGGCTTTGCCCACGTCCGAGCGCTTCTCGGCGCGGGCGGAAAAGATGCTCGCCCCCTCGATGCCAATGAACACCCAGACGGTGACCAGCATCATGTGGCGCACCTGGTTCATCACGCTGCCCAGGTCCGGATTTTTCACACCCCAGATGTCGGCCGTGAAAATGTCGAGCCTGAAGGCGAACACGGCGATCAGCACGAACAGCGCCAGCGGCACGACCTTGGCAACCGTGGTGACCAGGTTGATGAACGCGGCTTCCTTGATACCGCGCAGCACCAGAAAGTGCACGGCCCATAGCAGCAGCGAAGCGCCAATGACCGCCGCGACCGTGTTGCCTTCGCCGAAGATCGGGAAAAAATAGCCCAGGGTGCTGAACAGCAAGACGAAGTAACCGACGTTGCCCAGCCAGGCGCTGATCCAGTAACCCCAGGCCGAAGAGAACCCCATGTAGTTGCCGAATCCGGCCTTGGCATAGGCATATACGCCGCCGTCCAGGTCGGGTTTGCGATTGGCCAGGGTCTGGAACACGAAAGCCAGGGTCAACATGCCCACCGCGGTAATCGCCCAGCCGATCAGAATGGCTCCGACGTCGGCACTGGCGGCCATGTTCTGCGGCAGGGAGAAGATGCCGCCGCCGATCATCGAGCCCACTACCAGCGCGACCAGCGCACCCAAACGAAGCTTTGGGGGGGTATCAGACATTGCATGACTCCGAGGCAGCAGGGGGGAGTCACAGCCTACGTCGATTTCCCATTCGGTTAGCTGACCCAGATCAGCAGGCGGCGCTGATCACCATTGCGCTCGATGGGCGCCGAGTGCCGTCGCCGCAAGTGTCCACTGCCAAGGCGTGCCGCTGATTTTCAGCGGCACCTGCAATCGACGCGCCGGCCCCCATGGCGTCTGCTCGACCAGCAGGCCCAGATCATGCTCGTCCTCGGGCCGTAGCCCGGCATGGACGCCCGTTCCCCGCTCGATCAGCAGCCTTGCCGTACGCGCCAGTGACAGGCGTGCCGAGCCGCCGCCCCCGCTCGCCAAGCGCCGGGCCAGCAACACCAGGGCGCTGGCCGCCATCAGGTAACCGGTGCCATGGTCCAGGGCCTGCACGGGCAGCGGTGTCGGTTTGTCCGTCTGTTTCCAGCCCATGCCGGCCTCGGCGATGCCGCAGCTCATCTGCACCAGGCTGTCGAAGCCGCGGCGGTTCTGCCACGGGCCGCTCCAGCCGTAGGCATTGAGGCTGACGTCGATCAGCCCGGGGGCGATTTTTCGGCGTTGTTCGGCGCCGTAGCCCAGGCGTTCCAGGGCGTCGGCCCGGTAGCCGTGCAGGAGCAGGTCGGCGTCCTTGAGCAAGGCTTCGAAGGTTGCGCGGTCGTCGGGCCGGTGCAAGTCGAGGCGGCTGCAGCGTTTGCCCAGGGTGACTTCCGGGACCACGCCTGGCTCGTCCCAGGTCGGCGGGTCGATGCGCAGGACGTCGGCGCCCAGCCCGGCCAGGAAGCGGCTGGCAATGGGACCGGCCAGCACGCGGGTCAGGTCCAGCACCTTGAGGCCTGCCAGTGGCTGGGCCACGGAGCCGAGCCAGGCGCTGCGCTGCTCACCTGCGGTTTCAACGAAGTGCACCAGCGGCTCGGCATTCACGGCCTTGCCTTGCGGATGCGCCTGCCAGGCCTGCCACGAACGCATCTCGGCAGCGCAGCCCCCGGCGTCGACCACGGCCTGTTCCAACTCAGTCTTGTTCCAGCGAGCGACTTTTGTCGCCATGTCGGCGCGATCAATGCAGGCCCCGAGGACTTTTTCCGCCGCCAGTCGGTGATGAGGGGCGTTGGTGTGCAAGCGAATCCAACCGTCGGCCGTGGCGTAGTCGCCGGCCACCGGGTCCCACATCGGCGGGAGGTTCCAGCCGATGGGGCGCAGGGACGTGGCGAACCAGAATGAGGCCAGGCGCCGGTCGACTTCCAGCGCTGGCAGGCGTCCGGTGTGCTGATGGATCAGTTCGGCGACGGCCTGGCCGGCCGCGGCAAGGCTGGCGCAGGCCAGCTCGGTGACCGCGAACGCGGAGGGCAGGGCGCCTTCACCGGTAAATATGATCGGGGTCGTGGGCAAGCCGAGGGAGGCTTGGACGGTTGTGAGCAGATCAGTCATCGCGGGCCTCCTGAGTGAGAAGGCGAGCATAGATCAAATTGATTTCATTCGGAGTCACTGCGCGGCGCCCGCGTGCACTTCACCGGGCGCGACCAGACCCACAAGTTGCCCAGGCCCATGCCGGCCAGGGCCAGGTAGACCGGCCAGGCATGTTCGAGCATCACCAGCATCAGGCCGGCGCAGAGCAGCATGCTGACGGTGGCGCCGACCTTGGCCCGGCGTGGAATGACCCTGCCGTTGCGCCAGTTGTGCAGCATGGGGCCGAACAGCCGATGACGCTCCAGCCAGGCGCTCAAGCGCGGCGAACTGCGCGTCGCGGCCCAGGCGGCCAGCAGAATGAACTCGGTGGTCGGCAGGCCGGGGACGACGATGGCGATCAGGCCGATGGCGAGGCTGACGTAGGCGAGCAGGCCGAAGAGCAGTTGGGCGAGTTTCTTGGGGTGGTTCATCAGCACCTTTCAGTCATGCATGTTTCCTTGTGGGAGCGGGCTTGCTCGCGAAGGCGGTGTCAGTTAACGATGATGTCGACTGACACACCGCCTTCGCGAGCAAGCCCGCTCCCACATTTGAACAACGGTATCAAGCCAACTCGACGGTATAAGCCTGCTCCAGCAACACGGTAAACCGGTTGAACGCAGCCAGCGCACCTTTATCCGCCTCGGCCTCCTGCTGTTCGGTGAGGGGCAACTCGTCGAGGGTGCGGGTGAAGGTTTTCCAGCCCTCGGCGCGCCCGCCGACGGGTTCTGCCAGGTGCCGGGCGCCGAAGGTTTCGCTCAGCCCCAGGCCTTCGGCGCGCTTGATCAGGAAGGCGGCGCCGAGTTTGGAGCCTTCAGAGACGAACAACCAACCGAGGGCTTCGGCCTGGGTTGGCTTGTTCAGCGCACCGGCCACCGGCGCCGGCACTTCGGTGTCCAGGTCCGCCAGGTCGGCTTTCGCTGCTTCGGCCCGGCAGCGGCTCGGCAGGTCGGGGAACAGGCGGGCCAGCTCGGCGTCGTTGTACAGCGCCACCAACTCCGACTGGAACAGGTACTGGGCGACGACGAACCGGGCGAAGCTGGCCGGGGTTTCGAACGGGGCGTGGGCCTTGACCAGGGCGTCGAGCTTGCCGTGGGGCTCGTGGGTGATCTGGTTGAGGCGCTGGGAGCGCGAGGTGGGGCGTTGGGTGCTCATCAGTATTTCCTTCGAATGGACATTGTTGTTGCGAGGGATGTTTTCCCGCTTGGAGCAGGCCTTGTGGCAGCGCTATCTGTGGGAGCAAGGCTTGCCCGCGATGAAGCCAGCGCGGTCCCTCAGGAGTCGAGGCGCCTGTATCGCGAGCAAGCTTTGCTCCCACAGCGGATCGGTTTGCCGCAGTGGTCGAATCAGATATCCCAAACCAGGTTGACCGCGAAATTGCGGCCGGGCGCCGTCAGGCGGTCGAGGTTGGCGGGGCTCAGCACCGCGGCTTCGCCGACGCTGTCGTAGCCGCGTACGTCATCCCACAGCCAGTACTGCTTGTCGGTGAGGTTGTAGAGGCCGCCGCTGACGGTGATGTCCTGGGTCACCTTGTAGAAACCGCTGAGGTCGAGGATGCCGAAACCCGGGGTCTTGAACTGGCTGCTCACGCCATCGGGCGAGTTGAAATTGCTGTCGTCGACGCGGTCTTTTTTCTTCACCAGGGTCCAGCTGAGCAAGGTGCCGTAGTGGTCCTGGTCGTAGCCCAGGCCGAACACGCCGGTCAGCGGGTTGACGCTGTTGAGCGGCTGGCCGGTGTCGTTGTTGCGACCGTAGGCGTAGGCCACCGAACCCTGGGTATACAGGCCTTGCGGCGCGCCAAACAGATCCAGGTCCAGGCGCCCCTTGACCTCGGCGCCCTTGATGGTTGCGTGCTTGATGTTGTTGCTCTGGAAGGTCAACTGGTCGGCGCCGGGGGTGATCGCGTCCTCGTTGATGAAATCGCGGTACTTGTTGTAGAACACCGCCACGTCGAACGAACCTGAATCGAAACGGCCGCGCAGGCCGGTCTCGTAGCTCTGGCTTTTTTCCGGTTCCAGGTCGGGATTGGGCGCCACGCTGTAGCCGACGCCGGCGTTGTCGAAGCGACCGTACAAGGCCTTGGCGGTCGGGGTGCGGAAGCCTTCGGCGTACTGTCCATAACCGGTGTACTGGTCGTTGAAGGCGTAGGTCAGGCCGAACTTGGGCGAGACGCGGTGCCACGTTTTGTCACGGTCGCTGACATCACCGGCGCCGGTCGGGTCGGCCGTGTTCAGGAACGCCTGGGTGATGTGTGGCTTGAGCTGGGTGTAGTCGTAGCGCAGGCCTGGGGTGAAGGTCCACCTGTCCCAGCTGATCTGGTCCTGGGCGAACACGCTGTAGGTGTTGATGGTCGGGTCGGGGAAATCACTGGCCTTGGCCAGGACATCCGCCGCGCTGGTGGCACCTGTCGCGATGCAGCCCCGGCCAACCGCCAGGCAAACACCCGTGCCGCTGCGCGAGCCTGTCACCTTCTGTTGCTTGATGGTGGCGCCGTAGGTCAGTGCGTGATCGGTGTCGGCGAGACTGAAGGCCTTGTCCAGTTGCGCGTCGAAGACCCACTGCTTCTCTTCATAGAGGGTGTCCCGGCTGCGCAGAACCTGGCGGGTGATCGGGAAGTAGAATTCCTCGGTGCTCTGGTCGGTCTTGGCGACCTGATGGTTCAGGCTCCACTTCACGTTATCGGCCAGCAGACTGTCCAGGGCGAAGCTGTGCTCCAGGCCGAAACGCTCGCGGGTGATGGTGTCATTACCGGTGCGCCACTGGTACATGCCGCCGGGCAGCAGGGAGGCGGGAATGGCCGGACCACCGTTGGAATAGGGGCCGCCATAGGCGCTTTTCAGGTCGGTGTCGCGATCGTCCTTGTACTTCTCGTAGACCAGGCCCAGGCGCGCCTCATCGCCGTAGTTCCAGCCGAGCTTGGCGAGCACGTTGTGGGCGCGAACGTCTTGCGGGTTGGCCGCGGTGCGGTCCAGGCCGGTGCCGTTGTCGCTGCCGTAGGATTCGGTTTCGTGACCGTCGCGCTGGCTGTAGTGCAACAGGCCGTCGAAGGCCCCGCTGCGACCGGCGACAGTGGCAGACTTGAGCCAGCTGTCATCGGCGGAGCTGTAGCCGGTCTTCAGGCGAGCACCGACGTCCTGGCCGGGCTTGATGATGTCGTCCGGGTCCAGGGTGAAATAGCTGACGGCGCCGCCAATGGCATTGCTGCCGTACAGCACCGAGGCCGGGCCGCGAAGGATTTCCACGCGCTTGACGATTTCCGGGTCGAGGTAGTTGCGCTGGGTCTTGGCGTAGGGACCGTTGAAGAAACCGTCGGGGATTTCCACGCCGTCGACCTGGGTCAGGATCCGGTTGCCGTCAATGCCGCGGATGTTGTAGCCGCTGATGCCGCCACGCTGGCCCGCACCGCCCACCGAAACGCCGGGCTCGTAGCGCACCAGCTCCTTGATGGTATTGACGCTGTTACGGTCCAGTGCCTGGCGGTCATGGACGGTGACCGTGCTCGGTACGCCGGTGATGTCCTGTGCCTGGCGGGTGGCGCTGATGGTCACCTGTTGCAGGTCCATCACGCTGGCGGTGCTGCGCGTTTCCAGGACGACGCTGTGGTCGCCCAGTTTGTGGTAGCTCAGGTTCGTTCCCAGCAACAGGTGTTCCAGGGCTTTTTCCGCCGGCAGTGAACCGTTTACCCCCGGCGAGGCGACGCCTTCGGCCAATTCCGCCGACAGGCCGACCTGCCAGCCCGTGACGGCGGTGAATGCGTTCAACGCCGAGACCAGCGGCTGCCGGGCGATGGCAAAGGTGTAGTCGCCCATGTTCCGCGCGGGCGGTTGCGCCGCCGTGGCGGCGAGGACGACAGGGACGGTGCCGGCCATCAGGATGGCGGCGGTCAACAACGACAGCGCGCAAGCAGGAGAGAGGAACCGGCAGGTAAGGCGAGAGGACATCAATAGCGCTCCGTGTCGCATCGGTTATAGGTGCAGATTCGCATTTATGGATGCGAATCAATTGCATTGGCTATAACAAGACGAACCAGCGGAGCCTATCGAGTAAAAATAATCTTCATTCAGTTGAAAATCACCAGCGCCGGGAATTCCTGCAGGCGCGCCGAGGTGATGTAGGCCAGGGAGCGGGCCACGTCCAGCGGCTGGTCGAGGCGGTAGTTTCCGGTCACTGCGACGTTGGCCAACTGCTCGTTGGTGTTGATGATCCAACCCGGGTAGTAACGTTGCAGCTCGGCCAATACCTGGCGCAACGGCCGGTTCTCGAACACCAGGCGGCCCTCGACCCAGGCCAGGTCGGTGGCGCTGTCGAGCCGGGCCGGCCGGTCGAAACCGTTGGGACCGATGCGGATGCTTTCTCCGGCCGACAGTCGCACATGGCTGTCGTTGCGATGGGCCCGCAGGTCGACAGCGCCGCGCTGCACCTGGACCTGGGCCACACCGTCGAGGTAGCGCACCGCGAACGTGGTGTCACTGACGCTGGCCGTGACCGGGCCGGCGTCGATCTCCAGCGGCAGGGTGCGGCTGGCCGGCACCTCGAAAAACGCCTCGCCCTTGTACAACCGGGCAACGTGGCGCTGTTCGTTGAACCGGCTGGAGAACGCCGTTTCGGTGTTGAGCAGGACCTTGGAACCGTCTTCCAATTGCACGCGCTGGCGCTCACCGACCACGGTCAGGTGATCGGCCTGGAAGTGCAAGGGCAGGTCGCTGAAGTTGAACAGGCCCAGCAACAGCACGGCGGCGGTCGCCAGGGGTTTCCAATGGGCGCGCAGGCGGACGCGTGCGGTGACCTTCGGCGCGGCGTCGAGCTGACGGGCACTTTCCAGCACCTGCGGACCGTCCCAGATCGCTTTGGCCCGGGCGAACGCTTCGCCATGGCGCGGATCGGCCGCCAGCCAGGCCTGGAACTGCCGGGTCTGCTCCTCGCTGGGGTTGTCCAGCAGGATCAGCCAATCCAGCGCCTGTTCCAAGGCGTGGGCGGTGTGCGCCGCAGCGGTTTCAGGGGAGTGAGGGGTGTCCGTCACGGGGGTTACTCGGAGTGAGTGGCAAGCGACAAGCTACAAGCGCCAAGCTACAGATGGCAAGTTCATGTGCAGCTTGGCGCTTATAACTGACAACTGTTCACACAGATCGCCATGATCAGCTTCAGTTCCTTCTGCACCGTGCTCAACGACACGTCCAGTTGCTCGGCAATGTCCTGGTAACCGAGACCGTGCAGGCGGCTGAGGATGAAGATCCGTTGCTGGCGCGGGCTCAGTGTTTGCAGGCTGACGTTCAGGCGTTCGAGCATCTGCCCGGCATGGGCGGCGTCCTCGGCGCTGCTTTGGGGCGCGGCCACATTGTGGACGATCTCGAGGGGCACGCCGTCCAGCAGGGTTCGCGACTGCGCGCGGCGGGCACGCAAATGATCCCGCGCCAGGTTGCGGGCGGTCTGGAAGACAAAAGGCTCGAGGTGGTCAACGGTGCGTTCAGCCAATGCGCGGGAGACGCGCAGGTAGGTTTCCTGGAGCAGGTCTTCAGCGGTGCAGGGGTTGTTGACCATGCGCTCAAGGGTGCGCAGCAGCGGCGTGCGCTGGGCGAGGAAGACGTGATGAAGGCGCGATTGACTCACGGTAGGGCCCGATCCGGTACGAGTAGATGATAATGCTTATCATCTACTCGACAGGTCAAGCCTGGATTTCAGTGTCACTTTATAACCCTGTGGGAGCGAGC
>NZ_JAGGOF010000031.1 GCF_018614775.1 Pseudomonas fluorescens
ACGCAGAGCGTGGGAACGAGCTACGACCTAGAGGTCGCCCATCACCCGCCCGGCAAACCCGAATACCCGGCGATGCCCGGCCAGATCGACAAGCTCGACTTCCCGGCTCTGTCCCGGTTCGAAGCGCACGGCAGTGCCGGCTGGGATGTTCAGGCGCATGCCCCGGCTGGCAGCGCGGTCGAAGGTCAGGGCGTCATTGGTTTCGAAAAAGTGGTAGTGCGAACCGACCTGGATCGGCCGATCGCCGCTGTTGGCGACGTTCAGCGTCAGGGTGCGACGGCCGACGTTGAGTTCGATGTCGCCGGGCTGGGTCTGGTATTGGCCTGGAATCATTGCGGCTTTTCCAACGTCTTGAAGTAAATGGCGGTCGGCGAGTACGTCCCGTCCGGGCTCTGGCAGTAGTCGGGCAATTCACCGACGCGGGTGTAGCCCATGGCGCGGTAAAAGGCTTCCGCCTCGGATCCGGCTGCGGTGTCGAGGTAGAGCAGGCCGCGCTTGTACTGGCGCGCACCGAGCTCCAGGGCGTTCATCAATTGCTGGCCCAAACCCCGACGGCGGGCTTCGCCGCGCACGAGCAGCTTCTGCACCTCGGCGCGGTTCAGCCCGTTGGGTTTCTGGCACAGCGCGAGCTGCACGCTGGCCTGGACCTGCTCGTCCTTGACCACCACCCACAGCAGCAGGCTGCCCTGGTTGAGGCTGGCCTGGACCTCATCGAAATGGGCGCGGGCCTGGACGGCATCGAGGTCGGCCATGAACCCTACGCTGGCGCCGTGGCCCACGGCGTCGAGCAACAGATCGATCAGGCCCTGGCGATAATGCGCAAAGCTTTCAGCGTGGACTCGACGCAACTGGGCGGCGTTCATCGGGTTTCACTCCTTGTCGGCGGCAGGCGCGGGCGCGCCGGGATTGAGGTTCAATTGCATGAAAGTCAGGTCCAGCCACTGGCCGAACTTGGTGCCCACTTGGGGCATGTGCCCGGTGGTGACGAAACCGACCCGCTCATGCAGGCGGATCGAGGCAGCATTTCCGCTCTCGATGGCGGCGACCATGATGTGCTTGCCCCCGTCTCTGGCGTGCTCGATCAGTGCGCTCATCAACAGCGGCCCGATACCCCGACCGCGCTGGTCGCTGCGCACGTACACCGAGTGCTCCACGGTGTGGCGGAAGCCGTCGAACGGCCGCCAGTCGCCGAATGAAGCGTAGCCGAGCACGTTCTGCTCGCCATCGACGGCGACCAGCACCGGATAGCCCTGGGACTGCCGGGCGCTGAACCACGCCTGGCGATTGCCCAGGTCCACGGTCGCATCGTTCCAGATCGCGGTGGTGTTGAGCACGGCATCGTTGTAGATATCGCGGATCGCCGGCAGGTCGGCAGGTTGTGCGTCACGCACGGAGTCAGTCATGGCGTGACCTCAGGCGATGGGTTGGTGGACGGTGACCAGTTTGGTGCCGTCGGGAAATGTCGCCTCGACCTGGATCTCCGGGATCATTTCCGGGATGCCCTCCATCACCTGTTCGCGACTCAGCAACGTCGTGCCGTAGTGCATCAGTTCGGCCACGGTCTGGCCGTCACGGGCGCCTTCGAGCAGCGCCGCGGAGATAAAGGCCATGGCCTCCGGGTAGTTGAGCTTCAAGCCACGGGCCAGCCGCCGCTCGGCGACGAGGCCGGCGGTGAAGATCAGCAACTTGTCTTTTTCGCGTGGGGTCAGGTCCATGTGCAGTCCATAAGGGCAGATAAAAAATTTCGGGCTGAATAACGGTCCCCTGTGGGAGCGAGCCTGCTCGCGATAGCAACTGAACATTCAACATGGATGTTGACTGACACACCGCCATCGCGAGCAGGCTCGCTCCCACAGGAAGCAATTCAGGTGCTCCAGATTCGGGGTGGTATGGCTTCTCGGCCCAGCAACGCCGGACGCAGCAACCGCCACAGTTCAATCAACCAGCCCCGCGCCAGCAACGCCTCGCTCGCCAGGCACCGCGCGACCAGCAGCCCAGGCAACTGGGTCAGGTCTCCGCGCACGGCATGGCCCAGGGATCGGCATTGCTCCAACAATTGGCTATCGATTTCCCCCGTCACCAGCAACGTGGCAAACACCGGATCGCCGCCGAGCCCGATGGGCGAGTCCAGCAAGCTGTCACCGCCGACGATGCGCTGGCGCTCATGCCAGAGCAACTGGCCGTCGCGGCGGATGTCCAGTCGCGACTGGAAATGCCCGAGGTCAAAGCGCTCGCCGCTGGCCGGT
This sequence comes from Pseudomonas fluorescens, assembly GCF_018614775.1. Taxonomy (GTDB): domain Bacteria; phylum Pseudomonadota; class Gammaproteobacteria; order Pseudomonadales; family Pseudomonadaceae; genus Aquipseudomonas; species Aquipseudomonas fluorescens_BY. Next base: position 2,247 of record NZ_JAGGOF010000031.1, read on the forward strand.
CGGCCGAGGGCAACCACGTCCCAGTAGAACAGGCGCCCGTCGCCCTGCAGGTCGATGACGGTGCCGAGTTCTGCCTGGGCCGCGCTGAACACGATGGTTTCCTGGGGCAGCCATTCCAGGGTCGCGCCGGGGGCGACGCTCAGGGTCAATTGCTGGTACGCCGGGCCGGCGGCGCGGTACCACTTGGCCGCGCCAGGGCTGGTCAGTTGCGCCCAGGCGCCGGGGCCGACATCGGCACGGATCTCCAGGCGGTCGCCGCCGGCAATCCCGCCGGGCGGATGGACGATGATGTGCTGGCACACCTCGGGGCCCTCGGCGTACAGATGTTTTTGCACCCGCAGCGGGCCTTTATGGCGGCGCTGTACCGGGCGTGTGCAGTCACCGAACCGGGCGTAGCCCAGTTCCAGCTCGGCGTGCCAGCTGGGCGTGAACAGGGCGGTCGCGGATAAAGGTAGGTTCATGATTTCTGATGATCGTCAGGACGCTACAGACTAGATGGTAACCAGCCCGCGCACACCCTCCGCTTCCATGTTTTCTCCGCGCCCCTGCTGCACGATCTCACCCCGGGACATCACCAGGTACTGATCGGCCAGCTCGGCGGCGAAGTCGTAGAACTGCTCCACCAGCAAAATGGCCATGTCGCCCCGGGCTGCCAGTTTCTTGATGACCACGCCGATCTCCTTGATCACCGAGGGCTGGATGCCTTCGGTGGGCTCGTCGAGAATCAGCAGGCGCGGACGGCTGGCCAGGGCCCGGCCGATGGCGAGCTGCTGTTGCTGGCCGCCGGACAGGTCACCGCCACGGCGGTGTTTCATTTGCAGCAGTACCGGGAACAACTCGTAGATGAACGCCGGCACTTCCCTGGCTTCGGAACCAGGAAAGCGCGACAGGCCCATCAACAGGTTTTCTTCCACCGTCAGCCGCCCGAAAATCTCCCGGCCCTGGGGCACGTAGGCAATGCCGGCATGCACCCGCTGGTGCGGTTTGAACGCGGTGATGGTCTTGCCCTCCCAGTTCACCGCGCCTTCCCTGGCTGGCAGCAGGCCCATCAGGCATTTAAGCAGGGTGGTCTTGCCCACGCCGTTGCGTCCCAGCAGGCACGTCACCTCGCCGACCTTCACGTCGAACGACAGGCCGCGCAGGATGTGGCTACCGCCGTAGTATTGGTGGAGCTTGTCGACTTGCAGCATGTTCCAGATTCTCCTCAAGTCCCCTGTGGGAGCGAGCCTGCTCGCGATAGCGGTGGGTCAGCTTGCTTAGGTGTTGAATGTGCCGCCGCCATCGCGAGCAGGCTCGCTCCCACAGGGGAACAGCATTTTCCGCGCTAGCGACCGAGATACACCTCGATCACCCGCTCGTTGTCCTGCACCTGCGCCAGCGACCCCTCGGCCAGCACGCTGCCCTGGTGCAGCACGGTGACGTGGTCGGCAATCGCGCCGACGAAGCCCATGTCGTGTTCCACCACCATCAGCGAATGCTTGCCCGCCAGGGACTTGAACAGCTCGGCGGTGAAGTCGGTTTCGGCGTCGGTCATGCCCGCCACGGGTTCGTCGAGCAGCAACAGTTGCGGGTCCTGGACCAGCAGCATGCCGATCTCCAGGAACTGCTTCTGGCCGTGGGACAGCAACCCGGCCGCGCGATGCGCCGAGGTCGTCAGGCGGACGGTCTCCAACACTTCGTGGATACGGTCGCGCTGCTCGCCGCTGAGCCTGGCCCGCAGGCTGGCCCACACCGACTTGTCGGTTTTCAGCGCCAGCTCCAGGTTCTCGAACACACTCAGGGCCTCGAACACCGTGGGCTTCTGGAACTTGCGACCGATGCCGGCCTGGGCAATCTGCACTTCGCCCATGCTGGTCAGGTCGAGGGTTTCGCCGAACCAGGCTTTGCCGTGGCTGGGGCGGGTCTTGCCGGTGATCACGTCCATCAGCGTGGTCTTGCCCGCGCCGTTGGGGCCGATGATGCAGCGCAATTCGCCGACGCCGATGTACAGGTTCAGATCATTCAAGGCCTTGAAGCCGTCGAAGCTGACGCTGATGTCTTCCAGGGTCAGGATCGTGCCGTGACGGGTGTTCAGGCCCGGGCCTGCGGAGTGGCCGAGACCGATCGCATCGCGGCTGCTGCCGGCGTCCTTGTTGGGATCCGGGAGCGGGAAAATGACCGGCTCCAGCATGAATTCAGCGCTCGCCGTGACTCTCATTGCTCACCCCTTTTCTTCAGCAAGCCGATCACACCCTTTGGCAAATACAGGGTCACGATGATGAACAGTGCCCCGAGGAAAAACAGCCAGTACTCGGGAAACGCCACGGTGAACCAGCTTTTCATGCCGTTGACCACGCCGGCGCCCAGCAGCGGCCCGATCAGTGTGCCGCGCCCGCCGAGGGCGACCCACACGGCGGCTTCGATGGAGTTGGTCGGTGACATTTCGCTGGGGTTGATGATACCCACCTGTGGCACGTACAACGCCCCGGCCAGGCCGCAAAGGACCGCGCTCAGCACCCAGACGAACAGCTTGAACCCGCGGGGATCGTAGCCACAGAACATCAGCCGGTTCTCGGCGTCCCGCAGCGCGGTGAGCACTCGGCCGAACTTGCTGCGGGCCAGGCGCCAGCCGATGAACAGGCTGGCGACCAGCAGCAATACCGTCGCCAGGAACAGCACCGCCCGGGTCCCCGGCTCGGTGATCCCAAAGCCCAGGATCGTGCGGAAATTGGTGAAGCCGTTGTTGCCGCCAAACCCGGTCTCGTTGCGAAAGAACAGCAGCATCCCGGCGAACGTCAGGGCCTGGGTCATGATCGAGAAATACACGCCCTTGATCCGCGAACGAAAGGCGAAGAAACCGAACACCAGTGCCAGCACGCCCGGCGCCAGCACCACCAGGCACAGGGCCCAGAGGAAACTATGGGTGCCGGCCCAGTACCAGGGCAGTTCGCTCCACGACAGGAAGGTCATGAAGGCCGGCAAGCCATCACCGGCGGCCTGGCGCATCAGGTACATGCCCATGGCATAGCCGCCCAGGGCGAAGAACAGACCGTGACCGAGGGAGAGCAGCCCGGCGTAGCCCCAGACCAGGTCCAGCGCCAGGGCGACGATGGCGTAGCAGAGAATCTTGCCCACCAGCGTCAGGGTGTAAGCCGAGACGTGCAGCGGGTGGTCCGCCGCCAACAGCGACAGCAGCGGCAGGCTCAGCAGCGTCGCCAGGATCAGCGCGCCGACGGCGAGGGTGAGTTTGGGGCCGGCCTTTTGCGCGGCCGTGAGCATCAGGGGCTGGTTCATCAGTCGATTACCCGTCCTTTGAGCGCGAAGAGGCCTTGCGGACGCTTCTGGATAAACAGAATGATCAACGCCAGGATGAGGATCTTGCCGAGCACGGCGCCGATCTGCGGTTCGAGAATCTTGTTGGCGATGCCCAGCCCGAACGCGGCAAACACGCTGCCGGCCAATTGGCCGACCCCGCCGAGCACCACCACCAGGAACGAGTCGATGATGTAGCTCTGGCCCAGGTCCGGGCCGACGTTGCCGATCTGGCTCAACGCCACGCCTCCGAGCCCGGCGATGCCCGAGCCGAGGCCGAAGGCGAGCATGTCCACGCGACCGGTGGGCACGCCGCAGCAGGCCGCCATGTTGCGGTTCTGGGTCACGGCGCGCACGTTCAGGCCCAGGCGGGTCTTGTTCAGCAGTAACCAGGTGAGCACCACCACGGACAGCGCGAACGCGATGATGACGATGCGGTTGTACGGCAGCACCAGGTTCGGCAACACCTGGATCCCGCCCGACAGCCAGGCCGGGTTGGCGACTTCGACGTTCTGCGCGCCGAACACCAGGCGCACCAGTTGGATCAGCATCAGGCTGATGCCCCAGGTGGCGAGCAGGGTTTCCAGCGGGCGCCCGTAGAGGTGGCGGATCACCGTGCGCTCCAGGGCCATGCCGATCGCGGCAGTGATGAAAAATGCCACCGGCAGGGCGATCAGCGGGTAGAACTCGATAGCGTTGGGGGCGAAGCGCTGGAACAGCATCTGCACCCCATACGTGGAATAGGCGCCGAGCATCAGCATCTCGCCGTGGGCCATGTTGATCACCCCCAGCAGGCCGAAGGTGATCGCAAGACCCAAGGCCGCGAGCAACAGGATCGAGCCCAGGGACATGCCGCTGAACGCCTGGCCCAGCAACTCGCCCACCAGCAGTTTGCGCTTGACCTGGGCGAGACTGGTTTCGGCGGCGGTACGCACCGTGGCATCGGTTTCGACGCCGGGCTCCAGCAGGCCTTCGAGCCGGGTGCGGGCCAGCGGATCGCCGGTTTCACCCAGCAGTCGAACGGCGGCCAGGCGCACGCTCGGGTTGGCGTCCACCAGTTGCAGGTTTGCCAGGGCCAGGCTCAGGGCGGCATGCACCGCTTCGTCCTGCTCACCTGCGAGCTGTCGGTCGAGAAACGCCAACTGGGCCGGGCGCGCACTTTTCTGCAATTGCTGCGCTGCAACCAGGCGCACATGGGCATCGCTGGCGAGCAGTTGATGGCTGGCGAGGGCAGTTTCGATCAGCCCGCGCAGGCGGTTGTTCAGGCGCAGGGTCTTGGGCTGGCCGTCGACGGTCAATTGGCCTTGCTGCAAGGCATCGATCAGCTCGACACGCCCGGCCTCAGGCTGCGCGGCCCATTCTTCCAAGAGCCTGGCCTGCTGGGTCGGGTTGGCGGCGACGAAGTCTTCGGCTTCGCCGGCGTGGGTGGCCAGTGGCAGCAAGAGTGCGATGGCGAGGATGAGGCGGTAAAGGGCAGTGGGCATATGCTAGGCCTTGCGCGGTCTTTCTTTTGTGGGAGCGGGCTTGCTCGCGAATGCGGTGGGTCAGTCACATGTGCTCTGGCTGAACTGCCGCATTCGCGAGCAAGCCCGCTCCCACAGGGGGAGTGTGTCGGTCCCGGGATCCGGGCCGACACCCATGGGCTCAGTTACCCTTCACCGCATAGTCGGGCTTCTTGTCGTTGCCCGCGATGAACGGGCTCCACGGTTGGGCGCGGATCGGCCCTTCGGTCTGCCAGACCACGTTGAACTGACCGTCGGCCTGGATCTCGCCGATCATCACCGGCTTGTGCAGGTGGTGGTTGGTCTTGTCCATGGTCAGGGTGTAGCCCGACGGTGCGGCGAAGGTCTGGCCGGCCAGGGCTTCGCGAACCTTGTCGACGTCGGTGGACTTGGCTTTCTCCACCGCTTGCGCCCACATGTGGATACCCACGTAAGTGGCTTCCATCGGGTCGTTGGTCACTGCTTTATCGGCGCCCGGCAGGTTCTTGGCCTTGGCGTAGGCTTTCCACGAATCGACGAATTTCTTGTTCGCCGGGTTATCCACGGACTCGAAGTAGTTCCACGCCGCCAGGTTGCCCACCAGCGGCTTGGTGTCGATGCCGCGCAGTTCTTCTTCGCCCACCGAGAACGCCACGACCGGTACGTCGGTGGCTTTCAGGCCCTGATTTGCCAGTTCCTTGTAGAAGGGCACGTTGGAGTCGCCGTTGACCGTGGAGATGACCGCTGTCTTGCCGCCGGCCGAGAACTTCTTGATGTTGGCGACGATGGTTTGGTAATCGCTGTGGCCGAACGGGGTGTAGACCTCTTCGATGTCCTTGTCCGCCACGCCGTTGGAGTGCAGGAACGAGCGCAGGATCTTGTTGGTGGTGCGCGGGTAGACGTAGTCGGTGCCCAGCAGGAAGTAGCGCTTGGCGCTGCCGCCTTCTTCGCTCATCAGGTATTCCACCGCCGGAATCGCCTGCTGGTTCGGCGCGGCGCCGGTGTAGAACACGTTCGGCGACATCTCTTCGCCTTCGTACTGCACCGGGTAGAACAGCAGGCCATTGAGTTCTTCGAACACCGGCAACACCGATTTACGCGACACCGAGGTCCAGCAGCCGAACACCACGGCGACCTTCTCCTGGGTCAGCAACTGCCGGCCTTTTTCAGCGAACAGCGGCCAGTTCGAGGCCGGGTCCACCACCACCGCTTCAAGCTGCTTGCCGTTGACGCCGCCCTTGGCGTTGATCTCGTCGATGGTCATCAGGGCCATGTCCTTGAGGGACGTCTCGGAGATCGCCATGGTGCCGGACAGCGAATGCAGAATGCCGACCTTGATGGTCTCGGCGGCCTGGACGGTCCAGGCCATGCCCATCGCGGCAATGCTTGCCGAGAGTGTAAAAGCCTTGATCAAGCTGCGACGCTTCATTGTGCGATCTCCGTGGACTCATGGGTTTCTTGGTTGGCAGATGCAGGCATTGAAGTGTCTTTAGCAAACGCTGTGCCTGGTCGCGGTCAGGCGTATAAACCTCGCTCCAGAGCGATTGGGATTGAAGGCGAGCGCACCAGCCCGGCACGTGGTGCAGGCATTGGTGCGCCGCAGTGCGCCACGTTGGGGCGCGGGGAATATCTGAGGGCTCGAGATTCAGCCTTTCACGCAGTATTCCAGGCCGTGGCCGCCGCCTTCGTACTCAGGACCGTAATAGTATTTGGTGAATGCGGTCTTGCCATCGAGGGTCGGTGCGAACTGCGCCGTGCCGATGCCGTAGTCCTTGAGCGTTGGGTCAGTGTGGGCGAAATAGATGGCCATCGCGTCGGAAGTGCCGGCGGCAAAACCCTTGTACAAGGCGTTGTCCGCCAGGGTCAGGGTGAAGTGATAGGCGCCGTACTTGCCGGTGCTTTGGCTGGCATCGATGGCCATCTCCACTACGCCCTTGTATTCGCCGATATGGCTGTCCATGCCAGTGCATTCATAACGGCCGCTGTAATCGGTACCGGTAAAGGGGGCCGGAGCCGCCCAGATCGGGGTCGACAGCAAGGCAAGGCTGGCGAGGATTTTCCTGAACATAAGTGATCTCCTTTGTCATAGGCAGGTGTGGTCTCAGCGGGGAGTCGCTCTGCACGCGTCGCCCCTCCTGGGCACGGCGGAGTATGGCGTGAAGCGTAGGGGCTTCTCTCCAGGGGAATTGAAACAGCATTTTTCGACTATGACGCCGGGCTGATGGCTCAGCGGCGGCGCATCAGGCCGATGAAGAACAGCCCGCCAATGGCCGCTGTCGCCACGCCAATCGGCAAGTCTTCCGGCGCGATCAAGGTCCGGGCGGCGACATCCACCCACACCAGGAACAGGCTGCCGAGCAACGCGCAGGCCGGCAGCAACCGGCGATGCTCGGCACCCACAAGGCGCCTCGCGATGTGCGGGACCATCAGCCCGACGAAACCGATCGAGCCGCTGATGGACACCAGCACGCCGGTCATCAGCGACGCGATCAGGAAAATCCACAAACGCACCCTCGCGGCATTCAGGCCCAGGGTCACGGCGGTCTGCTCGCCGGCCATCAAGGCGTTCAACGGCCGGGCCATGCCCAGCAGCAATACCAATCCCAGCAACACACTGGCGGCCGGCACGGCCAGCAGTTCCCAGCGTGCCAGGCCCAGGCCGCCGAGCATCCAGAACATCACCGCCGAACTGGCGCGATGATCACCCAGGAACAGCAACAGATTGGCCGCCGCCATCATCACGAACGACACCGCCACGCCGCAGAGCAACAGGCGATCACTTTCCAGGCGGCCCTGGCGACTGGCAATCGCCAGCACCAGCAACATGCTCAGCAACGCGCCGATGAACGCCGCGAGGGGCAGGGTCAGCGAGCCGATGAACTCACCGACATGCAGCACCACGATCACCGCTCCCAGTGTGGCGCCCGAGGTCACACCCAGCAGGTGCGGGTCGGCCAATGGATTGCGGGTGACCGCTTGCAACACTGCACCAATCAACGCCAGCCCCGCGCCCACCAGGGCACCGAGCAGCAGGCGCGGTACGCGGATCAGCCAGACGATATGTTCCTGGCCGGGCGTCCAGTACACGCTGCCCATGCCCAAAGCCTTGTTCAGCAGGATGTCCCAGACCACCGCCACTGGCACTCGCGCCGGGCCGAAGCCCAGGGACACCACGCATGACACCAGCATCAGGGCGCCGAGGAAGATCAGCAGTCCGGCATAGCGACGAGGGTTCATCGGTCGTGAAAACCCCGGGCCAGGGTCTGCACCGCCAGCACATTATCGATCCCCGGCGTGGCCTGGACGTAGGGGATTACGATGAAGCGCCGCTGCTTGATCGCCTCCACCGATTGCAGGGCCGGGTTGTTCAGCAGGAATTGCTGCTTCTGCTCGGCGCTGACCTCGCCGTAGTCGACGATCACGATGACCTCGGGATTGCGCTCGACCACATTCTCCCAGTTCACCCGGGTCCAACTGGTCTCCAGGTCATCGAGGATATTGCGCCCGCCCGCCGCGTCGATCAGCGCCTGGGGCATGCCGAGGCGGCCCGAGGTCATGGCGCGGTCTTCGCCGCTGTCGTACAGAAAGACCCGGGGTTGCCGGGCCGGCAGGTGCTGGCGAACGTCGGCCACCTGGGCCTGCATTGTGGCGATCAACGCGTTGGCGCGGTCCTGGACGTCGAAGATCCTGCCGAGATTGCGCAGGTCGTTGTAGGTGTCGTCCAACGAAGCCGCCGGACGTTTCATCACGAACGCGCAGGACTCGGTCAGTTCATACACGTTGATGCCCAACGGTTGCAGCGTTTGCGGGGTCAGGTCCCCGCCGACCCGCATGCCGTAGTCCCACCCGGCGAAAAAGAAATCCACATCGGCGTTGAGCAGGGTCTCCACCGACGGGTACTTGGCGGCCAGTTCCGGCAGGCCATCGAGGATTTTCGCCATCTGCGGCGTCACCGATTTCCAGCCGCTGATGCCGCTGTAGCCGACCATGCGCGGCTTGAGCCCCAGGGCAAGCATCATCTGGGTCATGTTGATGTCATGGCTGACCGCATGCCGGGGGGCTTCGTTGAACACCACCTGGCGGTTGCAGCTCTGGATCGTCAACGGGTAGCGGGTGGCTTCGGCCAGGGCTTGGGTACTGCCCAGGAGCAGCGGGAGCAACAGCAGCGAACGCAAAGTCATGGTTGGGTTATCCAGGTGATTCGTGGGTAGCCGGACAGAGGGTGTTCATCCACCAGCGCGTCAATGCCGAACACCTCACGCAACAGCCCGACCGTCAGGACTTCCCTGGGCGTGCCATTGGCGACAATTCGGCCGTGATCGATCACGTACAGCCGGTCACAGAACGCGGCGGCCAGGTTCAAGTCGTGAAGGCTGGCGAGGGTGCCGATGCCCAGGCCCTTGATCAATTGCAGCAATTGCAATTGGTAGTGCGGGTCGAGGTGGTTGGTTGGCTCATCGAGGATCAGCAATTGCGGTTGCTGGGCCAGCGCGCGCGCCAGGATCACCCGTTGCTTTTCACCGCCGGACAGTGTGGCGAAGGCGTGTTCGCCGAAGCCTTCAAGCCCTGCCGCCGCCAGTGCCTGGAGGACCAGGCGCCGATCCTCTGCGGTGTCGCCATCGAACAGGCCTTTGTGGGGCGTGCGGCCCATGGCGACAACCTCTTCCACCGTCAGGCCGAAGGCGTCGGGAAACTCTTGCAGCACCACGGCGATGCGTTGGGCGCACCAGCGCGAGGACTGTTTCCAGACGTTGTGGTGGGCCAGCTTGACCTCGCCATTTTCCGGCCGGCTGAAACGATAGGCGCAGCGCAACAGGCTGGTCTTGCCGCTGCCATTGGGTCCGATCAGCCCGACGAACTCTCCCGCCGCCACCTGCAACGTGACGTCACGCAGCTGGAACGGGTGATGGCCGTGACCATGGCCCAGGGGTGTCCAGGCGAGGTGGGAGAGGGTGAGCGAGGTCATGCGGGTACTCGGATGATGGGGTTGAACACTTATCCCCCTGTGGGAGCGAGCCTGCTCGCGATAGCGGTCCGTCAGTCACAACGCTACTGACTGATCCACCGCTATCGCGAGCAGGCTCGCTCCCACATTTTTGGACTGGGTTTGCAACTCGGTAGCGGGCGCGATTGTAGAGGTTTCGCGCCGCCTTTCGTTAACGCAGCGTCTTCAACTTGAAGATGAAGCCACCTCAGCCTGGCGAGTGAATCGGGTGACGAGCCAATCCAGCAGCCACACCACCACCAGCGATGCCCCGACCAACGGAAACACCACCGCCAGGGCCAGCATGATAAAGACGCCGGTCTTCCAGGTTGGCAGGTCGTGGCGCAGCGGCGGTACGCCGAACTTGCCCTGGGGCCGGCGCTTCCACCAGATCACCACGCCGCTCACGGCGCTGAGCAGGATCATCAGGCAGATCAGCAGCACGATGATCTGGTTCAGCGGGCCGAACATCTTCCCTTCGTGCAGCATCACGCCGGTTTCGGTGGCGCGGGCCACCAGGCTGTAGTGTTCCCAGCGCACATCGGCCAGGACCTTGCCGGTGTACTGGTCAACGTGCAGGGTCGCGTCGTCGCGCGGGTCATCGGCGAACACGGCAATGGTGAACACGCCGGTCGAGGTGGTCGGCAGGGTGATGCTGTAGCCCGGCTCGACGGTGCGTTCGCGGGCGATGTCCTGCACCGCTTGCAGGCTGACGGTGGGTGCGGCCGGGCCCTCATGGGCGCCGCTGTGGTTCATGTGTTCAGCGTGGTCGCCGGACATCGGCATCGGGGTGTTTTCCATGGCCCAGGGCACGGTCTGGCGGTGGGCGTTGTTGAGGCTGCCGGCCTCGACGTCGGACTTGGGCACGTCGTTCCACATCGCCGCCGGGAAGCGGTTCCAGAGATCGGCGTATTGCTTGCCCCAGAAACCGGTCCAGGTCATGCCGCTGAGCAGCATCACCAACAGGAAGGCTGCGCCCCAGAAACCCGCCACCACATGCAGGTCACGCCAGAACAGCCGGCCGCGCGCGCTCCAGCGTGGCCACAACACCCCGGCCGACGATTGCCCGCGCGGCCACCACAGGAACACCCCCGAGACCACCAGCACCACGCCCCAGCCGGCGGCCATTTCCACCAGTCGGTCACCGACCGTGCCAATGAGCAGTTCCCCGTGGATGGCCCGGGCCATGGCTTGCAGGTTGTTCTTGGCATCCTGCTCGCCGAGGACGTCGCCATGGTACGGGTCGATGAACACGTTCAGCTCGCGGCCCTTGTCGATCACCACGAATTGCGCGCTGCGCTCGGGGTTCATCGGTGGCAGGTACTGTTTGACCTGGCCTTCGGGGTAGGCCTGGCGGACCTGCTTGAGCAGGGCGTCCGCTGCCAGGGTGTGATGCCCGGCCGGTACGTTCAGCAGGCTGCCATACATCAGCGGGTCGAGTTGCGGCTTGAACAGGTAAATGATCCCGGTCAGGGCCAGCATGACCATGAACGGTGCCACGAACAGCCCGGCATAAAAATGCCAGCGCCAGGCCAGGTTGTAGAAATTCGGTTTCGGTTGGCTCATCGAAAAGCGCTCCGCAGGGCAAATTGGGTTGTACGGTCATATCCCTGTGGGAGCGAGCCTGCTCGCGAAAGCGGCGGTACATTCAGCACGGATGTGACTGATAGACCGCATCGCGAGCAGGCTCGCTCCCACAGGTTTTGTGCAGTTTTTGTTGTTAGAAACTCATATCCACCTTGGTCCAGAGCGTGCGCCCCGGCTCGTTGATGGCTTGCGGGTCGCTCGCCGGGTAACCGAACCCGGCGTTGCCGGCCAGGTTCAGGTGCTCGGCGTAGGCTTTGCCGAACAGGTTGTCGACGCCGCTGCTGACCTTCCAGTGCGTGTTGATGCGGTAGGCGCCGTTGAGGGAGAACACGCCGAAGCCCGAGCTGTTGCCGTAGTCCTTGCCGACCACGTTGCCCTTGTTCTCATCGATCCGGCGCTGCGCCGCCACCACGCGCCACAGCGCACCGGCGCTCCAGCGGTCTTCGCTGTAGGTCAGGCCCAGGCGAGCGTCCAGCGGTGGCATCTGCGCCAGGGCGCTGCCATCGCTGCTGTTCTTGCCCCAGGCGTAGGCCAGGGTCGCATCGGCCTTCCAGCGCTCCGTCAGCTTGTAGGCCGCGCCCAACTCACCGCCCATGATTCGCGCATCGATGTTTTCGGCCCGGGAGGTACTGCCCATCATGCCGGGCGTGTAGTCAAACAGGATGTAGTCGCGCACCTGCCCGACATAACCCGACGCCCAGGCTTCGAGCGTCTCGGTCTTGTACTGCAGGCCGAAATCGAACTGGGTGGTTTTCTCCGGCTTGATTGCGTCGAAGGCATTGCGCGAGCCGCTGGGGCCGGCGTTCGCCGAGAACAGTTCCCAGTAGTCGGGGAAGCGTTGCGCGTGGCCCAGGCCGGCGTAAACCGTGGTGGGGCTGTCGGCCAGGTCGTGCTCGTAGCGGACGAAGCCGCTGGGCAGGGTGTCGGCGCGGGTGTCGTCGGCAGTGGGATTGGGCCGGGCGGTCATGCCGGAACCGATGCTCTGCCGGTAATCCCTGGCCGAGGCGCGGTCGAGGCGGGCGCCGCTGATCAGCCTGTCGCGGTCGGCGGCGTACCAGGTCAATTCGCTGAACACGCCGTAGTTGTGAAAGTCGGCGTCCTTGGTGCGCGGCAGGTCCTTGTAGGTGTCGACGCCCATGCTGCTGCGCTGGCGATGTTCGTTGGTCTGCGCGTCCAGGCCGCTGATCAATTGCACATCGGCCCAGTGCCAGGTGGCTTTGATGCGCGCGCCGAGGGTGCGCCGGTCGACGTTGGAAGCCATGGGCCCGGCCATCATCCCGGTCCCGGACGGCGTACGCAGTGTGTAGTTGTCCATCACATGATCGGCGTAGTTGTAGTAGACCTGGGCCTCGACCTTATCCAGCACCTTGCCGATGTTCGAACGCTCGAAGCGCAGCCCGAGGCTTTCGCGCTTGAATTGCGCACCGTCCATGCCGCGCCCGGCGTAGCGCGCCTCGCCGTCGCCCTTGCCGGCGGTCAGTTCCAGCAGGGTGTCGGCATCCGGCGTCCAGCCGAGGGTGACGTCGCCGTTCCACTTGTCGTAGCGCGAGGGCACCGTGTCGTTATTGCCATCGCGATAATCGTCCGAATGAGCGGTGTTGCCGATCACCCGTACATAGCCCAGCGATCCGCCCGCAGCGGCGTCCACCACCTTGTCGAAACGCCCGTTCGAACCGGCCAGCACGCTGGCGTTGACCCGCGTGCCCAGCTCGCCGAACTGTTCCGGCTCGCGGTCGAACAGGATGGTTCCGGCCGATGAACCAGGGCCCCAGAGCACCGTTTGCGGGCCCTTGATCACCGTGAGTTTGTCGTAGGTTTCCGGCGAAATGTACGACGTCGGCGCGTCCATCCGGCCGGGGCAGGCCCCCAGCATCAGGCTGCCGTTGGTGAGGATATTCAGCCGTGAGCCGAACATGCCCCGCAACACCGGATCACCGTTGGTGCCGCCGTTGCGCACCAGGGCGAAACCGGGAATGGTCTTGAGGTAGTCACCGCCATCGCTGGCCGGTACCGGCTGGCGTGGGTCCTTGGGGTGGGTGACGATGGTCAGGGGCGAGCTGGGCGCGATGGCGGTGATGACCGTCGGGCTCAGTTCTTCAACCTGGCCTTCAGGGTGATCGTGCTCGTCGGCCAGCGCGTGGGAAGTCAGTAGCAGGCCGCACATGGCGGCAACGGTGGAGCGAAAACGAACCCGTGGCTCATTCAGGGGGCAGTGGGCCTGGGCAGTGCCCAAAGCGGTGCCGGCAGAAAACCTGGACATGATGATTCCATCGAACAGACATGGACGACACGGTCGGGCAGCCTGGGGCTGTCTTCTGCGACCGGGTTGGAAGTTTGTCGGGTTTACGCTGCGACGGGTGGGGCACGGGTGCGGGCACCCGGGAAGAAGGACGGCCGGGCATGACCCAGGCGTGGGGAAGGACTGGTGAAGGTATGCGGGGGTGGTGTGTCGTAGACGGCAAAGGTGTGACCGCCAGGCAATGCCGGGCAGTTGGACAGCAGGTTGCAATAGCCGCATTTTTCCCACAGCGCGTGATGCTCGCTTTGCGGCGGGCAGTGTTCGGCTGCTGGCGCCTCATGCCCGGCGTGGGCGCTCGCCGGCATGTCCATGTCCATAGGCATGGTCATGCTCATGGACGAAGGCATGCGTTGATCCATCGGCATCGACTGAGAGATCAGTGGGCCGATAAAGATCATCAACATGGCGAACAGGCTGATCCAACTGCCGCGTGTCAGGCTCAACGGCTGACGACGGGGCATGGAAGGCCTGGCGCGGGAACGCGGCATGGGCGCTGCGATCAGTGCGTGTGGGCTTCGGTTCTAGTCCCGTCCGGGGCTTTTTTCTGCACCGCGACGTCGACAGTCACATCCCCGGCTTTTTCGAAGTGCAGGGTCATGGCAAAGCGTTTGCCATCGCTCAGCAAGCTGCGATCCTTCAGGTCCAGCAGCATCACGTGGTAAGCCATCGGGGCGAAGGTGATGGTCGCGCCGGGGGCAATCGTGACGGTCGGCACGGGTTGCATCTTCATCAGGTCGTCTTGCTTCACATGCTCGTGAAGCTCGGCCTTGCCGGCGATCGGCGAGTCGACGCCGAGCAGTTTGTCGGCGGTTTTACCGGTGTTCTGGATCACGAAGTACGCGGCCACGGTCGGCGCATTGGGCGGCAGTTCCTGGGACCAGGGATGGGCGATCTCCAGTTCACCCACCTTGTATTGGTGAGCCTGGGCAAAGCCAACGGGGAGCAGCAAGGCTGCCAGCAGAATGAGTCGGTTCAACATGGTGATTCTCCGGAAAATTCAGGACGCGGTTTTTTATGCGGAGGAATCAGACCAGGGGCGAGGCGCGGGGATTGAGGCTCGGCCATTGCTGGCGTGGCGTGGGGCTGTCGAGCTTTCGCTGGGAAGCTGCGCGATGGGCTAACTGGGCATCCAGGTACAACTGTGGGACATTCCCGGTGAGTGCCACCAGCACCGTCGAGCCCGCGCAGCACCAGCAATGCTGCATGGTCGAGTGATCGTCCTTGCGGGGCGTACTTTGCTCAAGCGTGCCCAGGGAAATCGCCATCATCTTCGTGCCACTGGACGAGCAGAAACTGCCCCACAACAGCTGCTCGGCTGGCGCATCCATCTTCGCACTCGCGTTGCCGGAAAGCGGCATGGCAAGCATGTTGAACAGCACTGCGAAGCAGGCGATCCAGGCAAATGCTAGCCGTTGTCGGGACATGGGCGAATCCGCTCGTTGGGCGATCAGGTGGCGGTATTTAGCCTGATCGGGGGTCAGAAGTAAAAAAGCCATGTGCGGTGTAGGGTCGCAGGGCTCGTGCTAACTGTAGCAACAGATCTTCAGGTGCGGGGCGGCGGCGGGGGAGCTTACTCCCGCAGGAAGGTGAAGCGGTTGTGTGCCCTGCCATAGCACCTTTCAAGAGAGCAGCACTGTCTCAAGTCGCATTTCCATGCAGAGCTAAAATCAGTGTGCAGGTACAGCATGTACCTGCATATCTACTCCTAGCGTAGTGCGAATGACCGCAAATATCGCCGCAAGGTTATCCATGCTTGGATTGCCTTTGGCTGAGAGCATCCGGTGCAAGCTTTTGCTCGGTTTGGAGGTTTCCTTAGCCAGCTCTTCGAAACCGACGGTGGCATTGATGAGGTCACGAAGGATCATCCTCGCTAGCTCTGGTTCTCCGTTCAAAAACAGGGTTGCGGCTTCGTCCAGCAGAGCCTGCGCAAACTCAGGCTCACGCCTGGCGCGTTCGGCAATCGTGTGTTTGTAGCTTCGTGTGAGAGCCATTGCGTTACCTCGTGCTCTTTTCTGCTTTCTTCCGGGCTTGGAATCCAGACTGGAATACCAGCGCTCAAATGGGCTTGTATTGTCGTCCTGCAGATATTCTTCGAGTGTAATCACGGGCGACCTTGAAGGTAACAAATAGGTTACTTCTTGTGCAAGGTCGCCATCTTGTCTTACGCGCTCGAAAGTGCCAACGCCTTAAGTGTTTCCTTAAACGACCAGAACTCCCGATCCACCCCCGGCAACACCGGCCGCTTCAACACCAGCACCGGCACCCCACGCTCCCGCGCCACTTCCAGCTTCGGCTCCGTTGCGGTGCTGCCGCTGTTTTTGCTGACCAGCACATCGATCTGCCGTCGCTCGAACAGCTCGCGCTCGTCGTCAAGGTGAAACGGTCCACGGGCGGCGATGACTTCGCAGCGCTCGTTGCCGGGGTAAATGTCCAGGGCGCGCAGGGTCCAGAATTGCTCCGGTGGAATTTCGTGCAGATGTTGCAGCGGTTCGCGACCGAGGGTGAACAGGGGGCGGTGGAACGGTTGCAGGGCCTGGGTCAGTTCGGCCCAGTCGGCCACTTCGCGCCAGTCGTCGCCGGCCTGGGGTTGCCACGCCGGGCGGCGCAGGGCCCAGCAGGGAATGGCGCAGGCGCGTGCCGCTTGGGCGGCGTTGTGGCTGATCTGGGCGGCGTAGGGGTGGGTGGCGTCCAATAGCAGGCTGATGCGCTGTTCGCGGATGAACTGCGCCAGGCCTTGCGCGCCGCCGTAGCCGCCGACCCGTACCTGGCAGTTCAGGTCGGTGGGAACGCGACCGACGCCCGCCAGGCTGTAGATGTGTTGCGGGCCGAGCGTGCGGGCGATGGCGAGGGCTTCGGTGACGCCGCCCAGCAGCAGGATACGGTTCATTTGAGCGCTCCGGCGTGGCCGACGATCCCGCCCTGGCGATCGATGGCAAAGACTTCGACTTGTACCTGGCTGGGCACGACGCTGCGGGTGAAGGCCAGGGCGTGCTCGCACACCGCGTCGCCGAGGGCGATGCCGGCGGCGCTGGCCATTGCCAGGGCTTGCTGGCTGGTGTTGGCGGCGCGGATGTCCTGCTGCAAGGCCTCGTCGGCGCCAATGGCTGCCGCCCATTCGGCCAGCTGCGGCAGATCGATGCTCGAGTGACGGCTGTGCAGGTCCATGTGGCCGGCGGCGAGTTTGCTGATTTTGCCAAAACCGCCGCAGAGGCTGAGTTTGTCCACCGGTACCTTGCGCACATGCTTGAGCACCGCACCGACGAAATCGCCCATCTCGATCAGGGCGATTTCCGGCAGATTGTAGACCCGGCGCATGGTGTCTTCGCTGGCATTGCCGGTGCAGGCGGCGATGTGCAGGTAACCGTTGGTTTTCGCCACGTCGATGCCCTGGTGGATCGAGGCGATGTAGGCCGCGCAGGAAAACGGCCGGACGATGCCGCTGGTGCCGAGGATCGACAGGCCACCCAGAATCCCCAGGCGGGGGTTCATGGTTTTCAGCGCCAGGGCTTCGCCGCCCTCGACATTGACCGTGACTTCAAAACCGCCGCTGTAACCGGCCTCTTCGGCCAATCGGCCGAGGTGATCGTTGATCATTTTGCGCGGCACCGGATTGATTGCCGGCTCACCGACGCCCAAAACCAAGCCCGGTCGCGTCACGGTACCGACGCCGGCGCCGGCCACGAAACGCACGCCGGGTTCTGTCGTCAATCGCACCTGGGAAAACAACAGCGCGCCGTGGGTCACGTCCGGGTCATCGCCCGCATCCTTGATCGTCCCGGCCTCGGCGCCCTGGTCGGTCAAGCGGCAGAACTCCAGGCGCATCTGCACTTGCTTGCCCTTGGGCAGCACGATGTCCACGGCATCGGCGTAAACGCCGCACAGCAGCAGGCGGGCCGCCGCCAGGCTGGTGGCGGTGGCGCAGCTGCCGGTGGTCAGGCCGCTGCGCAGGGGCGCGGGTTGCTCGGCGGTTTCGTCACGCATCGAGGGGCTTCGTCAGGTCGAGCAAGGTAATCGGCAGCGCTTGGCGCCAAGTGTCGAACTCGCCCAGTGGCTGGGCCTGGGCGATGTGGATCCGGGTCAGTTCGCCGCCGTGGCGTTCGCGCCAGTTCATGAGGGTCATTTCGCTTTGCAGGGTCACGGCGTTGGCGACCAGGCGTCCGCCGGGCTTGAGCTGTGCCCAACAGGCATCGAGCACGCCTTCGCGGGTGACGCCGCCGCCGATGAACACCGCGTCCGGTTGCTCCAGTCCTTCCAATGCTTGCGGGGCCCGCCCGCGAATCAGTTGCAGGCCGGGCACGCCGAGCTTGTCGCGGTTGCGCTCGATCAGCTCCTGGCGACCCTCGTCGGCTTCGATGGCCAGGGCCCGGCAACTGGGGTGGGCGCGCATCCATTCGATGCCGATGGAGCCGCTGCCGGCGCCGACATCCCAGAGCAACTCACCGGGCGTCGGGGCCAGGCGCGCCAGGGTGACGGCGCGCACGTCGCGCTTGGTCAGTTGGCCGTCGTGCTCGAATGCGCTGTCTGGTAAGCCAGCCAGGCGCGACAGGCGCAACGCCGAAGGGTCGGCCCGGCATTCGATGGCGATCAGGTTCAGGTCGGCGACGGTTGGATCGGACCAATTCGCGGCGTCACCGTCGAGGCGCCGTTCCGCGTCGCCGCCGAGGTGTTCCAGCACGGTCATGGTGCTGGGGCCGAAGCCGCGTTCGCGCAGCAATGTCGCTACGGCGCTTGGGCTGTGGCGGTCATTGCTCAGTAGCAACAACCTGACGCCGCTGGACAAGTGAGCGTTGAGCACCGCCAAGGGGCGCGCCACCAGGGACAGGGTGACCACGTCTTGCAGGGCCCAACCCATGCGCGCTGCCGCCAGCGAACAGGATGATGGCGCGGGGATGACCAGCATCTGATCCTCCGGCACCTGTTTGGCGAGACTGGCGCCGACGCCGTAGAACATGGGATCGCCACTGGCTAATACACACACCGGCTCACCCCGTCGCGCCAGCAGCGGTTCCAGGGAGAACGGGCTGGGCCACCGTTCCCGCTCGCCACGAATGCACACCGGCAACAGCGCCAGCTGGCGAGCACTGCCGATAATGCGCGAGGCCCGCAGCAAGGCATGGCGAGCCGTCCGGCCCAGGCCCTTGAAGCCGTCTTCGCCGATGCCCACTACGGTCAGCCAGGGCGTCATCTGTGTTCCTCGAATAAGTGGGTTTGATCGGCGAGGGCTTGCCCCGCGAACCGGACCGCCATCATACCGCGACCCTCAATCAGCGCGCGAACCTGTGGGAGCGGGCTTGCTCGCGAAAGCGGCGGCACATTCAACATCACCGTCTCAGTCAGACCGCTATCGCGAGCAAGCCCGCTCCCACCGTTTTGATCCGGGAGCACACAATCCGACCGGCAAGCTTTTCATGCCCCCCGGCAAAGCAGGCATAATGGCGACCTTCGCCAGCATGGCGTGTCTCATTGACCGGTTTCCCCTTGAACGAACGACCATCCTCCTGCGTCATCCGCCCCTCGGGTTGTCCGGGGTTGTTGCGTGTCGTCCAGGCGCTGGACGGTGGCATCTGCCGGATCAAGCTCGACGGCGGTGCCATCCGGGCCGATCAGGCCGAGGCCGTGGCGTCGGCGGCCGAGCGTTTTGCCGGCGGGGTGATCGAGGCGACCAACCGGGCCAACCTGCAGATCCGCGGCATCGGCCCTGAGCACGGTGCATTGATCGAGCACCTGCTGGCCGCCGGACTCGGCCCCCGAAGCCCGGCCGGCGACGACGTGCGCAACCTGATGCTCAGCCCTTCGGCGGGGATCGACCGGCAGATGCTGCTCGACACCCGACCACTGGCCGCCGACATACTCGCCACCTTGCAAACCCACGACCGCTTCCATGAACTGTCGGCCAAGTTCGCCGTGCAGTTGGACGGCGGCGAGGCGCTGGCCATGCTCGACCATCACCATGACCTGTGGCTGTCGGCGTTCAGGCGCGACGGCGAGCCCTGGCTGGCTTTCGGGCTGGCCGGTTTCCCCCTGGATAAACCCGCGGGGGCGGTCCCCCTGGACGAGGGACATGGGCTGGTCGTGGCAGTGCTGGAACTGTTTATCGAGCTGGCGCGCCCAGACCAGATACGCATGCGCGATCTGCTGGCGGAAATCCCCAGCCACGGGTTCATCCAGCAATTGGCCCGCCGCGTATCGCTGCAACCGTGCAGCGATTGGCAGCGGGAAGCGTCCACCGATGGCTTGCACATCGGCATCCATCCCCAACGCGACGACCGGGTTTATGTCGGCGCTGCGGCCGCTCTTGGCCGGCTCGACGCCGGCATGCTGCGGGGCGCCGCGCAACTGGCCCGTGAGAAGGGCGACGGTAGCCTGCGCTTCAGCCCTTGGCAAAGCCTGTTGCTACCCAACGTCCATCGCGAGGACGCGGACGACGTGCTGGCGCGGCTCCAGGCCCTGGGCCTGTTGTGCGCGGCCGAGCAACCCCTGGCGCGACTCATCGCCTGCACCGGTTCCAGTGGCTGTGGCAAGGCCCAGGCCGACACCAAGGCCGACGCCCGGCTGTTGGCCGACCGGCTACAAGCCGAAGGTGGGCGCTTGAACGTTCATCTGTCCGGTTGCCCGCGCTCCTGCGCGGCAGCCCACATCGCGCCTGTCACCTTGCTGGCGGTCGCGCCCGGTCGCTACGACCTGTATCTTCGCGACGCCACGCTGCCGGGTTTCGGCGCGTTGCAGGCGCACCATCTGACTATTGAAGCCGTCAGCCACTGGCTCGACGCTCGCCCCCGGAGCCCCCTTGATGCTTGATTACATCCGCGACGGTCAGGAGATCTATCGCAATTCCTTCGCGATCATCCGCGCCGAGGCCAACCTGGCGCGCATTCCGGCCGACCTGGAAAAACTCGCGGTGCGGGTGATCCACGCCTGCGGCATGGTCGAAGCCGTCGATGGCCTGCAGTTTTCCGCCGGCGCCGGCACGGCCGGGCGCCAGGCGTTGGCTGCCGGTGCGCCGATCCTCTGCGATGCGCGGATGGTCAGCGAAGGCGTGACCCGCGCGCGGCTGCCGGCGAACAACCCGGTGATCTGCACCTTGCGCGACGACAGCGTGCCAGCGCTGGCCCTTGAGCTGGGCAACACCCGTTCGGCCGCCGCCCTGGAACTGTGGCGCCCGCACCTGGAAGGCAGCGTCGTGGTCATCGGTAACGCGCCGACCGCGCTGTTCTACCTGCTGGAAATGCTCGATGCCGGCGCGCCGAAACCGGCCCTGATCCTCGGCTTCCCGGTGGGCTTCGTCGGCGCCGCCGAGTCCAAGGCGATGCTTGCGGCCAACAGCCGCGGCGTGCCGTTCGTGATCATGCAAGGTCGGCTGGGCGGCAGCGCCATGGCCGCCGCCGCCGTCAATGCCCTCGCCACGGAGATCGAATGATGCAGCAGCCTGGACGTCTGATCGGCCTCGGCGTGGGCCCCGGTGACCCGGAACTGATTACGGTCAAGGCCCTGCGCCTGTTGCGCGAGTCGCCGGTGGTGGCGTATTTCGTCGCCAAGGGCAAGAAAGGCAACGCCTTCGGCATCATCGAGGCCCATTTGCAGGAGGCGCAAACCCTGTTGCCGCTGGTCTACCCAGTGACCACCGAAGCGCTGCCGGCGCCGCTGTCCTACGAACAGATCATCGCCGATTTCTACGACACCGCCGCCGAACAGTTGACGGTGCACCTGGACGCCGGCCGCGACGTCGCGGTGATCTGCGAGGGTGATCCGTTCTTCTACGGCTCCTACATGTACCTGCATGATCGCCTCGCCGAGCGCTATGACGCCGAAGTCATTCCGGGCGTGTGCTCGATGCTGGGCGGCGCGTCGGTACTGGGGGCGCCGCTGGTGTATCGCAACCAGAGCCTGTCAGTGCTGTCCGGTGTGCTGCCCCATGAAGAGCTCAAGCGCCGCCTGGCCGATGCCGACGCGGCGGTGATCATGAAGCTGGGACGCAACTTCCCCAAGGTCCGCCAGGTGCTCCAGGAATTGGGCCTGGACGGGCGGGCGCTCTACGTTGAGCGGGCGACCATGGCCAACCAGAAAATCGTGCCGCTGGATGAGGTCGAGCCGATGTCCTCGCCGTACTTCTCGCTGATCATCGTGCCGGGCGAGCGGTGGCAAGGTTGATGACTTCCAATACGCCGGCCATCGTCATCCTGGGCCCGGGCAGCCTCGCAACGGCGCAACGTATCCAGCAACGTTATCCGGACGCGCTGATCCACGGCCTGGCCGGACGGGTCGAAGGCGCGGACCGGCAGTACGCCGAATTCGGCGCGACCCTGCGCGAACTCTATCTGCAGAACACACCGATCATCGCCCTGTGCGCGGCCGGCATCGTCATCCGCACGCTGGCGCCGCTGCTGCTGGAAAAGGGCCAGGAGCCGCCGGTGCTGGCGGTGGCCGAGGATGGCAGCGCCGTGGTGCCGCTGCTGGGCGGCTTGGGCGGGGTCAATGTCATGGCCCGTGAAATCGCCCAGGCGCTGCACGTAATGCCGGCGATCACCACCAGCGGCGAGCTGCGTTTCGGCACTTGCCTGCTCAATCCGCCGAGCGGCTATAGCCTCGGTGATCTGGAGCAGGGCAAGCGCTTCGTGTCGGATTTGCTGGCCGGCGAATCGGTGCGCATCGACGGTGCCGCGCCGTGGCTGGATCAGGCGCAGTTGCCCCAGGATGCCCAGGCGCGGCTGGCGATTCGGGTCGACAGTGCGGCGGGTGTGCCAGCGGTGGACGAGCTGCGTATCTATCCACGCAATGTCGTGGTCGCGATAGCGGCGGGTGCGTCGCCGGCCATTGGCGAGGCCTTGCAGGCGGCCGGCCTCGCGGTGCAGTCGCTGGCGTGTCTGTTGGCAGCGGACAGTGACATGGCGCGGCTCGAACTGCACGAAGCCGCCGCGGCCCTGAACGTGCCGCTACGGTTTGCGCCGGCCCAGGGAGCGGTCGGCCCATGGCTGAGCGAAGCCCTCGGAATACCCGCGTCGGTTCGCGTGGTGGGCGAGCATGCCGTCGCGGTGGCCGAACACCCCCTCGACCCACAACGGATCGGCCGACCGCGCGGGCGTCTGGCAGTGATCGGCCTGGGTCCGGGGGCCGCCGAGCTGATGGTGCCGGCGGTGCGCGCCGAACTCGATCGCGCCACCGATGTGCTCGGCTACGAAACCTACGTGCGCATGGCCGGCCCTTTCCGGGCTGACCAAGTGCAGCACTGCACCGACAACCGCGAGGAAATGCAGCGGGCCCGCCATGCTTTCGAACTGGCGGCCCAGGGGCGCTCCGTGGTGGTGGTGTCCTCCGGCGACCCTGGCGTGTTCGCCATGGCCGCAGCGGTGCTCGAAGCGTTGCATGAGTCGACGCAGGCCGATTGGCACCAGGTCGATCTGCAGATCCTTCCGGGCGTCTCGGCCTCACTGGCGACGGCCGCCCAGGCCGGCGCACCGCTGGGCCATGATTTTTGCGTGATGTCGCTGTCGGACAACCTCAAGCCATGGTCGATCATCGAAAAGCGCCTGGACCTGGCCGCCGAGGCGGACCTGGCCCTGGCGTTCTACAACCCGATCTCCCGGTCCCGGTCCTGGCAGCTGGGTCGGGCGCTGGAAATCGTCGCGCAGCATCGCACGGCGCAAACGCCGGTGGTCCTGGGCCGCGACATTGGCCGCCCGGGCCAGACCTTGCGCGTTACCACGCTGGGGCAATTGACTCCGGATCAGGTGGACATGCGCACCATGGTGTTGATCGGCTCCTCCACGACCTGCGTGTTTGCGCGCAGCGATGGCGGCGAGTGGGTGTACACACCGCGCTGGTACGGCGAAAAACCTGGCGCATAAGCCCGTTGTGGCGAGGGATAAATCCCCTCGCCACCTGTTCATCCATTTCCTTACATAAACTGCACTACGGCGACTGAGTATGGGCATACATACGATGTAATCAGCCAGAGTTGTGGTTATTTAAATGATTAAACTAGATTGTCGCTGTCCGCAGGAGCGGTCATTCAACGCACACATCCGTATAAAAGGATCGGATGTTCGTGATTAAACAATTTTAGTCGGCGCTGGATTCAATTCGAGCCGACTGGATAGGCGATACAGGGAAGTATTTAACTTATGAGTGACTCCGACACTTCAATAACGGATAACTACGTCAGTTTTCTGAACGTGTTCAAGTTGAAAGATCTTGAACAGGCATTAACTTCATACAAGGGCACCGATCAATACGACGCCGTGCTGCGCTACTACACGGGGTGCATCGCTTCGCTGGACAGCCCGCAGATGTTGGAACCCCTGGGGTTGCTCAAGCAGGCGCTGGGAGCGCTGGGAGGAAACGGTCGCAAGCGTCGGGCATCGGGTTCGCAACCTCCGGCGAGGCCCGATGAAGTCCCGGCGGGCCTGGCAAACCTCTACACGCGCCTGGAAGGTTTTGAAGCACGCCTGCACAACAGCCTCGAACAACTCAGGCAACCGGCCACCGAAGTCCCGAAGCAACTGCATTTTGCCTGGCTGGGCGGCGGCATTGGCGACATTCAGCACGACTACATCAATCTCTGGAAACGGGTGATGGCCCCCCAGGGTCACTCACTCAACCTCTGGTACGACAGCGACGCGTTGCTGGCCTATGAAACCAACCGGATCATTGTCGAGGCGGCCAAGGCCGATGCCATGCTCAATGGCGGGCAAGGCACTGATGATGCGATCAGCTTGGGTGACCTTTATGAAGAGCGGGCTATTGTCCTGAAGCAGCAGATGTACGCCCACATCACTCAAGCCGTGGGAAAGGGCGCAAGCGCCGACGACGCACGGATCGATTTGCTGGTTCGCGCCTATGGCCAGGATGAAGCGCGGCTGCGCACATTGAAGCGCGACAACACGTTGAGCCTCAAGGCGCTGGCCGAGGACGACCTGACCCTGCGCGACCTTGCCAAGGGCGAGTTGCCGCTGCGTCTGGACACGCTGTACCGGCGTGAGATCTGCCTGCGCGGCAATTTCGCGGCGGCCTCCGATATCGTCCGGGTCGAGGCACTGTTCGCCGAGGGCGGTCGCTACGCCGATGTCGATAACCTGCCGCCATTGGTCGATAAGCTCGGCGAGGTGGACATCCGGGGGTTCAAGACCGATGCGCGCCTGGGGGTGCTGCAGTTATTGCTCGACCGCAATCCCGACTGGATGCCTGGCCGCCAGGCGCTGCGCAGCCGATACACCGACTATTTCACCGAGATCCCGGCGCAGCACCGCGCGGCACTTGAACGTTTTGCCGACAGCCAACCCGACCTGAACCGGGTGTTTCGCCCGCCGGTGGAACGCCTGGCGCACCCGAACGGCCTGCGAGCGGTGGCCGAGCAACATACCGTGAGCAATGCGTTTCTGATGGCCCACCCCGGCTCGGCCGTGCTCGACACGGTCATCGAGCGGTTCCGGCGCAATTATGAAGTCGTTGATGCCATGTCGCGTCTGGCCGATGAGGACAACACCGGCCTCACCAATGTCGAAGGTTTGATGGCGCATGCGCTGAAGGCGGCGGCGCAGGTGTTCGGTTCCTTGCGCGAAATGCCTGCCGAGGATGAGCTGGCCGTGTCGCTGGTGGCCCAGGCTGCCGCGACCTATTACAGCGACGGCATCCGTCCTCAGAGCGAGGGGACGATTTACCTCACGGGGCCTGCCGCGATGCGCAGTGGCATGGCCGATTACGAACGGGCGCACTTCACGCCGCGAACTGCCCTGGAATGGCAGAAGGACACCCGGATCGAGGCCGTTGCCACGGTCAACCGGGCCACCGAGGAAGAGCTGGACCACTCCTGGAAGGAAAACGAAAGTGACACCCACCAATGGCTTGCCAATGAGAAAAAGCGCTGGCAGGACGGGCGCTTCAAAGCCCGCTACGCAGGCGACCTGAAGCAACTGCTCCGATACCGGACCCTCGAGTTCGACCACGGTTGGCCGCTGATCGAGGGGCGCCCGGTGTTATCGACCGCGCTGTTGCAGCATCTGGCTGATGAGCTGGGCGAACCCTTCATGAACGCGATGAACCAGAGCCATGATGGTGCGGTGACGTTCAACAAGGTCATTGCCCTGAGCTTCGATGAGCGTCAGTCGATCCGGACCCAGGAAGCGTCCGTGCTGCTGCCCGCGTCGTCGAGCAACTCACAGACCCGGCAGCTGTCTGTCGATGAACTCCTGGGCCGGCTCGCCAAGGACCGTTTCGACCTCGTACAACTGAGCCCCTTGCAGCGCCTGCAGCTCGGTGCCCTGGTCGGCGCCAAGGCGCTGGATAACCGCAGCTTCGACGCCGTTCGCCCGCAGCTCGAAAACCTGGCCAACAGCCTCGTCGAGCTGGGCACCGCCGGGCGCTACGCGGCGATCGAGCGCC
The DNA here is from genome assembly GCF_018614775.1 of Pseudomonas fluorescens. Classification (GTDB taxonomy): domain Bacteria; phylum Pseudomonadota; class Gammaproteobacteria; order Pseudomonadales; family Pseudomonadaceae; genus Aquipseudomonas; species Aquipseudomonas fluorescens_BY. Next base: position 28,264 of record NZ_JAGGOF010000031.1, read on the forward strand.
TGTTGTATCAGCATCGGGCGCCGTCGTTCCTTGCCGGGCTCGCCCACGCGGCCGACGCACCGGGGCATTCCGAAACCGCCCTGGGCCTGAAGAAACAGGCGCTGGAGCAAGCATTGACGTTGCGCCAATGGGGCCAGCTCGCTGCCCGGATCCAGCAGGTGGCAAAGCTTGAGTACCGCGACCGGATTGCCGAGCGCCTGGGCAACGTCCTCGACGTTTTCGATGCCGCCGTCATCAAGCTCGTCCCGCAGGATCTGTTGCTTCAGGGCGCCGGCGACCGGGTGGGCGGACGGTGTTATCCACTGGCCCTGACCATGGCGGCCGCCTTGTCCGAAGGGCCGTCGGCAGCCTATACCTTGCGCGGTCGGTTCTACCTGGGGGTGCTTGAGCCCGAGGGCAGCGATTCGGTGACGTTCCTCAACAGCCTGGAATTGCTGCGCGATGTGCAGGTCGGCGACGTTGGCAGCGCCCTGGCGCGTGCGAGCCTGGACGAAGTGGTGGGCATCCTGCGTGCCCGTACCACCACCAGCACGCTGATGCTCAATTCCGACAACCACGCCATGCTGGTGGCGAGAACCTTTGACGGCGGGCAAAGCACTTACCACTTCTACGATCCGAATTTTGGCCTGTTCGAATTCGAGAATTCCGCCCGGTTCGGACAGGCCTTGAACCGCTTCTTTGTCCAGCAGGGCATGGCCGGCCAATACGCGGCCTATGGCGACGGGGCACGTCCGACCTTTGATCTGATCGAGTTGGACGGCGCGCGGGTGGCCAATGTGGCGTTGCCCGGAGCGATCCGGGTTGCGGAGTTGCTGCGCCCCGGCGGGTTGCCGGAGCAATCGAAACACCCCGTCAGACAACGGTTGGCCTCGGCCCGAGGGCAATCGCTGATGAACAACCCGCGCCTGGGCGCCGCTTTGCTGGCCCTGGACGGCCATGGCTGGGCGCAACAGATTGCGCAGGTGACGTCCCGGCTCAAGCAGGCCAATCAGCTGGCGCCCGGGCTCGTGCCGCTGTTCGACACCCTGGAGGTGACGCCCGACGGGGCCTACCGGATGAGCTTCATCGATCCTTCGGACGCTGAACGCCTGGTGCGGGTCATCACCGATGACCATCGCCTGCTGCGGATCAAAAATCATCTTTCGGAATGTTTTTCGGCCTTGGCCAACAAACCCCTCGTTCCGGGCGATCCCACCGAGGTCGGCAGCGTCCATACCTTGAACGCCGGGTTTGCCGTGCAAGCCCTGATGAACGCCCTGAGGCACCAGGAAGGGGCCGAGCGGCCGCTGACCCTGGCGGTCCGCCTGCATGCCTATGTCAGTTATGCGCAGTTGGTGCATGGCAACGTGGTCGACATCGCCGGCCTCGTGGGGCTGGTCCGGCAAGCGCTGGCCGAAGATAAATTGATTGCCGACACGGTCGCGCCGGTGGTCAAGGCCGCCGTGGGCGCCCGCGTGGGCGAAGCGGCCGGAGGCTTGTTGCAACTGGCGAATGTCGGGTTCGACATTTACCAGTTGGCCACCGCGCAAGACGACGTGACCCGTGCCCAGTTCGGCACGCAACTGGCGTTCGATTCGGCCGGTCTGGTGTTGTCGGTGGGCGCTTATGCTGCCGGTGCCACCGCCGGCGCGGTGCTTGGCGGCGCTGCGGTCATTCTGGGGGGCTTGGCGGTGGGCGTGGCGGCGCTGGCCCAGGGCTTTGCCACGATTGCCGAGGAAGCCCGGCAGGTCGGGCTGTTTTTCGATGAAGTGGAAAAGGCGCACCTCCAGGCCTATCGGTTCAACGCCGCCCATCGCGCCTGGATGCCGCGCGCGTCGCTGATCGTCCAGGCGGTGGATCTGGCGCGCGGCGAACTGAGGCTGGACAGCCCCAGGCTGTATCCGTTGCGGGATCATTTCGGCGTACCGACGTTCGACGCCGATTACGCACGGGCGATCAATATCCGCCGGGAACTGGACCTGCCGGAGCGCGTCCGGTTCACGCCGCCGGCAGGGCAAACCGTCGTGCTGCCTTGTACCCCCGAGACCTGTTACGCCTATGAGTACAAGGCGTTGCCTTTTGCGACGCTGCGCCATGACACCGGGTTCGACGTTGCGCGGCGCCTGGAGAAAAAGAACGCCCAGGGCGAGTGGCTGTTCCTGTTTTCCTTCTACTCATTTCCCAGCGAATACATCCTTCACCGCCTGACGCTGCCCGACTATCGGCCAACGGTGGTCAATGTGCGACTCGATGCCGTCGAGCGCTCGTTGGTGGTGCCGGTTATCCCGCCGATCTGGCACGACAAAATCACCTACCGGATCCGTGGCGCCGGCAAACGATGCGTCGTGGCGCTCAACCCGGGTGTGAGGCTGACCCTGGAGTCGGCGGGGGCGCAGGCGTCGAGTTGGGTGCTCGACGCCTCCTGGGCGCAGGAGAGTGATGTGCGGATCGAGGCCGCCACGAAACTCTTCATCGGCGGCATCCAGGTTGCGTTTACGGGCGCGGGTCGCCACGAAACGCTGCTGCGGTTGCGCAATAACCTGGTGTTCCAGTTCGTGCCTGGCGAGCACGAACTCGCCCTGGTCGAACAGGACGTCCCACCGGGCATGGACCGACAGGCGTTGCAGGAACATCTCAGGACCCTGGCCCGTGAGCATCGTCTGGTGATGCCGTATACGCCGGTCCGAGGTTACCCGATTCCGTTCGAAAAACCGGGCGAGCCGCGCACCACCACCGCCTGGTATGACGCCAGTGAGGAGCGTTTCCTCTACATCCGTAACGAGGACGTGCTCGAAGCCGAAGACACGCTGCTGGGGGCGGTGGCAGGCGGTTACGCCTGGTTCTACGAACCGGAGAATTTCCTGATATGGCAAGTCGACGCGGTCACCGGGTTGCTCAGCCATCGTTACCGGTTGCTGGTCAATACCGGTGAGGCTGCCGGCACCATGAGGATCACCCGCATCGAAGCGGACGCCCAAGGGGTGATTCATGTGGTCCAGGAAATCGCTCGCGCGACCCGGGCCAGCGATGTGCTGGTCTATGTGATCCATGAGGGGCAGTTGCTGCTGAGCTCCATCACCCGCGACCGCGACGACGCCCTGGAGTCAGTGCTCAGCGCCCGCGACACACTGGCCGACTGGTCGCAGGTGTTGGGCAGCCATTACGCCTTCAAGCCGGACAGCGGCGATGAAGCCTTCGTGACGGTCGACTGGCAGCCGGCACCGTTTGTTTCGGTGTGCTGGAAGATCAAGTCACACTGGCGCGACATGGCCTGGGTTCGTCACGGCGACCGGCTGATCATCCGCCCCTCGACGAGCCCCGGCCATGCCTATCGCGGCTGGAACGACTCGATCAAGAACATGACCGACATGACCTTGCTGACCCTGGCGGACGACGGTGATGTGTTTGTCATCTACCACAAGCTCACGCAGCAACTGTGCCGCAAGCAATGCACTTGGGTTGCGGGAAAAGCGCAGTGGGCAGAGACATGGATGCATGTGGACAAGCTCGAACATGTCGTCGCCGTCGACGGCGGCTACGTGGCGCTGACCTCAGATGGTGTGTTCTTTAACCTGACCCGGCAGGGCAACGTTGAGCTGGGCGGCGTGAGTGACCTGTGGCTCAAGGACCGTCCGCAGTGGTGGCTGGCCTTGGCGCCCCTTGCCCGGCAATACGCCACCGAGCGCCTGGCCATTGTCGGGTTGAGTAACTTCAGCGGTGACGCAAAGTTGTGTGCCTGGTACGTCGCAGGCCGTCTGCTGCTGGCTGACCTGGGGCACGGTAAGGAAGTGCGTTTGCTGGGGGTGACGCCGGACAGCGAGGCGGCCTGGTTATTCGAGGTCGCCAGTGGCGAAGTCTATCGCCAGGCATTTATTGACCCGCAGGCACTGGCGGCCGCGTTCGCCCAAGGCTCGAGGCTGCTACTGGCGGACGCGCTACCGGTCGCCGCGCGCGAATGGGCCCCTTACCCATTCGCTGAACTGACGATTGAAGGGACCGGGCTGCGGGGCGTCACCCGCGACGGCGTGGTGATGCGACTGCGTGACCGCCAGCCCGCCGTGATCTGCGGCGTCACCCAGGCATGGGGCGCCGCTCAGGCCGGTCGGGAGTACGAGCACCTCAAGCAACTGACCGACAGCGAGCCTCACGCCGGGCTGCTGTCGATCGAGGCTGCCGACAGCCTGAGGTGGCTGGTCGTCGAAACCGGTCGCGTAATCCGCGTGCCCCGGGCCGCAATGCCGGAATCCTTCGAGGTATTGGGGACCCGGCAACGGAGCAACGTGCTGCTGCATGAGGACAAGGACCGAAGGTTGTTGACCTATCCGGACCGGGCAAGCGCCGGGCCACTCGATTATGTCCGGCGCGACGGTGAGGTGTTGGTCGTCGAGGGACAAGTGAAGGTCGATGATGTCCTGCCGCTGGTACCGGACGATGTCACTACGCTGGTCCTGCGCATGGGGCAGGGCGCCGCAGCTTACCGGTTATCCAGGGCGCTGTGGTTGCGACTCGAGTCGGTCGTCCTCGACAGTCGGCATTGGCTGGATGGGCCGGCCCAGGCGCCCGCGAGCCTGATCTGGGAGCTGGATGAGCCGGACCGGTTGATGCTGAGCATCGTCGGCGAACACCTGGTGATCATCGATCCGGACAGCGGACACAGTGTGATCTTTCGGCAGGGGAACGCCGCCGACGTCAATGTGCGTGGCAACATCCGGCTGGGGTTCGGGGGGGCGCAAACCCATGCTGTTTCGACGCTGGTGCAGCTGTTGCTCGCCCGGCAGGATGCCCAGGGCAGTGCAACGCTGAAAGCCCTGGCAAGCGTGTCCAGGGCCGTGGAGAACAACCGCGTGGATTAATGACCGGTGTCGGTTTCACCTGCCGGTCATGGCACCAGATAGCCCTTGACGCCAGTGAAGATGATCTGCGCGGCCAGCGCACAGACAAACAACCCCATCAGGCGGCTGACGATCTGCAGGCCCTGGTCGCCCAGGATCCGCTCGATGCGGCTGGACAGGTAGAGCACGACACCCACGGTGAGACTGGCCAGGGCGATGCTGATGATGGCCATGAGCTTGTCGTCCCAGTGCGGCTGGCTCACGCCCATCACCAGCAGCGCGCCGATGGTGCCGGGGCCGACGGTCAATGGAATGGTCAGCGGGACGATGGTGACGTCCTGCTGGACATTGTCGGTCTGCACGGCCGACTTGCCTTGGGCCATGCCCAGCGCCGAGATGAACAGCACGCTGCCGGCGCCGATCCGGAACGCATCCACGGTGATGCCGAAGACGCTGAAAATTACCCGCCCGAACAGATACAGCAACACGCTGGACACCAGCGTCGCGGTCGCGACCTTCCAGGCCAGCCTTCGCTGTTCCTTGCGCGAATAACCGCGCGTCAGGCCGATGAAACACGACAACACGAAGAAGGGGCTGTAGAGCACCAGCATCTTCAGGTAAACGCTGAACAGCACATGGAGCATGGTCGGGGCTCGCGACGGGTGAAATTGACGTGGAGTCTATCAGGCGCCGGGGCGTCTGTCGGCGTGCGGTGAAGAGGAAGTTATTAATACTGGGGGATGTTATTTGTGGCGAATGTTAGTGGGTAAGTGTTGTTGATTAGTTGTGGGATAACATTATCTGTCGTTACAGTTTTGCTCTTGTTGCGTTGCGGGCGGTTGCGTAGTTTTATCGCTCGGGTCCATGGAGGGCCTTAATTCAATAAGGATATATTCATGAATGTTAAGTTTGATTCAATTGTGACGCTCACTGATCGTCTTGGTCGCCTGAAGGCTTATGATGTAACGCCAGACGATGTGGTCATTACCCCGCGTGCCTTCATGGTTGATCCAGTCGGCTTCGATCCCGTTGTCGAAAAGCCGGACCGCGCTTCGGTTGTAGGGGAAGCGATCCTTTCTTTTGTCTCGGGCATGACGGCGCAAAATCAAGCGGATATCCAGCACTCCTATCTGTTCGCGTCGCTGGTGGCCAACAAACAGTTTCCACGGGATGAACAAGGCAAGGAGTGGTACCAGCTTTTCCTCCAGGTCATGCAGGACTGCGGCTGGACCATTCTGCAAAAGTACTACGACACGGTTGCCGCGTCCGGCAAGAGCTTCAAGATGGATCAACTGGTGTTGAAAATCCTCGGCTCTGCCGTGGCGGCTGCCGCTGTCCCGGGCCCCACCTCGGTGCTGATGCTCAAGGTCGCCGGTGACGCCATCGCTGCCCTGCAAGGCAGTGAAAAGCCACTTCGGGTTTTTGATCAGAATATCCAGGAGTCCGGTACCGGGGGCTTTGGGGTGGCGACCTGTCACGAGACCCCGCACGGAGAAGTGATGCTGGCGTTGGGCTCCGTGCGTTTCATCAAGCGCACCCATCAGACCAAAGTCCTGTTCGTCGATTGGGACAGCAGTTCGGTCGACCTGTATCGCGGTGAATGCCACATGACCCTGGTGCCGGCCATTATCAACCGTACCCGAGATACCATCCTTACAAGGCTGGGTGATCGTGCGCAGAAAAAAATCGATGAATATGAGATCTGATCTCGTGTGAACGCCTGGCGACTACTTGGGTAGTCGCCATCTTTAAACGAATCAGGTAATTATCATGAGCGATCATTGTTCGGTTTTTATCAATGCCGGTGCTGTTGTCTTGTTGCCAATGAATATGCCGGCGCAGGACAGGCTCGATGTATTGAATTCGGTATTGTTTGCGCAGTTGGTCGCAAACAAGAAGTGCTCGGAACTTTCGCGGGCCGGTGAGTGGTATGGCGCGTACCGGGAAGTCTTGAAGAATGGCTGGTTGCAGAAGACGATGAAATGGGATCACTTCAGCCTCAATGCGCCTTCGACGGACAACTTGATGGGCTGGGTGCAAAAGCGGCTGGGCGCGTCTGTAGAACCAACGCGGGTTGCGCAATTGACTCGCGTATTGAAGCGCCTCGCCGAACTGTCTGGCACCCAGCCGGCCATTGAATTGCTGCGCGAGCAAGTCCTGCACCCCAAGGAGCCTGAACCGTTGGAAGCGGGGCTTGAAACGACGGACATCGTCAGGCTGCAAGTCCTGCTGGGCCAGCCGGGGCCTGTGCTGAGCAGTGCCTATCTGGAGTTTGAGGCCAGGCACGTTACTGCCAACCCGCTTGGGCTACTTTTCTCAACCGATCATGCGCTGGGCAATATTCAACTGAGGTGCTTCCAGGCCGATTTATCCCAAGCCCTTTATGCGCCTTTTCGAGACGCGATTGTCAAGAAGCTGGGGGACAAGGCCGCCCGGCATATTGTTGATATTTCGGACGCTGTGGCCCACGAGCAGCCGGAGGGCAGGACGTTATGACTGCCATGATTCCACAGGCCAGCGGCGCCGCGCCGGGGGCGGCGGTCGTGGGCGCAAGTATCGTGTCGTTCAATGAAGCGCTGTCTTCTCAGGATCGAGAAGACATCTACCTGAGCAACCTGTATGCGCAGCTGGCAACCCGATCGGCTTATCAGGACGGGTTGCTGGGCAGCAACTGGTTCGACTACTACCGGAACAAGCTCAGGTACCTGGGATGGGATACGGCGCGTCCTGTCAGTGCCGGACAGGCAGGGCAGGGATTGATGGCCGATAGCGTTTCCCGGCAGATATCCCGGTCCTTCGATGAAAGGTTTTCGTGGCAAACGAGTCAGGCGCTGGGAAGCTTGAAGCGAAACCCCGATGCGCTCGAGGCATTCGAAAAAACCAGCCTGCTGCGCGACACCGGATTCTTTCAGGTGATCCCCTGTGCGCTCAAGTCCCCTGGGAGAATAGAGATAGCGCTCTATCACAAGCAGTTTCGCACCCGCAGGACGGTCTCTAGGTTTCTGTTCTGGCCGATGGAGGAAATCGTCGAAAGCAGCCATGAAGAAATGGCGGTCGTGACCTTCAGCACGTTGCATTACGCCGCGTTCAGAAAAAAAGTCGCGGCAGCTGTCATTGCCGAAACGACTCGTCATCTGCATGCGCTGGAGCTTTGAATAGCGCGGTGACAGGCCTGTATCAGGACGTATGCGCCGCCGGCCTGTTCTGCTGATCACGCTGGGCCACCCAATGCTCGATCAGCTCGCGCAACTGCGACAGCTCCACCGGCTTGGCCATGTGGCCGTCCATCCCGGCCTGGCGGGCGCGCTCCTTGTGCTCAGCGAGGATGTGCGCGGTGAGCGCGACCACCGGGGTGCGGGTTCGCTGGTTGCCGACTTCCCAGGCGCGTAACTGCTGGGTCGCGGAAAAGCCGTCGAGGATCGGCATCTCGCAGTCCATCAGCACCAGATCGTAGCGTTGTTCCTTCATGGCCTTGAGGGCTTCTTCGCCATTGCTGGCGGTGTCGGGCTGCAGGTTGAGTTTGCCGAGCATGCCGCGGATGACCTTGGTGGAAATGCTGTTGTCTTCGGCCACCAGGATGCGGAAATCGCTCGGCACCTGCACCGGGGCGGCAGGGCCGATATTTGCCTGCACGTGCGTCGCCTGGCCTCGGTTGCGCTGGTTCAGTTCGTCCGCCAGGGTGGTCTTGAGGGTGTAACCGGCCACCGGCTTGGCGAGGATGCGTTTGACCCCACTGTTGCGTGCGACGATCTTGCTCGGTGCGTTGCTGATGCCGGTGAGCATGATCAACAGGATGTCGTGGTTCAGGCTCGGGTCTTCCTTGATCTTCGCCGCCAGTTGCATGCCGGTCATGCCCGGCATGTTCTGGTCCAGCAGCACCACATCGAAATAATCGCGCAGGTGCGCCTTGGTGCGCAGCAGCGCCAGGGCTTCCTTGCCCGAGGGCACGGCGCTGACGTTCAGGCCCCAGGCGCTGCACTGCTGCACCAGCACCTTGCGGCAGGTGTCGTTGTCATCGACGATCAATACCCGTGCCCCTTGCAGCGGGCCATCCAGGTCGGATGTCGGGTGTTCGAGGCGATCCGGGTCCAGCGGTAAGGTCAGCCATAGCGTGCTGCCCTGGTTGCTGCCGCTTTTGATGCCGAATTCGCCATGCATCAGGATGATCAACTGGCGGGCAATCACCAGGCCCAGGTTGCCGCCCAGGCGCGTGGCCGAGAGGAAGTTCTTGCTGTGCAATTCGGCATGCATCAGCGTGTCGCGCTCTTGCGCGTCCATGGGTGACCCGCTGTCTTGCACCGCAATGCGCAGGCGCGGCTGATCGCTGCGCTCGTCGAGGGCCACGACAATCAACACTTCGCCCTCGTCGGTTTTTTTCAGGGCATTTTCCAGAAGACTCAGCAACGCCTGGCGCAGCCGCGTCGGGTCGCCGCTGATCACTCGTGGCACCTGGGGCTGGATAAAACTGATCAGCTCGACATTCTGCTGTTCGGCCTTGGCGCGGAAGATACTCAGGCAATCCTCGATCAGCGCATTGAGGTCGAACTGCACGTCATCGAGTTCGATCTGTCCGGACTCGAGCCGGGATATGTCGAGGATCTCGTTGATCAGGGTCAGCAGTTCATTGCCGGCGCTGTGGATCGTCTGCACATAGTCACGCTGCTTGACCGACAGCGGTGTGCCCAGCAGCAGTTCAGTCATGCCCAGCACGCCGTTCATCGGGGTGCGGATCTCATGGCTGATTTTCGCCAGGAATTCGGCCTTGGCATTGATCTCGGCGTTGCTGGCCGCCAGGTCGCGACTGATGCTGAAGCGGCTTTCGTTGATCGAACGCTGGCGCTCGCCCAAGGCGACACTCATCAACAGGCCACTGATGCAGATGAACGCCAGTAGCGTGATGATCAACCCCTGGGGCGGGACTTCCGTGAGCCCTTGCAACGCCGGAAGGATGATCAGGGTCCCGAGGTTGAAGACCACCATGGCCGCGACGAACAGCCGTGCCGGACGGTAGCCCTTTTGCCAATGCCAGGCGCTGACGAACAACATGCTCAAGCCGGCCAGGGCCACCAGCCCGTAAGTCATGATATTGAGTGGCAGGGTGTTGACGAACAGCAGCAACAGGCTGCACAGCACGATGAACACGATGTCCCCCAGCAGCAACCGGTTCAACGGGTGAGGGCCCAGGGGGGCGAAAAAACGATAGGCGAACATCAGGCCGCAGGGAGCGGTGAGCAGCAGGGCCAGGTAGGCGCCGGGCGTCTGCACTTCCGGCCAGTCGGGCAACCAGGGCCCGGCCAGGTTCAGCAGCAGCAACAGGCTGAGCATCAGCAGCCCCTCACAGGCGGCCAACCACAGGCAGCTGCGTGAACGGGTGTAGGCGTAGCGGGTGAGGTTGTGCAGGATCAGCATGGCTATGCAGCCAAACAGCAACCCATAGACCAGTGTCTGGTTCTGGTCGGCCGCAGCCAGTACCGCCGGCTGCAGGGTGACATAGGGGCGCAGCTCGTGCCGGGAGGCCAGCCGCAGGTACACGTCCAGGGGGTTGTCGCTGTGGGGCAGCGCCAGCATGAAATCACTGCTGGGCACGGGGAGTTCGGTGCGGGGCAACTCATTGCCGCTGGTTTGCTGGTCGACCAGGGTGTCGCCATCCAGCACATAAAGGTTCAGGCGGGACAGGTCGGGCGCGAAGATGCGCAGGATCTGTTCGTGCTTGTCGGGGGCCAGGCGAAAACGCAGCCACAGTGCACCGCCAGGTTCGGCGGCCTTGAGGCGGTCAAGGTCGATCGGGCTGAATTGATTGGTATAGCGGGCAGAGCGGATATCGCTCAGCTTGAGGTCGCCCTGTTCATCGAGCAATACCGCCCAGGCACTGCCTGGCGCGGCCTGGGCCGGGAGCATGCAGAGCAGCGTCAGCAGGGTGACGGTTAAGCCTATGGCAATCCTGAGCCAGCGCACGGCGAAATCCCTTCGTAGGTTGATGCCAGATTATAACTATGCGCGGCGGCGGAACAGTCAGGCAAGGGCCACGGGCCCCTGCCTGGCTGAATAGCCGGTTTATTCCAGATTTTCGCCACGCTCGCGGGCAATGGCACGGTAGCCAATGTCCTTGCGGTAGAAGCAACCTTCCCAGTCGATCTCGGCGGCCAGCCGGTAGGCCTGTTGCTGAGCGTCGTCGACACTGGCGCCCATGGCGGTGGCGCACAGCACCCGACCGCCGGCGGTGATTACCTGATCATCCTTCAATGCCGTGCCGGCATGGAACACCTTGCCTTCCAGTTTAGCGGCGGCATCCAGGCCCAGGATAGCGCTGCCTTTGGCATAGTCGCCCGGGTAACCACCGGCGGCCAGTACGACGCCCACGCTTGGACGCGGATCCCACTGGGCTTCGACCTTGTCGAGCGCCTGGGCCAGCGCGGCTTCGACCAGCAGCACCAGGCTCGATTGCAGGCGCAGCATCACTGGTTGGGTCTCAGGATCGCCGAAACGGCAGTTGAATTCGATGACTTTTGGGTTACCAGCCTTGTCGATCATCAGGCCGGCATAGAGGAAACCGGTGTAGACGTTGCCTTCCTCGGCCATGCCGCGCACGGTCGGCCAGATCACCTGGTCCATGACCCGCTGGTGCACCTGGGCGGTGACCACCGGGGCGGGCGAGTACGCACCCATGCCGCCGGTATTCGGGCCGCTGTCGCCATCGCCGACACGTTTGTGGTCCTGGCTGGTGGCCATCGGCAGGACGTTCTTGCCATCCACCATGACGATGAAGCTGGCTTCCTCGCCGTCGAGGAACTCTTCGATCACCACGCGCGAACCGGCGTCACCGAAGGCGTTGCCGGCGAGCATGTCGCGCACGGCGTCTTCGGCCTCGCCCAGGGTCATGGCCACGATCACGCCTTTACCGGCGGCCAGGCCATCGGCCTTGATCACGATCGGTGCGCCTTTCTCGCGCAGGTAGGCCAGGGCTGGTTCGATCTCGGTGAAGTTCTGGTAGTCGGCGGTCGGAATCTTGTGGCGCGCCAGGAAATCCTTGGTGAACGCTTTCGAGCCTTCCAACTGAGCCGCGCCGGCGGTCGGGCCGAAGCAATCCAGGCCACGGGAGCGGAACAGGTCAACCACGCCGGCAACCAGCGGCACTTCCGGGCCCACGATGGTCAGCGCAACGTTCTTCTCGGCGAAGTCGGCCAATTGTTCCAGGGCCAGCACGTCGATCGCGACGTTTTCGCACTTGGCTTCGATGGCGGTGCCGGCATTGCCCGGCGCCACGAACACCTTCTGCACACGGGGATCCTGGGCCACTTTCCAGGCCAGGGCGTGTTCACGGCCACCGCTGCCAATGATCAAAACATTCATTTCAAAAACCTCGGATGATTCTGGATGCAGCGCTGGAGCTGCTCTTCTGTGGGAGCGAGCCTGCTCGCGATGGCGGACTGTCAGCAGACTCAATGCTGACTGGTCCGACGCTATCGCGAGCAGGCTCGCTCCCACAGTGGGTCGGTGTATCAGTGACGGAAGTGACGCATGCCAGTAAAGACCATGGCGATGCCGGCTTCATCAGCGGCCGCAATCACTTCATTGTCACGCATCGAACCACCCGGCTGGATCACTGCGGTGATGCCGACCTTGGCCGCGTTGTCGATGCCGTCGCGGAACGGGAAGAACGCATCGGAAGCCATGACCGCGCCCTGGACCTGCAGGCCGGCATGCTCGGCCTTGATCGCGGCAATGCGGGCCGAGTTCACGCGGCTCATCTGGCCGGCGCCGACGCCGATGGTCTGGCGGTTCTTGGCGTAGACGATGGCGTTGGACTTGACGTACTTGGCGACTTTCCAGGCGAAGATCAGGTCGTTGATTTCCTGCTCGCTCGGGGCGCGCTGGGTCACCACTTTCAGGTCGGCGCTGCCGATCATGCCGATGTCACGGCTCTGTACCAGCAGGCCGCCGTTGACACGCTTGTAGTCCCAGGCCGGGGCGCGATCCGCCGACCACTGGCCGCACGCCAGCAGGCGCACGTTGGCCTTGGCGGCAACGATGGCGCGGGCTTCTTCGCTGACCGACGGCGCGATGATCACTTCGACGAACTGGCGCTCGACGATGGCCTTGGCGGTCTCGGCGTCCAGTTCACGGTTGAAGGCGATGATGCCGCCGAATGCCGACTCGGTGTCGGTGGCGTAGGCCAGTTCGTAGGCCTGGCGAATGCCGCCCTCGGCGTTCGGGCTCACGGCCACGCCGCACGGGTTGGCATGCTTGACGATCACGCAGGCAGGTTTGACGAAGCTCTTCACGCATTCCAGCGCGGCGTCGGTGTCGGCCACGTTGTTGAACGACAGCTCCTTGCCTTGCAACTGGGTCGCGGTCGCAATGCCCACTTCGGCAGGCTTGGCTTCCACGTAGAACGCCGCGCTCTGGTGCGGGTTCTCGCCGTAGCGCATTTCCTGGGCCTTGACGAACTGGGTGTTGAAGGTGCGCGGGAATTCGCTGCGACCGTCAGTCGAAAGGGTTTCGGCGGTCTGGTTCACGGTGCCCATGTAGTTGGCGATCATGCCGTCGTAGGCCGCGGTGTGCTCGAAGGCCTTGAGCATCAGGTCGAAACGCTGGGCGTAGGTCAGGCCACCGGCCTTGAGGTTCTCCAGCACATGGGCGTAGTCGCTGGCGTTGACCACGATGGCCACGTCTTTGTGGTTCTTGGCCGCCGAGCGGACCATGGTCGGGCCGCCGATGTCGATGTTCTCGATGGCGGTCGGCAGGTCGCAACCCGGCTTGCTGATGGTGGCTTCGAACGGGTAGAGGTTAACCGCTACCAGGTCGATCGGCTTGATGCCGTGCTCGTTCATGATGGCGTCGTCGATACCGCGACGACCGAGGATCCCTCCGTGGATTTTCGGGTGCAGGGTCTTGACGCGACCGTCCATCATTTCCGCAAAGCCGGTGTAGTCCGCGACTTCCACTGCGGCGACGCCATTGTCCTGCAGCAGCTTGAAGGTCCCGCCGGTGGAGAGGATCTCGACGCCCAGCTGTTGCAGCTCGCGGGCGAATTCGAGGATCCCGGTCTTGTCGGAGACGCTGATCAAGGCGCGGCGGATCGGCAGGCGGGTGGTCTGGTCGGTCATTTCAATTTCCATCAAAAGCAAGGGAAGTCAGCAAAAAAGGCGACCGTTTTTTACGCGGGCGCCTTTCTGGTTTGATTGAATGCTTACAGCAGATCGTACTGCTTGAGTTTCTTGCGCAGGGTGCCGCGGTTCAGTCCCAGCAGCTCACTGGCCTTGGTCTGGTTGCCCTTGACGTAGTTCATCACGCTTTCGAGCAGTGGCGCCTCGACTTCGGAAAGCACCAGGTTGTACACATCCGTGACGGCAGCGCCCTCAAGGTGGGCGAAATAATTGTGCAGCGCCTTCTCGACACTTCCGCGAAGGGTCTGGCCTTCTTCGCTGGGCGTGTTCAGGTGCTGTTTCAAATTCACGTTGTCGCTCACGGGTGTTGTTCCACTCACTAAAGTCTCGGTCATCATCGTCATGCGGCCACCCCTTCGTCCCCTGTCAGGCTCTTGTAACGCTCAGCGAAGAAAGCCTGAACGTCGGCGCATTGTGCTTGCGTACCATCCAAACGATTGAAGCGGGCGCGAAACTCCCTGGCGCCCGGCAGGGTTGCGAGATACCAGCCCACATGCTTGCGAGCGATGCGTACGCCCATGACGTCTCCGTAGAAGGCGTGCAGCGCGGCCAGATGCTCTAGCAGAATACGTTCCACCTCGGACAACTGCGGCGCAGCGAGCTTTTCGCCGGTGCGCAGGAAGTGTTCGATCTCACGAAAAATCCATGGCCGCCCCTGGGCAGCCCTGCCGATCAACAGCCCGTCGGCACCGGTCGCGTCCAGCACGTACCGGGCCTTCTCGGGCGAATCGACGTCGCCGTTGGCAAACACCGGTATCGACACCGCCTGCTTGATTGCGGCGATGGTGTCGTACTCGGCTTCGCCGGTGTAAAGGTCGGCACGGGTGCGGCCGTGTACTGCCAGCGCCGTGATGCCTGCCTGTTCGGCGATTTTCGCCACCGTCAGGCCGTTCTTGTTGTCCCGGTCCCAGCCGGTGCGGATCTTCAGGGTCACCGGCACATCGACTGCGGCGACGACCGCCTGCAGAATCTCGGTCACCAGGGCTTCATCCTTCAACAGTGCCGAACCTGCGGCCTTGTTGCAGACCTTCTTCGCCGGGCAGCCCATGTTGATGTCGATGATCTGCGCGCCCAGCGCCACATTGGCCCGGGCCGCCTCCGCCAGCATCTGTGCGTCGCCACCGGCGATCTGTACCGAGCGGGGCTCGGGATCGCCTTCGTGGATCATGCGCAGACGCGACTTGCGGGTGTTCCACAAGCTCATGTCGCTGGTGACCATTTCCGAAACCACCAGGCCTGCGCCCAGCCGCTTGCATAACTGACGAAAGGGCTGGTCGGTGACGCCCGCCATCGGGGCGAGAACCAGGCCGTTGTGCAATGTGTATGGGCCGATGCGTACCGCCGACATAGGACTTCCCTGAAGTGGGGCCGGATCATGAGACTTCGAAAAAGGGTGGGCATGATACCCGCTCTCGATGACTGGATAAAGGTCGAATTGGATAAAATCTGAACAGCTATTCTGTTATTGCCAGCGGTTTGGTCCGGGTGGGGTGAGTCAGAAAGCTGCCGTCAATCGGTCGACCCGGGCGGGCTTCACTCGGGGGAATGGAAGCTCAGGCTGTAGTTCACCGCCTTGGAGCCCGGGTCGAGGATGTCCAGCGCGATGTGGATGGGCGTCTGCGGCGGCATTTCGCCGCGGCCTTCGAGATCACCGCCCAGGTATTCCCCGGGCTTGAAGCGACGGCTGGCGATCAGGTGGCCGTTGAGGTCGGCAAAGCGCAACTCCAGCAGCGGAAAGGGCTGGGAGAAGGGCGCGCGGTTGTAGATGATCGCGTCCACCACCAGCGCGCCGCTGAACTCCGGATGGCTGCGCACCACCAGGTTGCTGCTCTTGATCTTGGCGATGTCGACCTTGGACGGTACGTCGCAGCCCAGGGTCGGGCAGATTTGCAGGAACCACGGGCGGTATTGGTCCTGGCGGGCCAATTCCTCGAAGTGATAGGCAATGTACTGGCCGCCCAACGCGGCGGCTGCGAGCAGGATCAGCAAGCCCCACAGCAGGCGCCGGCCCCAGGGTGAACGGCGTTTGCGCCAGTCCAGTTGCAGCGGGTCGTCGTCCAGGTCCTGCAGGGCCTCGGCGCGTATGCCGGGCTCCTGGCGTTCGCGTGACTTGCGCAGCGGCAGCGGTGGCTCCGGTGCTTCGTCGTGGTCGTCGGTCGCGGACAGGCGTTCGAGGCGCTCTTCAGGCTCGTCGTCCGGTTCCAGGCGCAGCGGGGCGACGGGCTCGTCGTCCGGCTCCAGCGGTTCGAGGGCCAGGGACAGGGACGGCTCGGTGCGCGGTGGCCGGGCGGGTTCGTGGGGCTCGAACGGTTCGGCGGGCGTCAGGAGCACGGCTTCGGCGCGTTCGCTGGGGGAATCGCTGTAGAGGCTGTCGGACCAGGTTTGCAGCTCATCCGTGAGCGGGTCGCGTTGCGCGCTCAGATTGTCTTCGCGGCGCCTTCCGGCATTTCCCGGCGCGCGGTTGTCGCGCCGCTCCAGGCGAGCCAGTTCCTTGTCCAGGTCATCGAGGTCGAGTTCAGCTGCGGTCCATTGCTTCTGGCTGATCGCCCGCGGTGGTGCTTCGGCGGCAGGCCTGGCGGGCGGCACGACAGGCGCAGCGGCTTCCCTGGCGGTGCGTTGCTCCAACAACTGGCGTGCGGCATTGAACACTTGCAGGCACGAGCCGCAGCGAACCACTCCGCGAGCCACGCTCAATTGAGCATGATTGACGCGAAAGCTGGTGCGGCAATGCGGGCACTGGGTGACGAAGCTGTCAGTCATGCGGCGATCCGGTTGATACAGGCAGCCATTCTAGCGCCGACGTCCGGTGATGCGCACCCAGCCATCGCGATTGGCGATCGGGTCCAGGTCAAAGTCCGCAGCATAAGCGGCGGCGACTTCCTCGCCCTGTTCGGCGAGGATGCCCGACAGCGCCAGGCGCCCGCCCGGCTTGACCAGGCTGGACAATTGCGCCGCCAGGGAGACCAGCGGTCCGGCGAGGATATTGGCTACCAGCACATCGGCCTGGACCTGCGGCAAGTCCTGCGGCAGGTACAGTGGAAACCGGTCTTCGGCGATGTTATTGCGCCCGGCGTTGTCGCGGGACGCTTCCAGGGCCTGGACGTCGATGTCGGTGCCGACCGCTTGCCTGGCGCCCAGCAGCAGCGCGGCAATGGCCAGGATCCCCGAGCCGCAGCCAAAGTCGAGTACGTTGCAGCCCTTGAGGTCCTGGCCATCGAGCCATTCCAGGCACAGGGCGGTGGTCGGGTGTGTGCCGGTGCCGAATGCCAGGCCCGGGTCCAGCAGCAGGTTGACGGCGTCCGGTTGCGGCGCGGCGTGCCAGCTCGGGACGATCCACAGGCGCTGGCCGAAACGCATCGGCTGGAAGTTGTCCATCCAGCTGCGTTCCCAGTCCTGGTCCTCGATCACTTCGCTGTGATGTTCGGGCAGCGGGCTGCCGGTCAGCAGTTCGAGATGGGCCAGCACGCTGGTCGCCTCGGTGCCGCCTTCGAACAGTGCCAACAGGTGGGTGTGGGACCACAGCGGGGTGGTGTTGAGTTCCGGCTCGAAGATCGGCTGGTCTTCAGCGTCCATGAAGGTGACCGATACGGCGCCGACTTCAAGAAACGCGTCTTCGTAGGTTTCGGCTTGTTCCGGGCTGATGGCCAGACGTACTTGCAGCCAAGGCATGGCGGGCACCTTTGGAAAAATCTACAGGAGGCAGCGCAGGGCTGCAAAGGCGCGCAGTGTACGCCAGCTCGCCTTCAAAGTGGATAAGCGAGTCGCGTGTCGCCGGGTGGTTGTGTCGATATACATATGTATGCCATGGGCGTGTCCCGTGGCAGATAAGGTGCGGGTCCACACAACAGGGAGGTCTGTGATGGATAACACTGCCAGGCGGCAAAGCGATGTGAACGGCACGGGGTTGCCCGCTTCCCCACAGGGGGCGAGTGCCCAGGTCATCCTGGAAAAAATGACCCGATGGCAGGCCGCTGTCGACGCGCGCTTGCGCACTCAGATGAGCGTGATCGAGGTGCTGGAAGAATATCTGTTGGTCGAGCTGCGCACCCACTACTACGACGGCAACATCGATCCGCATTTCATCGGCGCCCTGCTGGACACGGTGCTGCAGCGGATGATCGACCAGGCGCCCGTCGCACCCGACGAAGAGGAGCAGGCGCCCTACCGTTGGCCGGGCGGGGCCGATCGCGGGTTTGCGGTCGAGCGCCAGGAGGTCATTGTCCAAGTGGTGGAAAGCGTCGCGTCGAGCTTCGTCGGCCACTACAAGGACTATCTGCGTCGACATTGGCGAATGGGTGGGGACGATGCGACCTTGGTCGAGCGGGTCAAGCAAAGGCTCGAAGCGCACATGGCCGACGTCGACAGCGTGTTCCAACCGGACCGGTTGGCTGACCTGGACGTCGATGCGCTGCGGGAAAAGCTTGAAGAACGCCAGGATGACTGGGGCTTGATGAGCGAATCGACCGGCTTGGCGACCGCGCCGGAGCGTGAGCGTCTTGAAGCGCTCGCGCGCTCGCAACTGCCTGGCTGGCTGCGAGGGCTGGGCGAGGCGGATCGTGAGCGGCTGGAGCTTTTCCAGGACCACACCTCCCGGGCCCAGGTGCTGGTGGATGGGGTGCTCGATGGCCTGGGTTCGTTGCGGGCCTTCGCCCGGCAACTGGCCAAGGACTACGTCAGGCATGAGCTGGACATGGAGGTCGAACCTGACCGCATTCGTGTGCAAGTGCAGTGGCGAGGCGTGATGGGCCAGCCGGTGCAAACCTGGAGCCTGAGCGAGCTGCTGGCGGCCGGTCCGGTCAGGCCGGACACCCTTGGGGTGTTTCTGGTGGAGAACGGCGCCATGCTGCGCAACCAGGCGCTTCCTTCCGCATTCATCAGTCAATTGCTGGCGGACGTCGACGCCCCGGCCAGCTACTGGCAGGCGCTGGTGGACCGGTATGGGCGAGGGGAGCTGCGCGAGGCCCTGTTCGATTGGTTCAAGGCGAGGTTGCAGCAAAGCGCGTTCGTTGCCCGCTGTGCCGGTCATTTGAAAGTGATCAACCATGAGGCGCTCGAATCCCTGTGGGAGGGACGGGGCACCAGCACTCTACGGGTGAGTGGCCTGGTGCTGCCAAACGCGTTGAAGTGTGCCGATCTGCTCCTGTTCTATCGCCAGGACCTGCAAGGCGACGTGCTGTTGTATGCCCCGGGAAAACCGGACGGCCAGGAGTGGATCGAGTTGCCCTCGCTATGGGCCGCAAGCGTGGAAGTGGGGGCATGGACCCGTAGCGAAGCCGGTCGCGAATACCTGTCGCAGCGGATCTCTCCCGTCGATCGGGACGTGGCTCGGGAATACTTCACCCGCGTGGCGAACAAGCCGACCACCTGGAATTCAAGCAGCGATCCCAGGTCAACGGTGACCGGTTTCAAGGCATGCCTTGAAGACAACGTTGCCATGGGCGTGGACCACCACTTGGCACAGGTGGAACGGGACCAGTCACCACGCTGGTACTCCGCGCTGACGCGTGCTGCGCGTCGTAATATCAGCAGCTTGAGCCAGGAGTTGCTGGTCCATCAGCAGGTGTTCAACCACCGGATGGACGGCTACGAAGTCTTCGTGGACTTCGCCAGGCGTACCGTTACCCAAGCGATTGCCCCGTATATGCGCAGCAAAGGGGTGCAGGAACCGGTCGATCCCGCCACGGTGCTGATCGACTACCACCCGGGGGTGGCGAACGACCAGGCAAAAGTCGCCAGCCTGCTGGACCTGGCCATTTACGGGTATGACGACAACGCCGGTATCGACGACCCGAGAAAAGGCGTGCGCTCATCGGTGGGGCAGGATTTGAGGCAGGTTCGCAGTGCGGAACTGGCATCCTATCTACGACGCGCTTACGTGGGTGAGCAGTATGTCCGGGAAATTCGTGCCCGATACCTCGACGCCAGGGCTCCAGAATACAGCGCCCGCCGCCTTGCCTACCGCAACCTGCTGCTGACCAGAATGGACCGTGACTTGCGTGTTGCGTTGGGAAAATCCCAGTTGAATGCCGATGAGTTCTGGTGGCTCACCCGACAGGTCACGCTGCTGGGCGAGTCTGAGCCGGTGTCCGTCCCGGTGTATTCAGGGGCTGCGATGCAGCATGAAGGTGTGATCAGGTTGACCCTCGGTGGGCATGTCGTGATCGGTGCCTACGTCTTCGCCTACTTCGAACCGAAGGGCGTGTATTGGCTGTATACGCCGGATGCTCCGGACGGTGTTGCGTTTCGCCGCTACCAGGACTTTTCCGGGGCCGTGGCCGCTCGCCTGCATGACTATATGCTCGAGCGGGTGGCCCTTGGCGCTCGCGCGGCGGTCAGGCGCACCCTGGCGGCGTTGGCGGCGGCGAGTACTGGTGTCGACACATTGCGCGAGTTCAATCGGGTGAATGATGTCCAGGCAGAGTTCGATGCCGGCATCGAGCGGGCTGTCACTGATGTGGAAGACGTCACTCGGAGTCGCACCGAGGTGATCAGGCAGCAGGTTATCAAGGGGCTGCTGTTCGCGTCGGCGCCCGTGTGCCTGGTGTATCCGCCCTTCGCCCTGCTGCTGGACGTTGCCTTGATTGCCGCCAGCGTCAAACAGGCCGCCGAGTCCCATTGGCAGGGCGACGCGGATCGCGCGTTGGGTCACTGGCTGACGGCGTCCTGGGGCGTATTGTTCGCCGCGCTGGGCGCCGGGGCCGTCGCTGCACTGTTGGGGCAGGCGACCAGAAGCCTCAAGCGTGTGGTGACGCCTGTGTCACTGTCCGGGCAGCGCCTGGCCAATGCGCCGCCGCTGATTGCCCGGGAGAGTGGACCGGTCATCCAGCCCATACGCTTCAACCCGAAACAGGCGGTCGGCAAGGTCCCCGAGGGCCTGGAGCTGGTGACCGGGGAGAGCCTCTTCAAGGGCACCTATCGCAGCCCATCCAGCGCATCGCAACCGCTGAATACCTATTACCTGCGCAGCAAAGGCAGGTACTACCAGGTGAAGCAAGATCCTCACTTCGACGGTTTATGCCTGGTGGACGCCCGGCGCCCCGACGCCTTGTACAACCTGCCCATTCGCAGGCTGGGGAACGGCAGGTGGGTAGGCCGAGAAGTCGGCTTGAGGGGGGGCAGTGAGCAAGTGCTTGTCCTCGGGCGCGTCAGCGATCTGCGGGAAGCATTTCCCGGCCATGCCTTCCCGGATGTCTCAAGGGGCGCCTTGCAGGGCGAGGCGGTGGTGGCGAGGTTCAGCGAGGCGGCGGACAACTATCTGTTCTCCCTGAACGCGCAGGCCTGCGTGATTGCTTCGTTGTACAACCCGTCCACCCGGGTGGGGGCGGTCATCCACTTCGATCACAATATCCGCGCGCTGATCGAGCGCAGCCTGCGGGATGTCATGCAGCGCCTGGGCGGAACAGCGACGGATATTCGCGCCACGCTGGTGGGTGGGGACTGGCTGACAGGGGTCGACATTGGCGGCCGGGTCAGGTCGGTGATGAGGCGCCAGGGGCTGCAACCGACGTGGGATCACTGGTCGTATTCGTCCTGTTTCGGCAATACCTATGGCGTCGCCCTGGACCTGAGCAACGGTGTGACGTCGGTGTTCAAGACGTCACGCAGCCTGGTCGAGCGCTACTACATCCCGGTGCTGGCGCGCGCGAAAAAGAGCGCTGATCCGGTCTCGCTGCGAGCCCGTGGGTTCATGACGCGCTTGCGCAGCGACCCGCTGATCGCCACCCCGAGTGGCGCCGTCACCACCGGGCAGGGACGGTCGGCGACTGCGCGCGAGATCGAGGCCCAGGCATTTCCAACGGTGGTGCTGAGCTGATCAAGCGGCAGGCAAAAAAAGACCCCGGCCAATGGACCGGGGTCTTCTACATCACGCAGAGCATCAAGCCTGGTGGGCCAACTTGTGTTCCAGGTAATGGATGTTGACGCCGCCTTTGCAGAAGCCTTCGTCGCGGACCAGGTCGCGGTGCAGCGGGATGTTGGTCTTGATCCCGTCGACCACGATTTCGTCCAGGGCATTGCGCATGCGCGCCATGGCTTCTTCGCGGGTCGCCCCGTAGGTGATCAGCTTGCCGATCAGCGAGTCGTAGTTCGGCGGAACCGCGTAACCGCTGTACAGGTGCGAGTCGACGCGAACGCCATTGCCGCCCGGGGCATGGAAATGCTTGACCGTGCCTGGGCTTGGCATGAAGGTTTTCGGGTCTTCGGCGTTGATTCGGCATTCCAGCGAGTGACCGCGGATCACCACGTCATCCTGGGTGAACGACAGCTTGTTGCCGGCGGCAATGCTGAGCATTTCCTTGACGATGTCGATACCGGTGACCATTTCCGAAACCGGGTGCTCCACCTGAACACGGGTGTTCATTTCGATGAAGTAGAAGCGACCGTTCTCGTAAAGGAACTCGAAGGTACCGGCGCCGCGGTAGCCGATGTCGATGCAGGCCTTGACGCAGCGAGCCAGGACTTCCTGGCGAGCCTTCTCGTCGATGCCCGGTGCTGGCGCTTCTTCGAGGACCTTCTGGTGACGACGTTGCAACGAGCAATCGCGGTCGCCCAGGTGGATCGCCTGGCCCTGGCCGTCGGACAGGATCTGGACTTCGACGTGGCGTGGGTTGGTGAGGAATTTTTCCAGATAGACCATCGGGTTGCCGAACGCCGCGCCTGCTTCGGAGCGGGTCAGTTTGGCCGAGGAAATCAGGTCTTCTTCCTTGTGGACCACACGCATGCCGCGACCACCGCCGCCGCCAGCGGCCTTGATGATCACCGGGTAACCCACTTCGCGACCGATGCGCAAGGCGGTTTCTTCGTCTTCAGGCAGCGGGCCGTCGGAACCCGGAACGGTCGGCACGCCGGCCGCGATCATGGCGTGCTTGGCTGACACCTTGTCGCCCATCAGGCGGATGGTGTCGGCTTTCGGGCCAATGAAGGCAAAACCGGAGTTTTCGACCTGTTCGGCGAAGTCGGCGTTTTCCGCCAGGAAACCATAGCCTGGGTGAATGGCGGTGGCGCCGGTCACTTCGGCAGCGGCGATGATCGCCGGGATGTGCAGGTAGGAGTGCGCAGCCGACGCCGGACCGATGCAGACGGATTCGTCGGCCAGGCCCAGGTGCATCAGTTCCTTGTCGGCCTTGGAGTAAACGGCGACGGTCTTGATGCCCATCTCTTTGCAGGCCCGCAGAATCCGCAGGGCGATCTCACCGCGGTTTGCGATCAGGACTTTTTCCAACTTCGCAGTCATCAAAGGCTCTCCGCGGTTCAAACGATGGTGAACAGCGGTTGGTCGTACTCAACCGGCTGGCCGTCTTCAACGAGGATGGACTCGATCACACCGCTGGTTTCAGCTTCGATGTGGTTCATCATCTTCATGGCTTCGACGATGCACAGGGTGTCGCCTTTCTTCACGGTCTGGCCGACTTCAACGAAGGACGGCGAGGTTGGCGAAGACTTGCGATAGAAGGTGCCTACCATTGGCGAGCGAGCGACGGTGCCGTTCAGCGCAGGGGCGGCGGCAACGGCTGGAGCAGCAGCGGCGGCCGGTGCGGCCGGTGCCGGTGCAGCGGCCGGAGCCTGCATCGGTGCCGGTGCATAAAACTGTTGGGCCGGGGTCTTGCTGTGGCGGCTGATGCGTACGGACTCTTCGCCTTCCTTGATCTCAAGCTCGTCGATGCCGGACTCTTCCAGCAATTCGATCAGTTTCTTAACTTTACGGATATCCATGAATCATCAACTCCCAAGGGTCGGTCAGGGGCGTATAGCTTGTTGTTCAAGCTGCTCTAGCGCGGCCTCCAGGGCCAGTCGGTAACCGCTGGCGCCAAGGCCGCAGATCACTCCCACTGCTACATCGGAGAAGTAGGAGTGATGGCGGAAAGGTTCGCGTTTATGCACGTTGGACAAATGCACTTCGATGAATGGGATGCTCACCGCCAGCAGCGCGTCACGTAATGCGACACTTGTGTGTGTAAAAGCTGCTGGATTGATCAGAATGAAGTCCACGCCTTCGCCACGCGCGGCATGGATGCGGTCGATCAATTCGTATTCGGCGTTGCTTTGCAGGTAGAGCAAATGATGGCCGGCGGCGCGGGCGCGCTGCTCCAGGTCCTGGTTGATCTGGGCCAGGCTCACCGCGCCGTAGACGCCCGGTTCACGGGTGCCAAGCAGGTTCAGGTTGGGTCCGTGCAGGACCAATAGGGTCGCCATCTGCTGTTCCTTGTTATCCATGAGCAGGTGTCAGAACCCGGCGACTATGCCGCAAAGCCTTGATGACTGTCCAGTTCTCTGCAATAGCCAGCACGATGACCGATGTTTGCGCGAAATTTGTGACCATGCTCTTTAATTTGGTCACCTGTGATGTAGAGACCTCGCACTGAACTGCTGTGGGAGCAAAGCTTGCTCGCGATGGCGGCCGGGTACATATCCATTGCCGCAGTAACGGCTACTTACGGTTTCGCCCTGACGGCGACTCACTTTTTTTCAGACGCCAAAAAAAGTAAGCAAAAAAGGCTTGCCCCACCACTTGGTGCCTCGCTTGGGCTCGGCATGCCCGAACGCAGATATTGCTCCGTGGGCCCGCCGCGAAGGGCCCTCCATGGCCCAGCGCGGCTAATCCGGCATCCATGCCGGATTGCCCACTGCGCAATACCTGCGTTCGGCCAGCGTGGTTAACGGGGCCCCCAGATCAAAAGCTCGCCGAGGCGGCCTGACAGCCGACCTGGCTCTCCCGGCCGCGTCCGATCCCATTGTGGGAGCGAGCTTGCTCGCGAAGCGGCGTCTCATTCGACATCGAGGCAAACTGACCCACCGCTATCGCGAGCAGGCTCGCTCCCACAGGGGATTTGTGGTGCTCCATGGGGCGGTGCGCTCAAAGTCGGGACTTTGCACAGGCCTCCACAAACGCCCGCGCCAGCGGCGGCACACGACCTTCCAACGCCGCCCGTTCCGGTTGAAACAGCGTCGCGACAAAGAATGGATGATCGCGCAGCTCCACGGCCCGCAGCTCGCCGGCCGAATCCCGAGCTACGGCGTGCAAGCGTT
>NZ_JAGGOF010000032.1 GCF_018614775.1 Pseudomonas fluorescens
ACTATCCTGACACCGGGGGATAGCGGCTACCTCGGCAGGTGTCAGTTTGAAATCGAATACGTCAAAGTTCTCGGCTATACGATTGCGCTTCACCGATTTAGGGATGGCGGAGAAGCCATGGTCGAGATGCCAACGAAGAACGACTTGCGCTGATGTCTTGCCATACTTCGTAGCAAGCGCCTTGATCACAGGGTCTTCAAGCGGGTTCGTCGTGGCACCTCGGTATGTGTACGCACCACCGATGGGGGACCAGCATTGCGTCTGGATACCGTACTTCTCGTTAGTGGCCCGCAGACTGGCCTGAGTGTAGTAAGGGTGTACCTGGATTTGATTAACCGCCGGGACTATCTCCGTTTTATCCATCAGCAGCTCTAATTTCTCTGCTGTGAAATTTGATACGCCAATTGCGCGGACCTTCCCTTCTGCAAGCAGTTTTTCAGCAGCTTTGTACGCCTGGATGGTCTTGTCGAACTCACTGCCAAGCGGTTGGTGCAACAGCCAGAGATCCAACTGCTCGATACCTAGCTTTTTCAAACTCGTATCAAAAGCCCGCAACGCGGATTCGTAGCCGTAATCAGAAATCCAAAGTTTGGTTTCGATAAAAATTTTTGAGCGATCAACGTCTGATCGGCGAATCCCTTCACCCACTTCGCGCTCATTGAAATAGGCTGCCGCCGTGTCGATGTGGCGATAGCCGCAGCTCAGAGCGGCAACAACGGCCTCGGTTGTTTCGTCAGGCTTTGACTGGAACACTCCAAGACCGATCGCTGGGATCTTTACTGCATTGTTAAGCGTGAGGGACGGACATGCTTGACTCATAAAGGGCCTCTTTGGCTTGCGGCTCGGATATATCATTGACGGGCAGCTCGTATAGAACCTGCCGCTGCGACAACGCACTGGTCCTTTGCAAGGACCAGTGATTTGAGTTGCTGGACGCAAATAATCATCAGCGGCAAAGCAGACATGACCGTCTTTCTTGACTGCATCGACGCTTAGGAGTTGATCGTCTTCATCATTTCAGCGGTATATCGCTCGCCCTGAACAGGTACTTTTGCCAATACGTCACCGAGGTCAAGGAGGTCCTGCTCGGTTAGGATCAGTGATGTGCTACCGATGTTTTCTTCTAAGCGGTGCAGCTTGGTCGTGCCAGGAATGGGCGCAATCCAGGGCTTTTGAGCAAGCAACCAAGCGAGCGCCACCTGGGCAGGCGTGGCGTCTTTACGCTGTGCGATTTCGCCAATCATTTTGACCAGATTGTGGTTGGCCTCTCTAGCCCCATCCGCGAAACGTGGCAGCTTGCTGCGGACATCTCCCTCACCGAAAGTGGTAGCCGCGTCGATTTTACCGGTCAGAAAACCTTTGCCCAGCGGGCTGAACGGAATAAAGCCGATACCCAACTCTTCCAGCAGTGGCAGTATTTTTTCTTCAGGGCCGCGAGTAAACATCGAGTACTCGCTTTGAAGCGCGGAGACTGGCTGCACCGCATGGGCGCGGCGAATTGCATCGACACCCGCTTCGGACATCCCGAAATATTTGACCTTACCTTCCTTGATCAAATCGCGGACCGCTCCCGCCACGTCTTCCAGTGGCACATTAGGGTCAACACGATGTTGATAGAACAGATCGATGCAATCCGTACGCAGGCATTTTAATGACTGCTCGGCAACCAGCCGGATACGCTCAGGTCTGCTGTCGAGGCCCGCTGAAGGGTTGCCGTCCTTCATACCGAATTTGGTGGCAATGACCACCTTGTCGCGAAATGGCTCAAGAGCCTCACCGACAATTTCCTCGTTGAGTTGACCATAGGCCTCTGCTGTATCGAAGAGGGTGATGCCCTTGTCATAAGCCGCGCGGATGAGTTTGATGGCCTCTGCTTTGTCTGTAGCTGGACCGTAGCCAAAGGTCAGACCCATGCAGCCCAAGCCGAGTGCCGAAACCTCAAGACCGCCGTTGCCAATTTTGCGATGTTGCATGGTTGATCTCCTCGTAGCGTTGGTTGGAATCACTTTAGTAATCCCAATGCCATTCAGGAAGTGCGATACTCAGCTAGGCGATATGAGGAATATTCATGGCTATGCAAGATTTTAATGCGCTGGCCGTTTTCATAACGGTTGGCAGGGAGAAGAGCTTCACTCGTGCCGCCGCTCATTTCGGGGTGTCGCAATCCGCAATTAGCCACAGCATCCGGGGTCTTGAGGAGAAGCTGGGCGTCCGCCTGCTGAATCGCACTACGCGTGGCGCGTCTCCTACAGAAGCGGGAGAAAAATTACTGCGTACTATTTCCCCTCATTACGAAGGAATCGAAGCTGAGATAGCGGCGCTGGGAGCATTTTTGGACAAACCGGCAGGTACGATCAGAATCACTACTCATGATCATGCTGCGAATACAATTTTGTGGCCGAAGCTGTCCAAACTGTTGCCGGAGTATCCGGACTTAACGTTGGAACTCCATATCGACTACGGTCTGACAGATATCATTGCCGAGCGTTTCGACGCAGGCGTTCGAGTAGGTGATCAGGTCGCGAAGGACATGATCGCAATGCGCATATCCAGTGATTTCCGCATGAGCGTAGTGGGTTCGCCCAGCTACTTCTCTACAAGGCCAGTACCGAAGGTACCTCAAGATTTGACAATCCATAACTGCGCAAAACTTAGACTACCTACTCACGGCGGCTTTTTAGCATGGGAATTCGAAAAAAACGGTAAGGAACTAAAGGTGCAGGTTCCAGGGCAGATGATTTTCAATACATCGGCTCATACCATCGACGCTGCGTTAGGAGGCTATGCATTGGCATATGCGCCTGAGGACGTCGTAAAGCAGCACGTTGAAGACGGTAGGCTTATCTTAGTGCTGGAAGATTGGCGTCCAACGTTCCCGGGGTATCACCTGTACTATTCAAGTCGGCGCCAGTCGTCGCCGGCATTCGCTTTGATCGTTGATGCGCTTCGACTTACCTGAGCCCAATTACGGCAGTTTTGGAGGGGTAATAATCGGTCATGACTGACCGCTTTTGGCCGGTTGCTGCCGTACGCAACTCAATTTTTCCGGCCAAAAAAAGCGGTTCATAGCCGCCAAATGAAAGCTAAGAAACTTGATCACTTATCACTATGATGGATGCTCCGAACGTCACCTCAGCTAGCCGGGTAACCTCAGTCAATGCCCGTAAAGGGGTAGGCAGGTCGAAAAGTGTCAGTGGATTCAGTGGGCGGTATTGCAGCTCATACCCCCTCAAGGCCTGGCTTGAATCGCGATGAACGTCCGACCAGTCATACGTAAAGAATCCACGTTTGGCAAATTCAACGAAAGCGTTTGCGCCAGCCATGGCAGTGATCCGATCTACCTCGGACATTTCCGGCAATGAAAGGACAAATTCTTCGCAGTTCTCGACGGAGGGTAGTGCGGAATCAGGAACCGGCCCCGGGCCGCCCGTAGTGAAGAGCGCAACCTGTCCGACGGCGTCGGTGGCGACCCATCCAATGTCAAAGTCCTGAAGAACGAAGGGAGCCGCCATTTGCACCAACTTTAGAAAAAGAACGAGCTGATTTCCCAACTCTACTTGCCAGTCCAGAGTATGTAAAAGCGCATCGGCCAATTGTCCAAGCGGGAAGAAATGCAACGGGTTTACTTTTCCCTGTTTTAAACATCTGCTTCTGACCGATCTCTGCCTCTCGGCAACGAGACGTTGGTGCCAGTCAAAACCTGCGCCTTTTGGTTGGAGCCCTGCGCAGACGCATCGGGCTGAAACTGATAAATGCAAACGGATTAACGGTGCATATTGTTCATGCACCGAGCCTGTCCAGCGGACAATCTCGCCATGCTCTGGCCCTGGCTGGCTCGGATGGGCCGACGGTTCAACCGTGTCCGCGGCGGCTTTTTCGTGGCGTTTGGTGCTTTGCTTCCGATCCACTGATTTGCCCATATGGATAAGACTGACTGCCCTCAGGGATCGGCATTCAACCGGCCCAGGAACGCCGTGCGCAGGCAACCCCAGGCGATGGCTCCAAGGATCAGCACCTCGCCTATGCCAACCAGCAAGTTGAATGAAAAGGTCAGCGGTTGCTCGGCCCAGTAGAAGATCGTCGAGCCCGTCCGAAAACCGCTGGCACTCAGTCGCCCGGTAAACGGAGCCGGCAGCAATGGGATGAGGTGGATCAGTCCGAGCACGGCCAGGAATGCGCCAAGTAACGTGAGCAAGGCGCGCGCCGGAATGCTCAGTTGTTCGGTCGACGCCTGCGAAGGCGCTGGTTCCTTTCCTTTGCGCTGCTTGGCTGGTTTCGCCGTCTTGCCGCGGGTTGGGGCTGGAGCAGGCCTGTAGGGTGTCGTCGCACCGGCCGCCAACACGTCGACGACCTCCGTGGGCACCGCCACGCCCAGGTAGTCGGCCAGCTCACGCAGCCACAGGTCGGTACGTTTACTTCCCGGTACGACTGGAACATTGTCGGTCGTCAGGCGGTGCTCGGTGCCATCGCGCATCACCAACCACAACTGGGTGCGGGCAGGCTCGGCCTGATGATGGCGGCGAAGTTCGAGGTATTTGACGGCATCGAGTCTAAGCACCGACTGCACCCGCTCGCGGCGTCCGAAAATATTCTGGGTGCGACGCTTGCCTTCACCGTCGACTCGCGACAGCAGCAAGCTTTCGCGGATGCCGATGTACACCAACAGGAGTATGCCGAGGGCGGGAACCAGCAACAGCCAGAGCACCATCAGTAGCAAGGACAGTGGGTCTGCGTCAGTCGATGGCGAGCGTCCATCAGCGGTCGCCAACACGGCTAACGCCACCGGCACGAGGAAGGCCAGCACGCCGACCAGCAGCACGACTGCGCGCTGCACCTGATTGCACGAGTGAATGTGCAAGTCACCCTGCGCGGTGCGCTCGAACCGATGTCCAATCAACATGCAGAACTCCTGATGCGTCGCCCTTTAGACCGATCGGAGGCTCCTGATGAGCTAGTCACGGCGCAGGTCTGGTTCGTATTTCACGCGGCGGAGGATACCTCATGCCGAGGATACCGCGTGTTGAGAGGCGGAGGTTTCTCCAGCATGCCATTGTAGACATTGCTGGCGCCGGCGGGATCCGACTGTTCCTACAGAACTCTCATGATTCCCCGATCCGAGATCGGCAGCGACACAGTCGTGCTTTCAGATTTCGCACAGCTTCTGGTGATCCCGTTGCGTGATGGGTGTGATTTGCTGGAGGTCATTGGACGACGACTTCAGGCGCAGGTTGAAAGCTGATGAAACGACGGGCGCCTGACAGCGCCCCTTCTTATCCCCTCGAGGGCCAATGACACATGGGATAGCCCACTCGACTGCTTCCGTCCGAAAAATGGGTCAGACAGAAACCCCCGCTCCGACCGTGAGATATCCAGGCCATTCGATTGAGGCTGAAATGTCTGAAAAAAACCGTATCCGTCCGGTCAACACACCTTCCTGACCTTCAGTCAATCTGCTCGAACCGCCGCCTGGTCACGAACAGCCCCGCGCCCACCGGCACGGCAAGGACCGACATCAATCCCAAATCAAAGCCCAGCAACTGGGTCTGGCTCACTGCAACGCAGCCGATTGCGCCTGCCACCACCAGCGTCACCCCTAGCCACTTGCGCAGCGGGTACGGCTTAAGAAACCGCTCAAGTAGAAAGGCCAGCGCCACAACGATGACCGTCTGCGTAATTTCGGACATGTGCAGCCCCACTCGGGTCTTGATGATCAGAAATTCGGAAGAGCGCTGTGGGCCAATCCACGCAGGCTGGGCCAGAGCGGCCCTTCGCTACAATGTTTTGAGACCGTCCGGTGTTTCAATATAAGCCCGCAAACCATATTGATCATTGCGTATGATTTCGACTGGGCCGCAGAAGCCAATCATTTCCAAATGGTGCTCAACAGCACCCGGTTCGGGATGGAAAATCTCAAGACGCTGCAACTGACAGCCCTTCTCGTCAAGTCTCTGTGCCGGTGGCTTCGAGTCGCCCCAGTCGATCAGGCTGGGCACTGCTCCATCCAGCGGCAGTTGGCCGTCTGTATGGATGGAAATACGCCACGACAACTCGCCTCTGCTCATCGGTTCGATAACACCAAAAGCACGCTGTAGCTCTTGATCTGCGGTATCCAGGAATTCCGTGCGCGCGACCCAGTGGGCCAGACGAGGAGATGTTTGGGCGTTTAGCTCATCAAGCCCAAACCACCTGGGTCTGCTGGGTTTCGGCGCCAAAGGGTCGGGCGCAATCACCTCGAGATAAAAACAGTCGCCTAATCGTAAAAGTAGATTATGAGTGCTCATGCGGGGGTGATTGCCACCCTGCTGCATGCCCACCCCTAATTGCCTTTCGACCAGTTGTGCGCCCGCCGCCAGTGTCGGTGACACGATGACCAGATGGTCAATAATGGAATGCCTCATGGGCACAACTCCCGATTCAAGAGTTCCTGGACATTAAGGGGTCAGGACTGTAGGGACGCTCGACGCTGGACAACCTTCGCGAGCAAGCTTGAAAGGGATTCAATGGAATAAGGCTTCTGCAATAGCTCGAATCGCTGGTTGGCGGACTCTATCCTGGAAAATTCCGAACTGTAGCCGGTGGTCAGAACAACGGGCAACCATGGATACAGCACCTCGATTCGTTCGAACAGTTCGATGCCACTCATGCCAGGCATCGCTATATCGGAAAAGACCACATGGAAACTCTCTGGCTTAAGTGAAAGTGCCGTCAGCGCTTCGCGCGCGCCAGTAACGCAATGCACGGTGTAGCCCAGTTGCTGCAAGGCCTCGGACGTGAAGGTGCCGATATCTTCATTGTCCTCAACCAAAAGCACGCCATACCCTGGCACGACCTCATGGATCACAGGTTCCGCAGGAGCAACCTGTTGTTTTACAGCGTCGATCAATGGCAGGTAGATAGTAAACGTGCTCCCGGCACCTTCCTTGCTGCTGACCAATACCTCCCCGCCGGATTGCTTTGCAAACCCGAACACCTGAGATAGCCCGAGTCCGGTGCCTTGCCCTATACCTTTCGTTGTATAGAAGGGCTCGAAGATATGCCCCAGGTTAGCCGCTGATATGCCGGTACCCGTATCAGATATTGAGACCGTCAGGAAATTGCCACTGCGCAATGCATGCGAACGTACCGCTGGTAGCCATGTACTGGTGGCCATCTTGATAGTCAGCTCCCCGACACCGCCCATTGCATCGCGCGCGTTCACAATCATGTTCACTAAGGCGGTATCGAACTGGCTTTCATCGGCGTTGATGAAGCAGGACTCGTCAGGGAGGTCGAAGGTCACACTGATCCGTGAGCCGGTAAGAGTATCCATCATTTCACCGGTACGCCTGACACTGTCGCGGGCGTTAAACATTTCCGGCTGGAGTGCTTGCCGCCGAGCGAAGGCCAGCAACTGGCTCGTCAATTTCGCAGCGCGATCCACCGTCCCTGAGATTGCCTTGATGTATTTTTCCCGACGCTCTTGGGTCAATCCAGGGCGATCAAGAAGATCAGTACACGATTTGATGACCGTCAGCAGATTATTGAAGTCATGGGCGACACCACCGGTGAGCTGCCCGATGGCTTCCAATTTCTGCGATTGTCGTAGGGCTTCTTCAGAAAGTTTTAAAGCTTCTGCTGCATCCTGTTCGTCTTGAGTGTCCCGCCCCACAGCGTGAATGAAGTCGTTATCCGGCACAGCCGTCCAGGAAATCATGCGATACGAGCCATCTGAATGTCGGAAGCGATTCTTGAAGGTCGGGAAACTGATGCCCTCCTTCAAATTCGTTATCACTGCAATCGTGCGCCTGATGTCATCAGGGTGCACCAGCTCAAGGAACTGGTGAGCTATCAATTGCTCTTCAGACCATCCCAATATTCTTGTCCATGCAGGATTTACTGCCGAAATCATCCCGTTGAAGTGGGCTACCAGCATTAAATCTGCGGAAAGGCGCCAGATTCGATCCCTGTCCTGACTCTTCTCGACAACCTGCTGCTCCAGCGATTCATTGAGTTTAGCCAATGAATTCCGGGCATCCCGCAGCGCAGTCATGTCACGGGAGACGCTGAGGATTTTCTCCGGTTTCCCATCCGTGCCAAAAATCGGGCTGACCTGAACGTGCCACCATTTCAGCGTCCCACCCATCGTAAAGGCAGACCCCATAAAGCTGGCACTCTTGCCGTCACGAGCTGCCTGTACGGCAGCTGTGACATCATGGTTACCTTGACCTTGCCAGAAGTCCGACCAGAGGCAGCCGCGTATCTCGTTGAAATCACTGACCTCCATGATCTCTTTGCCCATTTCACTCATGAAGGTCACGCGGGCATCCAGATCCAGCACCTGGATGCAGTCATTGATATTCGCCAGCACCCGGTTGGTAAACGCCTCGTTTTTCTCCAGCTTCAGGGCGCCGCGAACTTGCTCGGTGGTTTCCTGGACGAGGCAGAGTATTCCTTCGCAGCGTCCGGTATCCCCATGCAGTGGCGAGAACGAAAATGACCAGAACGTCAGTTCCGCTACTCCTCCGCGAGTGGTAGTGATCGAGTGGTTTTCACATCGACTGGCCTGCCCCTCGAGGGCGCTTTGCGCGATTGAGCGCACCTGAGCCCAGGCGGCGCCCAATACGGACTCGACAGGAGCACCTAGTGCTGTTTCTGGTGTGCTTGGAAGGATATCCCTGTAGGCGTCATTGAAGAACAGATGCAAACCATCTCCCCACGCCAGATACAGGCTCTCAAGAGAGTTGAGCATCAGTCCCAGGTAGTTTTTGAGAGTCGATGGCCAGGATTCGCGGGAACCCAATGGCGTTGCAGACCAATCCTTTTCACGTAAGAGGCGCCCCATGTCCCCACCGCCAGCGGGGAGGTCGAACAAAACCATGTACCTTGAAACTCCCCTCAGCCTAGGCGCCCATCGCGCAGCGGAAATCGAACCAGCATGTTGTCACCAACTCCTTATCACGGGCAACATTGCGAAGGGCTATCATCCGCCGCTTCGCTGGAAACGACTGAGTTCGTTTTTGGAGTAAAACTGAAGGCGCTCGACCGGCCTTGCCGCGAGAGATTTTCCGAGCCTCATCCAACCCAGGCCAATTACGGGTAGCTTCGTAAGGTTGAAACCTGATAGAGCGACGGGCGCCTGAGCGCCCTTTTTTTTGCTCGCTAGCCAGATGATCGCCCGGCCTGGCCTGCGCTCTCAAAGCGACGCACTATGGTTCGCTGACGTCGCCGCTGCTGCCTCCATCGCTTCGATCAGTTGCACTGACGCACGATAAATAGGGACATGACCGCGCATCAGGATTTGGGTATTTCGTCGGTAAGCAGCGGCGCGAATGTCAATGCCATCGGCATGAGCTTTGACACTGACCGTGGCATCCAATTTGCCAGCCGGATTCTCAATACTCACCTCCACATCCGTGTACGACGCTGAGACGTTTTTCAGACCCACAGCCACGGCATGGGCAGTACTCCCCGCCAGCAGGCACGCAGCGGCGAGACAGCAGCCACCAGAAACGGCCATCGAAGCGTGCCCCGTCTGAGGCGTGAAATACCGCACTGCAATATGCCCGCCGCGACGCGGCGCGCCCACTATGCACACTTTGGGGATGGTTTCACTGCGTTCGAGATCAGCCAGGCTCATCAACTCGCCGTCACGACGGCGAAGCTGCATTTTGAGACCTGCCTCAATCCAGACTTGCCTAAGCTTCGCCATGAACGCAGCATCGGCTTCCAGCTCTGAAATGGCTTCGTGGCCGGTCTTGCCAAAGCTGGCGGCATCGGCAATGACCATAGGCACAGCCACGTCCACGCACGAGACGTCGTGCCCGGCAATCCTGTCCATGACATTGCCTGTCGGTAAGAGCGTGCCGGTCTTGTTGCCCACCGGAGACTGCAGAAAAAGATCAACACGGGGAAACACGCCGGCTACACCTGGAATCTCGGCGCCCACAAACCGGCCCTGGGCATCCCGAGACATTCGCGCGACGGTAACCACGCTGGTGTTGGTGTTCTTTATTTCGATGTCGAAGCTTCCAGTCGCAGGCACTTCGATCAGCCCTGTATCGATGGCCCAGAGCGGCAAGGCGGACGACATATTGCCGCAGTTCACGCTCCAGTCCATGTCGCTATGATCACTGGCCAACTGGGCAAGCGTACTGACGATCCGACGCCCCGTAGGCGTCTCTTCAATCCTTGCCAAAAACACCTTGTTGCTGGTGGCAGGGCCCCGGCCAAGCCCGGTTATCTGCCGATTACCTGACTGATTCCCTGCAAGGGGCACCCCCATGAGGTGGCGCAACAGCTCTGCTCGCAGCACTTCGTCACGGGGCAGCAAGGGCTCCCAGATCACCACCCCCGTCGAAGTACCGCCTCTCATGTAATGCACTGGCAACTCCATCACGCCAGCGTGCAGGCGATTGCTAAATCCATCCCGGGAGGGGGGAAACACAGGTGATTTGAACATTCGGCAACTCCACACATCATTGAGGCAGCCTTTCTCCAGGCTCCTGCAAGGGTCCAGACATATTGGTCGCAGCGCCAGTTCGGCGACGATGACGCCCGCTGGCACTTCATTCACCGCACCAGCGATCGGCTATGCGCCGTCGTGAGCTGGCCGCTGCATCATGCGCAACTGCGGCTCGTGGGTAATGAATGCGTGCTGTTCGATCATCAGGGACGGTTGTGGCATATTGATATAGTCAACGCCATGACGGCCACTTTATCGGTGCAGTAGAAACTTGAACACCTCGCTGATAAGCCTTGACTGGACAGGTTTTGATTCGTTTGAGTATCTGGCCCCCTATCTGGTTAGAACCGGCTGATTCTAACCAACAAGACCCACGAAAAATGAAAAAGAAAATATTACTCATCGCTTCGCTAGGATTTTCATCTCTACTCCAAACGCTACCGTCCCTGGCAGACAACGCCAACGGAAAAACGCTCTATCTGCAGCGATGCGCCATGTGCCACGGAGCAGATATCAAGGGCACAGGCCCGTTGGCCAATAAAAGCACGCCTCCTACACCTGACCTCACGACATCCACCTTCAAGAAACGGCTGAATGATTATCCGGGTGTTATCGTCTCGTCGATCATACTTCGTCCAAATGGAGACTTGATTCCAAGAACGTTGCGAGAGAATGGCGTGAAGCTGCCACCGCACCCCTGGAGCGTTAACGATCTGCGCGATTTAAACCAATACATGAGCGGTGTGATTTCAAAGAATCGATGACGCTGAGATGAGAAAAGAATAAAGGCGCCGCTCGCGAGCGCGAGGATCAATCGCCTTGAGGGCAGCAGCAATAGGAGAAGACTTCAGGGAAATGCTCAAATCGCTGCCCGCAATTCACGCGGTGACAGGCCATAGTGTGAGCGAAAGCGCACAGCAAAACGTGAGGCCGAGGCGTAACCGCAGGCGCCGGCAATTTCGCCGATCGGGCGAGAAGTTGTTTGCAACCGTTGCAATGCTGTCGACAGTCGAACGCTCTCCAAAATATTCCTGAAACTATTACCCTCTTTCGCCAGTTGGCGACGCAATGTCGACTCACCCAGGTTCATGTGTTGTGCGATATTCGCAACCGTCCAGTCTCTTTCGGGGCTGGCCATTACCAGTTGCTGCACACGTTCACACAGTGGATCGTCGCGCCCCATCAGCAGAGGCCCGACCTGGCCGCCGAGGCATAGGCTCAGAAGAACCGCCTCCCCATAATGTGTGCAGAGTGCCTGCGGGGCGTTCCCATTGATGGCGGCCAACAACTGCTCCCATGCCTGGGTCGTGTGCCTGTCCAGAGAAACGCACAGATCGGTCTTCGGTGCACCGCGACAGCTCATGATCTGCTGGCTGTATCGGCTGCTGAAGTTACGCAATGTCGAGACGGGAAAGGACACCGCATCGGCGATGTAGTGACCGTGAGTGCCGGGGAAATTGGAGATGCCAAGCTCGCGCCCGGCCGGCATCAGAATCAGATGATGAGGCCCTGCGCGCATCTCTCGGTCGTCCCATTGCAACAGTTTTTCCCCGTGCCGCACTCGACACAAGGTGGTCACGAACACCGGCACCCTCTGCAAGGTAAGGGGTTGTCGCGCCCGTATGACACATGCATCGATAATGTTTTCCCGGTGCTGTATGCCGTC
The DNA here is from genome assembly GCF_018614775.1 of Pseudomonas fluorescens. Taxonomy (GTDB): domain Bacteria; phylum Pseudomonadota; class Gammaproteobacteria; order Pseudomonadales; family Pseudomonadaceae; genus Aquipseudomonas; species Aquipseudomonas fluorescens_BY. Next base: position 12,108 of record NZ_JAGGOF010000032.1, read on the forward strand.
ACAAGGGCGCATCGTTCTTAACGTCCGTAAGTTGAAGTAATGGTCGCTTTGGCCAGGACGTTGGCGTTGAGCATGTAGCCTACCAAGGCGCCGCTAGCCTGGTTGTCGAGCGGTAGCTTATCGGTTTTCAATGCCCATACGGTGAATTGATAGCGATGGGGTTTATCTCCTGCGGGTGGACAAGCTCCACCGAACCCCGGCTGACCGTAATCGGTTCGCCCCTGTACTGCACCGGCAGGCAGGTTTGCTCCTACTCCTCTTGGCAAGCTATGGGTGGAAGCTGGCAGGTTAACCACCGTCCAATGCCACCAACCGCTACCGGTTGGTGCATCGGGATCGTAAACGGTAATCGCGTAGCTCTTAGTGCCTGCGGGGGCGTTTGCCCAGGAAAGTTCAGGAGAAGTGTTGCCACCTTCGCACCCGAAGCCCTGGAACACTTCGCGACTGGTCAGCGGGCGGTTGTCAGCAATATCCCGGCTGGTCAGTGAAAAATCGGCAGCGCATGCACTGAATGTCACTGCCATGGAGAGTACAGGCAGGATTAATCTGATGTTCATCGGGGCTCCATCTGAGTCTTGAAGTGAAGCCCGATTCTAGGTTGAGCAAAGCGTGGTTACTGTGCCGAAAAGCTCGATAACCGTGCCGAAATGCTCGACTGTTCAGCTGAGCGATTGAGTCTCGACCGGTGGCCATGATGGGCAACCTGTTGATCCCGGAAGCGACTCAAACGCCTTTGGTAGAAGGTAGCAGAACAGTCAGCACACCCAGCAGCGGCAAGTACGAGCACAGCGTGTAGACGTACTCGATGCCGTGGATATCCGCGAGATACCCCAGCAGCGCGGCACCGATGCCGCCGAAACCGAACATCAGGCCGAAGAACACGCCGGCAATCATGCCGACATTGCCCGGCACCAGTTCCTGGGCGAAGACGACAATGGCAGAGAACGCCGAGGCGAGGATGAAGCCGATGATCATGCTCAGCACACCGGTCCAGAACAGGTCCACGTAGGGCAATGCCAGGGTGAAAGGCGCCGCGCCCAGGATCGAGAACCAGATGACCTTCTTGCGGCCGATCCTGTCGCCGATGGGGCCACCGAAGAACGTGCCGGCGGCCACGGCGCCCAGGAACAGGAACAGGTACAACTGGGAGCTGGTCACCGACAGCTGGAATTTTTCAATCAGGTAGAACGTGAAGTAGCTGGTGAAACTGGCCATGTAGAAGTACTTGGAGAACACCAGCAGCGCCAGGACCACCAGGGCAGCGGTCACTCGCCGCTTGGACAGGCCGTGGGTCGCCTTGCCGCCCTGCTTGAGCTTGAACAGGTTGAGGTGGTTGCGATACCAGCGGCTCAGGCCGTACTGCACGAGGATGGCGAAGGCCGCAAACAGACCGAACCAGGCAACGTTGCCCTGGCCGTAAGGGATCACAATGGCCGCGGCCAGCAACGGGCCGAAGGCGCTGCCCGCATTGCCGCCGACCTGGAACGTTGACTGCGCCAGGCCATAGCGACCGCCTGAAGCGAGCCGTGCCACGCGCGAGGTTTCCGGGTGGAAGGTCGACGAGCCGATGCCCACCAGCGCGGAGGCGACGAGGATGGCGCCAAAGCTGCCGACGAACGCCAGCATCAGGATGCCGATGAGGGTGCAGACCATCCCGGCCGGCAGCAGCCAGGGCTTGGGATGACGGTCGGTGTGGTAACCCACCCACGGCTGCAATAGCGAGGCGGTCAGTTGGAAGGTCAGGGTGATCAATCCCACTTGGGCGAAGGTCAGGCCGTAGTTGGCCTTCAGCATCGGATAGATGGAAGGCAGTACGGCCTGGATGAGGTCATTGATCAGGTGCGCAAGGGCGCAGGCACCGATGATCCGCATGACAAGCGGGCTCGTTTGGTTGACGACGGAGGCCGTGGTCGAGGCTGTGGCGGTGGTGGACATGACAAAAGCTTCCAGGCGATGGGTCTGAAAAAAAGCGTGGGCAGAAGGTGACAGTACTTTCTGATAAACGCGTCATCATCCTAAAATCCACATAAATGTCTGTCTCACTGGACAAGGGCATCAACCGTCGCAAAAAGGACATCATGATCAAACCACTGAATGAAGCGTTGCTGGAGATCGATGAAGGCGCCTGGACGATGATCGGGAGGGCCACCGATTACCCCGATAATTGGTTGATCGCATCGCACGCCCATGAGAAGCATCAACTGATCTACGCCGTCGAAGGTGTGATGGTCGTGCACACGGCGTCGAGCCAGTGGACGGTCCCGTCGAATCGGGGCCTGTGGATGCCCTGCGGGCAGGTGCATTCGGTGCGGTGCGTGGGGCACGTGAAAATGCGCAGCCTGTTTATCCGCCCCGATGCAGCCGCCGACCTTGCGACCGAAACGAAGGCGGTGAGCATTTCCTCGCTCTTGAGTGAACTGATCAAGGTCGCCGTGCACCTGCAGCTCCCCTATGCCCCGAACACGCGTGCGGCCAGGGTGATGCAGCTGATTCTCGATGAACTCAGCCTGCTCCCCACCCTGCCGCTGCACTTGCCGCAGCCGGCGGACCGGCGCATCAAGAAGATCTGCGTCACGTTGCAAGGCGACCCCGCCGATGGCTCGACACTGTCGGATTGGAGCGCCCGCCTGGACTTGGATGAGAAAACCATCCAGCGGTTGTTCCGCAAGGAAACCGGGATCACCTTCGGCCAGTGGCGACAACAGGCGCGCCTGTTACAGGCGGTCGAGCGGCTGGCGGTGGGCGAGAAAATCATTGACGTCGCACTGGCGCTGGGCTACGAAAGCCCGAGTGCGTTCACGAACATGTTCAGGAAGCAATTTGGCAAGACGCCCAGTCAATTCTTCAAATGACAGAAGCGTTTCCTGCTGGCTGGTATCATTCAGGCGCTTACACACCGAGTAGACGCTATGAACCGTCGTAAGAAAATAAAGCAGTTGTTGCAGGCGCATGCCAAGAAGGCCAGTGCCAAGCTGGCGCCGCAGAAGCCCAAGTACATCAGTAAGGCGGATCGGTTGAAGTTGGCTGAAGCCGAGCAGGACTCAACGGTTGCCACATTCGACACCGAGGCAAGCTGACACACCGCCTTCGCGAGCAAGCCCGCTCCCACAAGGATTTGTGAAGTACCCAGTATTTTGTGCCCGACGCTGGACCTGTGGGAGCGAGCCTGCTCGCGATGGCGGCAGAACATTCAACACGGCCATCGGCCCCATTCACTCGATCAAGCCCCATGAATCCAATCGACCCGCTGTCGTTCCAACGCATCATCACCGCCCACGGCAAGCCCGAGGGCGCGGCGTATTTTGATGCCGAAGAAAGCATCGTCCATGACCTGTTTCCCGACCGCATCGTGTTCCAGACCAACTACCTGGACTACAGCAGCTATACCGTCGACCTCATCGAGGGCGCGGTACGGGTGCGCAAGACGCGGCTGGATAACTATCATCGCGGCCACAAGGCCCAGGTGATCGATGACGAGATGGATGAAGGCGACTGGGACGAGCTGGGCAACCTGTGGCAGCGCCTGAGCCGGGACCTGGATACCCAGGGGCAAGAACCGCAGTTGGATTTGGCCGATACCCTGGCCGATCTGTTCTATTGCCTGTTCGATGAGGAGCAAGCGCAAGCACTCATACACAACCTGCCTGCCCCTACAGCCCAGTGGGATTGGGCCTGGTCCCAGGTCAAGTCAGCGCTCACCGAGGCCAATCGGTTGACCGAATTCGAATGGAAAGAGTGGTCGTCCTACGGCGTCGCGGCCGTCAATGCGCTTGCACCGCTACAGGACCTGGGCATTGAACTCTCACCGCCTGACCAACAAACCATCGATGCCGTCAACCGCGCCAACGATTGGGAGCGAGCCCTGCTGCAGTATTTCAACGCACAGCTGGAGGCCCACGATTTGAAGCTGCTGGCCATCGGCACGCACTTCGATGAAAACCAGAGCTTTGCCTGCCTGCCCATGAACGGCCTGGGCCTGGTCAACGCCCTGGAGATCATGGGCCGGCTACGCATCGTCTACACCTATTGAGCTTCGGACCGACGCTATGAAAATCTGTGATCAATGCCACTGGGTCATTCTGGAAGACACGGCCGCTTGCCCGCGATGCGCCGAGGCGATGGGGCTCACGCCCGAGACGCTGGCGCCGAAGTCCGGGCCGTCGCGGTTGCCCAAGGTCTTGAAGTGGCTGTTTATCGGCCTGGTGGGCGCGGTACTCGTCGCCGTGGCGGCGATAACGTGGATTCTGCACTCGTTGGGGCCGATGCCTTCGTTTGGTTGACTGGCTTGGGCCTGTCGCTGGCCTGGCATCCGCGCAACAACAAGGATGCCGGGCATCAGTGGTTGCGGCGTCAGGTTTATCTGAGTGCGGGGGTGGAGCCGGCCTGAGCGTCAACCTACTGATCAACCGAAGCGAAGCGCAGCTATCGCTCAGGCTTATAGTTGCTATCGATACCAGCACCGTTCTGGACTTCGGCGTCTCTCTCTAATCTGCCCACCAAGCGATCGACAAAGGTCGCAAGCAGATACCCACCCTTAGGAGAGACACAATGAACACACTGAACCGCACCATGGCCATCGCCACATTGGCCCTCGCCTCCCTCGGCGCAGACGCCGCTACGCCGACTCAGGCCGTTGCAAAAGTTTCCGCCGTTGGCAGTGTCATCCAGTCCGCCAGCTACATCACCACCAAGGATGGCGTCCAGTTGTACTACAAGGATTGGGGCCCGCGTGATGGTCAGGTCGTGACCTTCAGCCACGGCTGGCCGCTGGACTCCGACAGCTGGGAAGCGCAGATGATGTTCCTCGCCTCCAAGGGCTATCGCGTGGTCGCCCACGACCGTCGCGGCCATGGTCGCTCCAGCCAGCCGTGGGAAGGCAACGACATGGACCACTACGCCGACGACCTGGCGGCCGTGATCGAAGCGCTGGACCTGAAGGACGTGACGCTGGTCGGTTTCTCCACGGGCGGCGGCGAGGTCGCGCGTTACATCGGTCGCCACGGTACCGGTCGAGTGAAGAAAGCCGTGCTGGTGTCCTCCGTGCCGCCGTTGATGCTCAAGACCGACACCAACCCCGGCGGCCTGCCCATCGAAGTGTTCGACGGCTTGCGCAAGGCGTCCCTGGAGAACCGCTCGCAGCTGTACCTGGACATCGCGTCAGGGCCGTTCTATGGCTACAACCGCAAGGGCGCCAAGCCGTCCCAAGGCCTGATCCAAACCTTCTGGGCGCAAGGCATGCAGGGTGGCAGCAAGAATACCTATGATTCGATCGCGGCATTCTCGGCCACCGACTTCCGCGCCGACCTGAAGAAGTTCGACGTACCGACCCTGGTGATCCATGGTGACGACGACCAGATCGTGCCGATCGATGCATCGGGCAAGGCCTCGGCAGCGCTGATCAAGGGTGCTCGACTGATCATCTACGCCGGTGCGCCCCATGGCTTGACCGAGACGCACAAGGATCGCTTGAATCAGGACCTGTTGAAGTTTCTTCAGGAGTAACATCCGCGTACACCATCACACCCCCTGTGGGAGCGGGCTTGCTCGCGAAAGCGACAGGTCAGACGCTGAGAGGCTGAATGTACCGCCACCTTCGCGAGCAAGCCCGCTCCCACAGTTTGCGCTTGGCAAAAGCCAAAGATTTCTCACTCAACGAAACGCCCGCCGGCCGCGACGGTCATCGATTCGTCTGAACCTCACCGTCGTACAGCCCTCGGATAGGGAAGGACGTATCAAGGGTGATCCACATGGCAATCGAAGACACGTTATTGCGCCAACGCAGGGTGCTCGCCGAGTTCGGTGAGCTGGCGCTGGCTTCAGACGATCTGGAGCACATCCTCCACGAGGCCTGCCGTCTGGCGGGCGATGCCCTCGGAACCCATCTGGCGAAGTTCATGCAACTGGAAGACGACGGCCTCACATTCACGGTGCGCAACGGTGTGGGCTGGACGCCGGGGGTGGTGGGCAAGGTTCGGGTACAGGCGTTGGACGGTACCCCGGAGCGCTATTCACTCGATACCGGCAGCGCGGTTATTTCCGCAGACATCGCGGCGGAAACCCGCTTCCGCTACCACGACTTTCAGCAACAGAACGGCGTTCAGGCCTTCGTCAACGTGCTGGTCTTTGGCGCCACTGAAACGCGGCCGTTCGGGATCTTCGAGGTCGATAGCCGCGAGGCGCGGCAGTTCACCCAGAGCGATATCGACTTCCTGCGCGGTTACGCCAACCTCATCGGCGCCGCCTTGAAGCGCGCCGAAGCCTTGCAGGCTATGCGCCTGACTGAAGCAAAACTGCGTGAGAGCGAGCGGCATTACCGGATCGCGGCCGAGCTCAACCCGCTCTGGCCCTGGACCGCCGACAGCGACGGCGCGCTGCTGTCGCTGGATGCGCGCTGGTTTGAATACACCGCCAGGTCACCGGAGCAGACCCTGGGACGGCAATGGCTGAACGCCGCGCACCCCGACGAAAAAATCACCATCGCCCGGTTGTGGAATCAGTCGCTGGCAAGCCTGCACCCCTTCGACGCACAGATTCGCCTGCGCAAGCACACCGGCGAGTACCGGTGGTTCAGGGTCCGGGCCCTGTGCAGCCTGGACCCTGCCGGACGCTGCGAGCAGTGGTATGGCACCGTCGAGGACATTAATGAGCGGGTGCAACTGGAAGCCGCGCTGCGGGACTGGAACGACCAGCTCGAAGCGCGGATCGCCAAGCGCACCGGGCAGCTCGAAGCCGAACAACACGAGCGTGCCCTGGCCGAGGCCAAGCTGCGCCAAAGCCAGAAAATGGAAGCGGTTGGCCAATTGACCGGCGGCATCGCCCATGACTTCAATAACCTGCTGGCCGGCATCACGGGCAGCCTGGAACTGATGCAGCGGCGCATCGACAGTCAGCGCTACGAAGAACTGTCGCGCTACAACTCGGTCGCCCTGACATCGGCGACCCGGGCAGCCGCCCTCACCCAGCGGCTGCTGGCCTTTTCCCGCCAGCAATCGCTCCAGCCGGAAGTGCTCGAACCGCGCAAAGTGGTGGCTGGCCTCGAAGAAATGATCCGCCGCTCCGTGGGCCCCAGCATCGCCGTCGAGTGTTCGTTCAGGAGCAACGACCCGATCAAGTGCGACCCTAACGAATTGGAAAACGCCCTGCTCAATCTGGCGATCAATGCCCGGGACGCGATGCCCGATGGCGGCGTATTGAAGCTGGATGTCCATCGCTGCGTGGTCGACGAAAGCGCGTCCGGCGAAAAACTGCTGCCGGCGGGTTCGTATGTGGCAATAGCGGTGACGGACTCGGGGACGGGCATCAGTGACGAGATCATGTCCCGGGTGTTCGACCCGTTCTTCACGACGAAACGGATTGGCGAAGGATCGGGCCTGGGCCTGTCGATGATCTACGGGTTCGCCCAGCAATCCGGCGGGCAGGTGAAGATCCAGAGCAGCGTCGGCGTGGGCACCACTGTGACCATGTACTTCCCCATCGCGCGCCGACCGCCCCTGCGCGAAAAAGAGAAACGTGCCCAGCCGCACGTCCCGGCGCAGCAGCCGGGGGGCAACGAAACGATCTTGCTGGTGGATGACGAAGCGGCGATCCGGCAAATGGTTTCGGAGTACCTGGGCGAAACCGGTTATCAGGTCGTCGAGGCCCTGGACAGCGTCTCTGCCTTGCAGCAAGCCACCAAAACCGAGCACATCGATTTATTGCTGACCGACATCGGTCTGCCCGGCGCCATGAACGGCATCGGCCTTGCCGCCAAGCTGAGGGCCCGATATCCGGCGTTGAAGGTGCTGTTCATTACCGGGTTTGCCGAGGGGGAAAGCCTGGTGGCGGCCGACCCGTCGACCTGGATCATGACCAAGCCGTTCAGCCTGAGCGACCTGGGTCGGCGGGTGCGCTCGTTGATTCATTCGGCAGGACGCTGAATCAATGCCGCAGCAGCTTGCGCAGCGGAATCTCGTCTTTGCGCACCGGTGACTTGATGACGATATAGCTGAAGTATTTGGAGATGCCGATGTTCCTGTCCAGCAGGCTTTCCATGACGTCCTGGTAGTCCTGGATGCTGCGGGTCATGAAGCGCACCAGATAGTCGTAGCCCCCGCTGATCAGGTGGCATTCGAGCACTTCGTCCACCAGGCGGATATTGGACTCGAACTTGGCGAAATCTTCGCGCTTGTGGTCACTCAAGGTGACTTCGGTGAACACCGTCACCGAATCGGTAATCTTGGCCAGGTTCAAATGGGCCTTGTAGCTGGAGATATACCCCAGCGATTCCAGTCGCTTGACCCGTTGCAGACAGGGACTGGCTGACAGGCCAACGGCATCGGCCAGACTGACGTTGGTCATGCGACCGTCTTTTTGAAGCTCTACCAAAATGCTGATGTCGATCCGGTCCAGTTTCGCTAAACCTTCCATCGCATACCTCTTGCCTGCCGTTTGTAAGACAATCTTCTAACAAAATCAGCGCCGTAAAGACAGCTGATGCTGAGCCACCAGGTCAGCCATGCTGTTGATGCAATAGTCCGCGGCGCATGGCTGCGCCGAAGCGTCGGGCCCGCGACGGATCAGGCAGACCGCCCCGACGGCCGGGGCGCGGGCACCGAGGCGGGTTACCTGGAGAATAGCCCCGGCACCCAGGCCGTTGGCTTGCAGCCAATCGTGATCCTGTAACGGATCGCTGGCCAGGGAAATGAAGTCCTCCGGTTCGATGCCCAGGCGCTCGCACAACACGCCGCGGTCCTCGGCATCCCGATCGCCCCGCACCAGCAGGCGATAGAATTTGCGCAAGTAGAGCATTGCGCCCGGGCCATCCTCGAACAACGACCAACTGGCGGCCGAGCGGGCGAAGCTCATGCCCTCCTCCCAACTGGCCTTGAGCTTCCAGCGCTCGGCCAACTGGCGATGGGCAAAACACAACAGCCCGCTGAAGCCCAGCTCGCCAAAGCGGGGGTACAGGGCTTGCAGTGCCTCGTCGAATTCGCCCAGCACCTGCGCCTTGTCCAGTGGCTCGCCATGGTTCTCCAGCAGCGGCTGCAAGGCCGTCCAGATCCCGGAGTCGCGATCCACCAGGACTTCATCGCAGTCGATCAACAACGCTCGATATTCAGTCAACCTCATGGGTAAAACCTCTGGTGAGTCCCTAATGCCAATCGTCCAAAAGCGCCCTCGCCACGGTATTCAATTCATGACCCGTGCCAACGCGCCATCGAGAATCTGCAACGCTTCATCGACCTGGGCTTCGCTGGTCACCAGCGGCGCCAGGAAGCGTAGAACGTTGCGGTAGACCCCGCACTTGATCACCAGCAGCCCACCGGCCCGGGCCTCGTCGATCAGGCGCTGGTTCAGATCGGCATCCGGCGTGCGGGCTTCGTCGTCCTTGATCAGCTCGATCGCCAACATGAAGCCAGTGCCGCGCACGTCGCCGATACGCGGGTAACGGGCTTGCAGCCGCAGCAGGCCCTGGCGCAAGCGCTCACCCAAGGCGTCGCCACGGGCCAGCAGCTGTTCCTCCTCATAAGCCTCGATCACCGCCAGCGCCGCCGCGCACGACAACGCGTTACCGCCGTAGGTCCCGCCCAGGCCGCCGGGCAGCGGCGCGTCCATGATCTCGGCCTTGCCGACCACGCCCGACAGCGGCAAACCACCGGCCAGGCTCTTGGCGACGGTGACCAGGTCCGGCTGGATCCCGGCGTGCTGGAAACCGAACCACTTGCCGGTGCGCCCGAAACCGGTCTGGATTTCGTCGAGAATCAGCACAATGCCGTGTTTTTCGGTGAGCGCGCGCAGGCCCCGGAGGAACTCGGCGGGCGCCGCCAGGAAACCACCATCGCCCTGCACCGGCTCGATGATGATCGCCGCGACGCGCTCGGGCGCCACTTGGGTGGCCAACAACTCGTCCAGGGCCTGGAGCGCCTTTTCGCCGGTGACGCCGCGATAGGCATTCGGATAAGGCGTGTGGAAGACCTCGGGGGCGAACGGTCCGAAGTTCTGTTTGTACGGCTGGCTCATCCCGGTCAACGTGGTGCCGAGCAACGTGCGGCCATGGAACCCGCCGCGAAAGGCGATCACCGCCGAGCGGTTGGTGTGGGCGCGGGCGATCTTCACCGCATTTTCCACAGCTTCGGCGCCGGACGTGAAGAACGCCGCTTTATAAGCCTCCTGCCCTCCAATCATCTGGCACAGCCGCTGGGCCAGGTCGAGGTAGGGCTTGTAGGCCACGACCTGGAAGCAGGCATGGGAGACCTTTTGCAACTGGGCCTGCACCGCCGCGACGACCTTGGGGTGGTTGTGGCCGATGTTCAACACACCGATACCGCCGACGAAGTCCAGGTAGCGCTTGCCGTCCACGTCCCACAATTGCGCGCCCTGGGCCCGATCGATCACCAGCGGGTGCGCGGTGACCAGGCCGCGCGGCACGAATTGATCACGCTGACGGAGCAGACTTGGGGTTTCTTCGACTTTACTGTTCATTGGCATTTCCCATCGTGAGCCTCGCACCCAGAAAGCGGCTGCGGTGTGTTCACAGGTTAAGTGTTCGACGCGATTGTCTAAGCCGAACTTGGCCACTGAGAAATCCGGATCGACTGTTTACGGGTCGACAAACAGCAGATTCCTCCAAGCACCGCCGGCCCCATCGAATCTGCCGCCCCGGAGGCGATACAACGCAGCACAGGGTTCTGCAGCCGGTCCTTTCGACAGATCCTGCTTTGCCGTTGAGGCATGCTGGACACTCCTTGATTTAAGCCGAGAACATTCCATGGCCCTGCTCTACAAAGCTGACCCGGTAAGGGGCGAACACTGGCAACGGTTGTTCGCCGAACACGCACCGGATATCGAATGGCGTGCCTGGCCAGAGCTCGGCGACCCACGGCAGATTCGCTACCTGGCGGCCTGGCAGGCACCGGACGACATCGAGACGGTGCTGCCGAACCTGCAAGTCCTGTTCGCCTTGTCGGCCGGGGTCGATCAACTCGACCTCAGTCGGTTGCCAGCGACGCTGCCGGTGGTGCGCCTGCTTGATCCGGGCATCAGCCAGGGCATGTGCGAATACGCCAGTTTCGCCGTGCTCAGCCTGCATCGGGACATGCTGCTCTATCGTCAGCAACAGGTCGAACGGCGCTGGCAGGCGCATCGATTGATGCCTGCGCAAAAGCGTCGGGTGGGCGTCATGGGGCTGGGGCTGCAGGCCCGGCAGATACTGCGCACCTTGCAGCCCTTTGGGTTCGCCTTGTCGGGCTGGGCCCGCAGCGAGCACCACATCGACGGCGTGCAGTGCTACGCCGGCTCCGAGCAGCTGCCGGCCTTCCTCAGCCAATGCGACATCGTATTGTGCGTGCTGCCACTGACCGGGCAGACCCAGGGCATCCTCAACCGTGAATTGTTCCGGCACCTGCCCCAGGGTGCGGCGCTGGTCAATATGGGTCGGGGTGGGCACCTGGTCGAGGCGGACCTGCTCGAGGCGCTGGCGAGCGGCCAATTGAGCGCGGCGGTGCTCGACGTGCTGGAGCAGGAACCAGCCCTGCCGGACCATCCGTTCTGGCACCACCCGCAGATCCTGCTGACGCCACACATCGCCGCCATGACCCAGCCCGAGAGCGCCTTTGGCGTGCTGCTGGAGAACATCCGTCGGCATCAACGCGGCGAATCGATGCTGGGGTTGGTGGATCGGCAGCGCAGTTACTGACGGCCAAGTCGCGGAACGCCAATCCGCCAGGGCCGCGCGGCACAAATCTGTGGGAGCAAAGCTTGCTCGCGATAGCGGCGTCACCGGCCAATACCATTGTCGACTGACCTGCCCTATCGCGAGCAAGCTTTGCTCCACAGGCTGACTGACATCGATCCGCCATGAAAAACGGCCCGGTATTTACTGCTGGGCCGGCCCATCATTTGAGCAAGAAATGTGGCCGGCAAAGCGACCGCTTATCTAACCTGCCGAATCCATTCCAGGCGCTTGTCAGGTCCTGTCGCAGGTGAGATACAAGCACCTTCAGCGGATAGATCCGCACCCTTCAAGCACCTCTTCAATGGTGACCCGCCATGTCTACTTTGCAGCGCCCCACTTATTTATATCGTTCCATGACGGTCGCCGATGTGCCTGCGGCGCATGACCTGTCTGTACAGCTGAAATGGCCCCATCGCCTGGAAGACTGGGCCATGTTGCAGCGGGTCGCCCAGGGTTTTGTCGTGGAAGACCAGGGCCGTTTGATCGGTAGCGCTTTCACCTGCCCGCAGGGCAGCCATGCCACCATCGGCCTGGTGATTGTCAGTGACGAATATCAGGGCCAGGGCATCGGGCGCAAGCTGATGGAATTGGCGATCGAGGCGTGCGGCTCGCGGACGGCCATCCTCAACGCCACGCTGGCCGGCGCACCGCTGTATGCCAGCCAGGGGTTCGTTGACTTTGGGCATGTCCAGCAACATCAGGGCCAAGCGGTGGCGCCTGCCGCGCAGCCATTGGCGGCGGGCGAACGATGCCGTGCGCTGGCCGATGCCGACAACGCGCAGTTGATCCAACTGGCCTACGCCGGCAGCGGGCTGGATCGGGAAGCCGTGCTCAATGATCTGTTTGACGTCGTTGAGCGTTCAGTGGGCATCGAACGCGACGGTCAATTGTGCGCGTTCGCCCTGCTGCGCCCGTTTGGCCGTGGTCGATGCATAGGCCCGGTCGTTGCCCAAACCGCCGAGCAGGCCCGGCACTTGATCGCCGAGCTACTGGCCCAGGTGCCGGACGCATTTGTTCGCATCGATATTCCTTCCAATACCGGCTTGGCACCCTGGCTCGAAGAGGCCGGACTCAAGCAAGTCGACACCGTCGCCCAGATGGCCCGCGGCACGCCCCCACACGCCAGCAGCGCCGTACGACAGTTCGCCCTGGTGACCCAGGCCATTGGCTGACAAATCCCCTTTCCTTACCAACGTTTCCCCGGAGAATCCTCTTCATGCTCGAACCCACTGCAGTGCTGCTGGCCCACGCCGATGGCCGTCTCGCCTCGACCCCGTTCACCGAGGGCTCACTAGGAGCCAACGATCCGTTCGATAGGCTGATTGCCTACACCGGGGCGGACGGCATTGCCGCCGGTGTGGTCCGGGCGAGCGGTCGGTTCAACGTCGAGGATTATCCGTTCAATGAGACGATCGTGGTGCATGCCGGTGCTGTCACGCTGCGCAGCCAGGCGCAAACCCTGGCGCTCAAGCCCGGTGAAAGTGCGGTGATTGGCCGGGGTACGGCGCTTGAGCTGGAGGCGCAGCCAGGGTCGCTCTGGGCATTTTGTGCCGACGCGCAGGTTGTCGAATCGCGTGTTCCCGGGCTCACGGCGCTGCCCGCCCACACCCTGCTCTCGCCTTCGGCGGCACCTGATGCGGAGATCCTGCTCAGTGCGCCGCCGCAATGCCGCTCGCACAATCTGTTCGTCGAGCAAGCCACCGACCTGCGCATCGGCATCTGGGATTCGACGCCCTACACCCGCCGGTCACGACCGCACAAACTGCATGAGCTGATGCACCTGCTCGAAGGCAGCGTCACCCTCCAGGCAGCCGATGGCAGCGAGTTGACGGTCAACACCGGTGATACGGTGTTCGTGCCATTGGATGCGCCGTGCGCCTGGAAGAGCAGCGTGTATGTGCGCAAGGTTTATGTCGTCAAATAGGTTGGGTTGAGTCAGCCAGATTGCTATCGCGAGCAGGCTCGCGATAGCGGCCTCATAGTCAACATAACCGCCAACTGATCCACCGCCATCGCGAGCAGGCTCGCTCCCACAGGGAGGTTCCGGTGGATGGGACCCTGCGATCACCTTTTAAAACCGCAAAAAAAAGCCCGCAGTGTGAGCGGGCAAAGTGTTGCGGGTGAAACTAAATCCAGAGCGCTTCGGCAATCGCCCTGCCGACGTCCTGGGTCGAGCCCATGCCGCCCAGGTCGGGGGTGATGGGGCCTTCGGCGATCACCTGTTCGATGGCCTTGAGAATGCCGTCATGGGCTGCGCGATAGCGTTCATCGCCGTTGCCGAGGAAGTCGAGCATCAAGGCACCGGACCAGATCATCGCGATCGGGTTGGCGATGTTCTGCCCATAGATGTCCGGGGCCGAGCCGTGCACCGGTTCGAACAATGATGGAAAGCGCCGTTGCGGGTCGAGGTTGGCCGACGGCGCGATGCCGATGGTGCCGGCACAGGCCGGGCCCAGGTCGGAGAGGATGTCGCCGAACAGGTTGGACGCCACCACCACATCGAAACGGTCCGGCTGCAAAACGAAACGCGCACAGAGAATGTCGATGTGCTGCTTGTCCCATTGCACTTGCGGGTACTGCTCGGCCATCAGCGCCGTACGCTCATCCCAGTACGGCATGCTGATGGAGATGCCGTTGGACTTGGTGGCTGCCGTCAGGCGTTTGCGCGGCCGCGTCTGGGCCAGCTCGAAGGCGAACTTGAGAATCCGGTCGACGCCACGGCGGGTGAACACCGACTCCTGAAGCACGAATTCATGCTCGGTGCCTTCGAACATCTTGCCGCCGACGGAAGAATATTCGCCCTCGGTGTTCTCGCGAATCACCACGAAGTCGATGTCCCCGGCTTCGCGCCCGGCCAACGGGCACGGCACGCCGGGAAACAGTCGCACCGGACGGATGTTCACGTACTGGTCGAAGTCACGACGGAACTTGAGCAACGAGCCCCACAGGGAAATATGATCCGGGACCTTGTCCGGCCAACCGACGGCGCCGAAGTAGATCGCATCAAAGCCCTTGAGCTGCTCGAACCAGTCGGCGGGCATCATCTGCCCATGCTCCAGGTAGTAATCGCAATGCGCCCAGTCGAGCACTTCGATGCTCAGCGCCAACTGCCACTTTTTCGCCGCCTGTTCCAGCACCCGCAGCCCTTCCGGCAGGACTTCCTTGCCGATGCCATCGCCGGCAATGGCGGCGATTCGAAATGGTTTACTCATCAATCGTGGCTCCGCAAAAGTTGTTCGAACAATGACCGGCTCACAGCCCACCGATGTGGAAGGCTTTGACTTCAAGGTATTCATCCAGGCCATATTTGCTGCCTTCGCGCCCCAGGCCCGACTGCTTGATGCCACCGAACGGCGCGACTTCCATGGAAATAATCCCGGTGTTGAGACCGACCATGCCGAACTCCAGCGCCTCGCCCACCCGCCATGAACGACGCAAGTCCTGGGTGAAGTAGTACGCCCCCAGGCCATACGGCGTCGCGTTGGCCAGAGGCAGGGCTTCTTCCTCAGTGCTGAAGCGCATCAAGGGCGCCACCGGGCCGAAGGTTTCTTCGCTGGCGAGCAGCATGCCGGCATGGGCCTCGCCGAGCACCGTCGGCTGGACGAACTGGCTGTCGCCGTCAGGCAGGCCGCCACACAGCAGACGAGCGCCCTGGCTTAATGCATCGTCGATGTGCCGGGCGACTTTGCTCACCGCCGCCGGGTTGATCAGCGGGCCGATCGTCACGTCAGCCTCCAGACCGTTGCCAACCTTGAGCTTGCCCACCTCCTCCACCAGGCGCGCGGCGAAACGCTCGTAGATGCCGTCCTGCACCAGGATGCGGTTGGCGCAGACGCAGGTCTGGCCGGCGTTGCGAAACTTGCTGAGCATGATGCCGGCCACGGCCTGTTCCAGGTCCGCGTCGTCGAAGACGATGAACGGGGCATTGCCGCCCAGCTCCAGGCTCAAGCGTTTGATGTGCTCGGCGCTCTGGCGCATCAGCAACCGGCCGACGGCGGTTGAACCGGTAAAGGAAATCTTGCGCACGCTCGGGTTGCCGGTCAGCTCTTCGCCAATGCCTGCCGGCAAGCCGGTGACGACGTTGAACACCCCGGCCGGAATCCCGACTCGCTCGGCCAGCACCGCCAGGGCCAGGGCCGACAACGGGGTCAGGTCCGAGGGCTTGACGATCACCGGGCACCCCGCCGCCAAGGCCGGCGCGCATTTACGGGTGATCATCGCGTTGGGGAAGTTCCAGGGTGTGATGGCCGCGCAGACGCCCACCGGTTGCTTGAGCGTAAGCAGGCGCCGGTCGCCACTGGGCGTCGGGATGGTTTCGCCGTACACCCGCCGGGCTTCTTCGGCAAACCATTTGACGAAACTGGCGCCGTAGCGAATCTCGCCTTTGGCTTCGCTCAACGGTTTGCCCTGCTCACAGGTCATGATCAGCGCCAGGTCGTCGAGATTGTCGATCATGGCTTGATACCAACGCTCCAGCAGCACCGCCCGCTCGGCGGCCGGACGCGCACGCCAGGCCGGCCAGGCGCGCTCCGCGGCCTCGATGGCGCGTCGGGTTTCAGCGCCCTGCATCGCCGGGACGCGAGCCAGGCATCGGCCGCTGGAAGGGTCGAGGACGTCGAGGGTGGCGGCATCATCAGCGCCAGCCCACTGACCGTCGACGTAGGCGAGTTCTACCAGCAGGCTGGGGTCTTTCAGGCGATTCTTGAGCATGGTCGTGTCCTGTTCCGAGGTAATTCCAGTCTAGGGAGATGCCACGGAGCAGGATGCTGAAAGGGGATTTTCGGGCAGCGTTGGATGCTGAAATTTGCGCTGGGACGGCAGGCTCTACCGCGGTTACAGGATCACCGCACTACCCTGTGGGAGCGAGCCTGCTCGCGATAGCGGTGGGTCAGCCAGCATCTATTTCGAAGGAAAATCGCAATCGCGAGCAGGCTCGCTCCCACAGAGAACTGGGGTGATTGGACTGTTGGCTACAGCTTCAAAGAACCCAGCAACCCTTCCAGAAACCGCTCGCCCGCCTCCATCTGGCTGACCTCGATGAACTCATCGGGCTTGTGCGCCTGTTCGATCGAGCCCGGGCCGCAGACCACCACCGGAACGTCCAGGCGCTGCTTGAACAGGCCGCCCTCGGTGCCGAAGGAGACCTTGGCGGTGCCGGTGTCCGGGGCGGCGAAGTTTTTCAAGAAGCGCACGGCCTCGACGCTCGGGTGGGTGTCCAGGCCCGGGTAGACGTTCAAGGTGTCGATCTCGATGGCCGCCACGCTGGAAAGCTTCCTCGCCTGCGCCACGATCACTTCGGCACGCTCGCGCAGTTGCTCCAGGAACTGCTCCAGGTCATCGGCCGGCAGGTTGCGCACTTCGAAATCCAGGGTGCACAGGTTCGGCACGATGTTCAGCGCCTTGCCGCCGACAATCTGCCCGACGTGGACGGTGCTGTAGGGCACGTCGTAGTCTGCGTCCTGGGCGCCTTGTTCCTGCAACTGCTGCTGGCTCTGGCGCAACGTGGCGATGAAGTCGCAGGCCACGTGGATCGCATTGACCGAGCGCGGCGCCAGTGACGAGTGCGCTTCCAGGCCTCGGCAATAGGTACGGTACGAACCCTTGCCCTTGTGGCCGAGCACGAACTGCATGTTGGTCGGCTCGCCGATCACGCAGAGGAACGGCCGCACCGGCGCCAGGTGCAGGACGTCGAGCAAGCGACGCACCCCCACGCAACCGATCTCTTCATCGTGGGACAGCGCCAGCTGCAACGGCCGGCTCAGCGAGTGATCGGCGGCGTCGAGCATGGCGTCGATCGCCAGGGCAATGAAGCCCTTCATGTCGCAACTGCCACGGCCATAGATCCTGCCGTCTTGCAACGTCGCCTGGAATGCCGGCACCGTCCAGGCCTGCCCCGCCGCCGGCACCACGTCGGTGTGGCCGGACAGCAGGATTCCAGGCAGTTCCCGTGGCCCGGTGCTGGCGAACAGGTTGGCTTTCCTGCCCGTTTCATCCTTGACGATCAGCGACTCGATGCCCTGGCTCAGCAGCAGTTCGCGCACGTACTCGATCAGGGCCAGGTTCGACTCCGAAGAGACCGTATCAAAGGCCAGCAGGCGTTCGAGGATGGCGAGTACCCGGGGTTTCATGAGGCCTTGCTCCGTTGCTCGGCTGAAGGGGCGAACCGGCGAATGGAGAACGGCTCGATGGACGTGCGGGTGCTGCCGGTGCTGATCAGTTCGGCCATGACGTCGCCGACGCCCGGACCGAGCTGAAAACCATGGCCGCTGAAGCCGAACGCATAGAACAGGCCGTCGACGGTGCCACTGGGGCCCATCACCGGCAGCGAATCGGACAGATAGCCTTCGATGCCGCTCCAGACCCGGATGATGTTGAGGTTGCCGATCCCCGGCACCAGGCGCCGCATCTGATCCAGCTGGTTGAGGATGCTGCGCGGCTCGACGTAGGCCCGGCGATTGAGCATGTCCGGCTTGCTGCGATAACCGCCGCCGATGATGATGTTGCCCCGGGGAATCTGGCGGAAATAGATCACCTCTTCAGGGATTTTGGTGTACACCCCGATCACCGTCGGCAAGGCATACGGCACCGGTTCAGTGACGGCCATCTGCGGGCCGTTGGTCTCCAGCGGGACCGGCTCGCCGAACTGCGCCGACAGTTTCTCGCCCCAGGCGCCGGCGGTGATCAACAACTGCGCGGCGCTGAACTGGCGACCGTCGGTGGTGGTGATGCTGAAACCGTCACCGACCTTCTGCACCTCGGCCACTTCGGTCTTTTCCTCAATGCGTGCGCCCAGCCGCCGGGCCGCCCGGGCGAACGCCGGCGCCGCCAGACGCGGGTTGGCGTGACCGTCGTGAGGCGCATAGGAGCCGCCTTTCACGTCCTTGCCCAGAAACGGAAAGCGTTCGTGCAGCTCGGCGCCACGGTAGATTTTCAAGTCCAACTGCGCCGCTTCCGGCGCTGCCGCGTACGCCTCAAGCTCGGCAATCTCATCCTCGCGATAACACACGCGCATGTGCCCGCTGGCGATGAATTCCAGGTCGTCGTCGATCAACTCTGGCAGGCGCTTCCACAACGCCCAGGAACGGTTCGCCAGTTCCAGTTGGCCGAGAAAACGTCCCTGGCGCCGCACGTTGCCAAAGTTCACGCCGCTGGCGTACTGGCCGATCTGGTCACGCTCCAGCAGGATCACCGATCGCCCGCGTTGGCGCAGGAAGAACGCTGCCGCCGAACCCATCAGGCCACCGCCGACAATCACCACGTCGGCTTTATTCATCGTCATGGCGTCACCTCCCGGGTGAGCATTGAAAGCGGTTTGACTGGCGCCTGGCCGCGCTGGCGGCCCACTTCCTGCACGTGGATGCCCGCCGCGGCAGCAATCACTTCGGCCCCGGCCTGGGCGCAATAACGCCCCTGGCAGCGGCCCATGCCGACCCGGCTGAAGGCCTTGGCCCGGTTGACTTCACAAGCGCCCTTCTCGCTGACGGTGCGGCGCAGCTCGCCGGCGCTGATCATTTCGCAGCGACAGACGATGGCGTCGTCCGGCAAGGCCTTGGCTTGTTCGGCCGGCCAGGGAAATGCCTGGGCCAGGCCGACGCGAAATTCATCCATCAACTTGAGCGCACGATGCTGTTCGGCAACCTGCGCGGCGTCCACCGGCTGCTGCAAGTCCTGCAACAGCGCCAGGGCCGCCAGGCGCCCGGCGCACTCGGCCGCATCGGCGCCACGGATCTTCGCGCCATCGCCGGCGGCATAGATCCCGCTGACCGAGGTCCGGCCCGCGTCATCAGTAGCGAGCAGCCATTGGCTGGACGCCTCGTCAAAACGCAACAGACAACCGGCCAGATCGGCCAGTTGGGTTTCCGGGCGCAGGTGATAACCCAGCGCCACGGCATCGCACGCCACCGTCAAGGTTTCACCCCGCGCGGTCTGTACCTGCACGCCGCTGACGCCACTGTCTGCCTCACCCAGCACCTGCAACGGCGAAATGCCCAGGTGCACCGGGACCTTGGCCTGGCGCAACTGCGCCAACAGTTTCATGCCGGTAAACAGCAATCGCGGGCGCGCCATGAGCTTGGGCAAGGCCTTGATGCGCTTGCCCAGCGGCGAGGTGTCGAGCACCGCCGCCACGTTGGCGCCGGCCTTGAGGTACTGGCTGGCGACGAGGTACAGCAACGGCCCGCTGCCCATGAACACCACGCGGTGACCGATGGACACCGCCTGGGCCTTCAAGGCGATCTGCGCCCCGCCGAGGCTGTAGGTGCCGCCCAGTTGCCAGCCCTTGATCGGCATCAAGCGGTCGGTGGCGCCGGTGCACAGGATCAGCGCGTCGTAATCCACCGTCGAATGCTCACCCTGGCTGACGCAACACAACTGGCCGGGTGTCAGGTTCCAGACCAGGGTGTCGGGGCGGTAGTCGATCTGCGCGCGCAGGTGTTCGAAGCTCTCGTGAAGGTCACGGGCCTTGTCCGCCTCGGTGCCGTACAGCGTCGCGTAACTGCGGGTGAACCCTTGCGGCTGGCGACGGTAGATCTGCCCGCCATCGCGACGGTTCTCGTCGATCAGGATCGGTCTGAAGCCCGCCGCCACCAGCGTCTGGGCACACCGGACGCCGGCCGGCCCAGCGCCCACGATAACTACCCGCGCAGTGGCCATATCGCCTCCGGTTGTTGGGTGATGATGTCCAATCCTTCGCGAACTTCGTTGGAGCAGGCGCGCAGGCGCTCGCCGCTGCGGGTCCAGACCCAGCAATCCTGGCAGGCGCCCATCAGGCAGAAACCGGCCCGGCTGCCCGGATCGAACTCCGACTGGCGCAGGGCCGGGCCGTGGGTCAGCAAGGCGACCATCAGCGTGTCGCCCTGCAACGCTTCGATGGGTTCACCATCGACTTTCAACCTGACGATCGGCCGGCCCTGTTCGGCCAGCCTGACGAAACGCGCACTCATGCGTAAGCTCCCACGATCATGCTGTTTGAATCCTGTTGGCGCCTGAGCAGCTCGCCACTGTCGTGGTGACAGAGGATCTCGCTGCCGCCGTCAATGACGTGCCGTGGCGGCGCGCGGTGGTTACACAGGCCATCGACCCGCACCGGGCAGCGATTGAGGAAGGTGCAAAGGCCCGGAACATCGGCTTTTGCGCCCAACGCTGGCAGCGTGGCGCACGTGGTCGCCCCGCAACTTTCCAGCCAGCCCTGGCGCATTTCCGGTACCGAGTGGATCAACAGGTCGGTGTAGGGATGAAACGGCGCTTGGGCGAACGATTGGCGGGCGCCGGCCTGGATCTTGTGGCCGCTGTACATCACCACGATGTCGTCGCACAGCGCCCGCACCGTGGAAATGTCGTGGCTGATGAACAGGTAGGACACCCCCAGCTGCTGGCGCAGGTCGCGCAGCAGTTCGAGAATCGCCGCGCCGACCACGGTGTCGAGGGCCGAGGTCACTTCATCGCAGAGGATCAGGTCCGGTTTGGCGGCCAATGCCCGGGCCAGGTTGACCCGCTGTTTCTGGCCGCCGGAGAGTTCGCTCGGGCGCCGCTCGGCCATGTCCCGGGGCAGCCGCACCAGGTCCAGCAACTCACCGATACGCTCGCGCAGCGGCGCGCCCTTGAGGCCGAAGTACATCTTCAACGGCCGGCTGAGGATGGTGCTGATGCTGTGCATCGGGTTGAGCGCGGTGTCGGCGTTCTGGAACACCATCTGGATGCGTCGGAACTGTTCATCGGTGCGCTCCGACAGGCTGCCGCCCAGGGGCTGCCCGTCAAACGTCAGCCCGCCGAGGGCCGGCGGCAACAGCCCCGCCACCACCCGCGCCAGGGTCGATTTGCCCGAGCCGGACTCACCAATCACCCCGATGGCCTGGCCTCGGCGCACCGTCAGGTCGATCTGTTCCAGCACCCGGATCGTCGGCATGCCCAGTTTGTCCTTGTTGCCATAGCCGGCGGTCAGACCCTGGATGGTCAGCAGCGGCGTGTCTTCAGCGACACCGCAGGGCGGGCGAATGGTCGTGTCCGGCCGGGCCGCCGCCAGCAGGCTGCGGGTGTAGGCGTGGGTCGGGCCCTTGAGCAGCGGCGCGGTGGCGCTGTGTTCGAAGATCTGGCCGCCGTTGAGCACCACGATCTGGTCGGCCATCTGCGCCACGACGGCCAGGTCATGGGACACGTAGACCGCCGTCGCGCCACGCTCGCGGACCACGCGCTTGAAGGCGCGCAACACGTCGATCTGGGTGGTGACATCGAGGGCCGTGGTGGGCTCATCAAGTATCACCAGCAACGGATCGCTGATCAGCGCCATGGCAGCCATGACCCGTTGCAGTTGTCCGCCGGACACCTGGTGAGGATAGCGTTGGCCGATACGCTCGGGGTTCGGCAGCGCCAGGTCGCGGAACAGTTCGATGGCCTTGGCTTCGAGCACGGCCCGGCTGCCCAGGCCATGAATCAGCGCGCCTTCCACCACCTGGTCGAGGAGCCTTTTCGCCGGGTTGAACGCGGCGGCGGCGCTTTGGGCAATGTACGAGACACGGTTGCCGCGCAAGCGTTGCAGCTCGCCCTCGCTCAACGCGAGCATGTCGTGCTCACCGACCCGCACCACCCCGCCGGCCAGGCGACAACCGCGCCGGGCATAGCCGAGCAGCGCCAGGGCGATGGTGGTCTTGCCGGAACCGGACTCGCCGATCAGCGCCAGCACTTCGCCTTTTTCCAGGGCGAAGCTCACACCCTTGACGATCTCCACTTCGCCGCGCTCGCCACCGGCGACCACCCGCAGGTTTTCGACTCGGATCAATTCGCTCATTTCAATGGCCTCCTGAACGTCGGTTGCGCCGCGAAGACAGGCGGTCGATAAACAGATTGACGCCAATGGTCAGCGTGCCGATGGCCAACGCCGGGATCACCACGGCCGGCGCGCCCTGGTTGAGGCCGCCGATGTTTTCGCGCACCAGCGAACCCAGGTCGGCGTCCGGCGGTTGCACGCCCAGCCCCAGGAAGCTCATGCCGCTGAGCAGCAGCACGATGAAACCGAAGCGCAACCCCAGGTCCGCCAGCACCGGGTTGAGCATGTTCGGCAGGATTTCCACGCAGGCGATGTACAGTCGACGCTCGCCTCGGGTGCGGGCCACTTGCACGTATTCCAGCGCCTCGATGTTCACCGCCATGCTGCGCGCGATACGGAACGCGCCCGGTGTGTAGCTCAGCACCGCCGTGCACACCAGCAGCGTCACCGACGAGCCGAACGCCGAGACCATGATCAGCGCCAGCATCTTGCTCGGAATCGAAATGAACGCGTCCATCAGGCGGCTGATCAGTTCGTCCAGCCACTTGGGCGAGACCACCGACAGCAGTGCACAAGTTGTTCCAAGCCCACTGGACAGGACCGCCGCCACCAACGCCAGGCCAACCGTCAGCCGCGCGCCCACCAGAATGCGGCTGAGCATGTCGCGCCCCAGGTAATCGGTGCCCAACGGGTAGACGGCGCTGAGGCTGTCAAAGACATTGTCAGAGACCACTTCCCCCACCGGGTGCGGCGCCAGCCATGGGCCGAAGATCGCCACCAGCAACCAGATCGCACACATCGCGGCGCCGATCAGCCCCAGCCAGGACGAAGCATGAGCGTCCTTGCCCAATGCCAGTGCGACCGCCGCCGTCGGAGATTTCACAATGGGATTGTTCATTGATTTCTCAGCCTCGGATTGGAAAGGATCGCGCACAGATCGGCAATCAGCACCAACATCAGGTACGCCGTGCAGAACAGCATGGTGCAGGCCTGGACCAGCGCCATGTCGCGGTTGGTCACGGCATCGACCATCAGGCTGGCAATGCCGGGGTAGTTGAAAATCGTCTCGACAATCACCACCCCGCCCAGCAGGTAGGAGAGGCTCAAGGCGATGGCGTTGGCAATCGGCCCGATGGCGTTGGGCAAGGCGTGGCGCAGCACCACCCGCACCGGGCTCACGCCTTTGAGACGGGCCATTTCCACATAAGGACTGTCGAGTTGATCAATGACCGCTGCCCGGGTCATGCGCGCCATCTGCGCGACGATCACGCAGCACAGCGTCATGACCGGCAAGGCATAGGTGCGCATGAACTGCAGCGGTGAGGTGATCTCGCTGGCGTAGGACAGCGCGGAAAGCCAGCCCAGGTTCACTGCGAAAATCAGCACCGCCAGGGTGGCGACCAGGAACTCCGGGACCGCCACCATCATCAGGGTAAAGAAACTCACGAAGCCGTCGATGCGCCCACCCCGGCCCATCGCCGAACCAATGCCGAGGATCAAGGCCACGGGCACCGAAACGAGCGCCGTGGTGGCGGCCAGCATCAGCGTGTTCGGTACCCTGCCCGCCATCAGCTCGGTGACCGGCACGGCATTGGACACCGAGACGCCCATGTCGCCACCAAGCAAGCTCATCAACCAGTGCAGGTAGCGCAACACACCGGGCTGATCGAGCCCCATTTTCGCCCGCAGGGCCGCGACCTGTTCAGGCGTGGCGAACTGGCCCAGGGACTGTTGCGCCGCATCGCCCGGCAACACCGCCGTAATGGCGAAGACCACCATCGAGACGATCAACAGCGTCACGATCGCGGCGCCCAGGCGCCGACCGATCAACCACAGTGTGTTGCTATTCATCAGCCTACTCCTCGTGCCATGTCACGCAGCCAGACAATGCTCATCAAGCATCCAGCCAGACTTGCTCGGAGAACATGTAGCCCATGAAACCGCCCAGCGGGTTGGTGCCATAGCCTTTGACGCGCTGGTCGACGCCATCGATGTTGCTGATGAACACCGGGATGCCGATGCCGGCGTGGTCATGCACCAGGGTTTGCATGTCCGCGTACATCTTGCCGCGCTTGGCCTCGTCGGTTTCACCCCGCGCCTGCACCAGCAACTGGTCGAACTGCGGGTTCTTCCAGGCGGATTCGTTCCAGGGCGCGGTCGACTGGAAGAACTGCGAGAAGATCATGTCGGCGTTCGGTCGCGGGTTGATGTTGCCGAAGCTCAGCGGGTGCTTGGCCCAGTGGTTGGACCAGTAGCCGTCGCTCGGCAGGCGGTTGACGTTGAGCTTGAGCCCGGCCTCCTTGGCCGATTGTTGCAGCAGCACCGCGACATCCACCGAACCGGTGGCGGCCGGCGAGCACATCAGCGGCATGCTGATGCTTTCCATCCCGGCTTTCTTCAGCAGGAAACGGGCCTTTTCCGGGTCGTAGGTCCGTTGCGGCAGGTCGGCATTGTAGAAACGCGCACCGGGGGCAATCGGGTGGTCGTTGCCGACCCGGGCGAAGCCACGGAAGATTGCCGACTTCACCTGTTCCCGGTCCAGCAGCAGCTTCATGGCCTCGGTAAATTCCGCGCTCTGGCCGGGCATCTGGTCCTGGCGGATGATCAGGTCGGTGTAGTTGCCCGACGGCGAGTCCACGACCCGATGCCTGGCGCTGTCCTTGATGCGGGTGGTCGAGCGCGGGTTCACTTCGTTGATGATTTGCATATCGCCCGAGAGCAGTGCATTGACCCGTGACGGCTCGTCGCCGATGCCGATGAACTCGATCTCGTCCAGGTACGGCAGGCCCGGCTTCCAGTAGTTGGGATTGCGTACCCCGATCGAACGGACGCCCGGCTTGAACTCCTTGACCTTGAACGGCCCGGTGCCGATGCCCTGGCTGAAGTCACTGGTGCCTTCGGGCACGATCAGCAGGTGGGAAATGGCAAGGATCGACGGCAGTTCAGCGTTCGGGCCGCTCAGGCGTATCTGCACCTCATGGGTGCCGTTGGCCTTGACCTCGTCGAACTGCCCCGCCAGCGGCAAGACCTTGGACCCGGTGATCGGGTCCTTATGGCGCAGCAGCGAGAACACCACGTCGGCGGCTGTCAGCGCCTTGCCGTTGTGGAACGTGACTTCCTTGCGCAGGGTAATCACCCAGAGCGTCGCGTCGGTGGTGTCGATGCGCTCGGCCAGTTCCAGTTGCGGCACCATGTGGCTGTCGAAACGGGTCAGGCCGTTGTAGAACATGTAATGACGCACGTAGTCGGTGGACGACGAGCCCTTGGCCGGGTCCAGGGTGTCGGCGGTGGAGCTGGAGATACCGGCGACGCGGATGCGCCCGCCAGGCTTGCCTTTGCCGGGGCTGGCCTCTTCATCGGCGAACAACTTGCCGGCGGCGCCGAACAGGCTGCCGGCGCCCGCTGCTGCCACGCCCGCCACCCCGAGCATTTGCAAGGCATGGCGGCGGGACATGCCGCGGTTGAGCCCTTCGAAAACACGCAGACTTTCTGTACCGGTGACCAACTGGTCTTTGATGCCGTTTTTATCGTCACTCATGTCTGTTCTACCTTTCGGAAAATGGTTGGGCTCGATTGCGCACGGTTAACGCAACGGGTTGAAACGCCAAACAACTTCATGAAACTCAGTGCAGGTAATCCTGCAGGCGGTAGTACGCACCCACCAGCGGCAGGAACCAGGGCTTGCCGAAGTGCCCGGGAATGGCCGGCCAGTCGAGTTCGCGCCAGGGGTTGGCCTCGACCTTGCCCGCCATGACCTCGGCCATGACCTGGCCCATGTGCACCGACATCTGCACGCCATGGCCGCTGTAGCCCATGGAGTGGAAAACCCCGCCATGCTGGCCGGCCCGGGGTAAACGATCGGACGTCATGTCCACCAGGCCGCCCCAGCAATAATCGATTCTGGTGTTCGCCAACTGCGGGAACATCTGCACCATCGCCGCTTGCAGCACCTTGCCGCTCTTGGCGTCGGAAACGCTGTCGGACATGGCAAACCGCGCACGGCCGCCAAACAGCAGGCGGTTGTCCGGGGTCAGTCGGAAGTAATTACCGATCATCCGGCTGGTGACGTAGGAGCGCCGAGCCGGCAGCAAGCTGTCGATCAAGGCGTCCGGCAATACTTCGGTGGCCACCACGAAGCTGCCCACCGGCACGATCCGCCGCCGATACCAGCCCAGGTCGCCCTGCTGGCTTGCACCGGTCGCCAGCAGCACTTGCGAGGCGTGCAGCGTGCCTTTGCTGGTGTTGACCTGATAGCCGCCCGCGCTGGCCTTCCAGTCTTTTACCGTGGTGCCCTGGAAGATCAACGCGCCGTGACGCGCCGCCGCCTCGGCCAAGCCGACGCCGAAGCGCCCGACGTGCATCTGCACACCATTGCGCTGCAGCAGGCCGCCGTGGAACTGGCTGGAATTGACTTCCGTCCGGGTCTCTTGGGCCGACAGCAGCTCCACCTGTGCATCGACCTCCTTGCGGATCAGCTCACAGGTGCGCGCCAACCCTTCGTAGTGCATCGGCTTGGCGGCCAGCTTGAGCTTGCCGTTGCGCTTGAGGTCGCAGGCAATCCCCTCCTGCTCCACCAGCGCGACGACGCTCTGCACGGCGCTTTCGTAGGCCTGGTAATAAGCTCGCGCTTTATCGGCGCCAAGGCTGGCGGTAAGGGCCACGTAGTCCTGGGCGACACCCGTGCTGCAATGCCCGCCATTGCGCCCCGATGCCTCGCCAAGCACCCGTCCCGCTTCCAGCACCGCCACGCTGGCGCCCTTCAAAGCCAGGGCGCGGGCCGCCGCCAGGCCGGTAAAACCGCCACCGACGATGGCGACATCGACCTGCCCGGGCAACCCGCCAAGCTGGGCACCGGTGAAGGCCGGTGCGGTATCGAGCCAATAGGACTCACTGCCCATGTCTAACCCCTTTCACCTTGAAGAGTGCGCCCGGACTCAGAGCCCGACCAAACCAGCCAAGCCGCCGATATCCGGGATCTGGTGGTAGCCATAGATGGCATTGGCCGGCTGCTCGTGACCCCGGGCGACGAAGGCCTTGTTCTTGATTTTCATGTCGTGGGCCGACATCAGGTCGTAACGGAAGCTCGACGACACATGCAGCACGTCCTCCGGCCCGCAGCCGAGGTTATCGAGCATGAATTCGAAAGCGGCCAGGCGCGGTTTGTAGGCCTGGGCCTGCTGGGCAGTGAAGACTTTATGGAACGGCGCGCCGAGCTTGTCGACGTTGGACATGATCTGCTCGTCCATCGCGTTGGAAAAAATCACCAGGGGGATCTTGTCGGCAATTTTCGACAGGCCTGCCGGTACGTCGGCGTGGGGGCCCCAGGTTGGAACGGCGTCGTAATAGAGCTGGCCTTCGCCGCGGTATTCGACACCCCAGCGCTTGCAGACCCGCATCAGCGACGTCTTGATGATTTCATCATAGGGCCGCCAGTCACCCATCACCTGGTCCAGGCGATAAGCGGAGAAGTCCTTGACAAACTGGTCCATCTGCCCGGCGTCGACACGATCGGCGAACAGCTCGCGCGTCATGGTGCCCATCTGGAAATTGGTCAGCGTGCCGTAGCAGTCGAAGGTGATGTACTTGGGACGAAGAAAGCTCATGAGTGCGGTCCTGATCGTAGTTGAAGGCATGACGTGGCAAACATTGATGCCGCTCGTGAAGCACCGCTGCAACGCTGCATCACGTTTTCATTACAACACCATGAGACCGTGGATAAATCGTTAAAAATACCGACCGCTTGGTACAAACCACCGTTTTGCGGCACTCGCTCAGCAGACTTTGCGGGACGCTCCAGGCGTGGGCGCTGCGCCCGTGTTCCTGGGGTTTGCGGGCAGTTATGGTGCGCCGGACAGGGCTATGGGGAGGTGTTTGCGGCAGAATCTATGCCCTAATGGGGTAGCTTCAGCTTTTGTGTTGAATGGGCCGACGTCTTCGCGAGCAAGCTCGCTCCCACAAGGTTCGGCGTGCACACCGAATGTGTGATTCGAGCAAAAATCCTGTGGGAGCGAGCCTGCTCGCGATGGCGGCGTCATGGCCCAGTTGATCAGCACCGTGAGACCTGCGCCGCTACGTTTGCAAAGTCGGCCCGGCATATACAGCAGATTCTCCTTTACCAGGCGCAACAACGGCACACGTCAACGAGATGCCTTTGATAATTTATTGAACAGAAACGGCATCAGGAACTGCTGCCGGCCATCGCATCACGCTGCATGGGAGCCCGTTGGATGACCACCCAAACTTCAAATAGCCCGCTGACCTATGGGCAGTTCTATATCAATGGCGACTGGTCGTTTCCAGCGCATCCGGCGACGCTGCCGGTGGTCAACCCGGCCACCGAGGAGGTGGTCGCCGAGGTCGCCCGAGGCTCCAGCGAGGATGTCGACCGGGCGGTAGCCGCGGCGCGTGCAGCGTTTGCGGGTTGGTCCGCCACCCCGGTAGATGTTCGCGTCTCGATCCTTGGAAAAATCCATGAGCTGATCCTTGAACGCAAAGAGCAACTGGCCCAGGCGCTCTCGCTGGAAATGGGCGCGGCCATCGGTTTTGCCCGGGCCATGCAAGTGCCGCTGGCCGCCGAACACGTGCGGGTGGCCCGTGACCTGCTGTCCACCTATGCGTTTCGCAAGGTCGAGAACGGCACCGCCATCGACCGCGAACCCATCGGCGTCTGCGGCCTTATCACGCCCTGGAACTGGCCGCTGTATCAGATCACCGCCAAAGTCGCCCCGGCGATTGCCGCCGGCTGCACGGTGGTGCTCAAGCCCAGCGAACTGTCACCGCTGAGCGCCCTGCTCTTCGCGCAACTGGTGCATGACGCAGGCCTGCCTGCGGGCGTCTTCAACCTGGTGAACGGCAGCGGCGCCGACGTCGGCGCGGCCATGGCGGCGCATCACGATATCGACATGATTTCCATCACCGGCTCGAACCGTGCGGGCGCGCTGGTGGCCCAGGCCGCCGCCCCGACGGTGAAACGTGTCACCCAGGAATTGGGGGGGAAGTCGCCGAACGTGCTGCTGCCCGACGCCGACTTCGCCAAGGCCGTGCCGCTGGGCGTGATGTCGGCGTTCCGCAACGTTGGCCAATCGTGCAGCGCGCCGACCCGGATGATCGTGCCGCGCAACCGCCTGGCTGAAGTCGAAGCGCTGGCCGCCGCAACGGCCAACGCGATCATTGTCGGCGACCCGCAATCAGAGGAAACCGTACTCGGTCCCATCGCTAACGAAGCCCAGTTCATCCGGGTGCAGGCGATGATTGAAGCGGGCCTGGCTGAAGGCGCGAAACGGGTGTGCGGCGGCCCCGGGCGGGTGCAGGGCTTTGCCAAGGGCTTCTACACCCAACCAACGGTTTTCTCGAACGTGGACAGCGCCATGCGCATCGCCCAGGAAGAAATCTTCGGGCCGGTGCTGTGCCTTATCCCGTATGACACGGTGGAGGAAGCCATCGCCATCGCCAACGACACCGTCTATGGACTCAGCGCCCATGTGCAAGGACAGGACCTTGAGCTGGCGCGCAGCGTGGCGTCACGTATCCGCTCCGGTCAGGTGCTGTTGAACTACCCGGCGTGGAACCCGATGGCGCCGTTCGGTGGGTACAAGCGCTCTGGAAATGGGCGAGAGTATGGCGTCCATGGGTTCGAGGAATACCTGGAGACCAAGGCAATTATCGGGTTTGGTTGATCGCCCTACTCGGACCGATCCGTGCCTTCACGGTCACCTTCGTACTGTTTCATGTGCGCGAACGGCGGCAACCAGCCCTCGCGCCGACGGGTCCAGCACTCGTACGTGGGTATCAGTTGGTCCGGGGCATCCAGGGAACCCAGGTGCACTTCAATTTCGTCACCGCTGCGGGTGAACACCGACGAGCCGCAACGGGGGCAGAAAAAGCGTCCGGCGTAGTCCCGGGTTTCGCCCTCGATGATGACGGCAGTCTCGGGGAACATGGCCGCCGCAAAGAACAGCGCGCCGTGGTGTTTGCGACAATCGAGGCAGTGGCAAAGGCCGACCCGATAGGGGCGCCCCGAGGCTTCGATGCGCACGTTGCCGCACAGGCATCCGCCGGTGAATCGGTCCATGGTGTGTCTCCTCGCGGTCAAGGTGGTCGACTTACCGCTTCGACCGCCCTGCCCAGCCTTGGTTTAGTTCATCCATGGCCCGCCATCGGCACCGCCATCAGCAATATCGCGGTCCCATGGGTCGCGATTGACGCTACCACCCCGTAGCGCATGCGCACCAACCCGCAGGCCAGCCCTTCAATCAACGTGAAGAGCAAGACCGGCCAGCCGAGTTGAGTCACGCTCAACGCGAGAAACCCATGGCACGCCGCGAATGTCACGCCGCTGATCAGCGCCGCTCGCAAAGCGCTGACATGCCGTTCGAGATGGCCCTGGAGGAAGCCGCGCAACAACACTTCTTCCAGCGTATTGGCGCCATAG
The DNA here is from genome assembly GCF_018614775.1 of Pseudomonas fluorescens. Taxonomy (GTDB): domain Bacteria; phylum Pseudomonadota; class Gammaproteobacteria; order Pseudomonadales; family Pseudomonadaceae; genus Aquipseudomonas; species Aquipseudomonas fluorescens_BY. Next base: position 43,014 of record NZ_JAGGOF010000032.1, read on the forward strand.
GCCAGCACCACCATGCCTGGCAACCATGTCCAATAGCCTGGCAATGTCGTCGCATCAACCGCTTGATGAAGCCGCAGCGGCAGACCGATCACGCAGCCCACGGCAACGCCCACGGCCAGGCCTGCCAGCCGATTGCCCTTGGACCAGACCACCAGTTGCCACAAGTCTGGCAAAAAGCGGGCGCTCAGCGCGACCAGTACCAGCGACGATACACCCAGCATGGCCAGCACGAACGGGTTGGCGAAAAAGCCGATCTGCAAATCGCTGTCGAGGGACCACAGGCGCAGGGGCGTCATCACGTCGCGCATCAGCACGAAGGCCATCACCAGAATCAGGATACGCATGCCCGTCTGGGTCTTCGGCGTCAGACCGAACCAGAGGCCGAAGAGCACCAGGCCCGGTGTCAGATACAGGGCGTAGTCAAGCAGTGACATGAATCCTTGGGCGATCATTGGGCTTCCCTGGTTTGTAAATGGATGCGATCAGTGTTCATCAATCATGCCGATCGACAACGGGTGCATGCAACGCCATCAGCGCCACGACCCAGTCAATGAACACCCGTAACTTGGCGCTGATGTGCCGGTTCGGCGGATAGGCCAGGTAGAGCGGCATCGGGTCTATGCGCCAGTCTTCGAACAAGGGCACGAGGCTGCCTTGCGTCTCGTATGGCCTGGACATGTACCGGGGCAGCCAAAGCACGCCCAGCCCCGCCAGGCCAGCCGCAATATAAGCGTTGCCATCGTCGACGGCCAGTGCGTAGCGGCCCTTGACCTGCAGACGTTCGCCCTGGTGATGCATCGCATAAGGCATGGGTTTGCGCGTGCGTGCCCACAAGAAACCGACAACACGGTGATGGGTGTCTTCCAGCGCCTGGGGATGGTCCGGGGTGCCGTGGCGCGCCAGGTAGCTCGGCGCCGCATAGATGCCCAGGGCCAGGTCGCCGATGCGCCGGGCGATGAGTGACTGATCCGTCAGCTCGCCGCCGCGCACCACGCAGTCGACGTTTTCATCAAGGATGTCGACGATGCGATCACTGACGCCCAGGTCGATCTGAATGTCCGGGTAGCGCTCATAAAACGCCGGCAATGCCGGCACCAGGATCATCGCGGCCAGCGGGCTCGGCACGTCCACCCGCAGCCGCCCCCGGGGCAGCGTTTGTGCGCCGGCAAGGCTGGTCTCGGCATCGTCCATGTCCGCCAGCAGACGAATCACCCGTTCGTAATAGACCGCGCCGTCGGCGGTGACGTTGACCTTGCGCGTGGTGCGGTTGAGCAACCTGACCCGCAAGCGTGCCTCGAGCTGCTGGACCAGCTGGGTCACGGTGGTCTTGCTCATGTGCAGCGTTTCGGCCGCCTTGGTGAAGCTGCCCGCCTCTACCACTCGCACAAACGCCTGCATCGCATCGAAACGGTCCATTGCGGCCTCGGGTACTCATCGGATTGTTTGGGTTTCACAAACAGTGATCGCCAAGGTTGCGCGTTTATCGCCCAGGCACAAGCCCCTAGAGTGTGGTCATCGTTGATTCCGGGTCGATCTTGACCCGTTGATGGAGCTACCTATGAGATCCCGTGACGTTGTTTTCCCCGCTGGACGCCAGGCGCTTTATGAGCGCAATCGCTATTCGCCGGCCATTCGGTCCAATGGTTTCCTGTTCGTGTCCGGGCAGGTGGGCAGCACCGAGGATGGCTCGCCGGAGCCGGGGCTGGAGGCCCAGGTACGGTTGGCGTTCAATAATCTGGAAGCGATTCTTGCCGCTGCCGGTTGCAGCTTCGATGATGTGGTGGATGTCACCCTTTTCATCGTCGACCCTGAATCGAATTTCGAAACCATCTGGAAAGTGATACCCGAATTCTGGGGCGATGCGCCGCACCCAACCCTGACGGGGGTGGGTGTGACGTGGTTGTATGGGTTTCAGTTCGAGATCAAGGTGATCGCCCGGCTGCCGGAGTGATCAGCTGATTCATGGGTGTTGACTGTGCCGCCGCCATCGCGAGCAGGCTCGCTCTCACCGGGATCTCGGCTGGGCCGCCGATGGATGTCCAGCGCAGAACCACTGTGGGAGCGAGCTTGCTCGCGATAGCGGTGGGTCAGCTTGCATCCATGTTGATTGTGCCGACGTCTTCGCGGGCAAGCTCGCTCCCACAGGGATCTCGGCTGGGCCGCCGATGGACGTCCAGCGCAGAACCACTGTGGGAGCGAGCTTGCTCGCGATAGCGGTGGGTCAGCTTGCATCCATGTTGATTGTGCCGACGTCTTCGCGGGCAAGCCCGCTCCCACCGGGATCTCGGCTGGGCCGCCGATGGACGTCCAGCGCAGAACCACTGTGGGAGCGAGCCTGCTCGCGAAGGCGGCGGGTCAGCTTGCACTGAACCCCGCCGTTTACCCTCTGACCGCCGCTTCAATCGCGGCAATATCGATTTTGGTCATCGTCATCATCGCGTCGAAGGCGCGCTTGGCGACCGTCTGATCAGAGTGGGTGACCGCTTCGCTCAGCACCCGAGGCGTAATCTGCCAGGCGATGCCCCACTTGTCGGTGCACCAGCCGCAGGCGTTTTCCTGGCCGCCGTTACTGACGATCGCATTCCAGTAACGGTCGGTTTCCGCCTGGTCGTCGGTTGCCACCTGGAAGGAAAAGGCAATGCCATGCTTGACCGAAGGACCGCCGTTCAACCCCAGGCAAGGGATGCCCATCACCGTGAACTCCACCGTCAATTCATCGCCCTGCTTGCCTGAGGGAAAGTCGCCCGGCGCATGATGAACGGCCCGCACGGCGCTGTCCGGGAAGGTCGCTGCATAGAACTGCGCCGCTTCCAGCGCAGTGCCGTCGTACCAGAGACAAATCGTGTTCTTGTTATTCATCCGGGTTCTCCAGGAAGGGGACTGGACGATGAAGTCTAGCAGCCCCCTGCCGAACCGAGCCTGGCGGGCGTCAGGTGAACAGGTCGACCCCCAGTTGGAACGCCACCCACAGCGCCAGGCCGGTCGCAAACAGCAGCGCGATGTTCTCGAACAGGTTGTTGCGGTACGCCTTGCCCAGCAACGACTTCTGGTTGGACATGATCAGCAGGCCCAGGGAAATGACCGGCAGGCCGATGATGTTCAGCGCGCTGACACCGATGGTCAGGGTGACGAAATCGGGCATACCGGGCAGCGACCAGATCAACGGCGTAACCAGGATAAAGAGCATGAACCACTTGTGCATCGGGTCATGGTGGAACTCTTTGCCGTAACGCTCGCGGCGCTGGGGCATGACGTGCTGGAAGGCATCGGTAATGAGCATCGGGAACGCCGTGGTCTTGCCGGAAATGCTGGCGAACAGCGTAGCGAACACGCCGATGAAGAACACGTACCAGCCGATGGGGCCGAAAAAGATTTCCAGGGCCTTGCCCAGGTCACTCAGGGTATTCACTTCGATGCCGTTGGGCCGCAGGATTTCCGCACCGACGATCCAGATCGCCAGGTTGATGATGATCCCGACGAACACTGCAAACAGCAGGTCGTTACGCTGGATGCGCTTGTGTTCCGGTCCGGTCCAGCCCTTCTGCCGCATCACATACGGGTGAACGAAATTGGCGATGGAGCCGGCCACCGCGCCGATCACCGAGACGGCCACCAGCAACGCACCGTGCACGCCTTCATCGGGCGGAATACTGAAGCCGATGGTGCCTTTGACGATACCGACGACATCCGGCCCGGACATCACGGCCAGGGCGATGAACGCCAAGGTCATGATCGCCAGCAGCACCTTCATCACGCCTTCGATCATCGAATAGATATTGCGGCCCACCAGCATCCACACCGCCAGCACCACCGCCAGCGAACACAGCAACGGGTAATCCACCCTTAGCAGCATCGCCAGGGATTCACCGGCGCCCTTGATCATGTAGGCATTCATCAGATGCCCCATGAGCAGCGCGTAGACCAGCAGGAACCAGGCGAAGAACGGGTTGAGCTGGGCATAGCCCTGCAGGATGGTCATGCCCTGGTTATTGCAGAGCTGGAAGCGCGCGATGATGTTGACGATCAGGTACCGGAGCAGCAGCGACACCGCCAGCACCCACATCATCGCGTAGCCGTAGTTCGCACCGGCCACCGACGAGGTGATCAGGTCACCGGCGCCCAGCCAGGAAAGCACCGCGATGATGCCGGGGCCCAGAAGCTTGAGTATTCGTACAAAGCGGCCTTGCGCGGGCGCGGCAGCCTGGCCTTCGACGGAAGGAATGCTCGACATGGATGGAGTCTCCGTTATTTTTTTTGTGAGAAACGGAGCACAGTCGAACACACTACATACGACATCGTACAACCATTCTTGAAGCCTAATTATGTAGAAATGTTTCACCGCGAAACGGCTGCAGAAACTGGCGTTTTGACAGTCAATAGCTCACCGTTCCCCGTGCTCGACCATCCAGCGAACCATGTCCACCAGTGACACCCGATGGTGGTGGATGGCGCACCAACTGCCGTGCTCCTGGCTGAACAACTCCACGTAGCGACTGAGCACCACATGACGGCCATCCTCGGCCAGGCGCAGGTCCACTTCGCGGCAATGCAACGCACCTTGATCAAGCGTCCTCATTCGTCGATGCAGAACCAACGCGCCGCTACTCATCGGTCGTCTCCCCCTGCTCGCATTGCGCAGTCTCCACCACAACCGCCCCCAACTTTCCCTGCGCAACGAAATCGGCGCGCTGTTGTGCCACCGCATCGCGCAGGGCCGCATAGTCATCCGGTCGGGTCCTCAGTTCGTCTGTCAGCGGTAGCGCCTGGGCGCGACCATCGACGATGCCGCCTGCTGTGTCGAGGGTGCCCAGGGTGTCGACGGTGCTGCTGTTGCCGCCAAACGGGTCGACCGCGAAACTGATCACCTTGCCGGTAGCGTCCCTCAGGTTGGCCGTCCCCAGCAGCGGCAGTTCCACCGTCGGTCCCGGGGCGACGTTCCAGACGCCGAAGGTCTGGCCGAAGTCGGCCTCGTGGCGTTCGATGCCGAGTCTGCCGGAGACGTCTATCAACCCGACGATGCCGGCGGTGGTGTTGATGACGAAGCGGCCGAGGGTGTTGACCGAGCGCTGGGCATTGCCTTGCAACAGGTCGTTGATGAACACCTTGGGCTCGCCGAAGTTCGCCACGAAGTTGTGGACGCCGGACTGGACCCTCTCCGGTAGCCGGCGATAACCCCGGGCGACAGGTGCCAGGGCATAGTCATCCACGGTCCGGTTGAAAGCGAAGACGCCACGGTTGAAGGGCTCGGCAGGGTCATGAACGGTGTAGCTTGCGCTGGCACAACTGCCTGGCGTCGCGACAGGCGAGCTGGTGCAGCCGCTGGCAAGGGCTGCAAGCAGGATGACCAGGGCGGATCGAGCGCGTGATGAAGCGGGATCACTGAGCGGCATACGGGGTTGTCTCGGCAAGGAATGGGCGATGCCGGTAGTCAAGGAGGTGAAGGCGTGCACATACCGTGGAAGCCGAACTTGCTCTCGATAGCGCTGGGTCAGCCAACCTCTTCATCAACTGACCTGCCGCCATCGCAAGCAAGCTCGGCTCCCACAGCTTTGTGGCCCGACCGAACCGGCATGGCGTAATCCTGCTGCTGTTTTCTTGCCCGAAGATTTCTGCAGCATTGCTCGTCGGCAACTTTATTTCCGGATTGAAATATATGACGCGCGCGCTGGATTGATCCTAGTATCCGCTCCTGTATCCCTTGCCCAGCGTGCCCGCCGTGAGCCATTTATTACTGGTGGACGATGACCTCGAAGTCCTCGCCCTGTTGCGCAAATTTCTCGAACAACATGGCTACAGCGTCGACGTGGCCGCCGACGGCAACGCCCTCTGGCAAGCGGTGGAACGCCGCCTGCCGGACCTGATCATCCTCGACGTCATGCTGCCCGGCGACAGCGGCCTGGTGCTCTGCCAGCGGCTGCGGGCCGAGCACACGGTGGGTATCGTCATGCTCACCGCCATGGGCGAATTGAGTGACCGGGTGGTGGGCCTGGAGCTCGGCGCGGATGATTACCTGACCAAACCGTTCGATGCACGGGAACTGCTGGCCCGGGTGCGTGCCGTCCTCAGGCGTACCGGCGAAGCCAAGGGCACCCTCAACGACAAATCCCGGCTGGTCCTGGCGTTCGAAAACTGGCAGCTGGACGTCACCCGTCGTGAACTGCGCTCACCGGACAACGTCATGATTCCACTGTCCACCGGTGAGTTCGAGTTGTTGCTGGTGTTTGTCGAACACCCGCGTCGGGTGCTCAGTCGCCAGCAACTGCTGGACATGGCCCGCGGTGAGACGTACGACGCGTTTGACCGAAGCATCGACGTCCAGGTCAGCCGACTGCGTCGCAAGCTGGAAACCGATGCCCAAGGCGCGTCGATGATCCGCACCGTGCGCAACGGCGGCTACCTCTTCAGCCCCCACGTGGTGAAGCGATGAAGCCGCTGCGCTCGGGCGCGCGCCCACGGGACACGCTGGCGCGCTGGATCGCCCTGACTACCCTGGTCGCCATGCTCACGTTGCTGGCCTTGAACGCACTGTTCAGCCAGCTGACCGGCGCCTGGGCCCGCCCGCCCCTGATGGAAACCGGCCTGCTTGAAAAAATCGCCGCCATCACCCGCATCATCGACTCGGCAGCGCTCGAACAGCGGCCCACCATTGCCAGGGCAGCCAGTGACCAGGCATTCAGTACGCAGTGGCTGCACCACCATGACCAGGCGCGAGTGCCGGTGGTCGACGACGACCCGGAATACAGCGACGGCGCGGCATGGTTGCGCCAGCAATTGGGTAGGCCCGATGCACGGATAGAAGGCTACGAGCCGAGCGACTGGCCCGCCGATCAGCCCGGCGGACGATACGCCGCGCTGATTGAGCTGAGCGATCATTCCTGGGTGATGTTTTCCATGCCCGCGCGCAATTGGGGCCTGGAGGAATGGCAGCGCAACCTGATCATCATGGCGCTGATCCTGCTGTCGACCGTCGTCGTCGCGCTGGTTGCCACGCGGCATCTGGCGGCGCCACTGGAACGCTTCGCCGAAGGTGCGCGGCGCTTTGGCATGGATCACCAAGCGCCGCCGATTGCGGTCATCGGTCCCTACGAAATCCGCCAGGCGATCCTCGCCTTCAATGCCATGCAGGCCCAGCTCAAGCACTTCATCGAGGACCGCACGCAAATGCTCGCCGCGATCTCCCATGACTTGCGAGCACCGTTGACGCGCATGCGCCTGCGGGGGGAGTTCATTGACGATGCCGAACAGCAATCGCGGCTGTTCAGGGACGTCGATGAAATGCAGGCGATGGTCAATTCGGCCCTGGCGTTTTTCCGTGACGATGCCCGCCTGGAACAGGCCACCGCCTTCGATCTGGCTGAACTGCTGCACACCGTCGTCGATGATTTCAAGGACGCCGGCAGCGAGGTGGCATTCGACGGCGCCCAGCGTCTCGTCTACGTCGGGCGGCCCATCGGCATCAAGCGCGCGCTGGTGAACCTGATCGACAACGCGCTCAAATATGGTGGCGAACCGGCTGTTCAACTCAAGGCCTGGGTGGACCACGTGGAAATCCGCATCCTGGACCGCGGCCCGGGTATCGCGGCTGAGTACCAGGAACAAGTATTCGCCCCATTCTTTCGTCTCGAGAGTTCTCGCAACAAAAACACCGGCGGTGTCGGGCTGGGCCTCTCGGCCGCTCGGGCGACCGTGCTGGAGCATGGCGGGACGCTGACCCTCAGCAATCGTCGTGAGGGTGGTCTGGAAGCCAGGGTCTCGCTGCCATTGAATTGATCGTTCCATCAAGGCCCGGCACGGCCAAAAGCGAACAACGACGAATATTGCGCTAAACAATCAGCGCCTTCCCCGCTAGGATGTCCGGCCCGCAGGCCTGGTCCTTTCCGGCCAGGCGCGTTTTTGTATCACTCGACTCAACGAGTCGAGCGCAATCGTTCCCCTTCGCTCACGCGCACAGGCAAGGATCGACGGAGCCAACTGAACGTTATGGAGTTCACCCGATGATTCTTATCATTTACGCCCACCCCTACCCCGATAAATCACGGGTCAACCAGGCGATGCTCAAGCACGTATCGAGTCACCCGGACGTTGTCGTGCGCTCCCTCTACGCGCTGTACCCGAACTTCGACATCGACGTCGAGGCGGAACAGCGCGCGGTCGAGCAAGCGCAACTGATCGTGTTGCAACACCCGATGTACTGGTACAGCGCCCCGCCGCTGCTGAAGTTGTGGATCGACAAAGTGTTCACCCAAGGCTGGGCCTACGGCAAAGGCGCCGTTGCCCTCAAAGGCAAGCGCCTGCTGTGGGCGGTCACGACCGGGGGCGAGCAGGATCATTTCCAGATAGGCGACTACCCGGGTTTCGCGGCGCTGGCCCAACCGCTGCACGCAACCGCCCTCTACTGCAACATGCACTGGCTCGAACCGGTGGTGGTGCACGGTGCCTATGCCGGTGCCTGCGACGCGCAACACGCACAAATCGAGCAGTACGGCGCTCGCCTGGCCGCCTGGAAGGAGGATTGATATGGAAACGCACAGTCTGATTGAAATGCTCATCTACCTGGGCTCGGCGGCGCTGATCGTGCCGATCGCGGTCCGGTTGGGGCTGGGTCCGGTGTTGGGCTATCTGCTCGCCGGTTGTGCCATCGGCCCGTGGGGGCTGAAGTTGGTCACCGACGTCAAGGCGATCCTGGAGTTCGCCGAGATCGGCGTGGTCCTGATGCTGTTCATCATCGGCCTCGAACTCGACCCCAAACGGTTGTGGGCGCTGCGCAAGATGGTCTTCGGCGGCGGTGCGCTGCAGATGCTGGCCTGTGGCGCGGCCATCGCTTCATTCTGCGCGCTGTTGGGGCTGAACTGGACGGCGGCGTTGCTGGTGGGCCTGACCCTGAGCCTGTCCTCTACGGCGATTGCCATGCAGGCCATGAGTGAGCGCAACCTGACCGCAACCGCCGTCGGGCGCAGCAGCTTTGCCGTGTTGCTGTTCCAGGACATCGCCGCCATTCCCCTGGTCGCGATGATCCCCTTGTTGGCCGCACATGGCGGCACGCCTTCAGGTGCCGACCTGGCGCTGTCGATCGGCAAGATCGTCGCCGCCATCAGCATCGTCGTGTTGCTCGGTCGCTACGTGTCCCGGCCGGTGCTGCGTTTCGTGGCCAAATCCGGCCTGCGGGAAATTTTCAGTGCCGTCGCGCTGTTCCTGGTGTTCGGCTTCGGTTTCCTGCTCGAAGAGGCCGGCTTGTCGATGGCGATGGGGGCGTTCCTCGCCGGGGTGTTGCTGGCCAGCTCCGAATACCGCCATGCCCTGGAAAGCGACATCGAGCCGTTCAAAGGTTTGCTGCTGGGGCTGTTCTTCATTGGCGTCGGCATGTCGATCGACTTCGGCACGCTGATCAATGCGCCGCTGAAAGTCATGACCCTGACCCTGGGTTTCATCCTGATCAAGCTGCTGGTGATCAAGTCCATCGGGCGCTTGCTCAACGTACCCGCCGGCCAGCGTTCCTGGCAGGCGGTGCTGCTGGGCCAGGGCAGCGAGTTTGCCTTCGTGGTGTTCGGCGCCGCGACGGTCGCTGGCATCCTCACCGATCAATGGGGCAAGAGCCTGACACTGGCGGTGGCTTTGTCCATGTGCCTGACGCCGTTGCTCATCCTGCTGCTGGATCGCCTGGAGTCCAGCAGCAAGAAAGACCGTCGCGAGTCCGACCTCGTCGACCAGCAGAATCCTCGCGTGATCATTGCCGGGTTCGGCCGTTTCGGGCAGATCGCCGGTCGGCTGCTGATGTCCTGTGGTGTCGAGGTGGTGGTTCTGGACCACGACCCTGACAACATCGAGACCCTGCGCAAATTCGGCGTGAAAGTGTTCTACGGCGATGCCACGCGTCTCGACCTGCTGGAAGCAGCCGGCGCAGGCCAGGCGGTGGTCTTGATCAACGCGATCGACGATCAGGAAGACAACCTGAAGCTGACCCGGTTGGCCAAGGAGCACTTCCCCGGGTTGAAGCTGGTGGTGCGCGCGCGCGACATGGCCCACATCATCGCCCTGCGGCAATTGGGCGTGGACGCGTCCGAGCGGGAAACCTTTGAAAGCGCGTTGTCGCTGGGTCGAAGTGCACTGCTGCAGATGGGCGTCGGCAGCTACGAGGCGCGGGAACGCGCGGATCAGTTCCGCCGCCTGAACCTGCAGATGCTCGATGAAATCGTCGCTCACCCGGCGGACGACCTGGTGTTCAGGCACAAGGCATACCTGCGGGCCAACGCGCTGCTGGAGGAAATGTTCAACGAAGACCGTGCTCGGCCAGCCCATGGCTGGGCCGGGCAACACCGGCCCGAGGCGGACTGAGGTTATCGTCGCGCGGCGCTCTTTCAGCCGGCTTCGGCCAGTGCGTCCAGCTCATCGAGCAGCTGCGGCGGGATCGTCAGCTCACTCGCCGTGAGGTTCTCCCGCAGGTGCACCGGCGACGAGGTACCAGGGATGAGCAGGATATTCGGCGAGCGTTGCAGCAGCCACGCCAGCGCAACACACAGCGGCGACGCCTCCAGGCGCGCCGCGACGCTGGACAAGGTCTGCGATTGCAGCGGCGTAAACCCTCCCAGCGGAAAGAACGGCACGTAGGCGATGCCTTCCCGGGCCAGGTCAGCGATGAGTTGCTCGTCGCCGCGATGGGTCAGGTTGTAGTGATTCTGCACGCACACGACGTTGGCGATGCCTTGGGCCTGCTTGACCTGCGAAGCGGTGACGTTACTCAGCCCCAGGTGCTTGATGAGGCCTTGGTGCTGCAATTCAGCCAGCACGGTGAACGCTTCTTCGATGGACTCCTGCCCGGGCGAATGCAGGTTGCCCCAGGCCCGCAGGTTGACCACCTCCAACGCATCCAGCCCCAGGTTGCGCAAATTGTCGTGGACCGCCTGGGTCAACTCGGCGGGACTTTGTGCCGGGTTCCAGGAGGCGTCGGCGCCCCGCACGGCACCGACCTTGGTGACGATGACCAGCTCCTTGGCGTAGGGGTACAGCGCATCGCGGATCAGCCGGTTGGTGACATGGGGGCCGTAGAAGTCGGCGGTGTCGATGTGGTCGACCCCACTCGCCAGGGCTTCACGCAGTACGGCAATGGCCGCGGCCGGGTCCTTGGGCGGCCCGAACACATTCGCCCCCGCCAGTTGCATCGCGCCGTAGCCCATGCGGTTGACCGTACGCTCGCCCAGCAAAAAGCGGCCTGCCTTGCCTGCAATGTTCATCTCGTTCCCCTTGGATCAATGTAAGTGGGCCCACTATAGGCATTGACCATCTCGTTGATAATCGGGTGCAATCGGCACGGGTTGTACGGCGGAGAGAACAATGGCGACGGATATTCAAGACCTGCTGGCCTTTGTCGCGGTGGTCAACGCGGGGGGCTTTCGTGAAGGCGCGCGGCTGAGCGGTAAATCCGCCTCAAGCCTCAGCGATGCGGTGCGCCGGATGGAGAGCCGCCTGGGCGTGCGCCTGCTCAACCGCACCACCCGCAGCGTGGTGCCGACCGAGGCTGGCGCCCGGCTGATGGAGCGCATCGTGCCGGCTCTGGGTGAGGTCGAGTCGGCGATGGACGTGGTCAACGAGTACCGCGACCGCCCTTCGGGCACGCTGCGCTTGAACGTCCCTGTCAGTGCCGCCAGGCTGGTGCTGCCCTCGATCATCACGCCGTTCCTGAAAAGCTACCCGGACATCCGCCTTGAGGTGATCGCCGAAGAGAGCTTCGTTGACGTCCTCGCCGCCGGTTGTGACGCCGGTATCCGCTACGACGAACGCCTTGAGCAGGACATGATCGCCATCCCCATCGGCCCACGCTTCCAGCGCTTCGCCACGGCCGCCTCACCGGCCTACCTCGACGCCAGGGGCCGCCCGGAGCACCCGCGGGACCTGCTCCAGCACGCTTGCCTGCGGGGCAAATTCGCCAGCGGTGCCATGCCGCTCTGGGAATATGAACGCGACGGCGAAACCGTGAGCATCGACCCCAGCGGTCCGTTGATCGTGAGGGTGGGCGGTGCGGTGGACCTGGCGGTACAGGCCGCCCTGGATGGGCTGGGCATCGTCTACCTGTTCGAGGACTGGCTGCGACCGTACCTGGACAGCGGCGCCCTGGAACCGGTGCTCGAACCCTGGTGGCAACGCTTTACCGGGCCTTTCCTGTACTACCCCGGTCGCCGCTACCTGCCTTCACCGCTGCGGGCTTTCGTGGACTTCATCCATGCCCAGCACGCTTGAACAGGAGCGTGGAGGCAGGTTTATCTTCTGAATACCACCCACCCTCAAAGCCGCGCCTCGGCGCCCTCGTTGCGAAACGCACTGGGGCTCATTCCGGTCCAGCGCCGGAACGCCCGGCGGAAACTGCGCACGTCGCTGTAGCCGACCTCTTCGGTGATGCGCTCGATGGACAGCTCGGGATTGGCCAGCAGGTTCAGGGTCCGGCCACGGCGCACCTGTTCGAGCAGGGCCTCGAAGGTCAGGCTGTGTTCGGTCAGGCGTCGGCGCAGGGTGCGGCTGCTCATGTTGAGGTCGCTGGCGATCTTCTCGATGTGGCTGCCACGGGTCAGGTCCCGGGCAATCGCCCGCTCCACGGCCTGGATCAGATCGATCTTCTGGTGGACCTGGGCGGCCTCCTGCTCAAGCAGGGCCAAGGCCTGGCGCAAGGCCAGCGGGTGATGATTGGGCAGGCGCACGTCGAGCCAGCGGACATCGATCAACATGCGATTGTGCCGGCAACCGAAGCGCACGTCCGGCCCCAGGATCCGCTGGTATTCCTGGGCATAGGACGGTGCGGCGTGCATGAACTCCACCGCCTGGGGTTTGAAATCGGCGCCCGCCAACGCCCGACCGTAGACCATCAGGCTGGCGAAGAACTCTTCCACCGCGAACACCTGGACCTCCGCAAACGGCAGGCGACAGGTCGCGTCGACCATGATCCGGTCAGCGGCTTCTTCGACACTGGTCACGGCGATGCCGCCCGTGGTGTGCTGGTAACGGATGCCCAGGCCGAAGGCGTCGCGCAGCGTCTCGCACAGCGACAGGACGTGGCCCAACAGGCCCAGGGTGCCAAGCACGTTACGGTCGCCCACCCACAAGCCCAGGCCTTGGTCAGGCAACAGTTTGAGCGCCCGTTGAATCATGATCACCGCCTGGCGATAGGAAATCCGTTGGGCGGGGTCCTGCAGATCATCGAGCCCGAACCCCAGGCCGCGACACAGGCTGGCGGCGTCGAAGCCTCTGTTCGCCACCACCTCTGCCAGGGTTTGCAGCAGGAAGGGCGAGACCAGCGCCAGTTCATAGGTGGGGTCGAGGACTTTGATTGGCATGGGCGGGGTCCGGAGCACGTTAGGCGGCGTTTTTGTAACCGGTTGTTTCATGAACGTTAGCATGGGCCAGCGCAATGGGGGACAGAAAATGTGGCCGCCCAAGTCCCCTGTGTGGCCGCCAATACCCTGCCCTGGCGACGGCTAACGGCTTATTTCTATGGCTCGGACTTTCGGTGCGTCTCCAACAATAATAACGAGCTCCCTCATGAACCCGATCCGCACGACATTCGCCTTGCAACTGACCCTCGGCCTGGCCGTGACCCTGCCCGCCCTGGCGACGGAGTCCGGGGTCGACAACATCGGTCCCGGCACCGACGGCTTTTTCGTGTTGCCGCTGGAAGTCGACAGCCTTCCCGACAACATGATCGCGTTCAACCTCTACTACAACCATTACAAGGCACGCAAATTCAACATCAGCTCATTGGGCGGCGACGTGCCCAAGGTTGAAATCGAATCCACGGCGGTGGTCCCGCGTATCGACTACCTGAGCCCGTTGCGCGTGGCCGGTGGGCGACTGGGTCTCTACATCGCCCAGCCGTGGATCAAGCAAGAGGTGTCGGTGTTCGGCCTGCATGACACCCGCGAAGGCATGGGCGACACCACCGTTTCACCGATCGTGCTCTGGGACATGGGCAAGAACCTGACCCTGGCCGCTGCGGTGGAAATCACCGTGCCGACCGGTGAATACAGCACCGACCGACTGGCCAACACCAGCAACAATTTCTACACCTACAAACCGTTGTTCTCCTTCACCTGGTTGCCCACCGAGGACACCGAGGTGTCGATGAAGACCACCTACAGCTTCAACCGCGAGAACAAGGACACCGACTACCGTTCGGGGCAGATTTTCCACTTCGATTATTCCGCCAGTTATCGGGTCACCGACAACCTGAGGCTGGGGCTCAATGGCTACTACCTCAAGCAGACCACCGACGACAAACAGTACGGCCGCACCGTGCAGTTCGCCGGCCAGGACGTCAACGACGGCGTGCGCGGCCAGGTCTTCGCCATCGGCCCGGCGCTGCACCTGACCTTCCTCAAGTACGCCAGCGCCGAGATCCGCTGGGCCAAGGAGTTCGACGTGGAGAACCGCCCCGAAGGTGAAATGCTCTGGGCCAAGGTCAGTATTCCGTTTGCGTTCTAAGCGCCTCCTCTGATCATTCCCACGCTCTGCGTGGGAACGATCAACCCGGTTCAGCTATAGACCGGCCACTGCTCGACAATCTTGCCCCCACGCACCGCCAGCAGATCGCCGAATTGCAGCAACACCGACTCCGTCTGGGTGGGCCGCAGGAAAACCTGGTCCTCCAGCCCCAACCCCACCGCTTGCGAACCGTTGACCATTTCCTGGTTGGAGCTGCGGCCGTAGAGACCATTGCTCTGCAAGCCCGAGGGCGATTCGAGATCGGCCATCCAGTTGCCGCCGTAGATGAAAAACGTCGCGCGCTGGTTCACGTCCCACCAGGAAAATATCTGCGATGTGTCGTCCAGTGCCGGGATATTCACCGCGCCGGTGCGCTTCAATACCGGCGTGGCGATGTAGGCGGCCGGCACGTGCTCGCGCAACGAGGGCAAGTCGTAATGGCTGGGCTTGAGCATCGCCGTGCCCACCGACACTTCGGTGCTGAGGCTTTCCTGTTCATGCAGGCGATAGCTCGGGCTGCCGGCGGTGTTGAAGGTCAGGCTCGGGTGCCACAAATCGGGGTAACGCAGACGAAGGAAATCCACCCGCGTGGTGTAGATCGCCATGACCCGCGACAGCAGCGTTTCGGGGCTTGCCAGCAACTCGGGCACGCCCATGCCCACGAACGGGTCGTAGCCCATGAACCCGGCGAACTCCAGTTGTGCCGGGTGTGCCCGGATCAGTTTGAGCATCGCGTCCAGGCTCGCTTCGTCGGCCACACCGCCCCGGTGCAGGCCGACGTCCAGTTCAATATTGACCCGCAAACGCGTGCCCAGGCCTTGGGCCAGGGCACGGTATTGTTCCAGCCGTTCAGGCGTGTCCAGCAGCCATTGCAACTGCCGCGATGGATCGAACGGTCCCTTGTGCTGCTGATAAAACAGCTCGGCAGAGCGCACCGGCAGAGGCTTGCCCAGCAAGATATCGGCATCGGCAAATTGCAGCGCATCGTGGTTGAGAAACGGCTGGTGGAACGACATCAATCGTCGCGTTTCGGCCCGCTGGGCGATGTAGTTCAGCAACCCGGCTGACGGCAATGATTTCTCCACCAGCCGCAGTTGCTTGCCGGTGCGCCGGACCGAGGCCTTGGCCACGTCGATGTTGTGATCCAGACGATCCAGGTCCACCAGTATCACCGGACGCATCGGACCGTTGGCCTTGAGCTCGCGGTTCAACTGGCGGAAATAATCGGTGTAGGGTCCGCCCCGGTCTTGCGGCCGCAACAGCGCACCGACGCCAGCGAGCAACACCCCCGCACCCAATGTCCCCTTGAGAAAGCCGCGACGATTGAAGCCCATCAGTTCACCCCCAGAATCGTCGACAGATGCCCGTTGAGAAATTTGCCGGTGGGGTCCAGGGCCTGGCGCACCTGGGCGAATTCATCCCAGCGCGGGTACAGCGCCTGCAACGCCCGGGCATTGAGCGAATGCAATTTCCCCCAGTGCGGACGGCCCTGGTACTTCCAGAAAACCGGCTCGATGGCGGCAAAGAAATTGTGATGGTCCATCTGGTAATGCTGGTGCACCGAGATCGAGCAACTGTCTCGCCCTTCGAACATGCTCAGGGCGATGTCGTCGGCCTTCACGTAGCGGTATTCGATGGGAAACCAGGTGCGCAGGTCCTTGTCGCGGATCAGCGCGAGAATCTCCCGCAGGCACGCCGGGCCGTGTTCGGCCGGGACCGAGTATTCCATTTCGTTGAAGCGCACGGTGCGGGCGTTGGCGTAGATCTCATGGGAGTCGCCGATGCGGTCGTCGAAACTGGCGATCAGCCGCAAGCTGTTCAAGAGCGTCCGGCGGGTGGCCGGAAAATCGCTGCCGTACTTGTCGAGTTTTTCGATCAGGGTGACGAACTCGTTACCGCCCTCTTCTTCCGGGCTGATGGGCGGCGTGGCGGGGTCAGTCGTCTCGTTCAGGGCGATCGACAAGGCATAGTCGGAGTGGGTGACGACCTGCATTTCCCAGTGCTGATTGTCGCGGGTATTGGTTTCGACGTCCTCCAGTAACTCTTCGGTTTTTGCCACCCACTGGCGCTCACGCAACCGATAGGCCGGGCGATTCTGCAAGCGCACCCGGGTCACCAGCCCCAGCGCGCCGAGGGAGACCCGGCCGGCCTTGAACACTTCAGGATGACACTGGGCATCGCAATCAAGGACCTCGCCACTGGCGGTCACCAATTGCAAACCGACGACCTGGGACGAATAGGAACCGAACGCCTTGCCGGTGCCGTGGGTGGAGGTCGAGATGGCACCCGCGAGCGTCTGGTAATCCACATCGGCCATGTTCGGCAAAGCCTGGCCGATGGCCTTGAGCGCCGGACCCATGCGCGACATCGGCGTGCCGCCGCCGAACTCGGCTTGCAGGCTCGCTGCGTCGTGATCCAGCAGGCCGCTGAAAAAGCTCAGGGACAACAGGGTGCCGTCGGTGGGCACCAGCGCGCTGAAGGAGTGACCGGATCCCACTGGACGAATCCGCCCTTCGGCGCGGGTCACCACTTGCACCAGTTCATCGAGGTCCTTGGGCGCCAGGCGTGCCGCCGGCAGGCAGCTTTGCGCGCCGGACCAGTTGCGCCACGGGATCAGTCGAGGTGCGCGTATCAATTCGGCCAGCGCACCCTGGCTGCCAAGCGCCATGAAGGCGGCGACAACGCCGGCCCCTTGCAGCAATCGGCGCCGTGAATAGTCCATCGTCATGCCGTGGTCCCCCTGCTGGTCATTGGAAATGTTGGCCGGACATGAAGGCAATCAAGGCCAGGAACTGGTCTTCGGAACAGTGCATGCACAGGCCCATCGGCGGCATGCCGTTGTAGCCGTTGATCGCGTGGTCCAGCAGGGTGTCGGCGCCCTGGGCCACCCGCGGCGCCCAGGCAGTGGTATCGCCGGTCAATGGCGCGCCGGCGCCGGGGTTGGCATGGCAGAGCTTGCAACTGCTGTCGTAGACCTGGGCCAACGCCATGTCGGTGGGCATCGCCGTGTAGACCGTGGGCGCGGGAGGCTTGGGCTCCTTACCGCAACCGGCGAGCAGCGCGCCGAGCAATACGATAGCGGCGGTTTGAAGCAATGTTGGGGGTGTGGTTGCCGGCATAAGGCCCCTCTTTACGGCGCATGGCTGCGCCCTTTTTATTGTGGGTCAGGCAGTTCCCACGTTAAGGCACGCCGGCGCGGCGGCTGAGGTCATTGGGGGCCATAAAAGGGGGCTTGGGCGGCCAGCACCGGTGTCGGGGATTGTTGATACCAACGCCGGCAGGGACATTGAAGCAAAGCTTGCTCCAGACGTGTGGGAGCAAAGCTTGCTCGCGATACCGGCCGCGATCTGTAAAGGCCGAGTTGACTTCATCGCGGGCAAGCCTTGCTCCCACAGTGACGCTCATCACAGGGTTGCGTCTGCCCCTATCAGGGCAGCAACACCCCCTGCTCCCGCTCGCACAGCTGCACCACGTAATCCCACAACACCCGCAGCCGCACGGACTTGTGCAGTTCGCGGCGGGTGCTGATCCAGTAGCTGCGGCGGATGGTCTCGTCCGGCAGCAAGGGCACCAGCGTCGGGTCGCCGCTGGCCATGTAGCAAGGCAGTACGGCGATCCCCAGGCCCGAGCGCGCGGCCTGTTGCTGGGCGATGACGCTGGTGCTGTGGAACACCACCCGCGGGTTGCGGCAGAAGCTGTTGAGGAACATCAGCTCCTGGCTGAACAGCAGGTCGTCGACATAACCGATCCAGGCGTGGCGGGCCAGGTCTTCGCGGCTGCGCAGGGGTGGCGAGCGGTCCAGGTAGGCCTGGCTGGCGTACAGCGCCAGGCTGTAGTCGGTGAGTTTGCGGGTCACCAACAGGTCCGCCGCCGGGCGTTCGAGGTGGATGCTGATTTCCGCTTCACGGTTGAGGATGCTGACGAACCGCGGCACCGCCACCAGCTCCACCTCCAGCCCGGGATAACGTTGGAACAGCCCGTCCATGCGACTGGCAAGGAACATGATGCCGAGCCCTTCGGTTACCCCCAGGCGAATCTTGCCCAGGGGCGCGCTGGACTGGGTGATGTCTTCCTGGGCGAGCAACGCCACGTTTTCCATGGCCTCGGCATGCTTGAGCAGCGTCTCGCCGGCCGGGGTCAATTCGTAGCCTTGGGCATGCTGGACAAACAACGCGGTACCCAGGCTCTTCTCGATGGCCTCGATGTGCCGGGCCACCGTGGCGTGGGTGGTGTTCAGGCGTCGCGCGGCCGTCAGCAGCCGGCCGCTGCGTTGCAGTTCCAGAAAGTACCGCAGGTCATTCCAGTCGAACATGGGGCGCTCCTTGCGCGTCGTTGTTTATAAACGCACAGCCACTGCGCAAAAACTAACATTCTTTTGACGAAAACTAACAACTAGGATGAATCCCAGAAAAACAACAATGAGGTCGCGCATGCAGCCTGGCATCGATGAATACGATTACGTGATCGTGGGCGCCGGCCCTGCCGGATGCCTGCTGGCGAACCGGCTTTCAGCCAACCCGCAACACCGGGTGCTGCTGCTGGAAGCCGGCGGTCGCGACAACTATCCGTGGATTCACATCCCGGTCGGCTACCTGTTCTGCATCGGCAACCCCCGCACCGACTGGTGTTTCAAGACCGAAGCGCAACCCGGCCTGCAAGGTCGCGCCTTGAGCTACCCGCGCGGCAAGGTCTTGGGCGGTTGTTCCTCCATCAACGGCATGATCTACATGCGCGGCCAGGCCGCCGACTACGACGGCTGGGCCGCCGAGGGCAATCCCGGCTGGGGCTGGAACGACGTGTTGCCGCTGTTCCGGCAGAGCGAAAACCACTTCGCTGGCGCGTCCGAACTCCATGGTGCCGCCGGTGAATGGCGGGTCGAACGCCAGCGTCTGTCGTGGCCGATTCTCGATGCTTTTCGCAGCGCCGCCGAGCAGAGCGGCATCCCCAACGTCGATGATTTCAACGGCGGCGACAATGAGGGTTGCGGCTACTTCCAGGTCAACCAGAAAGCCGGAGTGCGCTGGAACGCGGCCAAGGCTTTTCTCAAACCGATCCGCCAACGCCCCAATCTCACCGTGCTGACCGACGTCGAAGTCGACCGCGTGTTGTTGCGCGACGACCGGGCCCATGCGGTCAGCGCCCGCTGGCAAGGCAAGGGCATGACCTGCAAGGCCCGCAAGGAAATCGTGCTGTGCGCCGGGGCGGTGGGTTCGCCGGGCATCTTGCAGCGCTCCGGGATCGGTCCGCGCCCCCTGCTGCAACGCTTGGGGATCGGCGTGGTGCATGAATTGCCCGGCGTCGGTGGCAACCTGCAGGATCACCTGCAGCTGCGGCTGATCTACCAGCTTGAAAATGCCCGCACCCTGAACCAGATCGCCGGCACCTTGTGGGGCAAGATGGGCATGGGCCTGCGCTATCTGTATGACCGCAGCGGGCCGCTGTCGATGGCGCCGAGCCAACTCGGTGCGTTTGCTCGCTCGGGCCCCGAACAGACGTCGGCCAATCTCGAATACCACGTGCAACCGTTGTCCCTGGAACGTTTCGGCGAACCGCTGCACAGCTTCCCGGCGTTCACTGCGTCGGTCTGCGACCTGCGTCCGCAGAGCCGGGGCCGGGTCGACATCCGTTCGGTCGAGCCCCACGAAGCGCCGCTGATCCAGCCCAATTACCTGAGCCATCCCGAAGACCTGCGGGTGGCCGCCGACGCCATCCGCCTGACCCGGCGCATCGTCGCCGCCCCGGCCCTGAGTGCTTTCAACCCGGTGGAATACCTGCCAGGCCCGAGCCTGCAAACCGAGGAAGAACTGCACCAGGCCGCCGCTCGCGTCGGCACGACGATTTTCCACCCGGTGGGCACCTGCCGCATGGGCCAGGACCGCGAGGCGGTGGTGGATGCCCAGTTGCGCGTGCGCGGTATCAAAGGCCTGCGCATCGCCGACGCCTCGATCATGCCGCGCATCACCTCGGGCAACACCTGCTCGCCGACGTTGATGATTGCCGAGAAGGCGGCGCGGATGATGCTGGAGGCGAATGCTGCAAGCACTGTCGTCACCAAGGAGCCTGCCACAGCCTGAAGAACAAAGAGTGCCCCCTGTGGGAGCGAGCCTGCTCGCGATGGCGGTGGATCAGCCAGAATGAAGGCGACTGACACACCGCTATCGCGAGCAGGCTCGCTCCCACAGGGAATGTGTCGAATCAAGGAAAGCACCAAAGCAGGAGATGCCCGACCGGCATCGACAGTGGAACAACAAAAACAATCACTGTGAGGGATATCGCTATGTCTGAACATGTTCAGCCCCTGGAAGCCGTACGCAGCGCCGGCACCAGCCGGGACACCCAGAAAGTCATCTTCGCCTCCTCCCTGGGGACGGTGTTCGAGTGGTACGACTTTTTCCTCTACGGCGCCCTGGCGGCGGTGATCAGCAAGCAGTTCTTCGCCGGGGTCAACGACACCACCGCATTCATCTTCGCCCTGATGGCCTTCGCCGCCGGCTTCGTCGTGCGGCCGTTCGGGGCGCTGGTGTTCGGCCGGCTGGGGGACATGATCGGGCGCAAATACACCTTCCTGGCAACCATCATCCTCATGGGTCTGGCGACGTTCTGCGTGGGGCTGCTGCCCACTTACGCCAGCATCGGCATCGCCGCGCCGATCATCCTGGTGCTGCTGCGCATGCTCCAGGGCCTGGCCCTGGGCGGTGAATACGGCGGCGCAGCGACCTATGTCGCCGAGCACGCGCCGATGGGCAAGCGCGGCTTGCACACCAGCTGGATTCAGTCCACGGCCACCCTCGGGCTGTTGCTCTCGCTGCTGGTGATCCTGGGCTGTCGCTACTTCACTGGTGACCAGTTCGAAGTCTGGGGCTGGCGCATTCCGTTCCTGCTGTCGATCCTGCTGTTGGGCATCTCCACCTGGATCCGCATGAGCCTGCACGAATCGCCATCCTTCGTGAAAATGAAAGAGGAAGGCAAGTGCTGCAAGGCGCCGATCCGCGAATCGTTCGGCAAGTGGGAAAACCTAAAGGTGGTGCTGATCGCGTTGTTCAGCATCAACGCCGGGCAAGCGGTGACCTTCTACGCCGCGCAATTCTACGTGCTGTTTTTCCTCACCCAGTTCCTGAAGATGGACCCGGCCCTGGCCAACAGCCTGCTGATCGTCAGCGTGGTGATCGGTGCGCCGTTCTTCATCTTCTTCGGCTGGCTTTCGGACAAGGTCGGGCGCAAACCGGTGCTGATGATCGGGTTGTTACTGGCGACCGCGCTGTACTTTCCGATCTTCAAGACACTGGCCCACTACGCCAACCCGGCCATCGACCTGGCAAGCCGCCAGGCGCCGATCAGCGTGGTCGCCGACCCGGCCACCTGCACTTTCCAGTTCGACCCGGTGGGCAAAGCGCGTTTCGACAGCCCGTGCGACAAGGTCAAGACGTTCCTGGTCAAGCAGGGCCTGCCCTACAGCAGCGTCGAGGCACCGGCCGGCAGCAATGTGCAGGTCAACGTCGGTGACGTGAAGATCGATGGGTATGACGAAGCCGCCCTGCGTGGCGCAGTGACCCTGGCGGGTTATCCGCAAAAGGCCGATGCCCAGCAGATCAACCGGCCGATGATCGTGGCCTTGATCGTGGCGCTGATCATCATCTCGGCGATGTGCTACGGCCCGTTGGCGGCGCTGATGGTCGAGCTGTTCCCGACCCGGATCCGCTACACCTCCATGTCCCTGCCCTACCACATCGGCAACGGCTGGTTCGGCGGTTTCCTGCCCACCGTGTCATTCGCCCTGGTGGTCTACACCGGCGATATCTTCTACGGGCTGTGGTACCCGGTGGTGATCACCGGAGTGAGCCTGGTGGTGGGCATGCTCTGCCTGCGGGAAACGCGAAATGTCGATCTGGATAAGAACTGAGAGACCTTGAGTTTCACTCACGCCTGTGTGAGCAAGGCTTGCCCGCGATACAGTCAACTCGGTTCCAGATGGGCCGTGTTACCTGCATCGCGGGCAAGCCTTGCTCCCACAATCAGTGCACCTGATGGTTCTTCACCGTGCTCTCCACCAGATCCAGCATTTGCCCCAGCGCCCACGGCTTGGCGATGAACGAAGCGTGGTGCTTGATGCCAGCGCTTTCCGGGGTTTCAAAGCCGGACATGATCAACAGCGGTATCTGCGGCCAGCGCTCTCCCGTGAGGTTGGCCAGGTCCGCGCCGTCCAACGTCCCGGGCATGGTGATATCGGTGAGCAACAGATCCACAAGATCGGCATTCTCTTCGAGAAAGGCCAGTGCCTCGTCGGCGTTTTCCCGGGGCTCAACGACAAACCCTTCTTCCTCGAGGATTTCACAGAGGAACTCGAGGATAGTCGGATCATCTTCAACAACGAGAATCAAACGTGTGGTCGTCTGTCCGTTGCCCTTCGGCATCGAATTCATGTAAGTGACTCTCCTGGACCTTCATAAGCTTTCTTAACGGTTGCAACCGCTCTGAAAGTTATGAGCGATGCCCTTTCGAGAAATTCATTTTGACTGCACATATAACGCCGAACGTCGCGCCCGACACCTCCATCGCAACGCAGCGCAACGTTTTATCTGTATATCCATACAGATAAAACTTGCTGCGGCGCACATCCATGACCATGCTAAGCACCAACCCACCCTGCCGAGGAACACCGCGCCATGCAGTTGTACCTGTGTGAAAAACCGTCCCAGGCCAAGGACATCGCTGCCGTACTAGGGGCCACGCGCCGTGGCGACGGTTGCTGGCTGGGCCCTGGCATCACGGTCACCTGGTGCATCGGCCACCTGCTGGAAACCGCCCCGCCCGACGCCTACGATGCGCGCTACAAGCGCTGGGTGCTGGCCGACCTGCCGATCATACCGGCGCAATGGAAAATGACCGTCAAGCCGAAGACCGCCAGCCAGTACAAGGCGGTCAAGCGCTTGCTGGGGGAAGCCACGGAACTGGTCATCGCCACCGACGCCGACCGTGAAGGCGAGATGATCGCCCGGGAGCTGGTGGAGCACTGCCGCTACCGTGGGCCTATCCAACGGCTGTGGCTGTCGGCGTTGGATGAAGCGTCGATCCGCAAGGCCCTTGCCGCCCTCAGGCCGGGGGCCGACACCTTCAACCTGTATCACTCGGCCCTGGGCCGCTCCCGGGCCGACTGGCTGATCGGCATGAACATGAGTCGCCTGTTCACCCTGTTGGGACGCCAGTCCGGTTACCAGGGCGTGCTGCCGGTGGGCCGCGTGCAGACACCGACGCTGCGCCTGGTAGTGGACCGCGACCGTAGCATCGCCGATTTCGTCCCGGTCGCCTATTGGGCCATCGACGTGCAGCTCAGCCATGAAGGCACGGCGTTCACTGCCCAGTGGCGCGCCGACCCGGACGCCTGCGACGATCAGGAGCGCTGCCTGAACCCGGTCCTGGCCCGGGACGCCGCCCAGGCCATGAGCAACGCCGCCACTGCGCGGGCGATGAAGGTGCGCACCGAGCGCCTGCGTGAAGCGGCGCCGTTGCCGTTCGACCTGGGCACCCTGCAGGAAGTCTGTTCGAAAAAACTCGGCCTGGGCGCCCAGGAGACCCTGGACATCGCCCAATCGCTCTACGAGACCTACAAGCTCATCACCTACCCCCGCAGCGATTGCGGTTTCCTGCCCTTGAGCCAGCACAGCGAGGCACCGGCGATCCTGGCCGCCCTCGCCCAGGCCGACCCGAGCCTTGCGCCCCTGCGTGAACACCTGCAGCCGCAGCGCAAATCCCGGGCCTGGAACGACGCCAAGGTCAGCGCCCACCACGGCATCATTCCCACCGCCGCCGTGAGGAACCTCGACAAACTCGCCAGCAAGCAGCGCGCCGTCTACACATTGATCCGTGCGCGCTACCTGGCGCAGTTCCTGCCCAACCACGAATACGACCGGACCCAGGCCGACTTCGACTGCGCCGGCCAGACACTGCGTGCCGTGGGCAAGCAAATCGTCGAGCCCGGCTGGAAACGCGCCTTGCCTGAAGCCTTGGCGCCGGCAAAAGGCCGTGAGGCCCCCGCGCCGCAGATGCTTCCAGCGTTGGTCGAGGGCTGTGACTGCGCCGTGGACGAGGTGAAACTCAAGGACCTGTGGACCCAACCACCCAAGCCGTTCACCGAAGGCGACCTGATCAAGGCGATGAAAAACGTCGCCAAACTGGTGCAGGACCCGCTGCTCAAACAGAAACTCAAGGACACTACCGGCATCGGCACCGAAGCGACCCGGGCCTCGATCATCCAGGGATTGCTCGACCGCGGTTACCTGGTGAAAAACGGCAAGGCCCTGTCCGCCACCCCGGCGGCGTTCAGCTTGATCGACGCCGTGCCCAGGGCCATTGCCGACCCGGGCACCACCGCCATCTGGGAACAGGCGCTGGACATGGTGCAAAGCGGTGAGATGAGCCTGGAAGAATTCGTCACCCGTCAGGCCGCCTGGATGAGCAAGCACGTCGCTCGCTGCCAGGACATGCGCCTGACCATCAGCGGCCCGGCCAGCCCAGCCGGGCGTGGCGCCACACCGTGGAAAAGCAAACGCAAGCCGGCGAAGCGCAAAGCGGCCGGAGCCCCGCGTAAAGCAGCCAAGACATCTTGAAAACCGGCACAACCTCTCGTGGCGAGGGAGCTTGCGCCCTCGCCACGGTTGTCAGCTACGCCAGGTTTTCATACCCAAACCATTTTGTCCGACAATATGTAGTGACTAAAAATAATCACTACAAAACCGTTGACGCCTCCGATTTGCCCTTGCATGATGCAGACGTCTCCCCGATCGGGAGTACAGCAACTGCTTAAGCAAGCTCGTCTGACCGCCGAGCTGTTTTTTGGATAAGGGACTGCCCACAAGGCAGATTGAAGGTGCTGACCTGGCATGACCGTCTGGTAACAACGACGAGAAACGCCGGCGAAGGTCCTCATGACGCACGTGGTCGACTCTCGAAAGTTGACACTGACTGAAGATTCTTCGCTGTTTCTCTTCGTTGTAGCGCATTTGCGTAGCAGCCCTTCGACAACACTACACAACCGATGCATGACCCCGTCGACGTTTGACGGACGAACGCTGACGACCTGGTTTCGGTACCAGATGGGCACTTACCGGATAGCGAAGTTTTGCGAACCACCAGACAGATCAACCAAATGGTCAAGGGGCTTACACATGAATCTGAATAATCAACCATCTATTGATGAACTGGCTCGCATGTTCGCAGCGCACAAAGACAGCCTGGACAGCCATATCCTGTGGATCAGCAAGAACGGCCAGGTGCACATGGACTGCCTGTCGCCTTTCGCCCACGAAGACGAGTTCGAACAGAATACGCAAGACCTGTGTGCCCGGCTGAAGATGTACCGCCGCGGCCAGGGCTACGTTGGCAAAAAGGCTGCAGCCGACAAAGACTTCATCGGCCGCGTATTGCAAACGCTGACCCAGGCCTGGCAGTCGATGCAGAACACTTCGCAGGTGCAGGTCATCGACCGCTTCTGCTGATAACCTTGAATGGAAAGGCCCGTTCCTCCACCAGGAACGGGCCTTTTTTGTAGTATCTAGAACACCGACCAGCCGATGCGCTGGCTGAGCAATTCCAGCGCCGCCATGCCGGCCAGAGAGTTGCCGGCACTGTTGAGTTCAGGTGACCAGACGCACACCGTGAACTGCCCCGGTACCACCGCGACGATGCCGCCACCCACCCCGCTCTTGCCCGGCAAGCCCACGCGATAAGCGAAGTTGCCGGCCTCGTCGTACAGTCCGCTGGTGGCCATGATGGAGTTGACCTGCTGGGTCTGCCGAGCGCTGAGGATCTGTTCGCCGCTGTGCTTGCAGAATCCGTCGTTGGCCAGGAAGCAGAACGCCCGGGCCAGGTCGATGCAGTTCATGCGCAGGGCGCAGTGGCTGAAGTAACTGCGCAACACCGCTTCCACATCGTTATGAAAGTTGCCGAAGGACTGCATCAGGTAGGCCATCGCTGCGTTACGCGCGCGGTGCTGGTACTCCGACTCGGCGACTTTGCCGTCCACCATCACCAGCGGGTTGCCCGACAGGCGCCGGACAAAATCGCGCATCGACAACGCCGGGGCGGCGAAGCGTGACTGGTTGATGTCGCAGATCACCAGGGCGCCGGCGTTGATGAACGGGTTGCGCGGCCTACCCCGTTCAAACTCCAACTGCACGAGGGAATTGAAGGGCTGGCCGGACGGCTCATGGCCCAACCGCTCCCAGATGGCCTCTCCGGAATGCTCGATGGCCTGCACCAGGCTGAATACCTTGGAAATACTCTGCACCGAAAACGGCGTTTCGGCGTCGCCGGCGCAGTACATCTCGCCGTCGTTGCTATACACGGCAATGCCCAATTGATTGGGCGCCACGGTGCCCAGGGCCGGAATGTAATCGGCGACCTTGCCCTGACCGATCAGGGGGCGAACCGCATCGAGGATCTCGTTCAACAGTGCTTGCATAGGCGCAGGGTCCAGTCATTCCCCGTTCGAGTGCGGGGATACAGACGCTAGACGCTGGCGGACTGAGCCAGAGCACACTGATGCATCAAACTAAACCGGATGATGTTGGGAGCACGGTCTGTAGGAGCAAAGCTTGCTCGCGATCCTGGCACTTTCCGGAGTCCTGAAAAGACCGCTGCGCCTGTATCGCGGGCAAGCCTTGCTCCCACAGATCCCACAGTCCACACAGACACAGGTCAGCAGATGAGAACCGGTCAAACACGTCACCCGGTTGAGCGGTCTATAGTTCAAGGGCTCGAAAACAGGAGGTACAGGATGCGCCAGATCATGCACAAAGAACCCTGGTGGGCCTCGCCGCCCAGGCCCGGGCAGGATGAAAGCGAGCTGGAATGGGGCTGGCTGGTAATCTACAGCGAAGGCGAGCCGCGCTTCGAGTTTGTCAAGGAACGCCCGTCCGACGAACAGATCCGCCAGCGCAAGGGCTGCCGCGTGACACTCGGCTCGGAATGAGTTCGCCGGTCATGGCTGGATGTCCGGCAACACCAGTGCCCGATTGGCCAGCTCCGTTTCCACCAGATTGCCTTCGATTTCCTCATCCAGGTAGTACACCGGGGCCATCACCCCGCTGAGTGGATGCTTCAGCGACTTGAACCAGGCCTCGTCGAAAGCGGCGCTCAAGCTTTTGCGGATCTGCGCTTCCATTTCCGGCCGCTCGCCTTCGTGGATGATCGCCCGAATACCTGCCACGCCTACGGAAATCAACGCGCCCGCGGCTTTCCCGGCCACGGCCGCTGCCGCGCTGGTCGCCCCGCGCGTGGCGAACTCTGCTTCAATTTTTTCACTGGTGCGCTGTGCCACCGTGGCGATTACCGCCTCCGATGGACCTGAACCGGTGGCGGCAGCCTTGTTGACGTGATCAATCAGCGCGGCGTAGGCCGGCAATGTATTCAACGGTTCAGTGTGGACCATCTCGTACAACGAAGCGTTGCGCGCCGCCGGCGGGCCCAGGTTGATGGCCGTGATGCCATGCAGGCGCCGGTTCATCCACTGGGCCGGGACCTGATTGCGCTGGGCTATCACCTGGACCTGCTGATTGAGCAGGCGCAGGTAATAATCCGTCGCGCTGGCCCTGATCGCTTCAGGATCGATCTCCACCGCCACCGGTTCCAGAACCCGCGCGCGGTACTGCTCTTGCAGATAGACCGCCAGGCGCCTGGCTGAGGAATCGTCCTCGCCCTGGGCACTGGCGGAGTACCAGGTCACCTTGACCGCCAGCCATTCCTGGGTCCAATAACTGCTGAACCAGGGAATGAACTCGGCCTCGGTCCGCTCGTACACCAGCACCCGCCAATGCTCCATCGACCCGCGGGCATAAAGGCCGGCCTGTTCGATAGCGCTTTTCGACGCGGCGATGATCTGGCGGTCGACCTGTCGCCAGGTGTCCCGGGAGATTGCCGTCGTGGCTGCCGGTTGACCGCGCTGCGGCGTGGCGCACCCCGCCAGAACGAGCAAAACGGCCAGCATCAGCGAACGCAACACGGTCGCACCACCCCGGTATCAGGTCATCCACGGGGTTGAGTATAGGTCGGGGGGAGCCGTCGCCGGACCGAAACGCATGAATCCAAAAGTGTGGGAGCGAGCCTGCTCGCGATAGCAGTGGATCAGTCAACGCTGTATCGACTGACCCTCCGCTATCGCGAGCAGGCTCGCTCCCACAGGGTCTTGGGTGACCGATGATTCGCCGGTCTACGAAGTCCCAAGCCCACTCGACAAGTCCGTACCGGACGGCGCCTGGGCGCGCGGCGATGTCTCATCGCGATGCTCGGTGGTCTTGCTCACCGTATCGCGCATTGTGGCGTAGCCCTCCTTCGCGGTTTGCTTGACCTTGTCGGCCAGGTCGGCGCTGGTCTTGCCCATCACCCGCTGCTCGGTGGAGGACGTGGGCAATGCCGCACCGAGCATCGCACCCAAGGCGATACCTGCGGCGGCCATCATCAACGGCTGCTCCTTGAGCAGGCGGCTGAACTGGTCCCCCAGGTCGTGGCTGCCATGGGCCATGCGTTCGCCCGCCTGGTGCGCGCTGCGCTTGGCCTGATGAGCGCTGGAGCCGAGGTCGTCAGCCAGGTGCGACGCCTTGTCCTTGAGGTGGTTGAAGCCCTCGCGCAGCGAATCAGTGGTGCCGTGCAAGCGCTCCTTGGCACTGTTCAGGCCATCGCTGAGGCCTTCGCTCCAGCCGCCGGAATCCTGGTCGGGCCCGACCCGATAACCGACCTGCGGCGGACGATTCTGGCCGAGCATCAGCCAGCACAAACCCACCGTGGTCAGCACCGCCGGCACCGGGTTGTTGCGCACGCTGGTGCCCAGGTTGGTGAAAAACGCCGAGCCATTGCCCTTGGCAATCGTCAACGCCTGATCGAGCATTTGCCCCGGGGTGAACTTGCTGCCCAAGGCGTCGACGATGTGGCTGATATGCGCCCGCTGCGCGTCGATCTCGCGTTCGATGGTTTCCGGACTCTTCTGGGCTTCAGTAGCGAATTCATCCTTCATGAGACTTTCCTCCGCAGGGCTTCCTGGTCTTTGTTCAGCGCATCGAGCGTACGGTCAGGCTTGAAGTGCGACGGTTCGAATTGCTTCTTGCCCGATTGCACCATGACAAACCCGATGATCATGACCACGACACCAACAATCAGCGCGGCCAGCCAAGGCTGCATTACCGTGCTGAGGCCGTAGACCACCGCCATCAACAGAATGATGAAACCGGCCAGCAGGACGATCGCGCCACCGGCCACGGCGGCAATGCCTGCCTTCAGGGTGGCGAGGCTGGCCTGCAGTTCGGCCTTGGCCAACGCCAGTTCCTTGGTAAACAGCGACGGGACTTCGTGGGTCAGCTGTTTCAGCAAGCCCACCACCGAAGCATCGTTATCGGGCAGCGGCGCTGCGTGGGGGCGCTGAAAATCCGTGTCTTGTCGGTTCATTACAATTCTCCTCTGGGGTTGGCCGAGCCGGGCAGCGAGCCGCTGGCGGCGTCACTGGGGTGGTCCTGCACGCTGGGCGATGCCGGCGTAATACCAGTGGCCAGGCCGCTGGCGGTACTGGCGCCCGGGCCGATGGGATCGGCGGGCGCGTCGAAGGGTTCACGACCAGCGAAGCCTCCGTGCGGCGGATTCGAATGGCCGGCCGCCGGATCCTCGACGTCGGCGGCGACCGGGGAGCTGCCGGCTTTCAGGAAACGCGAGAGACCGAAACCCACCGCCACGCTGCCAGCCAGGAACAGGCCAGGGTTTTCCCGCGCCAATCGGGTACCGTCGTGGAGCATCTGCTCGGCGCTCATGTTGCGCAGCTTGCCAGCCAAACCGCTCATCGAATCCGCCATGTCCGCCAGGTAATGGGACAAGCCAAGGGTGTCGTTGGCCTCGATCTCCGACATGGCTGACTTGGCGCCGCGAGCCAGTGCATCGATCTGATCCGCCGCTGTGTCACGGTACTGGCCGAAATGTGCATCGGCCTGTTCGCGAGCGCTGCCGATGGCCTCGTTGACGTCCTCCTTGATGTGGTTCAGGTGATCCTCGGGCCGGGTGTGGCCCGAAGTGCCGCTTTGTCGTTCGGGGTTGCTGTCCGGGATAGTCATGTCTTTCCACGCCTGTGTAATGAAAACTCAAATCGTGGCGACCACTGAAGTGATGCCCGATTACGTGCCTTTCAGTACAAGTGACGGGGTGCGACGGAGGGTAGTTCCAACGGTTTTTGGCATTGCGCGCTGTGCGGTAGCGGTCGCCGCTTGCAGGTTCGCGCAGGCAAAAAAACGGGCGCAGGCGCATCCGCCAGGCCCGATTTTCCATGCTGTGCGTGGCGAGGGAGTTTGTTCCCTCGCCACGGTTGATAAACGGCCCTCGAGCGCCTCAGCCCAACGCCGTATCGAGAAACATCATCACCGCAAACCCCATCATCAGGCCCAGGGTGGCCGGGGTTTCATGACCGTTGCGGTGAG
Source organism: Pseudomonas fluorescens (assembly GCF_018614775.1). Lineage (GTDB taxonomy): Bacteria > Pseudomonadota > Gammaproteobacteria > Pseudomonadales > Pseudomonadaceae > Aquipseudomonas > Aquipseudomonas fluorescens_BY. Next base: position 73,922 of record NZ_JAGGOF010000032.1, read on the forward strand.
TCTCGGGAATCACCTCATGGGACACCACGAAGATCATCGCCCCCGCCGCCAGCCCCAGGCTGATGGGGTACGCGACGGCCACACCGGACGATATGCCCAGGCCGATCACCGAGCCCAGCGGCTCCATCAGCCCCGAGCCCACCGCTATTAAGGCGGCACGCAAGGTACTGATGCCGGTCACCCGCAGCGCCATGGCAATGGCCAGGCCTTCGGGGATGTCCTGGATGGCGATGGCGGTGGTCAAAGGCAGGCCGACCTTGAAATCACCGTCGGCAAAACTGACGCCGATGGCCATGCCTTCCGGCAGGTTGTGCAGCGTGATCGCAAGCACGAACAGCCAGACGCGGTTGATGCGCTCGGCCTGGGGCCCCCGTCGGCCGCTCAACTCATGCTCGTGGGGCACGAACCGGTCGAGACCGACCATCAGCGCGACCCCCAGCCCCAGCCCGATCACCACGACAAACGCGGCAAGCAGCTGATTGCCACAAATGACCTGGGCAGCCGCGATGCCCGGCAGGATCAATGAGAACGAACTGGCGGCAAGCATCATGCCCGCGGCAAACCCCAGCATGATGTCCTGGGTGCGTGAGGAGATGTCCCGCATCACCACGGCCATCACGGCGCCCAAGGCGGTGGCGGCGAAACCGGAGGTACCACCCAACACCGCGTAGCCGAGGTTCTGGCGATTCGCGCCGACCAAGGCGTTGTAGCCGCTGTAGAGCAATAGCGCAGTGACGACTGCCAGCGCCAGCCAGAAACTCACCCCGAGCAACAGGTTGTTTTGCAGCGGGTCCAGCCAGGTGCGCCAGGGTGAGCGGATCCGCGAGGTGGGCTGGTCCATCGAATGTCCTTACTGGTCTTAGCCACGCCATACCGGACCGCTCGCACAATAGCGGGAGCGATCCGGTGTAATTTTTCAGGTGAGGGAGCCCTGCCCCCTCGCCAGTTTTTTACAGCTTGTCAGCTTGCAGTCCCGAACCCAAGTCCGCGCCCGTGGTGGGGTCGCTTTCCGGGTTGGACATCGTCCGCGCCTTCATGTCCATCAGCAACGCTTCGTCCTTTTTGCTCAACTGCACGCTGGCCGTACCGTCGCCGCCATCCACTGCCGGCGTCGGGTTCTCGACAAACTCCCATTCGTCACCCTGGTTCCATGGTCCGCGCACGCTGGGTTCGCCCTGGGACATATTGAAGTACACATTGGTGAACTCGGGCATGCCCGGCAGCTTCCCTTGTGGGAAATTCGGCTGGATGGAATGCAGGGCCTTTTCGAACGACATCTGGTGAGCAATTTCGCGGGTCATCAAAAAGCCCAGCGCTTCTTTGACGCCTGGATCGTCGGTAACGTTCATCAGTCGCTCGTAGACAATTTTCGCCCGGGCCTCGGCCGCGATGTTGGAGCGCATGTCCGCGGTCGGCTCGCCAATGGTGTCGATATACGCAGCGGTCCACGGCACCCCGGCCGAGTTGGTCAGCGGTGAACCGGCGCCGTACAGCAGGCTGGTGATGTGGGAGTCGTTACCGGCGCCGTTGATGTCCCGATACAGCTGGCCTTCCTTCTCCACGCCCTCGGCCATCTGGCCCTTGGCGCCTTTGTTCAGCATCACGATGATCGAACCGATTACCTCCAGGTGGCTGAGCTCTTCGGTGGCGATGTCCATCAGCAGGTCCTTGCGGCCTGGATCATCCTCGGACAACGCTTGGGTGAAATAGCGCGAGGCCGCTGCCAATTCACCCTGGGCACCGCCGAATTGTTCAAGCAGCAGGTTGGCAAGCCCTGGATTAGGTTCAGCAACACGCACGGTGTACTGCAATCGTTTGTTATGTAGAAACATGATTGAACTCCTCGATCAAGCACAAAACTTGACGGCACTGCCGAACAGCAGTCCATATAAGTCTCTGAAAAAACCAAATGAATAAAATTTGTTTTTTATTCAACAAACAAGACGAACGGCCATTCAAGCAGTCTGCTCAAGTGGCAGTAATTAAATCAATTGAAGCGATTGTCTTGTTGCAACCCTCACGGCGCAGTCATTGACCGGTACAGGCCCCGTGCCAGGGCACAGGGCCTGTCACGTCAGCGGAGCTTACGAATTCCGACCACCGCCACGGCTGTTTTCGCCGCCTTTCTTACCCGCCTCGGAAGCCTTCTCCCGGTCATTGGCGAAGTTGCCCCCTGAGGCTTGACCGCCTTTACGACCGGCCTCGGATGCGCGTTCCGGGTCGTTGGCAAAGTTGCCACCAGACGCCTGCCCGCCTTTGCGGCCGGCCTCGGAGGCGCGTTCTGGATCATTGGCGAAATTGCCACCTGACGCTTGGCCGCCTTTCTTGCCGGCTTCCGATGCCTTGTCACGATCGTTAGCGAAATTGCCAGGGTTGTTATTACCTGTGTTAGCCATTTCATTCACCTCGTTAGTTACGTAACGAGCCCACTTGGCTCGTACTATTCGGAAAATTCCACGCCGTAAAGGTTTTAATAAAAACCGCCAGCGGCGACGAACGGTCAATACCCTCCTATTATTTAAAATATGAAACCGGGTTCATATAAAAATGAACGATCAACCAAGCGGCGGACGATAAACAAATTCAACGTAGCAATGAACATTCAACACCGAAAGTTCCATCACCCGCCCTAAAAACAGTGCGTGTCTTTCCACGCCGTCCGCCAAAGGCCCGGCGGCGCCGGCACCCCATTGCACCGGTCTCGTCGCCTAAGCCTCGCGCCGTTCCAGGAAGCCAAAACTCGCGGGCTGCCGGCGTTATCCTGCACCACCGCACTGACCGGCTTGCGGTGTCCGGGTCACCTGTTGCCGTCACCCGGATCTAGAATGCGGGCATGTTCAGGGAGAAATGGGATCACTCGCCGGAAAGGTTTCCTCCAGCGCACCGTCCAGCTGATTGTTGGTGATGCTCCGGTCACCGACTTTGCCACTGCGCTCGCAATGGCAACCGGAGGCCGGGCAAGACTCACCGTTTGGGTGTTGCTCGGCACACGCCTGGCTGCAGTAGGCGTCACCGTCATGATTGAACACCCGCTGCGGATCGACGTCGCAATGACAATCGGGGCAACCGCACTTCAATTCACTCATGTCTTTTTCTCCCGTCGTGATGGGCCGAAATGCCGATGTTCAGCGTTTGGCTTCGGTATGCGGGTTCTCCGAACGCTCGAGGAACGCCTGGGTGATCTGCGGAAGGTGCTCGCGCAACCAATCGGCCATGGCGATCTCCTGCGGCAGGATCTGTTCGCAGGCCCGCTGTGTTTCCACATCACCGGCCACTTTTGCCGCTTCGATCAACACCGTGTAGGAAGCAATTTCAAGGTTCTCGAACACGTAGCCGCTCATGGCGCCCTTGACCACTTCATCGCTCATGGTCATGCCGCCCACCGCCTGACCGAAGGCCATGAGCTTGGCGGCCATGTCCTTGAGCATCGAGGTGCTGCCCCCCAGGCGTTGGATGCAGCCTTCCACCAGCTTCTGTTGGCCGAGGGTTTCCTGAAGGTGCTCCTCGATCCGTGCCTTGAGCACCGGATAATGCTCCAGGCGTTCGGCCTGGGCCTTGAGCATCTTCTCTGCTTGCTGCTCCATGGCGTGGGCATCGTTAAGCCAGTCCAGCAGGTTCTCTTTAGGCGTTGCCATCGTTTTCTCCTTACCCTGGATCGCCACAGTTTGCGGCGAGTGTTGTGAAGTAGCGCACATAGGAGTGGAGGTCGCGGGCGCGGGTAAAGTTTGACCAAACCCTCACACAGGGCGACGAAAGGCACTGCGGCCGTTTCTTCGCTCAATCCGGATGCTAACCTCAACGCTCCAGGCCAGCGGAGAAAGACCCATGCCCGACGACTGTTACCGTGAATCCCTTGACCTGTTGCTGGCGTACATGACGGGACGGCGTTTCCTCGTGCTCACCGGTGCGGGCATCAGCACGCCGTCAGGCATTCCCGACTACCGCGACAGCGAGGGGGTGCGACGAGGCCGGCAGCCGATGATGTACCAGGAGTTTCTCGCCAAGCCCGAGGCGCGACGGCGCTACTGGGCACGGGCGATGCTCGGCTGGCCACGGGTGCGGCAGGCCAGGCCGAACGTGGCCCACGAAGCCTTGGCCGAGTTGCAGGCGCAACAGCGCATCACGGCGCTGATCACCCAGAACGTCGACACACTGCATGATCAGGCCGGCAGCCGGGACGTCATCGAACTCCACGGCAGCCTGCACCGCGTGCTGTGCCTGGACTGCGGTCAGCGTTGCGACCGGCAGCAGATTCAATGGCAGATGGAAGCTGGAAACCCGTACCTGGCGGGCGTCGACGCCGTGCAGGCGCCCGACGGCGATACGCTGTTGGACCCGGCCTTCGAGGCCCGCTTCCAGGTGCCCCACTGCCCCCATTGCAATGGCGACCGATTGAAACCCGACGTGGTCTTTTTCGGCGAAAACGTTGCCGCCGTCACCGCAGCCCGCGCGACGCAGGCGGTCGAGGCAGCGGACGGCTTGCTGGTGGTGGGCTCGTCACTGATGGCCTACTCGGCGTTTCGCCTGTGCCGCGCCATCAAGGACCAAGGCAAACCGCTGGTGGCGATCAACCGGGGCAAGACCCGGGCCGATGAGTTGCTCGATCTGAAACTGCAAGAACCCTGCGAGGTGTTGTTGCCGTTGTTGGGGCAGTACCCGTTCTAATCCACACCAATCCCTGTGGGGGCATGCTCGCGAAGGCGGTGGTTCAGCCAGCATTGACGTCGACTGACACGACGTCTTCGCGGGCAAGCCCGCTCCCACAAGGGGGATTTGTGGTTACCGTGCGCCCAGCTCCTGTTCCTTGAACGTATCGAACAACGCCTGCGCCGCCGCCGACAGTTCATACCCCGGCTTGGTCAGCACGCCGATGGACCGCTCGATCACCGGGTCGCTCAAGGTGATGCAGCGGGCGCCCAGTTCGTGCATCTGGCCGACACACAACGCCGGCACCGCGCTCACCCCCAGGCCACTGGCGACCATCCGCCCGACCGTCGCCAGTTGATGACTCTCGAACTCCACGGGCAGTTTCATGCCCCGGGCCTGCAAGTGCTCTTCCAGCATTACCCGGACGGTGGATGGCCGTTGCAACGTGATGAACGGCTGGCCGAGCAAGGTTTTCCAATCGACTTCGCGGCGTTGGGCCAAGGGTGAGTCCTGCGGCACCACCGCGACGAAGCGGTCGAGGTACAACGGTGTGAAGGTCAGTGACGTCCCCTGCAACGGCTCGAACGCCACGCCCAATTCGACATGACGATCACGCACCATTTCCAGCACCTGTTCATTGATCACGTCGTTGACCGTGACGTTGACATTCGGGTAGCGGGCGCGGAAGGTCTTGAGTATCGGCGGCAGCAGATTACCGGCAAACGATGGCATCGCTGCCAGCGTCACCCGGCCACGCTGCAAGGTGAAGCGCTGACGCATTTCATCCTCGGCATTGTCCCAGTCGGCAATCAGCCGTCGCGCCAGCGGCACCAGGGATTCACCTTCGGGGGTCAATGCGACGTTGCGGGTAGTGCGGCTGAACAGGCGCCCGCCCAGGCCCTCTTCCAAGGCCTTGATCGTCAGGCTCAGGGCTGACTGAGATAGGTGCAAGCGCTCGCATGCCACGGCGAAGCTCAGGCTCTGGGCCACGGCGAGGAAGGCGCGGATCTGCTTGAGGGTCATGGTCGCTATGCTCCCAGCGGTGAGCGGCAAGTTTCGAGCCGCGAGAGGTGGGCGGCGATTGTTGAGATTTATCAATCAATCCAAGCTAAAAATCAACTTAACAAATATATGACTTGGCGCAACACTGCAGTTCATTGCGACCCCATCAAGAATAAAAGAGGTGTCTATGGCAGGTTTCGACAAACGCGTGAGCTCCTATGAGCAAGCGCTGGAAGGCTTGAAGGACGGCATGACCGTTATTGCCGGCGGCTTCGGCCTCTGCGGGATCCCGGAAAACCTGATCGCCGAGATCAAGCGCAAGGGCATCCGCGACCTCACCGTGGTCTCCAACAACTGCGGCGTCGACGGTTTCGGCCTCGGTGTGCTGCTGGAAGACCGGCAGATCCGCAAGGTGATTGCCTCCTACGTAGGCGAAAACGCCCTGTTCGAGCAGCAACTGCTCAGCGGCGAAATCGAAGTCCAACTCACCCCCCAAGGCACTCTCGCCGAAAAGATGCGCGCCGGTGGCGCAGGTATCCCGGCCTTCTTCACCGCCACCGGCGTCGGCACGCCCGTGGCCGAAGGCAAGGAAGTGCGTGAATTCCATGGCCGCCCCTACCTGATGGAAGAATCCATCACCGGCGACTTCGCCATTGTCAAAGGCTGGAAAGCCGACCATTTCGGCAACGTGGTCTACCGCCACACCGCGCAGAACTTCAATCCGCTGGCCGCCACGGCTGGCAGGATCACCGTGGTGGAAGTCGAGGAAATCGTCGAACCCGGCGAGCTGGACCCGACGCAGATCCATACCCCCGGCATCTACGTCGACCGGGTCATTTGCGGCACGTTCGAAAAGCGCATCGAACAGCGCACCGTGCGTAAGTGATCCCCTGCCCCCGGCCCGAATGAAGGAATAACACCATGGCACTTTCCCGCGAACAAATGGCTCAACGCGTCGCCCGCGAAATGCAGGACGGCTTCTACGTGAACCTGGGCATCGGCATTCCCACCCTGGTCGCCAACTACATCCCCGAAGGCATGGAAGTCATGCTGCAATCGGAAAACGGCCTGCTCGGCATGGGCGCGTTCCCCACTGAAGCCGAAGTCGATGCCGACATGATCAACGCCGGCAAGCAGACCGTCACGGCCCGCATCGGCGCGTCGATCTTCTCTTCGGCCGAATCGTTTGCGATGATCCGCGGCGGCCACATCGACCTGACCGTACTCGGCGCGTTCGAGGTGGACGTCGAAGGCAACATTGCCTCGTGGATGATCCCCGGCAAACTGGTCAAGGGCATGGGCGGCGCGATGGACCTGGTGGCTGGCGCCGAGAACATCATCGTCACCATGACCCACGCGTCCAAGGACGGCGAGTCGAAACTGCTGCCCCGTTGCAGCCTGCCGCTGACCGGTGCCGGCTGCATCAAGCGCGTACTGACCGACCTTGCCTACCTGGAAATCCAGGACGGCGCCTTCATTCTGAAAGAACGTGCCCCCGGCGTCAGCGTCGAGGAAATCGTCGCCAAGACCGCCGGCAAGTTGATCGTGCCGGACCACGTCCCTGAAATGCAATTCGCTGCCCAGTGAGGAGAGATTCGATGCAAGAAGTCGTGATTGTCGCCGCTACCCGTACCGCCATCGGCAGTTTCCAGGGGGCGCTGGCTTCCATTCCCGCCCCGGAACTCGGTGCGGCGGTGATTCGTCGGCTGTTGGAGCAGACCGGTCTTGCGGGCGACCAGGTGGACGAAGTGATCCTCGGCCAGGTGCTGACCGCAGGTTCCGGGCAGAACCCGGCGCGCCAGGCGTCGATCCTCGCCGGCCTGCCCCACGCAGTGCCAGCGCTGACCCTGAACAAGGTCTGCGGCTCGGGGCTCAAGGCCTTGCACCTCGGTGCCCAGGCGATCCGCTGCGGTGACGCCGAGGTCATCATCGCTGGTGGCATGGAGAACATGAGCCTGGCGCCCTACGTGCTGCCGGCCGCCCGCACCGGCCTGCGCATGGGCCATGCAAAGATGATCGACAGCATGATCACCGACGGTTTGTGGGATGCCTTCAACGATTACCACATGGGTATCACCGCCGAGAACCTGGTGGACAAGTACGGCATCAGCCGCGAGGAGCAGGACGCCTTCGCCGCTGCGTCCCAGCAGAAAGCCGTCGCCGCGATTGAGGGTGGTCGGTTCGCTGACGAGATCACGCCGGTCCTGATTCCCCAGCGCAAGGGCGATCCGGTGGCGTTCGCGACCGACGAACAGCCACGCGCCGGCACCACCGCCGAATCCCTGGGCAAGCTCAAGCCGGCCTTCAAGAAGGACGGCAGCGTCACCGCCGGCAATGCCTCGTCGCTCAATGACGGCGCTGCGGCGGTGCTGCTGATGAGTGCGGCAAAAGCCAAGGCCCTGGGTTTGCCGGTCCTGGCGAAGATCAGCGCCTATGCCAACGCCGGCGTTGACCCGGCAATCATGGGCATCGGCCCGGTCTCGGCCACCCGCCGCTGCCTGGACAAAGCCGGCTGGTCGCTGGAGCAACTGGACCTGATTGAAGCCAACGAGGCCTTCGCGGCCCAGTCGCTGGCCGTGGCCCGCGAACTGGAATGGGACATGGACAAGGTCAACGTCAACGGCGGCGCCATCGCCCTGGGCCACCCCATCGGCGCATCGGGGTGCCGGGTACTGGTATCGCTGCTGCACGAAATGATCAAGCGCGACGCCAAAAAAGGCCTCGCAACCTTGTGCATCGGCGGCGGCCAGGGCGTGGCATTGGCGCTGGAACGGGCGTAGTCGGTAACGGGTTCAACGGTGGCTGCGGGGACCCACGAACATCCTCACAGCCATTGGCAACAACACCGGCGCCACCTCGGTTGCGCCGGTTTTTTTTTGCCTGGAAAAAGCCCCTCCACTCCCTGTGGGAGCGGGCTTGCTCGCGAAAGCGGTGGGTCAGCCAACAATGGGCTATCAGGCCCCCACCCCAAACCGGTCGCGGCTGTTGGTCAGGTGCAGCCACATGGCCGCGCGGGCGGCGTCCGGGTCCTGGCGTTTGATGGCGTTGAAGATTGCTTCGTGTTCAAGGCTCGCCAATTGCGCCACTTGCTCAGGTCGGCCTGGCCGCGCTCGATCACATTGACCCGGGTCCTGGGGATCATCGCACTGCCCAGATGCTGCATGATCTCGACAAAGCAGGTGTTGTCCGTGGCCTCAGCGATCAGCAGATGGAAACGTCGATCGGCTTCGACGCAGCTGTCGTTGTTGCTGGACAGCCGCTGGTAATCATCCAGCGCCTGGCGCATCTGTTGCAGCTGGCCTTCGCTACGGCGTTGGGCGGCCAAGGCGGCTGCCTGGGTTTCCAGGCCCAGGCGCAGTTCCAATATGCCGCGCACACCGGCTGCCGTGTCGACATTGAGCCGCAAACCCGGCTCGCCAGTCTGCTCCAGCACAAACGTGCCGATGCCATGGCGGGTTTCCACCAGCCCCGAGGCCTGCAACTTGGAAATCGCCTCACGCACTACCGTGCGACTGACGCCATGCTCCAGCACGATCGCCCCTTCGGACGGTAACTTCGCCCCCGGCTTCAACTGCCCCAGCAAGATGCGCTGGCTCAACTTCGCCACCAGGTCATGGGCCAGGTTGTGGGTACGCTTGCGCAGGGGCGCTTCGGTGTCGTGCATCGCCAGGGTTCCTCGAAAACAGGCTGACTGATCCTACCATCTGTGGGACTTGGGAGTGATCACCGCCTCGCCCCCAACTTGTATGACAACACACCAAAAAAGCTGGAATTCATCAGGGCATCAACCCTTGGACGGATCCCTCCACGGGGTTGTTCCTTCCTCATGCCCGCCTCCCCAGATCCATACTATCCAACGAATACGGCACAAAAAGGCACTAACGCCAATCCAAACATCATCAAAAAACATCTTGTCATTGAAAAAAATCAAGTTGTATGATGTCTATCAACATCGGCACCTGCACGATGCCCCGCATAAAAATAACGAGTGGGAGAAAAACCAGTGAACACAACCATCCCCCAGGCAGATGCCGGCGCGGATCCCGTGCTGCTCTCGGCCATCGCCAAGGTCAAGCGCCACATCCTGCCGCTGTTCGTCATCATGTTTATCGTCAACTACATCGACCGGGTGAACATCGGTTTCGTGCGCGCTCACATGGAGCACGACCTGGGCATCGGCGCGGCCGCCTACGGCTTTGGCGCCGGCCTGTTCTTCATCGGTTACGCGCTGTTCGAAGTGCCTTCCAACATCCTGTTGCAACGAATCGGCGCCCGCATCTGGCTGACCCGCATCATGCTCACCTGGGGCCTGGTGGCCGCCGGCATGGCGTTCATCCAGAACGAAACCCACTTCTACATCCTGCGCTTTCTGCTGGGCGTGGCCGAAGCCGGTTTCTTCCCCGGGGTGATCTACTACTTCACCCGTTGGCTGCCAGGCGCTGAACGCGGCAAGGCCATCGCCATCTTCCTCAGCGGCTCGGCCATTGCGTCGCTGATTTCCGGCCCGCTGTCGGGGTTGCTCCTGCAAATCAACGGCCTGGGCCTGCACGGCTGGCAGTGGATGTACTTCATCGAAGGGATGTTCTCGGTCGGCCTGTGCGTCTTCGTCTGGTTCTGGCTGGACTCCAAGCCCCACGACGCCAAATGGCTGAGCCGCGAGGAACAGGACGCACTGGTGCAAACCATCGATGATGAACAACGGGCCCGCGAAGCCGCCACGCCGATCAAGTTGTCCATTGGCAAGTTGCTCAAGGATCGCCAGATCATCCTGTTTTGCCTGATCTATTTCTTCATCCAACTGACGATTTACGCCGCGACATTCTGGCTGCCGAGCATCATCAAGAAGATGGGTGACCTCAGCGACATCCAGGTCGGTTTGTTCAACTCGATCCCCTGGTTGCTGTCGATTGTCGGCATGTACGCCTTCGCCTCGCTGTCGGCCAAATGGAAATTCCAGCAAGCCTGGGTGGCCGCCGCGCTGTTGATCGCCGCCGCCGGGATGTTCATGTCCACCACCGGCGGACCAATCTTCGCCTTCGTCGCCATCTGCTTCGCGGCCTTGGGCTTCAAGTCGGCTTCGTCGCTGTTCTGGCCGATTCCCCAGGCGTACCTGGACGCACGGATCGCCGCCGGGGTGATCGCGCTGATCAACTCCGTGGGCAATCTTGGCGGGTTCGTCGCGCCGACCACGTTCGGCCTGCTGGAGGAGCACACCGGTTCGATCCAGGGCGGCCTCTATGGCCTGGCGGCCACCTCGATCATTGCCGCGATCATCGTCTTCGCCGCCCGCAATACGCCCAAGCCCAAGTCGGCAACGACGCCGGCCAACCCGGCCGCGAGCCATGCCTGATCATTCGATTCGTTCAAGGACAAGCACAATGAACTCACAAGAAGCCAGCCAAGCCCCGATCATCACCAGCATGCAGATCGTACCCGTGGCCGGTCATGACGGCATGCTGCTGAACCTCAGTGGCGCTCACGGCCCGTTCTTCACCCGCAATATCGTCATCCTCAAGGACAACGCCGGCCACACCGGCGTGGGCGAAGTGCCCGGCGGCGAGCGCATTCGCCAGACCCTCGAAGATGCCCGCGCGCTTGTGGTCGGCAGCCCTATCGGTACTTACCAGAAGATTCTCAACACCGTGCGTCATGCGTTCGCCGACCGCGACGCCGGCGGCCGTGGCTTGCAGACCTTCGACCTGCGCATCACCATCCACGCGGTGACAGGTCTGGAAGCCGCCCTGCTGGACCTGCTCGGCCAGCACCTCGATGTGCCGGTGGCGGCCCTGCTCGGCGAAGGCCAGCAACGCGATGAAGTGAAGATGCTCGGTTATCTGTTCTATGTCGGTGACCGCCAGCAGACCAACCTGGCCTACCGCAGCGAACCGGACGCCGACAACGACTGGTTCCGCGTCCGTCATGAAAAGGCCCTGGACGCCGACGCCGTGGTCCGCCTGGCTGAAGCGGCCCATGCGCACTATGGCTTCCAGGACTTCAAGCTCAAGGGTGGCGTACTCAAGGGCGACGAAGAAATCGAAGCCGTCACGGCCCTGGCCGAGCGCTTCCCCCAGGCGCGCGTCACCCTGGACCCGAACGGCGCCTGGTCACTCAAGGAAGCGATCCGCCTGTGCCGCGACCAACACAAGGTCCTGGCTTATGCCGAAGACCCGTGCGGTGCCGAGAACGGTTACTCCGGCCGTGAAGTCATGGCCGAATTCCGCCGCGCGACGGGCCTCAAGACCGCGACCAACATGATCGCCACCGACTGGCGCGAAATGGGTCACGCCATCACCTTGCAGTCGGTGGACATTCCCCTCGCCGATCCGCACTTCTGGACCATGCAAGGCTCGGTGCGCGTGGCGCAGATGTGCAATGAATGGGGCCTGACCTGGGGCTCCCATTCCAACAACCACTTCGACATTTCCCTGGCAATGTTCACCCACGTGGCCGCCGCCGCGCCGGGCGACATCACCGCCATCGACACCCACTGGATCTGGCAGGATGGCCAGCGATTGACCAAGGCCCCGCTGCAAATCCAGGGTGGCTGCGTGCAGGTGCCGAAAAAACCGGGATTGGGAATTGAGCTGGACACGGATCAGTTGGCCAAGGCCCATGAGCTGTACAAAGGCATGGGCCTCGGCGCACGGGACGATGCGGTGGCGATGCAGTTCCTGATTCCGGGCTGGACGTTCAACAACAAGCAGCCATGCCTGGTGCGCTGAACCTGAGGTGGGTGATCGGGGAATGCAGCCAGGGACGCTCCGCGTTCCGAAGCGTGACGCAGAGCGTCACAGGATGCGTTCCCACGCGGAGCGTGGGAACGATCAGATGCCTGGTGCGTTGACCCTGAGGTGGTGATCGTTCCTCACGCTCTGCGTGGGAATGCAGCCAGGGACGCTCCGCGTTCCGAAAGCGTGATGCAGAGCGTCACAGGATGCGTTCCCACGCGGAGCGTGGGGACGATCGGACCCAGGACGATTACCCTTCCGGGCGCAGGATCAACACTGCCAACGGCGGCAGGTTGAGTTCCAGTGACAAGGCCTGGCCATGGCTCGCCACTTCTTCCGTGCTGGCGCCACCGCCGTTGCCGTAGTTGGAACCGGCATAGGTGTCGGCATCACTGTTGAGCAGTTCCACCCAGCGCCCGGCGAACGGCACGCCGATCCGGTAGGCCTCGCGCGGCACCGGGGTGAAGTTGGCGACCACCAGCACCGGCCGCCCTTCCTTGCTCCAACGCAACCAGGCATAAACGCTGTTAGCCGCATCGTCACCGATCAACCATTGGAAGCCCTGGGGCGCATCATCCTGATCGTGCAGCGCCGGCTCTTCGCGGTATAGGCGGTTCAGGTCGCTGACCAGGCGCTGGACGCCACGGTGTTCGGCGTATTGCAGCAGGTACCAGTCCAGTTGCTGATCGTGGTTCCACTCGCGCCATTGGCCGAACTCGCAGCCCATGAACAACAGCTTCTTGCCCGGATGCCCCCACATGAAGCTGAGGTAGGCGCGCAGGTTGGCGAACTTCTGCCAGCGATCCCCGGGCATCTTGTCGATCAACGAACGCTTGCCATGGACCACTTCATCGTGGGAAATCGGTAACACAAAACGCTCGGACCAGGCATACACCAGGCCGAAGCTCAACTCGTTGTGATGGTGCGCGCGGTACATCGGATCCTGCTGGATGTAATGCAGCGAATCGTGCATCCAGCCCATGTTCCATTTGTAGGAAAAGCCCAGGCCGCCCTGCTGCGTGCTCTGGCTGACACCCGGCCACGCGGTGGATTCTTCGGCGATGACCAGCGCGCCGGGCGCTTCCAGCGCGACCACGTCATTGAGATGGCGCAGGAAATCGATGGCTTCGAGGTTCTCGCGCCCGCCATGACGGTTGGGCACCCACTCGCCAGCCTTGCGCGAATAGTCGCGATAGAGCATTGAGGCGACGGCATCCACCCGTAGGCCGTCGATGTGGAAATGCTTCAACCAGTGCAGCGCCGAAGCCAGCATGAAGCCGTGGACTTCGGTGCGCCCGAGGTTGTAGATCAGGGTGTCCCAGTCCTGGTGAAAGCCTTCCAACGGGTTGCCGTACTCGTACAACGCGGTGCCGTCGAACTGGGCCAGGCCGTGGGTGTCGGTGGGAAAATGCGCCGGCACCCAGTCGAGAATCACCCCGATGTTGGCCTGGTGACAGGCGTTGACGAAGGCGGCGAAATCGTCCGGCGAACCGAAACGTGCCGTTGGCGCAAACTGCGACAACGGTTGATAACCCCATGAGCCGCCAAACGGGTGCTCCATGATCGGCATCAGCTCGATGTGGGTAAAACCCAGGTCCTTGACGTAAGGCACCAGGCGCTCGGCCATTTCATGCCAGTTGTACTGCCGGGCTACCTCCCCCGCTTCGTCGATTTCACACTGCCAGGAACCGGCATGCAATTCGTAGATCGACAGCGGCGCGCCGGGCAGATGTCGTTCCTGGCGCTGTTGCATCCACTCATCATCCTGCCAGTCGATCGTCAACGGCGCGGCGACTTTCGACGCGGTGTCCGGCGGCAACCGGGTCGCCAGCGCTACCGGATCAGCCTTGAGCGGCAGGATGCCGTGGGCGCCGAGAATTTCATACTTGTAGCCTTCGCCTGCGCCGAGCCTTGGGATGAACAGCTCCCAAACACCGGATGGATAACGGATGCGCATCGGATGCCGACGTCCGTCCCAGACGTTGAAATCGCCGACAACCGAAACCCGCCGCGCATTGGGCGCCCACACGGCGAAGCGCACGCCGTCGACACCGTCGACCGTGGTCAACTGCGCGCCAAGGCAGGAGCCAAGGTCGCGATGGTTACCTTCGGCGAACAGGTAAAGGTCCATCTCGCCCAGCAACGCGCCGAAGCTGTAGGGGTCTTCGGCAACCTGTTCGCCGCCAGCCCAGCGCGTGCGCAGCAGATACGCCTGGGCGCGGTCGAAATGACCGACGAACAGACCGGGGGTCTCGGTGAGCTGCAGCTCACCCAATTCTTCACCACCGTCGCGGGCGAGCACATGCACACTCAACGCACCCGGCAGGTAGGCACGGATGAACTGCCCACCGGCCCCGTCGCCGTGAGGGCCGAGTATGGAAAACGGGTCGTGATGTTCGGCACGCACCAGCGCGTCGATGTCCTTGGGGGACGGCAGCAATGTTTCTTTGGCGTGCCCTTGGGGCTCTTTGTTCGAAACGCTCATGATTCTCTCCACTAAATCGGTCCGGCTATGTCGGAAAAGGGTTCCAGGCCACTCAACAACCCGTACAGACCGTGCAACGGCACGGGCAGCCAGGCGGGGCGATTCTCGGCTTCATAAGCCACTTCATAGGCCGCCTTCTCCAGGCCGAACAACGCCAGCGCAGCGTCTTCGCCTTCAGCATCCTTCCATTCATGGGCAAGACTAGCTGCCGCCAGCCGATATGCCTCGACAAATGCCTGGCGAGCCTCTTTCAGGTAACGATCGGCCACCCGCTGCCGGGCTGCATCGGCATCCGCCGTACTGTCGACGGTGTTCAAGTGGATCGCCATCGCCGCTGCGTAATCGAAGGAGCGCAGCACACCACTGACATCCTTGTACGGGCTGTGCTTGCCACGGCGTTCATGCAATGGCCGCGCCGGTTCGCCCTCGAAGTCGATCAGGTAGGCGTCGCCCTTGATCACCAGCACCTGGCCCAGGTGCAGATCGCCATGCACCCGGATACGCAAGCCGCCGGCAGCCTTGCCGGCCAAGTCCTGAACGTGGGCCAGGACGGTTTTCCGGTGTTCCAGCAAGCGTGCGACCATGGCCTGGTCCGCCGGGTTCAATTGGTCCTGGTTCTGCTTGAGCAGACGCAGGGCGTTTTCCACCTGGGCGGCCACGTCCTTGCCAATCGCCTGGGCTTGCTTGGCATTCGTGGCTTGCGGGGCGAAGTCCGGGTCGTCGGTGGGCTGGGCCAGCGCCTGGTGCATTTCCCCCAGGCGTTGCCCGAGCATGCCGGCAAAATCCTTCAGTTCACCCAGGGCGTTGTAGTGTTGCTCCTGCTCGGACACCGCATCCGCCAACTCGTCCCGTAGCGCACGCTCAAGGTTGTTCTGGGTCCATTCCCAGGCATCGCCCTGGTTACTCAGGTAGCCCTGGGCAATCATCAGCAAGGCATCTTCCCCTTGGGCGTCACGGCGAATCACCGAACCCAGCAGCGGCGAGATATTGCTGAAGCCGGCGGCGGTCAGGTAGGCACTCATCTCCAGTTCCGGATGGACGCCCGAGGCAACCTTGCGGATCAGCTTGAGGACCAGGTTGCCACCCACTACCACCGAACTGTTGGATTGCTCGGCGGACAGGTAGCGCACCTCCGGCTCATCCCCCAGGTTCAACGCCGCCAGGCCTTCGGCGGGTTCGAACCGCAACTCACCGTCCTTGCAGGGCAGCACGGCGCCGGCCTGCATGCTTCGCAGCACCGATCGCACGAAGCTTTCCAGGCTGAACGCATCGGTGATGAAGCCGACCTGGCGAACCCGACGCACCCGGGAAAGGGCCAGTTGTTGGGGCAATGCCGAACCCAATTGGTCTTCGGCCAACAGACCGAACGGCAGTTGATAGCGCAGGGTCTGGCCGCCGCTGGTCACGTCGATCTCGCTGAGCAATACCGGATGCTGCGGGTCGCCGAAGCGCACCCCATAGACAATATCGACCTTCTCGATCGCGCTGTCCTTGCCGGCGAACCAGCGCCGTTTTTGCAGCCAGTTGGGGAGAATGGTTTGCTCCAACGTAGTGCGCGACGGCGCTTCGAGCAATTCTTCCAGGCGTTTTTTCAGCACCAGGGTGGTGAAGTCCGGCAGGCTCTGGGCCGGTTCGACGTGCCAGCTCGGCATCTGGTTTTCCGCCGCCAGGGCGAACCAATAGAAGCCATACGGCGCCAGGGTCAGCAGGAAATTCAGCTGGCCGATTGGCGGGAAGGCATTACCCCCGAGCATCTCCACCGGGACCATGCCGGCGTAGGCCGACAGGTCCAGCTCGGCCGCCTGGGCGCTGCGGGACACGTTGGCCACGCACAGGATGATTTCATGCTTGCCGTCGGGGCCGGTGTATTCGCGGGTGTAGGCCAGGATCCGGCGATTGCTCGGCGACAGCATCTTCAACGTGCCACGACCGAATGCCTTGGACTGTTTGCGCACCGCCAGCATCCGCCGGGTCCAGTTGAGCAGCGAGTGCGGGTCGCCCGCCTGGGTCTCGACGTTGACCGACTGGTAGCCGTACTGCGGGTCCATGATCGGCGGCAGCACCAGGCTGGCCGGGTCGGCCCGGGAGAAGCCACCGTTGCGGTCGATCGACCATTGCATCGGTGTGCGCACGCCATCGCGGTCGCCCAGGTAGATGTTGTCGCCCATGCCGATCTCGTCGCCGTAATACAAGGTCGGTGTGCCCGGCATCGACAGCAGCAGGCTGTTGAGCAGCTCCACGCGACGACGGTCGCGCTCCATCAAGGGCGCCAGGCGCCGGCGAATCCCCAGGTTGATCCGCGCCCGACGGTCGGCCGCGTAGTAGTTCCACAGGTAGTCGCGCTCCTTGTCGGTGACCATTTCCAGGGTCAGCTCATCGTGGTTACGCAGGAAAATCGCCCACTGGCAATTGGCGGGGATCTCCGGGGTCTGGCGCAGGATGTCGGTGATCGGGAAACGGTCTTCCTGGGCCAGCGCCATGTACATGCGCGGCATCAGCGGGAAGTGGAACGCCATGTGGCATTCGTCGCCGTTCAGGCCCTGGGCATCGACGTCGCCGAAGTACAGCTGGGTGTCTTCCGGCCACTGGTTGGCTTCGGCCAGCAGCATCCGGTCAGGGTAGTTGGCATCGATCTCGGCGCGGATCAGCTTCAGCACATCATGGGTTTCGGGCAGGTTTTCGTTGTTGGTGCCGTCGCGCTCGATCAGGTACGGGATCGCATCCAGGCGCAGGCCGTCGATGCCCATGTCCAGCCAGTAGCGCATCACCGACAACACAGCCTTGATGACCTGCGGGTTATCGAAATTGAGGTCCGGCTGGTGGGAGTAGAAGCGGTGCCAGAAGTACTGGCCGGCCACCGGGTCCCAGGTCCAGTTGGACTTCTCGGTGTCGAGGAAAATGATGCGCGTGCCATCGTACTTGTGGTCATCGTCGGACCAGACGTAGAAGTCCCGCGCCGCTGAACCCGGCTTGGCCTTGCGGGCGCGCTGGAACCATGGGTGCTGGTCGGAGGTGTGGTTGATGACCAGCTCGGTAATCACCCGCAGGTTGCGCTTGTGGGCCTCGGCAATGAATCGCCGCGCATCGGCCATGGTGCCGTAGTCGGGGCTCACGCCACGGTATTCGGCGATGTCGTAACCGTCATCGCGGCGCGGTGAAGGGTAGAACGGCAACAGCCAGATGGTGTTGACGCCCAGGTCGGCGATGTAGTCGAGCTTTTCGATCAGGCCCGGGAAGTCGCCGATTCCATCATTGTTGGAGTCGAAAAAAGACTTTACGTGAACCTGGTAAATCACCGCGTCCTTGTACCAGAGCGGGTCGTTGATAAAGGTGGCAGACCGGGGTTTCTTCGCCATTTGCAACTCCTGATGAATTCAATAAAGCCGCTGGGACGGGCTTGCGCTGTTCTTAGTGGCGAGGGGGATCTGGTTGTAGGAGCAAGGCTTGCCCGCGATACAGACGCCACGGTTCCTGAAAGACGGCGCCAGCTTGATCGCGGGCAAGCCTTGCTCCCTCAGGCGCCCTCACCATTGCGCTCACCGTCAAGACACACTGATCCGCCAGACCCCGAACGGCAGGTGCGCCGGGTCGATACGCATCGACTGATACTTGCCGTACCAGCTCCAGCGGTGCCCGCTCATCAAATCCTCGCCCTGGGTCTGGGCATCGTCCGGCAGGCCCATTTCCCACAGCGGCAACTCGAAATTGGCTTCCTGCACGTTGTGCGGATCCAGGCTCACCGCCACCAGGATGAAGTTGCTGCCGTCGGGGGTGCGCTTGCCGAAAAACAGAATGTTGTCGTTCCAGGCGTTGTAGACCTTCAGGCCCAGATGCGTATGCAGCGCCGGGTTCTGACGGCGGATACGGTTGAGCTGGGCGATCTCGGCAATGATGTTGCCCGGCGCGGTAAAGTCCCGGGGCCGGATCTCGTACTTCTCCGAATCGAGGTACTCCTCCTTGCCCGGCACCGGCGCCGATTCGCACAGTTCGAAGCCCGAATACATGCCCCACAGGCCGGAGCCCATGGTTGCCAGGGCCGCGCGGATCAAAAAGCCCGCGCGCCCGGACTGGTGGAGGAACGCCGGGTTGATGTCGGGTGTATTGACGAAGAAATTCGGCCGATAGCATTCGCGCCACGGCGACTCGTTGAGCTCGCTGAAATAGGTGGCCAGCTCAGCCTTGGTGTTGCGCCAGGTGAAATAGGTGTAGCTCTGGGAATAACCGACCTTGCCCAGGCGCGCCATCATGGCCGGCGTGGTGAAGGCTTCGGCCAGGAACATCACTTCCGGGTGTTGGGCCCGAACGTCGGCGATCAGCCACTGCCAGAAGGGCAACGGTTTGGTGTGAGGATTGTCGACGCGAAAAATCTTCACGCCCTCGTTGACCCAACCCAGCACGACATCCCGCAGCTCCAGCCATAAGCTGGGAATCGCATCCGCGGCATAGAAGTCGACGTTGACGATGTCCTGGTATTTCTTCGGTGGGTTTTCGGCATATTTGATCGTGCCGTCCGGCCGCCAGCTGAACCAACCCGGATGCTGCTTGAGCCAGGGGTGGTCCTGGGAACACTGGATGGCAAAGTCGAGGGCGATTTCCAGGCCGTGGGCAGCGGCTGCCGCCACCAGTCGACGAAAATCCTCACGGGTCCCCAGTTGCGGGTGAATCGCCTCGTGCCCGCCCTCCTCGCTGCCGATGGCATACGGGCTGCCCGGGTCATCCGGCCCAGCGGTAAGGGAGTTGTTCGGGCCCTTGCGAAAGCTCCGACCGATCGGATGGATCGGCGGGAAGTACAGGACGTCGAAGCCCATGTCCTGGATCATCGCCAGGCGCGAATGCACATCGTTGAAGGTACCGTGGCGCTTGGGGTCATCGGTGATCGAGCGGGGAAACAGCTCGTACCAACTGGCAAACTCGGCCAGCTTGCGCTCCACGTCCAGGGGGTATTCGGGGCTGATGCTCAGGTACGGTCGATAGTCGGCCAGGGCCATGAGATCGGCGCTGTGCGGCGCCAGGAACAGTGCCACCTGTTCGGTGGGCAGCAGACCGGCAAGCTGGTCGTACAACGCAGCCAACTGTTCGCGCAATTCACCGTCACTGCGCTCGGCCGCCTGTTGCACGTAATTGCGCCCTTCCTGCAACTCCAGGCTGATGGGCACACCGGCACCGTGCTTCTTCTCCAGCTCATAACAGAAACTGGCGTACTGATCGAGCCAGGCCTCGACACAGAACAGATAGCGGCCCTGCTCCGGCACGTTGAACTGACCGCGCCAGCTGTTGTTACCCAGCTCAGTCATGACCTCGCTGTTCCACCGTTCGTCTTGCAGCGAGCGCCAGCGGATGCGCACCGCCAGTTTGTCGTGTCCGTCGGTGAACACCTTGCTCGTCACCGTCACGTCCTGTCCCGCCACGGCCTTGGCGGCAAACTGACCGCCATCGATCACCGGCATGGTGTTTTCAATCGCGATTCGCGGCAATAACAACGCCTGGGACAACGGCAGTTGCGGGTTGTACGCCAGGTCAGTCGGCTGTTCAGCAGTCATCGAGCATCGCTCCTTTTACGCCCCATGGACGCGCTTGTGGCGGTAAAGGCCCAACGGGTCCTGTGAAAAAACTCACTTAAGCTCCGAACCGAATGGGCGGTTAAAAGTTCAGCCAGATTTGTCCCCCGGTTGCTTTCGGGATAAATCCTGGCGCGTGAGGGTCAACAACCTTAAGCACGACTCAAGCCAGCTGCGTTACGGAGACCACGTCCTGATGAATATTCCGATTCCGGCCGAAACCCCTGATCCCAATATCGACGACCCCATCCTGCCGCCCCCAGGGCCTGAACCGGAGCCGATCCCGGAGAAAGATCCTCCGCAAGAGCCCCAGCCACCCTTGGGCGACCCGCCGAGCGAGGCGCCGCCGGAACGGGTTTGATGCTCAAGCTTAGTAGCAGAACCTGTGGGAGCCGAGCCTGCTCGCGATAACGGTGTATCAGTTGATGCAGAGGCCGACGGTCTGGCGCCATCGCGAGCAGGCTCGCTCCCACAAGGATTTGTGGCGTATGGAGTGTCCAGGCTCGACGCCGGACCTGTGGGAGCCGAGCTTGCTCGCGATGGCGCAGGCCCATCGACATGGATTCAAACTGACGCCCCGCCTCGACAACTCAAGGACGGTCGTCCTTGTCCAACGCCCGGACAATCATCGGCATCACGCTGAAAATCCCCAACGCCAGCACCGTGCTCAGCACCGCCGTTGCCTCCCGGCCCAATCCGGCGGCAACGCCGATGGCGGCGGTCATCCACAGGCCCGCTGCGGTGGTCAGGCCTTTGACGTGGCTCACGTCGCCCTCGGTGTTCTTCAGGATCGTCCCGGCGCCCAGAAAACCGATGCCCGCGACAACCCCTTGTATGACCCGGCTCATGGCATCGGCCTGGGAGCCGGACAACTGCGGCACCAACACGAACAGTGCGGCGCCCAGGGCCACCAGCATATGGGTGCGCACGCCAGCGGCCTTGCCCTTTTGCTCGCGTTCGAAACCGAGGACGCCGCCAAGCAGCGCGGCCATCAGCAGGCGTACAGTGACCCGCGTCATCTGCTCCGCATCCGCAATGTCGGCGAATTCCGCCTGCAGGGTGATCCAGACTCGTTGCCACCAGGTTTCCATGAACCGTCCTCCTTTTATTCGATAAACGATGGACCGCAAGCGGCGCCAGAGGTGCGTCCGACCGCTGATCAGCCGCAACGAACCCTGGCAGTGGCAAGGCGCCTAACGCACAGGACATCCCAGAAGGAGCAACACCATGACTGTGCGTATCGATGACCGCCAGACCTGCCACTTCGACATCCCCAACGGCCTGAAAGAGTATCCCGCCAGCGAACTGACCATCATCACCGACTCGGAAAAAGCCATGTCGGCGGTCGACCTCGATGACGGGCGCATCTACATCACCGAGGCCGAGGCGGACGCCCTGACCGTGGCCGGCGCGGCCGATGGGCGCCAGAACCTCAAGGCGACTGACAGTGGTTCGGTGATCTGAAGCCGGTGGTTACACAACTCCCAGCGGCAAAGCCCGTGGGAGCAAAGCTTGCTCGCGACGCAGACGACGCGGTCCCCAAGGAATCGCCTGCGTCCTGAGCAACCTGGCTGCGCACTGTTCGTGGGTTCATACCTGCATCAAACTGTCGCAGGGCTTGGGTCCGACGCCATCTGATCCGGTTTTTATCGCTCAACCTGAGTCTGTTATGCAAACAGTTCGATGGTCATAGTGCCCCGGCCAGATAGCGGCTGATGAGCGACCGACCATGAGCGATAGAATCCCCGTCCAGTTGTTACAGACCTTCGAACCCGCGCCAAGCAAAATCAACTCTCGAACCACCGATAACCTGATCCACACCCGCAGTTTCACCGGTCTGTTCCGCACCTTGCGCATGAGCGGTGCGGGTGCGCTGTTCCTGCTGTTCTTCGGCACGGTGTGGTTGAACTGGGGCGGTCGCCAGGCCGTGCTCTGGGATCTGTCCGAAAGCAAATTCCACGTCTTCGGTGCCACCTTCTGGCCCCAGGATTTCATCCTGCTGTCGGCGCTATTGATCATCGCCGCCTTCGGCCTCTTTGCGATCACCGTGTTTGCCGGTCGCGTGTGGTGCGGCTACACCTGCCCGCAGAGCTCCTGGACCTGGCTTTTCATGTGGTGCGAGAAAATCACCGAGGGCGAACGCAACCAACGGATCAAGCTGCAAGCGGCGCCGTGGGGGCTGAACAAGTTATTGCGGCGCTCGGCCAAGCACACGTTGTGGCTGGCTATCAGCCTGCTCACCGGCCTGACGTTCGTCGGCTACTTCACACCGATCCGGCCGCTGGCCGAAGAGCTGCTGACCCTGCAAATGGCCGGCGTCAGTCTGTTCTGGGTGCTGTTTTTCACCGGCGCCACCTACCTCAACGCCGGCTGGTTGCGCGAAGCGGTGTGCATGCACATGTGCCCCTACGCCCGCTTCCAGAGCGTGATGTTCGACAAGGACACCCTGACCATTTCCTATGATTCGGCCCGCGGCGAAATCCGTGGCCCACGCAAACGCGACGCGAAACCGGCCAACATCGGCTTGGGCGACTGCATCGACTGCCAGATGTGCGTGCAGGTCTGCCCCACCGGCATCGACATTCGCGATGGCCTGCAAATGGAATGCATCGGCTGCGCGGCGTGCATCGACGCCTGCGACTCGATCATGGACAAGATGGGCTACGCGCGTGGGTTGATCAAATACACCTCAGAACATCAGTTGCAGGGCGGCAAGACGCACCTGCTGCGGCCCCGGCTGATCGGTTATACCGTCGTGCTGCTGGTAATGATCGGCGCACTGGCCGTGGCGCTGGTGGAACGGCCCATGGTGTCCCTCGACGTCAGCAAGGACCGCGGCCTTTTTCGCGAAAACAGCCTGGGCCAGATCGAGAACATCTACAGCCTGAAGGTCATCAACAAGACCCAGCAACGCCAGGACTACACCCTGTCGCTGCTGGACGATGACAATTTCATCCTGCAGGGCAAGACCCAGCTAAGCCTGGCGCCGGGGGAAATCGTCGACGTGCCGGTGTCGGTGGCGATGCTCAGCGAACGGCCCGAGCGCAGCTCCCGGGAGATGACGTTCAAGGTGGCCGACAGCGATGAGCCGTCCATCTACAGCGTGGCCAAAAGCCGTTTTGTCGCACCGATGAATCGGTGAGGCTTTAAGATGCCGGTGCTTTTCTGTGGGAGCGAGCCTGCTCGCGATGAGGCCAGTACTGTTACTGACAATCCGCTATCGCGAGCAGGCTCGCTCCCACAGTCAATACGCAAGCCATGCATTACCCTGAACCGTTAAAGACTGAGCTCGCCATGAAACGCTACGAGAAATTCGCCGACGACATCGCTGAACTGATCCGCTGCGGCATGCTCGGGCCGGGCCAGCGCGTACCGTCGGTGCGTTATGCCAGCCAGACCTACGGCGTCAGCCCGTCCACCGTGTTCCAGGCCTATTACCTGCTGGAGCGACGCGGCCTGATCCGCGCCCGACCGCGCTCGGGCTACTTCGTCAACGCCCATGCGCCGAGCCCGTTTTCCGAGCCGGCGATCAGCAGCCCCGCGCATGAGTCCACTGAGGTCGACGTCAGCGAACTGGTGTTTTCAGTGCTGGAGTCGATGAAGGACCCGACCACCGTGCCCTTTGGCTCGGCCTTCCCCAGCCCGACGCTGTTTCCGCTGCACCGGCTGTCCCGCTCGCTGTCCAGCGCCACACGGGACATGGACCCACGGGTCGTCGTCACGGACATGTCGCCAGGCAATCCGCAATTGCGCCGGCAAATCGCCCTGCGCTACATGGTCGGCGGGCTGATGCTGCCCATGGAGGAGCTGCTGGTCACCAATGGCGCCTTGGAGGCCTTGAATCTGTGCCTGCAAGCGGTCACCGAGCCCGGCGACCTGGTGGCGATCGAGGCACCGGCGTTCTACGCCAGCCTGCAAGTGCTGGAGCGGCTCAAGCTCAAGGCCGTGGAAATCCCCGTTCACCCTCGCGACGGCATTGATCTGGAGGTGTTGGCGCAGACACTGGAACGCCATCCGATCAAGGCCTGCTGGTGCATGACCAGCTTCCAGAACCCCATGGGCGCGACGATGCCCGAGGCACGCAAACAGGCGCTGGTCGAGCTGTTGCGGCGGCATCAGGTGCCACTGATCGAAGACGACGTGTACGCCGAACTCTATTACGGCCAGCAGGCCCCCAAACCGGCCAAGGCGTTCGACACCGAAGGGCTGGTGATGCATTGCGGTTCGTTCGCCAAGAGCCTGGCGCCGGGCTATCGCATTGGCTGGGTCGCCGCCGGGCGCTACGCGCAGAAGATCGAACGGCTCAAGCTCATGACCTCGCTCTGCGCCTCGATGCCGGCCCAGGCGGCCATCGCTGACTACTTGCAACACGGCGGCTACGACCGCCACCTGCGCAAATTGCGTTACGCCCTGGAAGAACAGCAAAGCGCCATGCGCGCCGCCATCGCCCGCTATTTCCCGGCCCAGACCCGTGTCAGCCAACCGGCGGGTGGTTACTTCCTGTGGCTGGAACTGCCCGAACAGATGGACTCGCTGAAACTGTTCCAGATGGCCCTGGCGCAAGGCATCAGCATCGCGCCGGGGCCGATCTTTTCACCGACCCGGCGCTTCAGGAACTGCATTCGCCTGAACTACGGCAGCTCGTGGACCGAGGCATCGGAAAAGGCCATGGAGACGTTGGGGCGGATTATTCGGTCGTTTTGAATAGGATGTCGCCTGGGCTATTGCCATCGCGAGCAGGCTCGCTCCCACACTGGGCGGCGACCGCAGTTCAATGATTGGGTGGAGGCAAC
>NZ_JAGGOF010000033.1 GCF_018614775.1 Pseudomonas fluorescens
ACCTATTTCAGGACTAGACACCGAGCTATCGGCCGGATGTTTTGACTTACCGTTGAAGCAGGATAGAAACACCCCGCCCCTTCGACGGAGTCAGCTTGCCCCACGACTCGGTACGTTATCGACCAATCTGCCTTGTTAAAGCTGCAACGCCGAGCGTCGCTGGATGCGTTACCACGCGGAGCGTGGGAACGATCGGTGTCGTTCAGGTACGTACAGAATCCAATTCACTGAATATCTTTCAGATAGCCCTTAAGCGCCATGAGCGGAGCATCAAACTGCTCCATCGTCCGTGTGGCGCTGAAATCCACCGCCAAACGATTCAGCTCGCGCCCCAGGACCGTATCGGCACCACCCAGCGCGTGCAGTGCCAACCCCAGGCAATGCTCCACTTTGCTGCGAATCCCCTCGACATCCCCCTTGCGCACCAGTAACCCAAAAACCTCTCGCTCATAATCTGCCATCAACGGATCATCCCGCAGAATCGGGCTGTGATCTTCCGCTTCGTAGACCAGCTTCAGGCAGTAAAGGGCGACGGTTTCCAGGAGTAATTCCATGGGGTGAAATCCTTAGTGACTGGGTTGTGGAGGGCGTGGTGAAGCGGGTTTAACGCTTCCCGCTGTGGGGCTGCAACGCGGAGCGTCGCGGGATGCATTACCACGCGGAGCGTGGGAACGATCGACCGCGTGGTACGCAGTGATCCCTTTTGAGCGCTTCGCGCTCACGCTGGGAGCAAGCGCCCTTGCCACGGGATGTGGTTGCTTCGGGTGGCGTCATCCCTGTTTACCACTTTCCTGCAGGCGAAAAAAAAGACCTTGAATTTCAAGGTCTTTCTTTAAGATGGTGCCCCGAGGGAGACTCGAACTCCCACTCCTTTCGAAAACGGATTTTGAATCCGCCGCGTCTACCAATTCCGCCATCAGGGCTCAATGGCGGCGAAGTATAGAGAGGTGCCTACCGTTGGTCAATCACGTTTCATGGTCAATTTTTGATATTTCCGCTAGACTTTCCGGCCCTGCTAGACGAACTCCATCATGCGTGTTGCTGACTTTACCTTCGAACTCCCTGATTCGCTGATCGCTCGCCACCCGCTGGCCGAGCGTCGCGCCAGTCGACTGTTGACCCTGGACGGGGTCAGCGGTGCCATGGCTCACCGTCAATTCACTGATTTGCTTGAGCATTTGCGCCCGGGCGATTTGATGGTGTTCAACAATACCCGGGTGATCCCGGCGCGTTTGTTTGGCCAGAAGGCCTCCGGCGGCAAGCTGGAGATTCTGGTGGAGCGGGTGCTGGACAGTCACCGTGTGCTGGCCCATGTGCGCTCCAGCAAGTCGCCCAAGCCGGGTTCGTCGATCGTGATCGACGGCGGCGGCGAGGCGCGGATGGTGGCGCGGCATGACGCGTTGTTCGAGCTGGAATTTGCCGAAGAGGTGTTGCCACTGCTCGACCGTGTCGGGCACATGCCGTTGCCTCCTTATATAGATCGCCCGGACGAAGGTTCGGACCGCGAGCGTTACCAGACCGTGTACGCCGAGCGCCTGGGGGCGGTGGCGGCGCCGACGGCAGGGTTGCATTTCGACGAGCCGTTGCTGGAGGCGATTGCCGCCAAGGGCGTGGAGACCACGTTCGTGACGCTGCACGTCGGCGCCGGTACGTTCCAGCCGGTGCGGGTGGAGCGCATCGAAGACCACCACATGCACAGCGAATGGCTGGAAGTGAGCCAGGCAGTCGTCGATGCGGTGGCGGCCTGTCGCGCCCGCGGCGGTCGAGTGGTGGCGGTGGGTACCACCAGCGTGCGGTCCCTGGAAAGCGCCGCCCGCGATGGCATGCTCAAGCCGTTCAGTGGTGACACCGACATCTTTATCTACCCGGGCCGGCCATTCCATGTGGTCGATGCCCTGGTCACCAATTTCCATTTGCCCGAATCCACGCTGTTGATGCTGGTTTCGGCGTTCGCCGGTTATCCCGAAGCCATGGCCGCCTACAAGGCCGCCGTCGAGCAGGGTTACCGCTTTTTCAGCTACGGTGATGCGATGTTCATCACCCGTAACCCCGCGCCACGCGGGCCCGAGGAAACAGTATGAGTCGCACCTGTCGCATGTCCTTCGAGTTGCTCGCCACCGATGGCAAGGCGCGTCGCGGTCGTCTGACCTTCCCCCGCGGTACGGTGGAAACCCCGGCGTTCATGCCGGTGGGCACCTACGGCACGGTCAAGGGCATGCTGCCACGGGACATCGAGGCCACGGGCGCGGAGATCATCCTGGGCAACACCTTCCACCTGTGGCTGCGCCCGGGCACCGAGGTGATCAAGGCCCACGGCGACCTGCACGATTTCATGCAGTGGAAAGGCCCGATTCTGACCGACTCCGGCGGCTTCCAGGTGTTCAGCCTGGGCGCCATGCGCAAGATCAAGGAGGAGGGCGTGACCTTCGCCTCGCCGGTGGATGGCGCCAAGGTGTTCATGGGCCCGGAAGAGTCGATGCAGGTCCAGCGCGACCTGGGCTCGGACATCGTGATGATCTTCGACGAATGCACCCCGTACCCGGCCGATGAAGACGTCGCGCGGGTGTCCATGGAGCTGTCGTTGCGCTGGGCCCAGCGCTCCAAGAATGCCCATGGCGACAACACGGCGGCGCTGTTCGGCATCGTCCAGGGCGGCATGCACCAGGACCTGCGCATGCGCTCGCTCGAAGGCCTGGACAAGATCGGCTTCGACGGCCTGGCGATTGGCGGCCTGTCGGTGGGCGAACCCAAGCACGAAATGATCAAGGTGCTCGATTACCTGCCGGGCCAGATGCCCGCTGACAAACCTCGTTACCTTATGGGCGTTGGCAAACCGGAAGATCTGGTTGAGGGTGTGCGCCGCGGGGTGGACATGTTCGATTGCGTGATGCCAACCCGTAATGCCCGCAATGGGCATCTGTTCATCGACACTGGCGTGCTGAAGATCCGTAACGCGTTCCATCGCCATGATGATTCGCCGCTCGATCCGACCTGCGACTGCTACACGTGCCAGAACTTCTCCCGCGCTTATCTGCATCATTTGGACAAGTGCGGCGAAATGCTCGGTAGCATGTTGAATACGATCCACAATTTGCGCCATTACCAGGTGCTTATGGCTGGTTTGCGCGAGGCTATTCAACAGGGTACATTGGCCGCCTTTGTCGAGGCCTTCTATGCCAAGCGCGGGTTGCCTGTTCCGCCCTTGGACTGAGTTTTCCGATCCTAAGATTCAATACTTGCAACTGGAGTGCTAAATGAGCTTTTTTATCTCTAACGCCATGGCTGATGCGGCTGCCCCTGCGGCGGGCCCGATGGGTGGCGGTTTCGAGTGGATTTTCCTGGTCGGCTTCCTGGTTATTTTCTACCTGATGATCTGGCGTCCACAGGCCAAGCGCGCCAAGGAGCAGAAGAACCTGCTCGGCAGCCTGCAGAAGGGCGATGAAGTGGTCACCACCGGCGGCATCGCTGGCAAGATCACCAAAGTGGCCGATGACTTCGTGGTACTGGAAGTGTCCGACACTGTTGAAATGAAGTTCCAGAAGGGCGCTATCGCGGCCACGCTGCCAAAAGGCACGCTGAAAGCGATCTAAGGTTTCAAACTTCTCTTCAATCGACGGGGCGCGCAAGGCGCCCCGCGTCATAAGCGGGCGGCGTGATGCTGAACAAATACCCTCTGTGGAAATATGTACTGATCCTGGCGGTGCTGGCGATCGGTCTGATTTATTCCGCTCCCAATCTCTACCCGGATGACCCGGCCATTCAGGTCAGTGGCGCAAGCACGGCCTTGCAGGTCACCCAGGCGGATCTGGACCGTGCGAGCGCGGCGCTCAAGACCTCCGGCATTGAGGTCAAGGCAGCCACCCTCGCGGCAAACGGCAAGGGCGGCCTGTTGCGCCTGGTCAAGGCTGAAGACCAGTTGCCAGCCAAGGACGTGGTGCGCAAGGCGCTGGGCGACGATTACGTTGTGGCGCTGAACCTGGCCCAGACCACCCCGCAATGGTTGCGCAAACTCGGCGCGCATCCGATGAAGCTGGGCCTGGACTTGTCCGGCGGTGTGCACTTCCTGTTGGAAGTGGACATGGACAAAGCCCTCGACGCGCGGATGAAAGTCTATGAAGGCGACGTCAAGAGCCTGCTGCGCAAAGAGCGCGTGCGTTATCGCAGCCTCCCGGCCTTCAACGGTGCCATTCAGCTGGGCTTCAGCGATGAAGATACCCGCGAGCAGGCCCGTGCGCTGATCCGCAAGACCTTCAACGATTTCGACATCGTGCCGGCCGACCTTAATGGTCAGGCGGTGCTGCGTCTGGCGATGACCCCGGCCAAGCTGGCGGAAATCCGCGAGTACTCCATCAAGCAGAACTTGACCACCGTGCGTAACCGGGTCAACGAGCTGGGTGTGGCCGAACCGATCGTGCAGCGCCAGGGCGCCAACCGCATCGTGGTCGAGCTGCCAGGTGTGCAGGACACCGCCGAAGCCAAGCGTATCCTCGGCAAGACCGCCAACCTGGAATTCCGCCTCGGTGCCGAGCCTGGTGCGTCCAAGGCCACTTCCGAGAGCTTCGAGTTCCGTGAAGGCGGTCGTCCGGCGGCGCAGATCGAGCGTGGCCTGATCATCACCGGTGACCAGGTGACCGACGCCAAGGCGAGCTTCGACGAGCACGGTCGCCCACAGGTGAATATCCACCTCGACGGCCACGGTGGCGAGCTGATGAGCCGCGCCACGCGCAGCAACGTCGGCCGCAGCATGGCGGTGATCTTCATCGAGCAGAAGCCAACCACCACCTACACCAGGCAAGTGGTCAACGGCGTCGAGAAGGACGTGCCGGTCCAGACCTTCAAGGAAGAGAAGAAGATCATCAGCCTGGCGACCATCCAGTCGCCGCTGGGCAGCCAATTCCGCATCACCGGCCTGAACGGCCAGGGCGAGGCATCGGAACTGGCCCTGCTGCTGCGTGCCGGTGGTCTGGCCGCGCCGATGTACTTCGCTGAAGAGCGCACCATTGGCCCGAGCCTGGGTGCCGACAACATCACCAAGGGTATCAATGCGTCGCTGTGGGGCATGCTGTTCGTGTCGCTGTTCATCATCGCCATCTACCGCTTCTTCGGCATCATTGCCACCGTCGCGCTGGCGGTGAACATGGTTATGCTGCTGGCGCTGATGTCGCTGCTGGGCGCCACGCTGACCCTGCCGGGTATCGCCGGTATCGTCTTGACCATGGGCATGGCGGTGGACGCCAACGTGCTGATCTTCTCGCGGATACGTGAAGAGATCGCCGCAGGCATGACTGTCCAGCGGGCAATCAACGAAGGCTTCGGCCGGGCATTCACCGCGATTCTCGACGCCAACCTGACCACGTTGCTGGTCGGCGGGATTCTCTTCGCCATGGGTACCGGCCCGGTCAAGGGCTTCGCAGTGACCATGTCCCTCGGGATCTTTACCTCGATGTTCACAGCCATCATGGTGACCCGCGCTATGGTCAACCTGATCTTTGGCGGTCGTGACTTCAAGAAGTTGTGGATTTAAGGGGCTGCCATGTTACGTACAATCAACTTCATGGGCGTTCGCAACATTGCGTTCGGCGTCACATTGTTCCTTACCGTACTGGCGTTGTTCAGCTGGGCGACCAAGGGCCTGAACTATGGCCTGGACTTCACCGGCGGTACGCTCATCGAGCTGACCTACGAGCGTCCGGCCGACGTCACCAAGGTGCGTGAGCAACTCGCGAGCTCGGGCTACAGCGACGCCATCGTGCAGAGCTTCGGTGCAACCACCGACCTGCTGGTGCGCATGCCGGGTGAAGACCCGCAGCTGGGTCACCAGGTCGCCGAAGCCTTGCAGAAGGCCGGTGGCGACAACCCGGCGCAGGTCAAGCGCGTCGAGTTCGTCGGCCCGCAGGTGGGTGAAGAGCTGCGCGACCAGGGTGGCCTCGGCATGCTCATGGCGCTGGGCGGCATCCTGATCTACCTGGCCTTCCGCTTTCAGTGGAAGTTCGCGGTGGGCGCAATCGTCTCGCTGATCCACGACGTGATCGTGACCGTGGGCATCCTGTCGTTCTTCCAGATCACCTTCGACCTGACGGTGCTGGCCGCGGTGCTGGCGATCATCGGTTACTCGCTCAACGACACGATCGTGGTGTTCGACCGGGTGCGTGAGAACTTCCGTGTGCTGCGCAAGGCGTCGTTGATCGAGAACATCAACATCTCGACCACCCAGACCCTGCTGCGGACCATGGCGACGTCGATCTCCACGCTGCTGGCGATTGCCGCGTTGCTGTTCTTTGGTGGCGATAACCTGTTCGGTTTCTCCATTGCGCTGTTTGTCGGTGTGCTGGCGGGTACTTACTCGTCGATCTACATCGCCAACGTGGTGCTGATCTGGCTGAACCTGAGCACCGAGGATCTGATTCCTCCAGCGGCCACCGAAACGGAGGTGGACGACCGCCCATAAGGCTTGTCGCCCCGTCCGTCACCGCTAAAAAGGGCGCGAGTTGAACTCGCGCCTTTTTTTATGCTCCAAGGCTGGGAGAAGCGCGGATTATTCCGCTCGTGATGGCCCTGGAGGTTCTAGTGAACAAATCGATGCTGGTTGGTGCGGTATTGGGTGCTGTCGGTGTGACTGCCGGTGGTGCGGTCGCAACCTACAGCTTGGTAAAAAGTGGCCCTGAATATGCGCAAGTATTGGCCGTGGAACCGGTCAAGACCCAGATCAAAACCCCGCGTGAAGTGTGCAAGGACGTCACCGTGACCCGGCAGAAGCCGGTCCAGGACCAGCATCAGATCGCCGGCACCGTGATCGGCGCTTTGGCCGGTGGCCTGCTGGGCAACCAGGTCGGCGGCGGCACCGGCAAGAAAATCGCCACGGTGGCGGGCGCAGCCGGCGGCGGTTATGCCGGTAACAAGATCCAGGAAGGCATGCAGGAACGCGACACGTACACCACCACCCAGACGCGCTGCAACACCGTCAATGACATCAGCGACAAGGTGGTAGGCTACGACGTACGCTACATGCTCGACGGCAAGGAAGGCAAAGTCCGCATGGACCGCGACCCGGGCAACCAGATTCCGGTGAACAAGGAAGGCCAACTGATCCTGGGCCAGAACGAACCGGCTCAGTAATTTAAGTGATGTGAAGAAGCACCCTTCGGGGTGCTTTTTTTATCCTGGATCCCAGGACTCACCACTAACCCTGTGGGAGCGGGCTTGCTCGCGAATGCGGGCTGACATTCAAAACAGATATCGACTGACCCACCGCTTTCGCGAGCAAGCCCGCTCCCACATTGGATCTTCAACACCCACAAATGTCAGGCCCAGTCCCAAACCCCTGTGGGATCGGGTTCATACATAAAACCCGGGCATAAAAAAAGCACCCCGAAAGGTGCTTTTTCCATAACCGGTCGCTTAGCGTTTCAGCGAAGCCGGCAGGTGTGGCTGGATGGCGGTGAGCACGGCCTTGAAGCATTTGGTGTTGCCAGCGACGATGTGGCCTTTTTCGAGGAAGTCGTGGCCACCGGTGAAGTCGCTGACCAGGCCGCCTGCTTCCTGAATCAGCAGGGCGCCTGCGGCCATGTCCCATTCGGACAGGCCCGATTCCCAGAAGGCATCGAAACGGCCAGCGGCCACATAGGCCAGGTCCAGGCTGGCGGCGCCGGCGCGGCGGATGCCGGCGGTCTGGCCGACCAGGGCGCGGAACATGCCCAGGTAGTTGTCCAGGTTGTCCATCTGCTCATCGCGGAACGGGAAGCCGGTACCCAGCAGGGCGCCGTCCAGGCTGGTGCGGCCGCTGACGCGAAGGCGGCGACCGTTCAGTTGGGCGCCACGGCCACGGCTGGCGGTGAATTCTTCCTGGCGAACCGGGTCCAGCACGACGGCGTGTTCGAGGCGGCCACGGTATTTGCAGGCGATGCTGACAGCGAAATGAGGGACGCCGCGCAGGAAGTTGGTGGTGCCGTCCAGTGGATCGATGATCCACAGGTACTCTTCGCCTTCGATGCCGGTGCCGGCGTGCATGCCGGTCTCTTCACCCAGGATCGAGTGGTTCGGGTAAGCCTTGCGCAATGCGTCGACGATCTTCTGTTCGGCGGCGCGGTCAACCTCGGACACGTAGTCCTTGGCGTCTTTTTCATCGACCTTGATGGTATCCAGGCGCTCGATGGAGCGGAAGATCAGTTCACTGGCGCTGCGGGCGGCGCGCAGCGCGATATTCAGCATGGGCTGCATGGATGTGTCACCTAAGGTTGTTAAAGAAAGCCGGGCATTCTATCAGAAAGTTTTCCGAGGAGAAGGTTGGCGTTCGCTTTCATAGCTTAACGGTAGGTGCTTAGGTAAGATTTGCTCCCTTTATCGTGTTCGAGAGCGCTTCCCTTGTTGCAGAACATTCGTGTCGTCCTGGTCAATACCAGCCATCCGGGTAACATCGGCGGAGCTGCGCGGGCCATGAAGAACATGGGCCTGTCGCGGCTGGTGCTGGTCGAGCCGCGCTTGTTTCCCCATCACGAAGCCGACGCCCGGGCGTCCGGTGCTGGCGATATCCTGGCCGGCGCCCAAGTGGTCGCCACCCTGGAAGAGGCCTTGGTGGGGTGCAACCTGGTGCTCGGCACCAGCGCTCGTGACCGGCGCATTCCATGGCCGCTGCTGGACCCGCGCGAGTGCGGGACCAAGGTGGTCGAGGAAGCCGGGCAGGGCGCAGAGATCGCCCTGGTGTTTGGTCGTGAAGATTCCGGCCTGACCAACGAAGAGCTCCAGCGATGTCACTTTCACGTGCATATCCCTTCCGATCCGACGTTCAGTTCGCTGAACCTCGGGGCGGCGGTGCAGGTGTTGAGTTATGAAGTGCGCATGGCCTGGCTGGCCGCCGAAGGCAAGCCCAGCAAGGTCGAAAAAACCGAGGTCACGTCGCCGCGCAGTGAGACACTGGCGACCATGGACGAGCTGGAACGATACTTTGAGCACCTGGAGCAGACCCTGGTGGACATCGAGTTCCTCGACCCGGACAAGCCAAGGCACTTGATGGCGCGCCTGCGTCGGTTGTACGGACGAAGCTCGGTCAGCCGAGCGGAGATGAATATATTGCGCGGCATTCTCACGGAAACCCAGAAAGCGGCCCGTGGCGAGCTGATTAAGCGGAAGAAATAAAATGTTCGAACGTTTGCGTGAAGATATCCAAAGCGTTTTTCATCGTGACCCGGCGGCGCGCAATGCCTTTGAAGTGCTCACCTGCTACCCGGGCATGCACGCCATCTGGATCCATCGGTTGTCCGGTGCCTTGTGGGGCATGGGCTGGAAGTGGCTGGCGCGACTGGTGTCGAACTTCGGGCGTTGGCTGACCGGGATCGAGATCCATCCGGGGGCCAAGGTCGGTCGTCGGTTCTTCATTGACCATGGCATGGGCATCGTCATCGGGGAAACCGCCGAGATCGGCGATGACGTAACCCTGTACCAGGGCGTGACCCTCGGCGGCACCAGTTGGAACAAGGGCAAGCGCCACCCGACGCTGGAAGACGGCGTGGTGGTGGGGGCGGGCGCCAAGGTGCTCGGCCCGTTCACGGTCGGGGCTGGGGCGAAAGTCGGCTCCAACGCCGTGGTCACCAAGGCCGTGCCGCCCGGCGCGACGGTGGTCGGTATCCCGGGGCGAATCATCGTCAAGTCCGACGACGAGCAGGACGCTCGTCGCAAGGCCATGGCCGAGAAGATCGGCTTCGATGCCTACGGTGTCGGCGAAGACATGCCCGACCCGGTTGCCCGCGCCATCAACCAATTGCTCGATCACCTGCAGGCCGTCGACGGGCGCCTGGAGGGAATGTGCGGCGCCCTCAAGGACCTGGGCAGTAACTACTGCGCCAAGGACCTGCCTGAGCTGCGCGAAGAGGATTTTGCGTGCGTGAAGGATAAGGACCAGAGCCAGGTCGGCTGAAACCCTGCTGGCCTCTTCGCGAGCAAGCCCGCTCCCACATTGGACCTGCGTTGTACATGAATCAGGTGTGCAATAAAGATCCCCTGTGGGAGCGGGCTTGCTCGCGAAGAACGATGACGCGGTATGGCTGGTCGCCGGCAACCACCCTTTGCTATCATGCGCGCGCTCTTTCGCGGGTAAATCCGAGTAACCCACTAGGTCTTATACTTGACTTAAATGCTCGGGAATTGCATACTCGCCCCCATTCCGAACTCCGTGGTAACTGTCCATGCGACTGACTACAAAAGGCCGATACGCCGTGACCGCGATGCTGGACCTGGCATTGCACGCGCAGCACGGGCCGGTGTCCCTGGCCGATATCTCCGAGCGCCAAGGCATTTCCCTGTCCTACCTTGAACAACTGTTCGCCAAGCTGCGCCGCAGCAACCTGGTGTCCAGCGTTCGCGGCCCCGGTGGCGGCTACCAGCTGTCCCGTGAGATGCAAGGCATCCAGGTCGCCCAGGTGATCGATGCCGTGAACGAATCGGTCGATGCGACCAAATGCCAGGGGCTGGGCGACTGCCATGGCGGCGATACGTGCCTGACCCATCATCTGTGGTGCGACTTGAGCCTGCAGATCCACGAATTTCTGAGCGGTATCAGCTTGGCTGACCTTGTGACTCGCCGTGAGGTGCAAGAAGTAGCCCAGCGTCAGGACCAGCGCCGTTGCAATGGCAAGGCGCCGCACCTGGACAAGATTGAAGCGTCCGCCGTCGAATGACTGCCGCAGAGCACGCGGAACGCCAGCCAGCCTGATTTAGGAGAGAGTCCATGAAATTGCCGATTTACCTTGATTACTCTGCGACCACCCCGGTTGATCCGCGTGTCGCGCAAAAGATGAGTGAATGCCTGCTGGTCGACGGAAACTTCGGTAACCCGGCGTCCCGCTCCCACGTGTTTGGCTGGAAGGCCGAAGAGTCGGTTGAAAACGCCCGTCGCCAGGTCGCCGACCTGGTTAACGCCGACCCGCGGGAAATCGTCTGGACCTCCGGTGCCACCGAGTCCGACAACCTGGCAATCAAGGGCGCCGCGCATTTCTACCACACCAAGGGCAAGCACCTGATCAGCTCCAAGGTCGAGCACAAGGCTGTCCTGGACACCATGCGCCAACTGGAGCGTGAAGGCTTCGAGGTGACCTACATCGAGCCCGGTGAAGACGGCCTGATCACCCCGGCCATGATCGAAGCCGCGCTGCGCGACGACACCATCCTGGTGTCGATCATGCACGTGAACAACGAAATCGGCACCATCAACGACATCGAAGCCATTGGCGAGTTGACTCGCTCCAAGGGCGTTCTGTTCCACGTTGACGCAGCCCAGTCCACCGGCAAGGTCGACATCGATCTGTCCAAGCTCAAAGTCGACCTGATGTCGTTCTCGGCCCACAAGACCTACGGCCCTAAAGGCATCGGCGCGCTGTACGTGAGCCGCAAGCCGCGTGTGCGCATCGAAGCGACCATGCACGGCGGCGGACACGAACGTGGCATGCGTTCCGGCACCCTGGCGACCCACCAGATCGTCGGCATGGGCGAAGCCTTCCGCGTCGCCAAGGAAGACATGGCCGCCGAGAATGTGCGCATCAAGGCCCTGAGCGACCGTTTCTTCAAGCAGGTCGAGCACCTCGAAGAGCTCTACGTCAACGGCAGCATGACCGCCCGCGTCCCGCACAACCTGAACCTGAGCTTCAACTATGTTGAAGGCGAGTCGCTGATCATGGCGCTCAAGGACCTGGCCGTGTCGTCCGGTTCGGCGTGCACCTCGGCATCGCTGGAGCCTTCGTACGTATTGCGCGCCCTGGGCCGCAACGACGAACTGGCCCACAGCTCGATCCGCTTCACCTTCGGCCGCTTCACCACCGAAGAAGAAATCGATTACGCCGCGCAGAAAGTCTGCGAGGCCGTCACCAAGCTGCGCGCTCTGTCGCCGCTGTGGGACATGTACAAAGACGGCGTCGACATCTCGAAAATCGAGTGGGCTGCGCACTGAAGAAGTCGCCACCAGAGCGGCTCACTGATGAGGATTGAAGCAAATGGCATATAGCGAAAAGGTCATCGACCACTACGAGAACCCGCGCAACGTCGGCAAGATGGACGCGCAGGATCCTGATGTCGGCACCGGCATGGTCGGCGCCCCGGCGTGCGGCGACGTGATGCGCCTGCAGATCAAGGTCAACGAGCAAGGCATCATCGAAGACGCCAAGTTCAAGACCTACGGCTGCGGCTCGGCCATCGCCTCCAGCTCCCTCGCCACCGAGTGGATGAAGGGCAAGACCCTGGATGAAGCCGAAACCATCAAGAACACCCAGCTGGCCGAAGAACTGGCCCTGCCGCCAGTGAAGATCCACTGCTCGGTACTCGCCGAAGACGCCATCAAGGCCGCCGTTCGCGATTACAAGCAGAAGAAAGGCTTGATCTGATCCGCGTACCGGTAAGGAGTTTCCATGGCTATCCAGATGACAGAAGCGGCAGCTAGACATGTGCAGCGGTCCCTCGCGGGTCGCGGCAAGGGCGAGGGTATCCGCCTGGGTGTTCGCACCACGGGTTGCTCTGGCCTTGCCTACGTGCTGGAGTTCGTCGACGAAGTCGGCGACGACGATCAGGTGTTCGAGAGTCATGGTCAGAAAGTGATCATCGACCCGAAGAGCCTGACGTACCTGGACGGCACCGAGCTGGATTTCGTCAAGGAAGGGTTGAACGAAGGCTTCAAGTTCAACAACCCCAACGTGCGCGGTGAATGTGGCTGCGGCGAAAGCTTCAACATCTGAGGCGGCTTGTGGGAACTCCTTGTCATTTTGCCTTGTTCCAGATGCAGCCTGCTTTCCAGCTGGATCTCGACCAGTTGTCCGCGCGTTACCTGGAATTGGCCCGTGGTGTCCACCCGGACCGGTTTGCCGACGCTTCCGAGGCTGAGCAGCGCCGGGCGCTCGAGCAGTCTGCAAACCTCAACGAGGCCTACCAGACGCTCAAGCTTCCAGCCAAGCGCGCGCGCTACCTGCTTGCCATCAGCGGTCATGAGTTGCCGCTGGAAGTCACGGTCCACGATCCCGAGTTCCTGTTGCAGCAGATGCAGTGGCGCGAAGAACTCGAGGACCTGCAGGACAGTGCCGACCTGGCCGGTGTCGCGGTGTTCAAGCGCCGCCTGAAAGACGCCCAGCAAACCCTGAACGAAAGCTTCGCAGCCTGCTGGAACGATGCCGCGCAACGCGAACAGGCCGAACGCCTGATGCGGCGCATGCAGTTCCTCGACAAGCTCACCTACGAAGTGCGCCAGCTCGAAGAGCGCCTCGACGATTAACCCAGTGCCGCTCCGGTCGCACGCCTGATTACAGATAAGTCCTGATTACGATGGCCCTACTGCAGATCGCCGAACCCGGCCAAAGTCCACAACCGCACCAGCGTCGCCTGGCTGTGGGAATCGACTTGGGTACTACCAATTCCCTGGTCGCTGCCTTGCGCAGCGGCCTTTCCGAACCGCTGGCCGACGCGCAGGGGCAAGTGATCCTGCCGTCCGCCGTGCGCTATCACGCCGATCACGTTGAAGTGGGCGAGTCGGCCAAGCGGGCCGCCGCCACCGACCCGCTGAACACCATTGTCTCGGTCAAGCGCTTGATGGGGCGTGGTCTGTCCGACGTCAAGCAATTGGGCGATCAACTGCCGTACCGTTTCGTCGGTGGCGAATCCCATATGCCGTTCATCGACACCGTACAAGGCCCGAAAAGCCCGGTAGAGGTGTCGGCTGACATTCTCAAGGTGCTGCGTGAGCGCGCCGAGGCGGCATTGGGCGGTGAGCTGGTGGGCGCGGTCATCACCGTCCCGGCCTATTTCGACGACGCCCAGCGCCAGGCCACCAAGGACGCGGCCAAGCTGGCCGGTCTCAATGTGCTGCGCTTGCTCAATGAGCCGACTGCCGCTGCGGTGGCATACGGTCTGGACCAGCACGCCGAGGGCCTCGTCGCCATCTATGACCTGGGCGGCGGCACCTTCGATATCTCGATCCTGCGCCTGACCGGTGGGGTCTTCGAAGTCCTGGCCACCGGTGGCGACAGTGCCCTGGGCGGCGATGACTTCGACCACGCCATTGCCGGTTGGATCATCGAGCAAGCGGGCCTGTCCGCCGACCTCGATCCGGGCGCACAACGTCAATTGTTGCAAACGGCCTGCGCCGCCAAGGAAGCCCTGACCAAGGCCGCGAGCGTCGACGTCGCTCACGGCGAGTGGAAAGCTTCGCTGAGCCGCGAAGCTTTCGACGCGCTGATCGAACCCATGGTTGCCCGTAGCCTCAAGGCCTGCCGCCGCGCCGTGCGTGATTCGGGTATTGAACTCGAAGAGGTCAAGGCGGTGGTCATGGTCGGCGGTTCGACCCGGGTGCCGCGGGTTCGTGAAGCCGTTGCCGAAGCTTTTGGCCGTCAGCCGCTGACCGAAATCGACCCGGACCAGGTGGTGGCCATCGGCGCCGCGATCCAGGCCGATACCCTGGCCGGCAACAAGCGTGACGGTGGCGAACTGTTGTTGCTCGATGTGATCCCGCTGTCCCTGGGGCTGGAAACCATGGGTGGACTGATGGAAAAGGTGATTCCGCGCAACACCACCATCCCCGTCGCCCGCGCCCAGGACTTTACCACCTATAAAGACGGCCAGTCGGCCATGATGGTCCACGTGCTGCAAGGCGAGCGTGAGCTGATCAGCGATTGCCGCTCCCTGGCGCGCTTCGAATTGCGCGGCATCCCGCCGATGGTGGCCGGTGCGGCGAAGATCCGCGTGACCTTCCAGGTCGATGCCGATGGCTTGCTCAATGTCAGCGCCCGCGAGTTGGGTTCGGGCGTCGAGGCGAGCATCCAGGTCAAGCCGTCCTATGGCCTGACCGACGGCGAGATCGCCCGGATGCTCAAGGACTCGTTCCAGTACGCCGGCGACGACAAGGTGGCCCGCGTGCTGCGTGAGCAGCAGGTCGATGCCCAGCGCCTGATCGAAGCGGTGCAAGGCGCCCTTGAAGCCGATGGCGACCGTCTGCTGGACGCCGAGGAGCGCATGGTCATCGAGTTGCAAATGCAGGAACTGTCCGAATTGATCAAGGGCACCGACGGCTATGCCATCGAGCAACAGACCAAGCGTCTGTCGAGCGTCACCGATGCCTTTGCTGCCCGCCGCCTGGACTCGACGGTGAAAGCCGCCCTGGCGGGGCGCAACCTGAATGAAATCGAGGAATAACTGATGCCGCAGATCATTTTTCTGCCACACGCCGAGCATTGCCCGGACGGTATGGTGGTCGAGGCCGAAACCGGCAAGTCCCTGCTGGAAGTGGCCCACGACAACGATATCGAGATCGAAAGCGCCTGCGGCGGCGTCTGTGCCTGCACCACGTGCCATTGCATCATTCGCGAAGGTTTCGACTCGCTGAACGAAGCCGATGAGCTGGAAGAAGATTACCTGGACCGCGCCTGGGGCCTGGAGCCGACGTCGCGGCTGACCTGCCAGGCCAAGGTCGGCACCGAGGACCTGGTGGTCGAGATCCCGAAATATTCGCTTAACCATGCGGCCGAAGCGCCGCACTGATGGTGACACTGTCATGAACTATGGTTGGAATGATGTACAGCGCATCGCAGAAGAGTTGGCTGAAGCCAAGCCGGACGTGAACCCGCTGACGGTCAACTTTGTCGATTTGCAGCGATGGATCATGGAGCTGCCCGACTTCGATAATACTTCCGGGCGCTGTGGCGAGAAGGTCCTGGAGGCGGTTCAGACGCTCTGGATCGAAGAAATCGACTGATCGAGCTGGCAGGTTAGGCAATACCCCTGAACCCGCGTATAATTCGCGGGTTTAATTTTTCACAAATTACCGTTTCTGGAGTTACACCATGGCTGTTCAACGTACTTTCTCCATCATCAAGCCTGACGCCGTTGCTAAAAACGTGATCGGCAAGATCGTTACCCGCTTCGAAGACGCTGGCCTGCGCGTTGTAGCTTCGAAAATGAAGCAGCTGTCCAAGGCCGAGGCCGAAGGCTTCTACGCTGAGCACAGCGAGCGCGGTTTCTTCGGCGAGCTGGTTGCCTTCATGACGTCCGGTCCGGTTGTCGTTCAGGTACTGGAAGGCGAAAACGCTATCGCTCGCAACCGTGAGCTGATGGGCGCTACCAACCCTAAAGAAGCCGCTGCCGGCACCATCCGTGCCGACTTCGCCGAGTCCATCGACGCCAACGCCGTCCACGGTTCGGACTCCGAAGCCGCCGCTGCTCGCGAAATCGCTTACTTTTTCTCCGCTACTGAAGTAACCACTCGCTAAGCCCAGGCTTTTGAGTGAAGGTGAATCCATGACTACATCGAACGGCAAAACCAACCTGTTGGGTCTGACCCAGCCGGAAATGGAGAAATTTTTCGACTCGATCGGGGAGAAGCGTTTCCGTGCCGGCCAGGTGATGAAGTGGATTCACCACTTTGGTGTCGACGACTTCGACGCCATGACGAATGTCAGCAAGGCCCTGCGCGAAAAGCTCAAGGCGGTTGCCGAGATTCGCGGTCCGGAAGTGGTCAGCGAGGACATCTCCAGCGACGGCACCCGTAAGTGGGTGGTGCGCGTGGCGTCCGGCAGCTGCGTCGAGACCGTGTACATTCCCCAGGGCAAACGCGGCACCTTGTGCGTTTCGTCCCAGGCAGGCTGTGCCCTGGATTGCAGTTTCTGCTCCACCGGCAAGCAAGGCTTCAACAGCAACCTCACCGCCGCCGAAGTGATCGGCCAGGTGTGGATTGCCAACAAATCCTTTGGCAGCGTCCCGGCGACCGTCGACCGTGCCATCACCAAC
Organism: Pseudomonas fluorescens; assembly: GCF_018614775.1. Lineage (GTDB taxonomy): Bacteria > Pseudomonadota > Gammaproteobacteria > Pseudomonadales > Pseudomonadaceae > Aquipseudomonas > Aquipseudomonas fluorescens_BY. The sequence continues at coordinate 16,747 of NZ_JAGGOF010000033.1, forward strand.
GTGGTGATGATGGGCATGGGTGAGCCGCTGCTGAACTTCGACAACGTCATCGCGGCCATGCACCTGATGATGGATGACCTGGGCTACGGCATTTCCAAGCGCCGGGTGACCCTGTCCACCTCCGGCGTGGTGCCGATGATCGATGAGCTGGCCAAGCACATCGACGTCTCCCTGGCGTTGTCGCTGCACGCCCCCAATGACGCATTGCGTAACCAATTGGTGCCGATCAACAAGAAGTATCCGCTTAAGATGCTGCTCGAGTCGTGCCAGCGCTACATGTCGTCCCTGGGCGAGAAGCGCGTGCTGACCATCGAGTACACCCTGCTCAAGGATGTGAACGATAAAGTCGAGCACGCGGTCGAGATGATCGAATTGCTCAAGAACATCCCGTGCAAGATCAACCTGATCCCGTTCAACCCGTTCCCGCATTCCGGTTACGAGCGTCCGAGCAACAATGCGATCCGTCGCTTCCAGGATCAGCTTCACCACGCTGGCTTCAACGTTACCGTGCGCACCACCCGCGGCGAAGACATCGATGCCGCGTGTGGCCAATTGGTAGGGCAGGTGCTGGATCGCACCCGTCGCAGCGAACGCTACATTGCCGTGCGTGAATTGAACGCCTCCGACGATGTTGCGCAGAACGCTGCGAACAGTCACTAAGAGAGGAACTCCATGTCCCTGCGCTTCGCGCTCATCTTGCTGTTGGCCGGGCTGTGCTCCGGTTGCGTTCTGTCGGGTGACTACAATCCGATGAAAACCAGCAAGGGGCGCGACGAGGCGCGTGTGGCCTATGTGCAGTTGGGCATCGGCTACCTGCAGCAGGGCATGACCGAACGGGCCAAGGTCCCGCTCAAGAAAGCCTTGGAGCTGGACGACAGCGATGCGGATGCCAACGCGGCCCTGGCCCTGGTGTTCCAGGCCGAAATGGAGCAGGAGCTGGCCGACAAGCATTTTCGCAAGGCGCTGTCGGCCCGGCCGCAGGATGCCCGGATCCTCAACAACTACGGCAGCTTTCTTTTCGAGCAGAAACGCTTCAAGGAAGCCTACGAGCGCTTCGAGCAGGCCGCCGCCGACACGCTTTACCCCGAGCGTTCACGGGTTTTCGAAAACCTGGGCATGACCGCCGTGCAACTGGGCCAGCGTGACCTGGCCCGCCAGCAGTTGGAAAAAGCCCTGCGGCTCAACCGCCAGCAACCGCGAGCATTGCTGGAAATGGCTGAGTTGTCTTACGAAGACAGGCATTATGTGCCCGCGCGCGACTACTACGAGCGTTTTAGCCTGCTGAGCGAGCAAAATGCACGTAGTCTATTGCTCGGCGTTCGGCTGGCACATGTGTTTGAAGATCGCGACAAGGCTGCAAGTTACGGCCTGCAACTCAAAAGACTCTATCCCGGTACGCCGGAATATCAGCAATACCTGTCGGAGCAATGATGAAAGCGGCGCATCCCGAAGTTGTAGCAGCGACTCGCGTAAATCCCGGAGAGACCCTGCGTCAAGCCCGCGAAAGCAATGGTTGGTCGCTGGCCGAAGTGGCCCTCAAGCTCAATCTCACCGTGACTTCCCTGAGCAACCTGGAAGCGGGCGCGTTCGACAAGCTGCCCGGGCATACCTTCGCCCGTGGCTATATCCGCGCCTATGCCAAGTTGCTCGGCATGGACCAGACCGTCCTGGTCCAGCAGTTCGATCAATACACCGGTTCCGATGCCCAGGGCAGCAGCGTGCACAGCCTGGGTCGCATCGAGGAGCCGGTTCGCGTTTCCCACACCATTTTGCGCATCGTCAGCCTGTTGCTGCTGATCGCGGTGATTGGTGGCGGTTTCGTCTGGTGGCAGGACCAGACGTCTTTGCGCAACAAAGAGCCGGTCGCCATGAACCCTGAGCACGTTGAAGTCGAAGGTGCCGACGGCACGACCCAGATCCATCCGCTGGACGAGCCGGAAGACCAGGCCGTCCTGGAGGGGCAGAGCGAAGGCGAAACCGCCCTGGCCCTGCCTCAAGGCCAGGACGACGCCGACACCCAGGCTGGCGCCGAGCCAACTGCTCCAGCGCCGACAACGCCGACTGCCCCAAGCACGGGCGGCGCGCCGATTGCCACGGCGCCTGTCGCGCCGAGCACCCCGGCGCCGACCGTGGCTGCGCCGGCGCCCCACGTCGCCCCGGCAACTCCGGCTCCGGCGCCGGCTGCGGGTGAAGGTCAGGTGCAGATCCAGTTCGTCGCCGATTGCTGGACCCAGGTCACCGATGGCAATGGCAAGGTGTTGTTCAGTGGCCTCAAGCGCAAGGGCGACAGCACGTCCATCAACGGCAAGCCACCATTTGCCGTCCGCCTGGGTTATGCCCGTGGCGCGCAGGTCAGCTACAACGGCCAGCCGGTCGATGTGGCTCCGTTCACCAGTGGCGAGACCGCTCGCCTGAAGTTGGGTCAATAAGTCATGCACGGCGAATCTCCTATCAAGCGTCGCGAATCCCGAAAGATCTGGGTCGGCAACGTGCCCGTGGGCGGCGATGCGCCTATCGCTGTGCAGAGCATGACCAACAGCGACACCAATGACGTGGCCGCCACGGTCGCGCAGATCAACCGCCTGGAAGCCGCCGGTGTCGACATCGTGCGGATTTCCGTGCCGGACATGGACGCCGCCGAGGCGTTCGGCAAGATCAAGCAGTTGGTCAAGGTGCCGTTGGTGGCCGACATCCACTTCGACTACCGGATCGCCCTGCGCGTGGCCGAGTTGGGCGTGGATTGCCTGCGCATCAACCCGGGCAACATCGGTCGCGAAGACCGCGTGCGCGCGGTGGTGGACGCCGCTCGCGACCGGGGTATTCCGATCCGTATCGGTGTGAACGCCGGTTCCCTGGAAAAAGACCTGCAAAAGAAATACGGCGAACCGACCCCGGCAGCGCTGGTGGAGTCGGCCCTGCGCCACGTCGAGCACCTCGAACGCCTGAATTTCCAGGACTTCAAGGTCAGTGTGAAGGCTTCCGACGTGTTCATGGCCGTCGAAGCCTACCGCCTGCTGGCCAAGGAAATCGTCCAGCCGCTGCACCTGGGCATCACCGAAGCGGGCGGCTTGCGTTCGGGCACGGTGAAATCCGCCGTCGGCCTCGGTATGCTGCTCGCCGAAGGGATTGGCGATACCATCCGCATCTCGTTGGCGGCGGACCCGGTCGAGGAAGTGAAAGTCGGCTACGACATCCTCAAGTCCCTGCACCTGCGGTCCCGTGGGATCAACTTCATCGCCTGCCCGAGTTGCTCGCGGCAGAACTTCGATGTGGTCAAGACCATGAACGAACTGGAAGGGCGCCTTGAAGACCTGCTGGTGCCGCTGGATGTCGCGGTGATTGGTTGCGTGGTCAACGGGCCCGGCGAAGCCAAAGAGGCCCATATCGGTCTCACCGGCGGTACGCCGAACCTGATTTACATCGACGGCAAGCCGTCGCAGAAACTGACGAATGACAATCTGGTGGATGAGCTGGAACGGCTGATCCGCGAGAAAGCGGCCGAAAAGGTCGAAGCCGACGCAGCGGTCATCGCACGCGGCTGATCGAACGAATTAAGGAAATTTTGTGAGCAAGTCTCTGCAAGCCATTCGTGGCATGAACGACATCCTGCCCGAGCAGACGCCCCTGTGGCGCTACTTCGAAGGCACCGTGGCGCGTCTGCTGGATAACTACGGTTACCGGCAGATACGCATGCCGATCGTCGAGTTCACCGAGCTGTTCAAGCGCTCCATCGGTGAAGTGACCGACATCGTTGAGAAAGAGATGTACACCTTCGACGACCGCAACGGTGATTCGCTGACCCTGCGCCCCGAAGGCACGGCAGCGTGCGTGCGTGCGGTGCTCGAGCACGGCATCACCGGCGGCGGCCAGGTGCAGAAACTCTGGTACATCGGCCCGATGTTCCGTCACGAGCGCCCGCAGAAAGGCCGTTATCGCCAGTTCCACCAGATCGGCTGCGAAGTGTTCAACCTCGACGGCCCGGACATCGACGTTGAACTGATCGTGCTGACCTGGCGCCTGTGGGGCGAGCTGGGCATCCGTGACGCGGTCAAGCTTGAGCTCAACAGCCTCGGCACCGCCGAAGCCCGTGCTCGCTACCGTGACGCGCTGGTGGAATTCCTCTCGGCCCGTCTCGAACACCTGGACGAAGACAGCCAGCGCCGGCTCAAGACCAATCCGCTGCGCGTGCTGGACACCAAGAACCCGGACACCCAGGCCGTACTGGTGGACGCGCCGAAGCTAGCCGACTACCTGGACGAAGAATCCCGCGTGCACTTCGAAGGGCTCAAGGCCCGCCTGGACGCCGCCGGCATTCCCTACGTGATCAACCCGAAGCTGGTCCGCGGCCTGGACTACTACAGCAAGACCGTATTCGAATGGGTCACCGACAAGCTCGGCGCCCAGGGCACCGTGTGTGCCGGCGGCCGTTACGACGGGCTGGTGGAGCAGATGGGCGGCAAGCCGACCCCGGGCGTGGGCTTTGCCATGGGCATCGAGCGCCTGGTGCTGATGCTTGAGGCCCTGGACAAGGTGCCTGAAGAGCTGGCCCGTCAGGTCGACGTCTACCTCTGCGCGTTCGGCGAAGCGGCAGAACTGGCGGCATTGACATTGAGCGAGCGGGTCCGCGACCAGTTGCCCAACCTGCGCCTGCAGATCAATGCCGGTGCCGGCAGCTTCAAGAGTCAGTTCAAGAAGGCCGACAAGAGCGGTGCACTGTACGCACTGATCCTCGGTGACGACGAACTGGCCCAACAAGTGGTAGGTTTCAAACCCCTGCGTGGCCAGGGCGAACAACAAAGTATTGCCTGGGATGCGCTTGCTGCACACCTGGCCACCTGCGTCGTGCAGGGTTGAAGCTGTCAAACAGCCGATTTAGCGATTAAGGAGTATTGGGGTGTCGAGTACCGAAGATGAACAGCTGGCGGATTTGAAGGACTGGTGGACGCGCAATGGCAAGCCGCTGGTCACTGGCGGCCTGTTGGCGCTGGTCATCGTGTTCGGCTGGCAGGCCTACCAGAAATACCAGAGCAACCAGTCGCAAGGCGCCTCGATGCTCTATCAGCAATTGCTGGAAACCACCCTGACCCCGGATGGCAAGCCTGACGCTGCCCGCGTGGCCGACCTGGCCGGCAAGCTCAACAGCGAGTTCGGCGGCAGCGCCTACGCGCAGTACGGTCGTCTGTTCGTGGCCAAGGTGGCCGTGGACAGCGGCAAGCTGGACGACGCGGCCACCGAGCTCAAGGCTATTGTCGACAAACCGGCCAACCCGACCCTGGGCGAAGTGGCGCGTCAGCGCCTGGCGCAGGTGCTGGCGGCGCAGAACAAGACCGAAGACGCCTTGAAGCTGCTCGACGGCGATGCCGACAAGGCCTTCCTGGCAACCCGCGAAGAGCTCAAGGGCGACCTGCTGGTACAGCTGGGCCGTGCCGATGAGGCCAATGCGGCCTACCAAAAAGCCAAGGCTGCGCTGTCGGATGAAGCCGCAGTCGGTGGCCTGCAAATCAAGCTGGACGACCTGGCCAAAGGGGATGCGTGACGTGATCCGTTGGAAACATGCAGCATTGCTGGCCCTGGCCATTCTGGCCGCGGGTTGCAGCAGCAACAGCAAGAAAGAACTGCCTCCGGCGGAGCTGACCGACTTCAAAGAAGAAGTCGTGCTGCAGAAGCAATGGAGCCGTTCCATCGGCGATGGCCAGGGCGAAACCTACAACATGCTGGTGCCGGCCATTGATGGCGACACCATCTATGCAGGTGACGTCACCGGTGAAGTGGTCGCGATGGACCGCATGAACGGCGACGTGAAATGGAAGAAAGATCTCGAACTGCCGGTGTCCGGCGCCGTTGGCGTGGGTTACGGGCTGGTGATGATCGGCACGCTCAAGGGCGAGATCGTCGCGCTTGACGCGAGCAGCGGTGAAGAGAAATGGCGCGCCCGCGTGACCAGTGAAGTGCTCGCACCACCGGCCACCAATGGTGATGTGGTCGTGGTCCAGACCCAGGATGACCGTCTGATCGGTCTGGACGCCGCCACCGGCAACCAGCGCTGGTTGTACGACAGTACCCCGGCGGTCCTGACCCTGCGTGGCACCAGCGCGCCAATCGTTACCAACCGCCTCGCGGTGGCTGGCTTGTCGACCGGTAAAGTGGTTGCCCTGGACATCTCCAACGGCGTGCCGGTGTGGGAGCAACGTGTTGCCGTTCCGCAAGGTCGTTCGGAACTGGAACGCGTGGTCGACATCGACGGCGGCTTGCTGCTGTCCGGCGGTACCTTGTACGTCGCCAGCTACCAGGGCCGTGTAGCGGCACTGGACCTGGAAAGCGGTCGTCCGCTGTGGCAGCGGGATGCGTCCAGCTACGCCGGTGTCGCCCAGGGTTTTGGCAGCGTCTACGTGAGCCTGTCCTCGGGCACGGTTGAAGGCGTCGACGAGCGTTCCACCACTGCGTTGTGGAGCAACGACTCCCTGGCCCGCCGTCAACTGTCGGCCCCGGAAGTGTTCTCCAGCTACGTTGCAGTGGGTGACCTGGAAGGTTACCTGCACCTGCTCAGCCAGGTAGACGGCCGTTTCGTCGGCCGTGAGCGCATCGACAGCGACGGCTTGCGTGCCCGTCCGCTGGTGGTGGGCAACATGATTTATGTGTATGGCAACAGCGGCAAGTTGGAAGCCCTGACCATCAAGTAAGACTATGCTTGGGGCTAGACCCCAAGCGGCCTGTCTTCTGTGGCAACACAGGACAGTCTCCGAGCACCAGCCGCTGCCTCGCAGCGGCTTTTGTATTTTCTGAAATAACGAAGTGGAGAGCCGCATGGTTCCCGTAATCGCCCTGGTGGGCCGACCGAACGTCGGCAAGTCCACCTTGTTCAACCGCCTGACCAGGACTCGTGACGCCATCGTCGGCGACTTGTCCGGTCTGACCCGTGATCGCCAATACGGTGAGGCCAAGTGGCAAGGGCGTACCTATATTCTGGTCGACACCGGCGGCATCTCCGGTGATGAGCACGGCATGGACGAAAAAATGGCCGAGCAGTCGCTGCTCGCCATCGAAGAAGCCGATGTGGTGCTGTTCCTGGTAGACGCCAAGGCCGGTTTCACCGCCGCCGACCAGATGATCGCCGAGCATTTGCGCAAGCGTAACAAGCGTTCTTACGTGGTTGCCAACAAGGTCGACAACATCGACCCGGAGATGGCCCGCGCCGAATTCGCACCGTTGGGCATGGGCCACGCGATCCCGATCGCCGGCGCCCATGGCCGCGGCATCACCCAGATGCTGGAAATCGCCCTGGCCGATTTCCCGAAAGACGATGAAGACGAGCCGGAAGATGGCGAGGAAGAAATCGTTGCCGAAGGCGAGGAAGCCAAGCGCATTCCTGGCCCGAGCGAGAAAGACGGGATCAAGATCGCTATCATCGGCCGCCCGAACGTGGGCAAGTCGACGCTGGTCAACCGCATGCTCGGCGAAGACCGGGTTATCGTCTATGACCAACCCGGCACCACCCGTGACAGCATCTACATTCCCTTCGAGCGTAACGAAGAGAAGTACACGCTGATCGACACCGCCGGTGTGCGCAAGCGCGGCAAGATCCACGAAGAAGTTGAAAAGTTCTCCGTGGTCAAGACCCTGCAGGCCATCAAGGACGCCAACGTGGTGATCTTCGTGATGGACGCCCGCGAAGGTGTGGTCGACCACGACCTGAACCTGCTGGGCTTCGCCCTGGAAGCCGGGCGCGCCTTGGTCATCGCGATCAACAAGTGGGACGGCATGACGCCGAGCGAACGCGATTTCGTGAAAATCGAGTTGCAGCGTCGGCTGTTCTTCGTCGAATTCGCCGACATCCACTTCATCTCGGCCTTGCACGGCACGGGCGTGGGCAACCTCTACGCGTCGGTACAGAACTCGTTCAAGTCGGCGGTCACCCGCTGGCCGACCAACCGCCTGACCCAGATCCTCGAAGACGCCGTCGGCGAGCACGCGCCACCGATGGTCAACAACCGCCGGATCAAGCTGCGTTACGCTCACTTGGGCGGCGCCAACCCGCCGATCATCGTGATCCACGGTAACCAGATCGAGAAGGTGCCCAAGTCGTACGTCCGTTACCTGGAAAACACCTATCGTCGCGTCCTCAAGCTGGTTGGCACGCCGATCCGCATCGAGTTCAAAGGCGGCGAGAACCCGTACGAAGGCAACAAGAACACGCTCACCGACCGCCAGGTCAACAAGAAGCGTCGCCTGATGTCGCACCACAAGAAGGCTGACAAGAAGCGCCGCGACAAGCGCTGATCCAGAGTCACCGAAGATCCACTGTGGGAGCGAGCTTGCTCGCGATAGCGGTAGTACATCAACATTGATGTGAGCTGATCCACCGCAATCGCGAGCAAGCTCGCTCCCACAGGGTACGGATGTCAGTATGAAAAAAGGGTGCCCGCAGAGGCACCCTTTTTCATGCCCGGCGATTGGGCTATCCTCGATCTTTCCCGCGCCGCGCCAGAGCCGGGTGCAGACGCCGAGACGCCCCGATGATCACCAGCAAGTTGCCGAATGTCGGCATCACTATTTTCACCCAGATGTCCCAGCTTGCCGCCCAGACCGGTGCGCTGAACCTGTCCCAGGGGTTTCCCGATTTCGATGGCCCCCAGGCCCTGCGTGATGCAGTTGGCCGGCACATCGCCCAAGGTCACAATCAGTATTCGCCCATGACCGGCCTACCGGCTTTGCGTCAGCAGATTGCCGCGAAGATCGCCCGCAGCTACGGTGCCAGCGTCGACGCCGACCAGGAAGTCACCGTAACGCCCGGCGCGACCCAGGGCATTTTTTGCGCCATCGCCGCGGTGGTGCACCGCGGTGACGAAGTGATCGTGTTCGACCCGTGCTACGACAGCTACGAACCTGCTGTGGAACTGGCCGGGGGGCGGTGCGTGCATGTGCCACTGGGCCTGGATGACTTTGCCATCGACTTCCAGAAGCTCGGCGAGGCCCTCAGCCCGCGCACGCGCATGATCATCCTCAATACGCCACACAACCCCAGCGGCGCGCTGATCAGCCGCGCCGAACTGGATCAGTTGGCGGCGCTGATTCGCGACCGCGACATCTACCTGGTCAGCGACGAAGTCTATGAACACCTGGTGTTCGACGGCGTGCCCCATGCCAGTGTGCTGGCCCACGAAGAGCTGTACCGGCGGGCCTTTGTGGTCAGTTCGTTCGGCAAGACCTATCACGTCACTGGCTGGAAAACCGGCTATGTGGTGGCGCCGCCGGCCCTGACCGCAGAGCTGCGCAAGGTGCATCAGTACGTCAGTTTCTGCGGCGTGACGCCGTTGCAGTACGCCCTGGCCGACTACATGGCCGAGCACCCGGAACACGTCGATGAGCTGCCGGACTTCTACCAGGCCAAACGCGACCTGTTCTGCGATCTGTTGGGCCCGTCGCGGTTCAACTTCAAGCGCGTGACCGGCACCTATTTCCAACTGGTGGATTACTCCCGGATCCGGCCGGACCTGAGCGACGTCGACATGGCGGTCTGGATGACCCGCGAACACGGCGTGGCAACGATTCCGGTGTCGGTGTTCTACCAGAACCCACCCCAAGGCCAGCGCCTGGTGCGCCTGTGCTTTGCCAAACGCGAGGAGACGCTGCGCGAAGCGGCGGAAAAACTATGCGTGATCTGAGTGCGTTGCCGAACCTCAACATTGCCTTGGTCCAGACCACGCTGGCCTGGCACGATCGCCAGGCCAACCTGGAGCATTTCGAGAGTCTGCTGGAGCAGGTTCGGGGGGTGGACCTGATCATCCTCCCGGAAATGTTTACCACGGGGTTTTCCATGGAATCGCAGACCCTGGCGGAGCCGGAACACGGCCCTACCAGCGTGTGGCTACGCACCCAGGCGTCGCGCCTCGATGCGGTGATCACCGGCAGCCTGATTGTCCAGGCCGCCGACGGCAGCCATCGCAACCGCCTGCTCTGGGTGCGACCGGACGGCGAAGTGCTGCATTACGACAAGCGTCATCTGTTTCGCATGGCGGGGGAGCACAACCACTACACGCCGGGTGAGCGCCAGGTGCTGTTCGAACTCAAGGGTTGGCGGGTTCGGCCGCTGATCTGCTACGACCTGCGCTTTCCGGCCTGGAGCCGTGACGCCGAGGACACCGACCTGCTGCTGTACACCGCCAACTGGCCGGGCGCCCGGCGCCAGCACTGGAATCGGTTACTGCCGGCCCGGGCGATCGAGAACCTGTGCTACGTGGCGGCGGTGAACCGCATTGGCACCGACGGCAAGGGGTTTGCCTACACCGGCGACAGCCAGGTGCTGGATTTCCAGGGTGAAACCTTGCTTAGCGCCGGTGAAGCGGATGGCGTGTTCACGGTGTGCTTGAACGCGGCGGACCTGGCGGCGTATCGCACACGGTTTCCGGCGAACCTGGATGCCGATCGGTTCGAATTCATCTAATTGTCACGATTCAGCCCTTTAGAAACGGCGCCATCTGCCGATAGACGGTCATCCAAGGAGGCATTCCAATGACCACTATCAGTGCAACCAGCGTAAATCCTTACCCGCTCTCGGCCCCAACGGTGCGGATCAAAGGCGCGGCCGAAGACACATCGGTGACCTCGACGGCAGCGACCGACGCCGGCGACAAGAAGGAAAAGTCACTGAAAGTCGATACCAGCGGTGCAAACATCGCCGGTGCACCTACCAGCGGCGGCGTGGACATCATCGAGCAGTTGAAGAAACAGATCGAGCAGACCGAAAAGCTGTTGGCCCAGCAGCAGGCCGAATTGGCCCGCGTGCAGAAGAGCCAGGCCAGCCAGGATCAGAAAGCTCAGCAGGCAATGGCTATCCAGACCCAGATCATGGGCACCCAGGCCGCCTTGCAAACCTTGCGGGCCTCGTTGTTGCAGGCCATGACGGTTGGGGTTGATACCCACGCCTGACATTTTTGTCGTCTGACAAGGCCGCTATCGCCAGTCTTGATCGTTCCCACGCTCCGCGTGGGAATGCAGCCAGGGACGCTCCGCGTCCCACCGAGCCAAACAAAAAGGCCCCGGGGTTCATACCCCAGGGCCTTTTTAGTTGCAGCGGTGGATCAGGCCGCCTTGGCCTCAGGCTGGCTCAGCGAGCGGTTCAGCGCGCTGAACAGCGCCTTGAAGCTGGCCGTGGTGATGTTTTCATCGATGCCCACACCGTGCACCGCACGCTCACCGTTGACCCGCAGTTCGATGTACGCCGCCGCCTTGGCGTTGGTGCCGGCGCCAATGGCGTGTTCGTTGTAGTCCATGATTTCCACGGGGATTGGCAGGCCGGCGACCAAGGCTTCCAGCGCGCCGTTGCCCTTGCCGCGCCAGTGCAGGTTGGTCTCGCCCTGGCCCTTGCTCGCCACTTCCACTTCCACGGCACTGTTGCCGTTCTCTTCCTGCAGGCGATGGCTGACCAGCGCGTACGGGGTGTTGGCTTGCAGGTATTCGCTGTGGAGCAGGGCATGGATCTGCTGGGCGGTCATTTCCAGGCCGAGGCGATCGGTTTCACGCTGCACCACCTGGCTGAACTCGATCTGCATGCGGCGCGGCAGGCTGATGCCGTATTCCTGTTCCAGCAGGTAGGCGATGCCACCCTTGCCAGATTGGCTGTTCACCCGGATCACCGCTTCATAGCTGCGGCCGATATCGGCCGGGTCGATCGGCAGGTACGGCACTTCCCACAAGGTGTCCGGTTTCTGCTGGGCGAAGCCCTTGCGGATGGCGTCCTGGTGCGAGCCGGAAAACGCGGTATGAACCAGGTCGCCCACGTACGGGTGACGCGGGTGCACCGGGATCTGGTTGCACTCTTCGACCACCTTGCGCACGCCGTCGATGTCGGAGAAATCCAGCCCAGGGTTGATGCCCTGGGTGTAGAGGTTCAGCGCGACGGTCACCAGGTCGACGTTACCGGTGCGCTCGCCGTTGCCGAACAGGCAGCCTTCGACACGGTCGGCGCCGGCCATCAGGCCCAGCTCGGTAGCGGCTACGCCCGTGCCACGGTCGTTGTGGGTGTGCAGGCTGATGAGCACGCTGTCACGGCGGGTGATGTTGCGGTGAAACCATTCGATCTGGTCGGCGTAGATGTTCGGGGTGGCGACCTCCACGGTGGCGGGCAGGTTGAGGATCACCTTGTGCTCGGGCGTCGGGTTCCAGACTTCGATCACCGCGTCGCAGACTTCCTTGGCGAACTCCAGTTCAGTGGCGCTGAAAGTCTCTGGCGAGTATTCGAACTGCCATTGGGTTTCCGGTTGCTGCGCCGCGTATTTGACGAACAGCTTTGCCGCGTTCACCGCGATTTCCTTCACGCCTTCCTTGTCCTGGTTGAACACGATGCGGCGGAACGACGGGCAGGTGGCGTTGTACAGATGGACGATGGCTTTTTTCGCGCCGCGCAGGGATTCGAACGTGCGGGCGATCAGGTCTTCACGGGCCTGGGTCAGCACCTGGATGGTGGTGTCGTCCGGGATATGGCCTTCTTCAATGAGGGTGCGCACAAAGTCGAAGTCGGTCTGCGAGGCCGCCGGGAACGACGCTTCGATTTCCTTCACGCCCACGGCCACCAGGGTTTTCCAGAAGCGCAGCTTCTTGACCGCGTCCATCGGCTCGATCAGCGACTGGTTGCCGTCACGCAGGTCGGAGCTGCACCAGATCGGCGCGGCGGTAATGGTCTTCGATGGCCAGGTGCGGTCCGGCAGGTTGATGGTCGGGAACGCGCGGTACTTGGAAGACGGGTCTTTGAGCATGCTCATCGGGGAATCCTTGTTGTCGTGGCCGGGAAAAGGCGGCCTGCCGGTGGTACGAATGGGGTGGCTTCACAGCCGGGACGAGGCGCCGCGATTCAGCCCGGCAGTCGTGCGCTGACGAGGCACAGGCTGCGGTGCTGGCGAAGCTGAATGAGGGTGTGAGAGGTTTTCATGCCCTCAACCCTAACCGCGTGAAGGGAGGATCGCAAGCAGTCGGAAAAAATTGAGAGAAGTTCTGCTTTTGGGGTGAATTTCGATTTTTAATCGCGCGCTATCATGGAATTTGTAGTTTTATTGTGCCGATGTTTATAGCTCGGCAATTTCTGCTGAGAGGGCGATGAGGCCAGTAGGCCCGCCACAAAACTCAGGGTTGGAATTCCCCGATAAAAATCGCCGGGTCCACCCGCGCATCATTCAAGCTGACGTTCCAATGCATGTGCGGCCCGGTCGCCCGGCCGGTGGAGCCGACCTTGCCCACCACTGCGCCTCGGGCCAGTTGCTGGCCGACCTTCACATCGATCTGCGACATATGGCAGAACATGCTGATGAAACCCTGGCCATGGTCGACGAACACGGTGTTGCCGTTGAAGAAGAAGTTGCCGGTGAGGATCACCTTGCCGGCGGCCGGCGTCTTGATCGGTGTGCCGGCGGGCACGGCGAAATCGAGACCGGCGTGGGGGTTGCGTTCTTCGCCGTTGAAAAAGCGGCGCACGCCGAACTTGCTCGACAGCGGTCCATTGACCGGTTTGTCCAACAGCAGGTTACTGGGTATGTTCGGGCTGAAGCTGCGATAGGCCTTCAGTTGCACGGCCAGTTCGGCGTCAATGCGTTTGAGGTCCGCCGGGTTCGGGTTGACCTGGCGTTTATTCGTCAGGGTGATGTGCTGCTCGGGGTACTTTTTATAGCCAACCACGAACGGCTGGGTGCTGCCGCCACTGCTGATCTGCTGGGTACCGGGTTGCACCGTCAACGGGATGCCGACAATCGCCAGCCAGTTGTCCTGTTCCTTGACCACCAGCACTGGCTTGCCTTGATAGCTGGCTTTCGGCGCCTGGGTCGCGCTGCCCAGGTCCACCACGGCCACGCCGCCGGGCACCGGTTTGTTCAGCAGGCGGGTGATGTAGCTGTCGGCGTGGGCGTTGAAGGTCAGGCATAGCAAAAACAGGGGTGCTAGAAGTCGCGGCATGAATCAGTCCAATAGAGAAAGGGTGACCGGCGTCAGGTGATTGTCTTCGACCCGCACCAGCAGTTCGCCTTCGCCGAGGCGGGCGGTCAGGCGCTGGCCGGTCCGGGTTTGGTCGGCGCTGCGGATTGCATGGCCGTGTTCGTTGAGCAGGATGCTGTAACCCCGGCCCAAAGTCGCCAACGGGCTGACGATGTGCAGCGTCTGCATCTGGTTGTGCAATTGCACCCGGCGCGCTTTCAAGCCTTCGCGCATGGCCCGTGGCAGGCGTTCGGCCAGGCCGTCCAGGCGATGGCGCAACAAGGCCAGGTGCCGGCCCGGGTGTTGCCCGGCCAGGCGGGTTTCCAGGCGGATCAAGCGTTCGCGGCGGGTATTGAGGCTGCGCTCGAATGCACGACGCAGGCGCATGTCCAGGTCGTCGAGGCGCTGGGCTTGCTGGCGCAGGCGTTCACCAGGGTGACGCAAGCGCCGGGTGAGGCCTTCGAGGCGCAGTTGATCGCGCATCAGGCGGTCGCGCATGCGCATCACCAGTCGGCGATGCAGGCTTTCGACCCGGCGCACCAGCTCGCCCGCATCCGGCGCCAGCAGTTCGGCGGCGGCGGAGGGCGTAGGGGCGCGCACGTCGGCGACGAAATCGCTGATGGAGACATCGGTTTCATGGCCGACAGCGCTGACGATCGGCGTCACGCAGGCGTCCACCGCCCGGGCCACGGCCTCCTCGTTGAAGCACCACAAGTCTTCCAGCGAACCGCCGCCCCGGGCCAGGATCAGCGCATCGAAGCCCCGGGCGTCCGCCAGTTTCAGGGCGCGAACGATCTGCGCGGTGGCTTCGCGGCCCTGCACCGCCGTCGGGATCAGCGTCAGGGAAATCTGCGGCGCACGACGGCGGAAGACACTGATGATGTCGCGGATCACCGCACCGGTGGGCGAGCTGATGATGCCGATGCGTTGCGGATGGGCCGGCAGCGGCACTTTGCGCTCGGCGCTGAACAGGCCTTCGGCGCTGAGCTTTTCCTTCAGGGCATCGAAGGCCAGGCGCAGGGCACCGTCACCGGCCGGCTCGACGGTGTCGAGGATCAGTTGGTAGTCACCACGGCCCTCGAACAGCGAGACCTTGCCGCGCACCTTGACCGCCAGCCCGTCTTTCAAGGCCTGGCGCACCCGCGCGGCGTTCTGCCGGAACAGCGCGCAGCGCACCTGGGCGCCGCTGTCCTTGAGGGTGAAGTACACATGGCCGGAGGCGGGGCGGGCGAGGTTGGAGATTTCGCCCTCGACCCAGATGTTGCTGAACACATCCTCAAGCAACACCCGCGCACGGCCGTTGAGCTGGCTGACAGTGAGGACTTCGCGGTCCAGGCCCAGTCGGGCAAAGGGATCTTTAATCATGAGCGGCATGATAAGGGCATTTGTGGCTCAATCTCCATGAGCGCAGAGAATTAGACCCAGTCGCCTTCATCGCGAGCAGGCTCGCTCCCACAGGGATTCATGTTGTATACGGTATCTGTGCCAAATGAAGATCTCCTGTGGGAGCGAGCCCGCTCGCGATAGCGCCGGTGCAGGTAGCACTAATGCTGGATAAGCCATCCACCTCTGGCTAAAGTCGCCCCTCCGCCATCAAGGAAGTTGCGCAATGGATCCTCTGTCGTGGTTAGGCCAATGGGCGTTTGCACCCGTGGAGTGGCTGGTGATCGGCCTGGCCATCGCCCTGGCGTATATCGTGTTCGGCATCGCCGGGTTCGGCACCGCGCTGGTGGCGGCGCCGATTTTGTTGCTGTTCATGCCGCTGTCGAAGATCGTGCCGTTGCTGGTGCTGCTGGATTTCGTCGCGGCGTTCGGCAATCTGTTGCCGTCGCGTCGGGACGTGTCCCGGCCCGAGCTGCTGCGCTTGCTGCCGTGCATGGCACTGGGCTGCACCCTGGGAGTGATTTTCCTGCTCAACCTCAAATCCGACCTGTTATTGCTGTTGATGGGCCTGTTCATCAGCAGCTACGCGATCTACAGCTTGTTGATCAAGACCCGGCCAAGACAACTGTCGGCGCTGTGGTCGGTCCCGATGGGCATCGTCGGCGGGCTGTTCGGTGCGCTGTTTGGCAGTGGTGGCTTTCTCTATGCCATCTACCTCAACAGCCGCCTGCCCAAGGATCCGGCCCGCGCCACTCAAAGCGCGCTGATCAGCTGCAGCACCGTGGTGCGCTTGAGCCTGTTTGTCATCGCGGGCGTGTATGCCGAGCTACCCTTGTTGGTACTGGCGCTATGTCTGTTGCCGGCCATGGCGTTGGGGCTATGGGTGGGACGTCGCCTGACCATGAAAATGTCGCGCGAGGCGTTCGTGCGTCTGGTGACCTGGCTGGTGCTTGCCAGCGGCATTGCCTTGATCGGACGCTACCTGAGTGCTTGACCTGGCCTGACCAGGGATTAAGCTGCCGGCCTTTAATTGCACCTGTAAAAAGAACCCCCAGGCGTTGCCATGAACTCCCAAAGCATCATCGTTCCGAAAATCTCCACCTTGCCAGTCCACGAACCCCGGGCCCGGGCGATCGTGCGCTGGCTGGTGCGCAAGAATATCGTCGAGGAGCAACTGACCACCTGTGGCCGCACCGGCAATCGCATGGCCCATGCCATCGCCCCCGGTGCTCGCAATGTGGTGCTGCACCCCGGCGCCTTGCCGTTCGGCGAATCGATCAATGGCCTGGAGATCATCACCAAGCGCTGTATCTATACGCCGGCCAGGGGCTTTCTCGAAGAAGCCGGCTGCGCCGAATGTCGCAAGGAAATCGGCGAGGCGCTGTTCGAAAGCCTCGAAGACTGGATGCCCGAGCGCACCGACAACTTCACCTGCCCCGAGTGTGGGCACGAAGATGACATCAACGGTTTCCTGTTCTTGCAGCCGTGTGGTTTTTCGAACCTGGGGTTCATCTTCAACAACTGGCTGGAGGCTGGGTTCAAGCAGGACTTTCTCGATGAATTCGCCGACTGGCTGGATCAGCCGGTGAGTTGGGTGAAGGTGGAGTTGTAGTAGCGCCAGAGTAGCCCTTGTGGGAGCGAGCCTGCTCGCGATGAGGGCAGCACCTTCGACATCTATGCAAGCTGATCCACCGCTATCGCGAGCAGGCTCGCTCCCACAGGGGGCGTGCTGGCCGTCAGGCAGCATTTTGACCCATCAATCGCCCGGGCAATAATAGACAGAGTTTTACATTGAGCCAGACGGGGTGCATGAGTATAATGGCGCGCTTCCATTTTCCCGCTCGGGAGCCCCCGCGATGCTGCGTATCAGCCAAGAAGCTCTGACCTTCGACGACATTCTCCTAGTGCCTGGTTATTCCGAGGTGCTGCCTAACGAAGTCAGTCTCAAGACCCGTCTCACCCGTGGCATCGAACTGAATATTCCCCTGGTTTCCGCCGCCATGGACACCGTGACCGAAGCCCGTCTGGCCATTGCCATGGCCCAGGAAGGTGGTATCGGGATCATCCACAAGAACATGACCATCGAACAGCAGGCCGCCGAAGTGCGCAAGGTCAAGCGGTTCGAGGCTGGCGTGGTCAAGGACCCGATCACCATCGAGGCTGACGCCACGGTTCGCGATCTGTTCGAACTGACCCGCATGCACAACATCTCCGGCGTTCCGGTGCTGCACGATGGCGACCTGATCGGCATCGTCACCTCCCGCGACGTGCGTTTCGAGAACCGTCTGGACGCCACCGTCCGCCAGGTGATGACGCCCAAAGAGCGCCTGGTCACGGTCAAGGAAGGCACCAGCAAGGACGAAGTCCGTGAGTTGCTGCACAAGCACCGCATCGAGCGCGTGCTGATCGTCGACGACAAATTCGCCCTCAAGGGCATGATGACCGTCAACGACATCGAGAAAGCCAAGGCTTACCCGCTCGCCAGCAAGGACGACCAGGGTCGTCTGCGCGTCGGCGCCGCGGTCGGCACCGGCAAGGACACCGGTGACCGTGTCGCCGCGCTGGTCAATGCCGGCGTCGACGTGGTGGTGGTCGACACTGCCCACGGTCATTCCAAAGGCGTGATCGACCGTGTTCGCTGGGTCAAGCAGAACTTCCCGCAAGTGCAGGTCATTGGCGGCAACATCGCCACTGGCGCTGCCGCCAAGGCCCTGGCCGAAGCCGGCGCCGACGCGGTCAAGGTCGGTATCGGCCCTGGCTCGATCTGCACCACCCGTATTGTCGCCGGTGTCGGCGTGCCGCAAATCAGCGCCATCGCCAACGTCGCCGCTGCCCTTGAAGGCACTGGCGTACCGTTGATCGCCGACGGCGGCATCCGTTTCTCCGGTGACCTGTCCAAGGCCATCGTCGCCGGTGCTTCCTGCGTGATGATGGGGTCGATGTTCGCCGGTACCGAAGAAGCGCCAGGTGAGATCGAGCTGTTCCAGGGCCGTAGCTACAAGGCCTATCGCGGCATGGGTTCGCTGGGCGCCATGTCCCAGGCCCAGGGTTCTTCCGACCGTTACTTCCAGGACTCCTCCGCGGGTGCCGAGAAGCTGGTGCCGGAAGGCATCGAAGGTCGCGTGCCGTACAAGGGCACCCTGAGCGCCATCATCCATCAACTGATGGGCGGCCTGCGTTCTTCCATGGGCTACACCGGCAGCGCGAACATCGATGAGATGCGCACCAAGCCGGAGTTCGTCCGCATCACCGGCGCCGGCATGGCCGAGTCCCATGTCCACGACGTGCAGATCACCAAGGAAGCGCCGAACTACCGCGTAGGTTAAGGCTCCCAGCAAAACGTTAATCACCGGGGCTGTTCATTCAGCCCCGAGTTGTTTCTGATTCACTACATGAGAATGAGTCATGGCCCTCGACATTCACGCTCACCGCATCCTGATCCTCGACTTCGGTTCCCAGTACACCCAACTGATCGCCCGCCGCGTGCGTGAAATCGGCGTGTACTGCGAATTGCACCCGTTCGACATGGATGACGAAGCGATTCGCGAGTTCGCTCCAAAAGGCGTCATCCTCGCCGGCGGTCCCGAATCCGTGCACGAAGCCAACAGCCCGCGCTGCCCGCAAGCGGTGTTCGACCTGGGCGTGCCGGTCTTCGGCATCTGCTACGGCATGCAGACCATGGCCGAGCAGTTGGGCGGCAAGGTGGAAGGTTCCGACCTGCGTGAGTTCGGCTACGCCCGTGTCGACGTGGTGGGCAAAAGCCGCCTGCTGGACGGCATCGAAGACCATATCGACCCCGACGGCCTGTTCGGCCTGGACGTCTGGATGAGCCACGGTGACAAGGTCACCAAAATGCCGGAAGACTTCCACATCCTGGCCAGTACGCCGAGCTGCCCGATTGCCGGCATGTTCAGCGATGAGCGTCGTTACTACGGCGTGCAGTTCCACCCGGAAGTGACCCACACCAAGCAGGGCGGTCGCATCCTGTCGCGCTTCATCCTCGACATCTGCGAGTGCGAAGCCCTGTGGACCCCGTCGAAGATCGCTGAAGACGCCATCGCCCAGGTGCGCGCCCAGGTCGGCACCGACAACGTGCTGCTGGGCTTGTCCGGCGGTGTGGACTCGTCGGTGGTCGCGGCGCTGCTGCACAAGGCCATTGGCGACCAGCTGACCTGCGTCTTCGTCGACAACGGCCTGCTGCGCCTGCACGAAGGCGAGCAAGTGATGGCCATGTTCGCCGAGAACATGGGCGTCAAGGTGATCCGCGCCAACGCCGAAGAGCAGTTCCTGAACAACCTGGCCGGCGAGTCCGACCCGGAGAAGAAGCGCAAGATCATCGGGCGTACCTTCATCGACGTGTTCGATGCCGAATCCTGCAAGCTGGACAACATCAAGTACCTGGCCCAGGGCACCATCTACCCCGACGTGATCGAGTCGGCCGGCGCCAAGAGCGGCAAGGCCCACGTGATCAAGTCCCACCACAACGTCGGTGGCCTGCCGGAAGAAATGAACCTCAAGCTGGTCGAGCCGCTGCGCGAGCTGTTCAAGGACGAGGTCCGTCGCCTCGGCCTGGAACTGGGCCTGCCTTACGACATGGTCTACCGCCACCCATTCCCGGGCCCGGGCCTGGGTGTGCGAATCCTCGGTGAAGTGAAGAAGGAATACGCCGACCTGTTGCGTCGCGCCGACCACATTTTCATCGAAGAACTGCGCAAGGCCGACTGGTACCACAAGGTCAGCCAGGCGTTCGTGGTGTTCCAACCGGTGAAATCGGTCGGCGTGGTCGGCGATGGCCGTCGCTACGCCTGGGTCGTGGCCCTGCGCGCCGTGGAGACCATCGACTTCATGACCGCTCGCTGGGCGCACCTGCCATACGAGCTGCTGGAAACCGTGTCGGGCCGCATCATCAACGAGATCGAAGGCATCTCCCGCGTCACGTATGACGTGTCGAGCAAGCCGCCGGCGACGATTGAGTGGGAATGACGAACGTCCCAGGGAGATACTAACTCCCGTTGTCCTGGAATCGACGCAACGTCGGTTCAGTAGTCGGGAAGGAAGGGAGCTTGTACAGGCCCTTCGCTTCCCGAGCTCTGACGAACTCGAGTTCGTTGGTAAATAATCGTTTTTATCCGACTTTAACCATTAGCTGACAAGATCAGGGGGGACCGACCTGGACGTCCTGCGTCTGTTCGGTGAGTTGCTGGACGAGCATGTGTCCGAAAAGTCGCTCCAAGAAGCATGCCGATACGTTTGCTGCGTTGTTACGCGCGGCGATCCCCTGTTACGTTGAAAGAATTAGCGTGCACGAACCTGCTGGCTGCAGGACTGCATCAGCGTGGGTAACGTAAATTTCAACCTCGACGGAAGCAGCTATGGAGCGGCGAAAGTTTCTGCAGGCCAGCGGCTTGATCCTGGTCGCCAATGTCCTTTCAGCGTGTGGGGGCGGGCGGTTTATCACAACCGAACGCACTCAGGCTCGTTACGGCGCCAATCATTTTCCTTCCCTTGCGCCGATTGCGCCGATCCGAGCCAGCCCGGATCGCATCATTGCTGTCGGTGTTGGCATACGGCCATTTCGCGCCCAAGGGCCGCGCATCGAATCGGAGCGTTTGGGCAGCAAGACCCTCATTCACAAGTACGGGCACGGCGGTAGTGGCTGGTCGCTTTCGTGGGGTGCTGCGGCATTGGCCGTTGCGCAGGCGAAGGCGACCGGTCGGCGCACATTGGCCGTCATCGGGTGTGGTGCAATCGGGCTGACCACCGCAGTGCTCGCACAGCGCTCCGGCTTCAGCGTTCGCATCTATACCAAGGATCTCATGCCGCAGACCCACTCTTTCCAGGCCAGCGGCGTATGGACCCCGGATTCGCGGATATGTGCCATCGAGCAGGCGACACCGCAATTCAAGCGGAGCTGGGAGATGATGGCGCGTACGTCTTTCAGTCATTTCCAGACACTGGTGGGCTTGGCGGGCGATCCGATCAAGTGGCATGACGGCTACTCGCTGGCGAATACTAAGGTTCCAGCCCCGTCAGATGACGACAAGGACGGCGAGCCGGAGTATGCCGACCTGAGACCCCTGATCCGCGACTTGTTGCCAGTGCCTGTTGCGTTACGGCCCCAAGAGCATCCATTTGCACAGGATGCTCGTTTCTATCGGCAGATGGGCCTCAATATCAATGCCTATTCGCGGCTCCTGCTGGACGACTACTTACGTGGCGGCGGCAAAATGGAGCTCCACCAGTTCTACGATCCAGAGGAGTTTTCCGGACTTTCCGAGGACGTCATCGTCAATGCCACAGGTTATGGCGCGCGCGCCTTGTTGGGCGATGAGTCCATTATTGCGGTGCGTGGACAGACCGCGCGGCTGATTCCCCAGCCTGAAGTCACCTATGGCATTTCATATCGTAGCGAAAATCTGTTCGTTGCTCCGCGCGGGGATGGCATTTTGGTGCAGGCCCACGCCAAGGGTGATTTTGGCAATCCTGATACCACGCCCGATCCAATGGCCTCCGAGGCCGCCGTCAGACGGCTCGGCGCGCTTTTTCAAACGAGTGAGGTTGACGGGTAATCGTCGGGCCATGGAAAACCGAGAGTTTGTCGGGGTGTGCCGCGTTCTCGGGTAATGCGGCCGTTCGCAGTCGAATGTGGGAGGTGCGGACTATACTCACAGACGTCTAGTTCCGGCGACAGTCCTGTCGCCAAAAGGAGCCCGCCATGAACGACACCCAAAAACTCGCCGCCCTGCGCATGGTTCTGATCATCGTGGGCCTGATTTCCGTGTTCGCAATCGGCCCGCTGATGTTGCTATGGCCGTCCGGCTGGACATGGCACAGCGGTCATTCCGACTACCCACTGATGATCGTAGGCCTCTACGCAACCCTCGGCGTGTTCCTGCTGAGGGCTTCGCGTGATCCGATAAAGCACCTGAGCTTGATCTGGTTCACGGTGTGGTCGAGCGTCGTGCATGGCGCAATCATGGCTGTGCAGTCCTTTGGGGTCGGGATGGACGGAATGAGCCACTACGGCCATCTACTCGGTGACGTACCTGCGCTGTTCGTTGTTGCGGCGGCGCTGGCGCTCTTCACACCCCGTGGCGAGAAGGCGCGTTTGCTGGCGGGTTGATCCTGCATTTGCGGTGTACCTGAAAAGCCCTGTGGATAATCTCTCCAGGGCTTTTTCATTTTGGTGACCGGCGTGTTCTGGCCTCCCGACGGCAACGCGTCTCGCCATGCGCCCTCGCCACATCGAGACCGCGCGACAATCCTTCACTTAATCTTTCTCAATTGCAGGTGTATCGTATTCGCCTTTTGCGGGCCTACCGGTTCGCCGCAGATTCAATAGGTGGTTGCCTTCATGTCCTTTACCCGTCGCCAAATACTCGGTGGCCTGGCCGGTCTTGTTGTTGTGGGCGTTGGCGCAGGAGGCGCGTCGCGGTATTGGTTGGGCAAGCGGGCGGACGCCGAGGCTGGGCACGACTATGAGTTGATTGCGGCGCCGTTGGACGTCGAGCTGGTGGCCGGGCACAAGACCCAGGCCTGGGCATTCGGCCCGTCGGCGCCGGGTACCGAGCTGCGGGTGCGCCAGGGCGAGTGGTTGCGGGTACGCTTCATCAACCACTTGCCGGTCGCCACTACCATCCATTGGCACGGCATCCGCCTGCCGTTGGAAATGGACGGCGTGCCTTATGTCTCGCAACTGCCGGTGCTGCCGGGAGAGTACTTCGATTACAAATTCCGCGTGCCAGACGCCGGCAGCTATTGGTATCACCCACACGTCAACAGCAGCGAAGAACTCGGGCGTGGGTTGGTGGGGCCGCTGATCATCGAGGAGCGCGAGCCCACCGGCTTCAAGTATGAACAGACCCTGAGCCTGAAGAGCTGGCACGTGGACGAGCAAGGCGAGTTCGTTGCCTTCAGTGTGCCGCGTGAGGCTGCCCGTGGTGGGACGGCGGGGCGGTTGTCGACCATCAATGGCGTGCCGGAAGCGGTGATTGACCTGCCGGCCGGGCAGATCACCCGGGTGCGCTTGCTCAACCTGGACAACACCCTGACCTACCGGATCAATATCCCGGGCGTCGAAGCGCAGATCTATGCGCTGGACGGTAACCCCGTCGAACCGCGTCCCCTCGGCAAGGAATACTGGTTGGGCCCGGGCATGCGCATTTGCCTGGCGATCAAGGCGCCGCCGGCCGGGGAGGAGCTTTCGTTGCGCAACGGCCCGGTGCGCCTGGGGACACTGCGCTCGGTGCCCAACAGTGATGCGCCGGCCCAGTGGCCGCCCGCGTTGCCGGCCAACCCGGTGTCCGAGCCGGACCTGGCCAATGCCGAGAAACTCAACTTCAATTTCGAATGGGTCGGTTCGGTGTCGGTCGACGTCGACAATGGCAAGCCGCCGAGCCTGTGGCAGATCAACGGCAAGGCTTGGGACATCACCGACAAGACCTGCGCCGACCGGCCGATTGCCACACTGAAAAAAGGCCAGAGCTACATTTTCGAATTGAAGAACATGACTCAGTATCAGCATCCGGTTCATTTGCACGGGATGAGTTTCAAAGTGATCGCGTCCAACCGCCACAAGGTCATCCCGTACTTCACCGACACCTACCTGCTGGGCAAGAACGAGCGGGCGCAGGTGGCGCTGGTGGCGGATAACCCGGGCGTGTGGATGTTCCATTGCCATGTGATCGACCACATGGAAACCGGCCTGATGGCCGCCATCGAGGTGGCGTGATGCGCCAGATTCGTCCCGCACGGATCATTGATCGCAGCCGTGACCAGGACTTCATGCGCGAAGCCCTGGCGCTCGCCGCCCAAGGCGCGGCCCTGGGCGAAGTGCCGGTGGGCGCGGTGCTGGTGCAGGACGGCGAGGTGATCGGACGCGGCTTCAACTGCCCGATCAGCGGCCACGACCCCAGCGCCCACGCGGAAATGGTCGCCATCCGCGCCGCTGCCCAGGCCGTGAGCAATTATCGCCTGCCGGGCAGCACCCTCTACGTCACGCTGGAGCCATGCAGCATGTGCGCCGGCCTCATCGTCCACTCGCGCATCGCTCGGGTCGTCTACGGCGCGTTGGAACCCAAGGCCGGCATCGTGCAGAGTCAGGGGCAGTTTTTCAGCCAGGCGTTTCTGAACCATCGAGTGATTTTCGAGGGGGGGGTGTTGGCAGAGGAATGCAGCGCGGTGTTGAGTGAGTTTTTCAGGGCGAGAAGGGCCAAGCCTTCAGACTAACCACCGGGCCTTTGTGGGAGCGGGCTTGCTCGCGAAAGCGGTAGATCAGCCAACATCAGCGTTGAATGTGAGCCCGTATTCGCGAGCAAGCCCGCTCCCACTGTGGCGTGTGTGGTGGCTGGGTTATTTACGCGCCACAATCACCGCCCGCATCGGCGCCGGCAGCCCTTCGACGGTTTTGCCGTGGTCGGTCGGATCGAGGAAATCGCTCAGCGACTGGTATTTCATCCACTCGGTGCTGCGCTGTTCCTCGACTGTGGTCAGGCTCACGTCCACGCAGCGCACCTCACTGAACCCGGCGCGGCGCAGCCAGCGTTCCAGGGCCGGTACCGAAGGCAGGAACCAGACGTTGCGCATCTGTGCGTAGCGGTCCTCGGGCACCAGCACCTGATGTTCGTCGCCCTCGATCACCAGGGTTTCCAGCACCAGTTCGCCGCCTTTCACCAAGCAGTCCTTCAGCGCCAGCAAATGCTCGATCGGCGAGCGTCGGTGGTAGAACACACCCATGGAAAACACCGTGTCGAAGCCTTCCAGGTCCGGCGGCAGGTCTTCGAACGGGAACGGCAGGTGCCAGGCCTTGGGCTGGGAAAGATAACGCTGCACCGCCTGGAACTGGCAGAAGAACAGCCAGTTGGGGTCGACGCCGATCACCGTGTCGGCCCCGGCCCCGAGCATTCGCCACATGTAGTAACCATTACCGCAGCCCACATCGAGGATGCGCTTGCCCTTGAGGTCAAGGTGCGGCGCGACCCGCGACCACTTCCAGTCCGAGCGCCATTCGGTGTCCACGTGCACACCGAACAGGTCGAACGGCCCTTTGCGCCACGGCGACAGGCCCATCAACGCGGTGCGCATCTGGGCCCGGGTTGCGTCGCTGCAGTCGGTGTCGAGGGTCAAGCCGTTCAGCAGGTCGATTTTGCTGGGTTGCAGGACGGGCAAGGCGTCGAGGGCGCTCTGCCAGCGCTCCAGGTCGCCGTGGCCCTTTTCCATCTTGCTGTCGAGTTGCGTTTGCAGCGTTGCAGCCCAGTCGGCCAACGGGGTGCCGGTCAGATGGCGGGCGAGGGGGGACAGATCAATCATGGCAGGGCAATCAACGAGGCGAAGTTAAGGCATTGGAACCACGGCACGACTTTCGAGAACCCGGCTGCCAGCAGGCGCTCGCGGTGTTCTTCGAGACTGTCGGGCTTCATGACGTTTTCGATGGCGCTGCGTTTCTGGGCAATTTCCAGCTCGCTGTAGCCGTTGGCGCGCTTGAACGCCACGTGCAGATCGGTGAGCAACGCGTGCTCCTGGGCATCGTTGAAACGCAGCTTCTCCGACAGGATCAGGGCGCCGCCTGGCAACAGCGAATGGCGGATGCGGCTCAACAACGCGGTGCGCTGGTCCGGGGCGATGAATTGCAGGGTGAAGTTCAGTGCCACCACCGAGGTCGGCTGAAAGGCCAGGGCGAGGATGTCACCTTCGATCACCTCGACCGGCAGCAGCTCCTGGAACATCGAGTCCTGGCCGTTCAGGTATTCCCGGCAACGCTCGACCATGGCCGCTGAGTTATCCACCGCAATGACCCGGCAACCGTCGGTGCGCACATGACGGCGCAGCGCCTGGGTCACCGCGCCCAGGGACGAGCCCAGGTCATAGAGCACGCTATTGGGTTGGGCGAACTGCGCGGCAAGCACACCGAGGTTTTCGACAATGGTCGGGTAGCCCGGCACCGAACGCTTGATCATGTCCGGAAACACCCGCACCACGTCCTCGTTGAAGGCGAAGTCAGGCACTTGGGCCAGCGGTTGGGCGAATAGACGGTCGGGTTCTTTGCTCACGGCGGTTCCAGCGGGAAGGGTGGTGAAAAGGCCGGCATTTTAACCAAAAAACCGCTGGGAGCGAGCCTTTGTGGGAGCCGAGCAAGCTCAGCTCCCACAGGCTCCCACAGTGTTCTCTGGTTCAGTCGGGCTTGCGGGTGAAGGCCGATGCGGTAATCCCCCATTGGCCCAGCCAATAGCTGACGATAATCAGATAGGGCGCGGCATGGAAAGGGGCAACGAAGCGGTTGATGCCAATCAGGCTGTCGGAAAATACAAACGCCAATGCCCCGGCGGCGGCCAGCCAGGCCGAGCGCTTGGGCACCTTGGTACCCAGTCGCGCCAGTGCTCGCCAGAGCATGGCGCTGATGACCAGGCCATAGACGATCACCGGGACCAGCAGCGGCCCGAGCCCGCCGGATACGAGGATCCCCAACAGCACGGCGCCAATGCCCAACGCCAGGGTCAATGGCAGCACTGCCGGGCGGCGGCTGTCGCTGAGGTAGGCTTTCAGATAGGCCAGGTGCGCCAGCAGAAATGCGCCGAGGCCGACCACGAACAGATCCCCCGGCCAGGCCAGCACCACGTCGCCCACCAGCGAGAACATCAACCCGAGGCTGATCCAGCGCCGGTATTCACCGGGCGGTGCGTCGTGCAGCCAGCCGAGCAAGGCCAGTACCGGCATGGGCTTGACCAGCAGGCACAGCAGCGTGGCGTGCATAGCCAGGCCGTAGAGGTAGGTGGCCGCACCCATCAACGCGAGGATCAGCCAACCCACGGTCAGTTCACCGCAATGGCGCAGTCGAAGGTTTCCACCGGTGGCACTTCAGGCGCCCAGGGTTGTTGATAAGTCAGGCGCAAACGCCCGGTGCCAGCGGCAAACGCCTGGAAGCGCCAGGTCGATACGCCGGCGGCGCCAACGATGCCGGCGTCTTCCGGGTTGCGATAGACCTCCGGACCAAGGCTTTTCAGCACGCCGCCCGCCGAATCCTGGATCGCCCAGCGATACCCGGTGGTGGGGTTGCTGGGCAGGCTCAGGATCAGATTCTGCCCGCTGTCGAGCCGTATCGGGCATTGGCTGAGTTTTTCCACGGTCACGTTGTGTTTCGGTTGCGTGGCGCAGGCGCTCAGCAGCGCGAGGCTCAAAGGGACGAGCAGGCGGGTGGGGGACATAGGGGCTCCGGCATTCACGACGAATGGCGAGCATAACCGAAGATGCTACCGGGTGTGTCAGGTGGGCATGGGTTGTTGCAGATGACGCCATCGCGAGCAGGCTCGCTCCCACAGTGGTTTTGTGTCGTTCACCTAATTGTGTTCAACAAATAACCCTGTGGGAGCGGGCTTGCTCGCGAAGGCGATAGCACTGGCGCTACAAGAGCATTAGAACAACACCTTCGCCACATCCGCAAACCGCTTGGCGAAGTGCACCGTCATGCCTTCCTTGAGGTAGTCCGGCAGCTCCTCGAAGTTGCCCCGGTTGGCCTCCGGCAGGATCAGCTCATTGATTTTCTGCCGGCGCGCCGCGATCACTTTCTCGCGCACCCCGCCAATCGGCAGCACATGCCCGGTGAGGGTCAGTTCGCCGGTCATGGCCACACCTTTTTTCGGCGCCTGGCTACGGGCCAGGGACAGCAAGGCGCTGGCCATGGTGACGCCGGCGCTCGGGCCGTCCTTGGGCGTGGCGCCTTCCGGGACGTGCAGGTGAACGAAGGCTTCGTCGAAGAACTTCGGATCACCGCCGAACTGCTTCAGGTGCGAGCTGACGTAGCTGTGGGCAATTTCCGCCGATTCCTTCATCACGTCTCCCAGTTGGCCGGTCAGCTTGAAGCCGCGATTGAGGGTGTGGATGCGCGTCGCCTCGATCGGCAGGGTCGCGCCGCCCATGCTGGTCCAGGCCAGGCCGGTAATCACGCCGATGCCGGACAACACCTGCTCATTGCGGAATACCGGTTTGCCCAGGGAGGCCTCAAGGTCCTTCGGCCCGAGCTTGATCACGGCCTTCGGTTCATCGATCAGCTTCATCACCGCCTTGCGCACCAGCTTGCCCAGTTGTTTCTCCAACTGGCGCACCCCGGCTTCACGGGCATACCCGTCGATCAGGGCCTTGAGGGCGCTGTCGTTGATGCTCAGGCTGCCCTTGGACACACCGGCCTTGGCCAGTTGCTTGGGCCAGAGGTGCCGCTTGGCGATGGCGACTTTTTCTTCGGTGATGTAGCCCGACAGGCGAATCACTTCCATCCGGTCCAGCAGTGGGCCGGGGATCGAGTCCAGGGTATTGGCGGTGCAGACGAACAGCACCTTGGACAGGTCCAGGCGCATGTCCAGGTAGTGATCGAGAAACTCGACGTTCTGTTCCGGGTCGAGGGTTTCGAGCAGTGCCGAGGCCGGGTCGCCCTGGTAGCTCTGGCCCATCTTGTCGATTTCGTCGAGCATGATCACCGGGTTCATCACTTCGACATCTTTCAGCGCCTGCACCAGCTTGCCCGGCTGGGCTCCGATGTAAGTGCGTCGATGACCCTTGATCTCGGCTTCGTCGCGCATGCCACCAACGCTGAAGCGGTAGAACGGCCGCCCCAACGATTCGGCAATGGACTTGCCGACGCTGGTCTTGCCCACGCCCGGCGGACCCACCAGCAGCACGATGGAGCCGCTGATCTCGCCTTTGTAGGCGCCGACGGCGAGGAACTCGAGGATGCGGTCCTTGATGTCATCGAGGCCGGCGTGGTGCTGGTCAAGCACCTTGCGCGCATGTTTCAGGTCAAGCTTGTCCTGGCCGTAGACGCCCCACGGCACCGAGGTCGCCCAGTCCAGGTAATTACGGGTGACGGCGTATTCGGGCGAGCCGGTCTCCAGGATGGACAGCTTGTTCATTTCCTCTTCGATGCGCTTCTGCGCCTGGGCCGGCAGCACTTTGCCTTCCAGGCGCTGCTCGAACTGTTCGAGGTCGGCGCTGCGGTCGTCCTTGGTCAGCCCCAGTTCCTGCTGGATGACCTTGAGCTGTTCCTTGAGGAAGAACTGGCGCTGATGTTCGCCGATCTTGTTGTTGACCTCGGCGGATATTTCTTTCTGCAGCCGCGCCACCTCGACTTCCTTGCGCAACATCGGCAGGACTTTTTCCATGCGCTTGAGCATGGGCACGCAGTCGAGCACTTCCTGCAGCTCGCTGCCGGTGGCTGAGGTGAGGGCGGCGGCGAAGTCGGTCAGGGGCGACGGGTCGTTGGGGCTGAAGCGGTTGAGGTAGTTCTTCAGCTCTTCGCTGTACAGCGGGTTGAGTGGCAGCAACTCCTTGATGGCATTGATCAGCGCCATGCCGTAGGCCTTGACCTCGTCGGTGGGCTCGCTCGGCTGGTGCGGGTATTCGACTTCCACCAGGTAGGGCGGGCGATGGTGCTTGAGCCAGGTACGGATGCGCACGCGGGTCAGGCCCTGGGCGACGAACTGCAGCTTGCCGCCTTCGCGACTGGCGTGGTGGACCTTGACCAGGGTGCCGTACAGCGGCAGCGCCGACGTGTCGAAATGCCGGGGGTCTTCCTGGGGCGTGTCCATGAAGAACAGCGCCAGGGAATGATGTTCGGACTTGGCCACCAGCTCCAGGGTCTCGGCCCACGGTTCTTCATTGACGATGACCGGCAACACCTGGGCCGGGAAGAACGGACGATTGTGAATGGGGATGATGTAGACCTTGTCCGGCAGGTTCTGGCCGGGCAGGGCCAGGCCGGTGCCGGAGGCGGTATGTTCGATGTGTTCGGAGTCTGCGTATTCGTTCGCGGCTTCAGTAGAGTCCTGGTCGCTCATGGGGCACCTGCGCAAGGGAGTATGGGACTTAGATGGGGCAGGTGGGGGGCGGTTTCAATGGGGGACGATTGTTAGCGGCTATTTCATGGGGCGCTGTTCAGCGGCGTGACAGGGTTCCAGTGACGAGGGAGCAGGGCGCAAGCCCCCTCATCACAAGGGGCTCAGGCGACCCGGTTCAAATCGTTATGGCGGGTTTCCTTCAGGCACAGCACCGCAATCACGCTGAGTAGCGCGGCGGCAGAGACATAACCGCCGACATAGCTCAAGCCGCCCATCGCCACCAGTTTCTGGGCAAAGAACGGCGCGGCCGAGGCGCCAACGATGCCGCCCAGGTTATAGGCAGCCGAGGCGCCGGTGTAGCGCACATGAGTAGGAAACAGTTCCGGTAGCAAGGCGCCCATGGGGGCGAAGGTGACGCCCATCAGGAACAGTTCGATGCACAGGAACAGCGCCACGCCACCGGTCGAGCCTTGGGTCAGCAAAGGTTCCATGAGGAAGCCCGAGGCAATCGCCAGCACGCCGCCGGTGATCAGCACCGGTTTGCGCCCGTAGCGATCACTGGCCCAGGCCGAGAGTGGCGTGGCGGCGGCCATGAACAGCACGGCAAAGCACAGCAGGCCGAGGAAGGTCTCGCGGCTGTAGCCGAGGGTGGAAACGCCGTAACTCAGGGAAAACACCGTCGAGATATAGAACAGTGCGTAACACACCACCATCGCTGCTGCGCCCAGCAAGGTCGGTGCCCAATACTGGCTGAACAGCTCGACCAACGGCACCTTCACTCGTTCCTGACGGGCCACGGCGTTGGCGAACACCGGCGTTTCATGGAGCTTGAGCCGCACATAGAGGCCGACGATTACCAGTACGGCGCTGAGCAGGAAGGGAATCCGCCAGCCCCAGGAGCGGAATTGCTCGTCGTCCAGGGTCATCGCCAGGGTCAGGAACAGCCCGTTGGCCGCCAGGAAGCCGATCGACGGCCCCAGTTGCGGGAACATGCCGAACCAGGCGCGCTTGCCTTTCGGCGCGTTCTCGGTGGCGAGCAGCGCCGCGCCACCCCATTCACCGCCCAATCCCAGGCCCTGGCCGAAACGCAGCAAACACAGCAGGATCGGGGCCCAGGCGCCAATGCTGGCGTAGCCGGGCAGCACGCCGATGAGGGTGGTGCACAGGCCCATCAGCAACAGCGACGCCACCAGCGTGGATTTGCGCCCGATCCGGTCACCGAAGTGGCCGAACAGCGCCGAACCCAGCGGCCGGGCGAGAAAGGCTATGCCGAAGGTCAGGAATGACGACAGCATCTGCGCCGTGCCGGAGGTTTGCGGGAAGAACACCGGCCCGATCACCAGCGCGGCGGCGGTGGCGTAGACGTAGAAATCGTAGAACTCGATGGCGGTGCCGATGAAACTCGCGGTCGCCACGCGGGTGGCAGAGTTGGTCGGCCGGGCAGGCACGGCGTCGTTGCAGGTCGTGGTGGTCATGCAGTTATCCCTGACACTCATGTGCTCCGTCGGAGCGAATTATTATGGTCGAACAGCTAGGGGTGGAGCTTGCGATGAACCTTGCGGCGTTCAGACGATCACCGGCACCGAACTGTTATGCCACGCCAGGACCTGGCTGACGCGGTTGTCCACGGTTTCGATGATTTCCAGTCGATAACGGCCGATCTTCAAGCACACCGGGCTTTCAGGAATGGTTTCCAGCGCTTCGGTCACCAACCCGTTGAGGGTCTTGGGGCCGTCGCAAGGCAGGTGCCAGCCCAGGGTCCGGTTCAATTCGCGGATCGACGCCGCGCCATCGATCATCAGACGGCCATCGGGCTGGGGATGGACGTGGGGGTTGTCGAGGCTGTGCTGGCTTTCGAATTCGCCGACGATTTCTTCGAGGATGTCTTCCAGGGTGACGATGCCCAGCACTTCGCCGTATTCGTCCACCACC
Organism: Pseudomonas fluorescens; assembly: GCF_018614775.1. Lineage (GTDB taxonomy): Bacteria > Pseudomonadota > Gammaproteobacteria > Pseudomonadales > Pseudomonadaceae > Aquipseudomonas > Aquipseudomonas fluorescens_BY. Next base: position 48,840 of record NZ_JAGGOF010000033.1, read on the forward strand.
ATGCCCAGGCGCCGTTGCTGCTTGTGGAAATTCAGCAGTTGCAGCTGCAGCGGTGTGCTTTCCGGCACGAAGTAGGGTTCGTGGGAGGCGACCAGCAGCGCTTCCTTGGTCAAGCTCGCGTCCGCCAGCAGATGACGGATCTGGCGGGTGTTGAGCACCGCTTCGACCTGGTTGATGTCGCTGTGGAACACCGGCAGGCGGGTACGTCGGTTCATGCGCAGTTGTTCAATGATCTCGCCAATCGGGTCGTCGAGGTTGATCCCGTCGACCTCGCTGCGGGGCACGAGGATGTCGTTGACGGTGATGTTGTCCAGGGCATGGATGCCTGAAATCGGCTGCAACCGGCCGCCGGTGTGCTCAGGCTCGTGCTCGCTGCGCGGTGGTGCGGGCATCTCGTCGTCGCTCTGCTGCACCACGCTGGCCTTGCGGGCAAAGGGCCGCAGCAGCAATTGACTGATGCCGTTCAACAGCCAGGCAAACGGGTAAAGCAGCTTCAATGGCACGCCCAGCAAGGCGTTGCCCAGCCCCAGCACCGCCTCGGGGTGACGGCTGGCCAGGGTGCGCGGCAGGTAATCGGCGAATACCAGCAGCACCGCGCTGGTGCCGAGCCAGGCCGCCCAAGGACCGTTTTCAAGCCAGGCAAAAATCCCCAGCAAGGTGCCGATCACGACAGCCAGGGTACGGCACAGGGTATCGCACAGGATCAGGCTGGCCAGTGGAAAGCTCAGCATCGCCAGCGGTTTGTCGCTGGACCGCGAGGCCTTGCGCTGGGCGAGCAGGTATTGCTGCGCGGCTTCGATAGCGGTGAACAGGGCTGACCAGAGGATCAGCACCACCAGCACGGCGAACAACGGCGCTACGGGCAATGTATCCATCAGGGCCGTCCGTCAGATATGCAGGATGTATTCACGGACCAGCTTGCTGCCGAAGTACGCGAGCATCAGCAGGCAGAAACCGGCGAGGGTCCAGCGGATGGCTTTGTGGCCGCGCCAGCCGAGACGGTTGCGGCCCCACAGCAGCACGCTGAACACCACCCACGCCAGGCAGGCCAGGAGGGTCTTGTGCACCAGGTGCTGGGCGAACAGGTTTTCGACGAACAGCCAGCCGGAAATCAGCGACAGCGACAGCAGCGTCCAGCCGGCCCAGAGAAAGCCGAACAGCAGGCTTTCCATGGTTTGCAGCGGCGGAAAGTTGCGGATCAGCCCGGACGGGTGTTTGTTTTTGAGCTGGTGGTCTTGCACCAACAGCAGCAACGCCTGGAAAACCGCGATGGTGAACAGTCCGTAGGCGAGGATCGACAACAGGATGTGGGCCAGGATGCCCGGCTCTTCGTCGATGACCTGCACCGTACCCGATGGCGCGAATTGCGCCAGCAGCACCGTCGCCAGCCCCAGTGGGAAGAGCAGCACCAGCAGGTTCTCCACCGGGATCCGCGAGCAGGCCATCAGCGTCAGGGCAATCACCGCCACGGCGATCAGGCTGGCGGCGTTGAAAAAATCCAGGCCCAGGCCAATCGGCGTCATCAGGTGGGTATAAAGGCTGGCCGCGTGGCCGAGCACCGCCAGCACGCCCAGCGTGACCAGCAGGCGCTTGTTCGCCTTGGCGCCGGTGGCCAGGCGGGAGCCTTGATAGAAGGTCGCAGCGGCATAAAGGCAGGCGGCGGCGAGTGTGGCAAGCAAGCTGGGTGACAAGGGGAGCATAAATCCTGTTAGGCAGGCCCGAAAGTCGCTGAGTTTGGCATAGAACCCCCGCCGCACGAAAGACCAGCAGGTGTACGTCGCACGCTTCTTCGCTATAATCCGCGACCTGCCCACGCCGCAGGCTCGCCGAGCACATTTTTCACGGTCTGGGCCGCCATTACCCCGGTCTCATCTGGGCCTGAAAGGATCGCGCATGTTTGAAAACCTAACCGACCGTCTCTCGCAGACGCTGCGCCATGTCACCGGCAAGGCGAAACTGACCGAGGACAACATCAAAGACACCCTGCGCGAAGTGCGCATGGCGTTGCTCGAAGCCGACGTCGCCCTGCCGGTGGTCAAGGACTTCGTCAATTCGGTCAAGGAACGCGCCGTCGGCACCGAGGTGTCGCGCAGCCTGACGCCGGGCCAGGCGTTCGTGAAGATTGTCCAGGCCGAACTCGAAAGCCTGATGGGCGCCGCCAACGAAGACCTGAACCTGAGCGCCGTCCCGCCCGCCGTGGTGTTGATGGCCGGCCTGCAGGGCGCGGGCAAGACCACCACTGCCGGCAAGCTGGCGCGCTTCCTCAAGGAGCGCAAGAAGAAGTCGGTGATGGTGGTGTCCGCGGACATCTACCGCCCGGCGGCGATCAAGCAACTGGAAACCCTGGCCAGCGACATCGGCGTGACGTTCTTCCCGTCCGATCTGAGCCAGAAGCCGGTGGACATCGCCCAGGCGGCTATAAAGGAAGCAAAACTCAAGTTCATCGACGTGGTCATCGTCGACACCGCCGGTCGCCTGCACATCGACGAAGAGATGATGGGCGAGATCAAGGCGCTGCATGCTGCGATCAATCCGGTGGAAACCCTGTTCGTGGTCGACGCCATGACCGGCCAGGACGCGGCCAACACCGCCAAGGCGTTCGGCGACGCACTGCCGCTGACCGGCGTGATCCTGACCAAGGTCGATGGCGACGCCCGTGGTGGTGCCGCGCTGTCGGTCCGGGCCATCACCGGCAAGCCGATCAAGTTCATCGGTATGGGCGAGAAGAGCGAAGCGCTCGAACCGTTCCACCCCGAGCGTATCGCTTCACGCATCCTCGGCATGGGCGACGTGCTCAGCCTGATCGAGCAGGCTGAACAGACCCTCGACAAGGAAAAGGCCGACAAACTGGCCAAGAAGCTGAAGAAGGGCAAGGGCTTCGACCTCGAGGACTTCCGCGATCAACTGCAACAAATGAAGAACATGGGCGGCCTTGGCGGCCTCATGGACAAACTGCCGAACATCGGTGGCGTGAACCTGGCGCAGATGGGCAACGCCCAGGGTGCGGCTGAAAAGCAGTTCAAGCAGATGGAAGCCATCATCAACTCCATGACCCCGGCCGAGCGCCGCGACCCCGAGCTGATCAGCGGTTCGCGCAAGCGCCGCATCGCCATGGGTTCCGGCACCCAGGTGCAGGACATCGGTCGCTTGATCAAGCAGCACAAGCAGATGCAGAAGATGATGAAGAAGTTCTCCACCAAGGGCGGAATGGCCAAGATGATGCGCGGCATGGGCGGTATGTTGCCCGGCGGTGGTATGCCCAAGATGTAAGAATCCAGGCGCCGGCAGTCATGCCGGCGCTGCCCACGGGGACGTGGGATCTCCAGCCAACCCGCCATTCGCGGGCGCTGACCGGCCGTTTCAATGACGGCTTCATGGCAGATCTGAATGGCACGCCGACAGGCGTCGGAAAAAGACATTTGCAAAAGTCCGGATATTCCTTAGAATATGCGGCCTTTCGGGCACCTATGCCCGCTGTGCATTTAGATTTGCAGCACCGACTACAGGAACGATGTTCACATGCTAACAATCCGTCTTGCCCTTGGCGGCTCCAAAAAGCGCCCGTTTTACCACCTGACCGTAACCGACAGCCGCAACCCGCGTGACGGTTCCCACAAGGAACAGGTTGGTTTCTTCAACCCTGTTGCCCGTGGCCAGGAAGTACGTCTGTCCGTGAACCAAGAGCGCGTAGCCTACTGGCTGAGCGTTGGTGCACAGCCTTCTGAGCGCGTTGCTCAGTTGCTGAAGGAATCGGCTAAGGCTGCGGCCTGAGCAATATGAACGCGACGCCAAAAGCTGCTGATGATTTGATCGTTGTCGGCAAGATCTATTCTGTTCATGGCGTTCGCGGCGAAGTGAAGGTGTATTCCTTTACTGATCCGATCAAAAACCTGTTGGACTACAAAACCTGGACGCTCAAGCGCGAAGGCAGCGAGAAACAGGTTGAGCTGGTCAGCGGACGCGGGAACGACAAGTTCCTGGTCGCAAAGCTCAAGGGTCTCGATGATCGTGAAGAAGCACGTCTTCTGGCCGGTTATGAGATCTGCGTGCCGCGCAACCTCTTCCCTGAACTGACCGACGGCGAGTACTACTGGTACCAGCTGGTGGGTCTGAAGGTCATCGACCAACTCGGGCAGATGCTCGGGCAAATCGATCGCCTGCTCGAGACCGGTTCGAACGATGTCATGGTGGTCAAGCCTTTCGTCGGCAGCCTGGATGATCGCGAACGCCTGTTGCCCTATACCGAGCAATGCGTGTTGGCCATCGACCTTGCAGCAGGCGAGATGAAGGTGGAATGGGATGCGGATTTCTGAACGTGGCTAATTTGCGCGTTGAAGTCATCACATTGTTTCCCGAGATGTTTTCCGCCATCAGCGAATACGGCATAACCAGCCGCGCGGTGAAACAGGAGCTGTTGCAGCTCACCTGTTGGAATCCGCGGGACTACACCACGGATCGACATCACACTGTGGACGATCGCCCGTTTGGCGGTGGTCCGGGCATGGTGATGAAGATCAAGCCCCTGGAAGATGCGCTGGTTCAGGCCAGGACGGCAGCCGGGGAGGGTGCGAAGGTGATCTACCTGTCGCCCCAAGGCCGCCAGCTGACTCAGTCGGCGGTACGCGAGCTGGCGAATTCGGATGCATTGATCCTGATTGCCGGCCGTTATGAAGGCATTGACGAGCGTTTCATTGAAGCTCATGTCGATGAAGAGTGGTCGATTGGCGACTATGTACTGTCTGGCGGCGAGCTGCCGGCGATGGTCCTGATCGATGCGGTTACACGACTGCTGCCTGGAGCTTTAGGGCATGCAGATTCCGCCGAGGAAGATTCCTTTACGGATGGTCTGCTGGATTGCCCGCACTACACCCGACCGGAGGTGTATGCGGATCAGCGTGTTCCCGACGTGTTGCTAAGTGGCAACCACGCGCACATCCGGCGTTGGCGTTTACAGCAGTCCCTTGGTCGGACCTATGAACGACGCGCCGATCTTCTGGAAAGCCGCTCGCTTTCTGGAGAAGAGAAGAAGCTGCTCGAGGAATACATCCGCGAGCGGGACGATAGTTAACAACGTATCGATGGTAAGTCCGAGACTTGCCTTAGGAGCACAGCATGACTAACAAAATCATCCTTGCACTCGAAGCAGAGCAGATGACCAAAGAAATCCCTCCCTTTGCCCCGGGCGACACCATTGTCGTTCAGGTGAAAGTGAAGGAAGGTGACCGTTCCCGTCTGCAAGCGTTCGAAGGCGTCGTTATCGCCAAGCGTAACCGTGGCGTGAACAGTGCTTTCACCGTTCGTAAAATCTCCAACGGTGTTGGCGTAGAGCGTACTTTCCAGACCTACAGCCCGCAAATCGACAGCATGGCTGTGAAGCGTCGCGGTGACGTGCGTAAAGCCAAGCTGTACTATCTGCGTGACCTGTCCGGTAAAGCAGCTCGCATCAAGGAAAAACTGGCTTAAGTCCAGCTTCCGATGCAAAAAAAAGCAGCCTTCGGGCTGCTTTTTTGTTGCCTGCGATTTGGTCTTTGAGCACCCTGCGTACCTTCGCTTTCCATTTCGATACAGTGCGTGCCTGCATCCTTTTGAGTTTTTATGCCAGCCATCGATCATCCTCTAATAGACCAGTTTCTCGACGCCTTGTGGTTGGAAAAGGGGCTGTCCGATAACACCCGCGACGCCTATCGCAGTGACTTGGCGCTGTTCAACGGCTGGTTGCAGGAGAAGAACCTGGAGCTGGCCAATGCCGGGCGGGAGTTGATCCTCGATCATCTGGCGTGGCGCCTGGAACAGAACTACAAGCCGCGCTCAACCGCACGCTTTCTCTCCGGCTTGCGTGGGTTCTATCGTTATTTGCTGCGGGAAAAGCTGATTGCGGTGGACCCGACCCTGCGCGTGGAAATGCCGCAACTGGGCCGTCCGCTACCCAAATCCCTCTCGGAAGCCGATGTGGAAGCGTTGCTGGCGGCGCCGGACCTCAGCGAAGCCATCGGCCAGCGTGACCGGGCCATGCTGGAAGTCCTGTACGCCTGTGGGCTGCGCGTCACCGAGTTGATCAGCCTGACCCTGGAACAAGTCAACCTGCGCCAGGGCGTGCTGCGGGTGATGGGCAAGGGCAGCAAGGAACGCCTGGTGCCGATGGGCGAAGAGGCGATCGTCTGGGTCGAGCGCTACATGCGCGACGCCCGCCACGAGCTGCTGAGCGGACGCCCCAGCGACGTGTTGTTCACGAGCCGCAACGGCGACCAGATGACCCGCCAAACCTTCTGGCACCGCATCAAGCACCAGGCCAAGGTGGCGGGCATCGCCAAATCCCTCTCGCCCCACACCTTGCGCCATGCCTTCGCCACCCACCTGCTCAACCACGGCGCAGACCTGCGGGTGGTGCAAATGCTGCTCGGCCACAGCGACCTCTCCACCACCCAGATCTACACCCACGTCGCCCGGGCGCGGTTGCAGGACTTGCATGCCAAACATCATCCACGGGGTTGAATCATCAACAGCCCAACGCTGATCTGCTGTGGGAGCGAGCCTGCT
>NZ_JAGGOF010000034.1 GCF_018614775.1 Pseudomonas fluorescens
CAAGCCCGCTCCCACAGGGAATTGCATCTGCCATTCAAATCCCGATATTGCCCAGCGTCTGCACAATATTGCGCAACGTACCGGCAATGGTCGGGTGTTCCAGTTCGAAGCGCTCCACGGCAAGGTTCACGCCGTCGACCAGGTTGCTGTCCTGAAGTTGATTTTCCAGTTGGATTTCAGCTTCGATCTGAGCCATCAGTTGATGCAGATTCTCGCGCTCTGGTCCGGACAGCGGCGGGTTCTGGTCCAATTGCTCGCGCAGGATATCGAGTTGTTCTTGCAGTTCGCGGCGGCGGGCAGGCATTGGCGTACTCCCTTTATTGATAGGCACAGCCATGGACCGCGACGGTGCGTCAAAAGTCCGTGGCTTGCCTTAAGAGTAATCCACCCTCACACAGCCTGCATGATCCCGGTCACGGCTTCTCACCTTTGAGTCGGCGCAGATTGATGTCGGCGAGGCAGGTGTCGAGCTCGCCCAGGTGATCGATCACCGAGTGCACCCCCAGGCCGAATAATTGCACGGTGGCCTTGGCGCGCCGGGACTCACGCTCTTGTTGGTTCAACGCTTGCCATTCCCCCGGCGCCAGGCCGCACAACGAACCGCAGGACGCCAATCCGATCGTCCACAAGCCGGCGTTGAGCCCCGATTGCAACAGCCCAGGCTCGCCACTGACCAGTACGCAACCGTCCAGTTGCTGGACGTTGAGTGCCATCAACGCCTGCCAACAGGCATGTGGGGCGGGCCAAGGATTATTTGTTGCTGGAAGTTGCGGCGGTTTGATCCACGCCGGCAGTGCCGTCGCCAAACCATGGCTGATGACTGGCGGCAGCTCGTCGAGCCAGGCGCACGGTATGCCCAAATGCTGCAAGTGGTGCAGGCTTTCCAGTGCCCCCGGCGTCGGCTGCGCATGCTCGGCCGGTTTCGCCCCCGGCTGACGCACCCTGGCGCCGAAATCCACCAGGCAACCACTCAAGCCAAACAGCACGGCGGTCAGGCTCGGAGCAGGGAGGGGCAGGGCTTCGGCGCGGGGCATGGGGACGTCCTTGAAATACCCCGCAGCCTAACGCGCATCAATGACAGTCCGGTGACAGCGGCGTGAAGGCCTTGGTTGGCAGAAACGTCCTACAGGCCACTTCTGTTTTCGATGCTGCCTAACCTGGCGTTCCGTCTTATACTAGCCATCTTACCGCCTGGGCTCGGCGCCCTTGCCTGAATAAACCAAGGAGTTTTCCCCTATGCGCTGGAGCCCTCGTGTCGCTCAGCTGTGTCTTTCCGCCAGCGTCCTGCTGGTTCCGTTTGCAGCCCAGGCCGCCACGGAAGAAGATCCTTGGGAAAGCATCAACCGTCCGATCTTCACCTTCAACGACACCCTCGATACCTATGCCCTCAAGCCGCTGGCCCAGGGTTATCAGTACGTGACGCCGCAGTTCCTGGAAGACGGCATCCACAACATGTTCCGCAACATCGGTGACGTGGGCAACCTGGCCAACAACGTGCTGCAGGCCAAGCCGGCCGCGGCTGGGGTCGACACGGCCCGGTTGATCTTCAACACCACCTTCGGCCTGCTGGGCTTCTTCGACGTGGGCACCCAGATGGGTCTGCAGCGCAGCGATGAAGATTTCGGTCAGACCCTGGGTTATTGGGGCGTAGGCAGCGGCCCGTACGTGATGCTGCCGCTGTTGGGCCCAAGCACACTGCGTGATGCACCGGCCAAGTATGTCGACAGCTACACCGGCCCCTATCGCTACATGGACAACGTCTCGGTGCGTAATTCGGTCTTCGGCCTGAACATCGTCGACACCCGGGCCAGCCTGTTGTCGGCGGAGAAAATGGTCAGCGGCGACAAATACGTCTTCATCCGCAACGCCTACCTGCAGAACCGCGAATTCAAAGTCAAGGACGGCCAGGTCGAAGACGATTTTTGATATCGATTCCTGAGTGAACAGAAGGCGGCCCCTAAAGGCCGCCTTTGTGTTTTTGCGCAGTATTCGAGCGGTTCGATCCTTCCATTGAGTTACGCTTCGCTCGGTTCTTATAACTCTCTGTACTTTGACAAATAAAGACGGCAGGCGGCTATCCGCCCGAGCTTGAAACGCCCCGCGGATGGGAGTACCGTCTGCGCCTTAGAAGGGCACCTCTGATGAAACTGTGTGTAGGGCAACGGCCTGAAACCGGTACGACCAGAGAGGCTAGAAAGCGAATCCAGTAGTGTGTGCCAGGCCAGACGGCCCAGCCAGCTACGCCAACCTAATTCTGGCGCCGTTTGCCCACATGCCAAAAACCAGTGCCACGCTGCTGATAATCGATGATGACGAAGTGGTGCGAGCCAGCCTCGCGGCCTACTTGGAAGACAGTGGTTTCAGCGTCCTGCAGGCCAGCAACGGCCAACAGGGTCTTCAGGTATTCGAGCAAGACAAGCCCGACTTGGTCATCTGCGACCTGCGCATGCCGCAGATGGGCGGACTCGAACTCATTCGCCAGGTCAGCGGGATTTCCTCCCAGACCCCGGTGATCGTGGTATCGGGCGCGGGTGTGATGAACGACGCGGTCGAGGCACTGCGCCTGGGCGCGGCAGACTACCTGATCAAGCCCCTTGAAGACCTTGCGGTGCTCGAGCACTCGGTGCGCCGGGCCCTGGACCGTTCGCGCCTGTTGGTCGAGAACCAGCGCTATCGCGAGAAGCTCGAAACCGCCAACCGCGAGCTGGAAGCCAGCCTGAACCTGCTGCAGGAAGACCAGAATGCCGGGCGCCAAGTGCAGATGAACATGCTGCCGGTCAGCCCGTGGGCCGTCGACGAGTTCCGGTTTGCCCACCAGATCATCCCGTCGTTGTACCTGTCCGGGGATTTCGTGGACTATTTCCGGGTCGATGAGCGACGCGTGGCGTTTTACCTGGCGGACGTTTCCGGCCACGGCGCATCGTCGGCGTTCGTCACGGTGCTGTTGAAGTTCATGACCACGCGGCTGCTGTTCGAGTCCAAGCGCAACGGCACGTTGCCTGAGTTCACACCTTCCGAGGTCCTTGGGCATATCAACCGAGGCCTGATCAGTTGTAAGCTGGGCAAACACGTCACAATGGTCGGTGGAGTCATCGACGAGGAGACTGGTTTGTTGACCTATAGCATCGGCGGCCACCTGCCGTTGCCTGTGTTGTATACGCCAGACAGTGTTCGTTACCTGGAGGGGCGTGGTTTGCCGGTGGGCCTGTTCAACGAGGCCACCTACGAAGACCACGTACTGGAACTGCCGCCGACGTTCAGTTTGACGCTGATGTCTGATGGCATTCTGGACCTTTTGACCGAGCCTACACTCAAAGAGAAAGAAGCGGCCTTGCCCAAGCGGGTGAGTGCAGCGGGCGGCAGCCTGGAAGGCTTGCGCCAGGTGTTTGGATTAGCCACGCTCGGGGAGATGCCGGATGATATCGCCCTGTTAGTGTTGAGCAGGAACCTTTGATGAGTACCGGTAGAATCCAGTTCGCCGAGCAGGACGGCACCTTTGTCCTGAAGTTTGTCGGTGAAGTGCGCCTGACCCTGTGTTCGGCGCTGGATGCGACTATTGAGCGGATCTTCACCGCGCTGAACTTCAGCGCCATCGTGATCGACCTGACCGAAACCCGCAGCATTGACAGCACCACCCTGGGGCTGCTGGCCAAGTTGTCGATCCTGTCGCGGCAGAAGGTCGGCCTGCTGCCAACCGTTGTCACCACCCACAACGACATCACCCGTCTTCTGCAATCGATGGGCTTCGACCAGGTGTTCAACATCGTGGGCGACCCGGTGCCCTGTCCGTCGTGCCTGGACGACCTGCCTGACCAGGACCAGTCCGAAGAGGAAGTGCGGGTCAAGGTGCTTGAGGCGCACAAGATCCTGATGGGCTTGAACGACTCCAACCGTGAAGCCTTCCACGACCTGGTCAACGCGCTGGAGCGCCCCGGCGGCTAAGGCACCTCCCTGTGGGAGCGAGCCTGCTCGCGATGAGGCCTGACCAGGGTCATAAAAAAGGGCGAACCTACGTAGGTTCGCCCTTTTTACATCCCTTCGAATGACCTTAAATCTTGGCTTGCAGCAATGCCTCCAGCTTCTCCTGGTCACGGGCAAACTGGCGAATACCCTCGGCCAGTTTCTCGGTCGCCATGGCGTCCTCGTTGGACAGCCAGCGGAACTGCGATTCGTTGAGGTTCAAGCGTGCTTCCCCGGCCTGCCCTGGCGCCAGCTTGCGCTCCAGCTTGCCTTCGTCCGCAGCCAGCTTCTCCAGCAGCTCCGGGCTGACGGTCAGGCGGTCGCAACCGGCCAGTTGTTCGATCTGGTTGAGGTTACGGAAGCTGGCACCCATGACCACCGTCTTGTAGTCATTGGCCTTGTAGTAGTTGTAGATGCGCGTTACCGACTGCACGCCCGGATCATCGGCACCGGTGTAGTCGTTGCCATTGGCTTTTTTATACCAGTCGTAGATACGGCCCACGAACGGCGAAATCAGGAACACCCCGGCGTCGGCGCACGCAGCCGCCTGGGCGAAGGAGAACAGCAGGGTCAGGTTGCACTGGATGCCTTCGCGCTCCAGCTGCTCGGCCGCGCGAATGCCTTCCCAAGTGGAGGCGATCTTGATCAGCACGCGATCCCGGCCAATACCGGCCTTGTCGTACAGATCGATCAGACGGTGCGCACGCTTGAGCATGGCGTCCGTGTCGAACGAAAGACGGGCATCCACTTCAGTGGAGATGCGCCCTGGAATCTCCTTCAGGATCTCGCCGCCCACCGCCACGCCAAACCGGTCGCTGGCCAGGCCCACATCGCCCTTGCAGTCCGCCACGCAGGCGTTCAACAGCTCGGCATAGCCGTGAATAGCCGAAGCCTTGAGCAGCAGGGAAGGGTTGGTGGTAGCGTCCACGGGTTTGATGCGGGCGATGGCTTCGAAGTCGCCGGTGTCGGCCACGACAGTGGTGAATTGCTTGAGTTGTTCCAGCTTGGAAGTCATGAGCGTGCTCTGTCCTATGGGTCTGTTGACATTACCCGAGGGCCGGCAGCCACTCAAGGGCGTGTAGAGGTATCGAAGGCCCCAGCGGCAACAACCTGAAAACGGCTGTTTGAAAGGCTGGGGCGGGTATCCTAGATACGATGCCAAAAGAGCATGCAGGTTCAACATCATCGCCTGACGGTTATGGTTTCTGTGCGTTCAAGAACAGGTTTGCGATACCTTCCGGCAGAAGCGTCGTCGAGATCAGAATCAATCGCTGGCCTGCTCGTGTCATTGCCATATAGAGTTTGCGCGAATTTTGTTCACTTTCTTGAGCCGAAAGAATGCCCGCCTGGGCTGTTTCTTTCATGAGTTTTTCCAGGCCCAACAGGAACACGATACTGGCTTCAAGCCCGGTGGCAGTATCCACGGTGGAAACACGCAGGTTATCTGCGTTAACGTGGATAGACTCCATGCTATTCAGATCCCAGATCTTGCGTGAACCGAATCGATCACTCAACGCCTTGAACAGCAGCTTCTTGTTGGCATCGCGTCCATATAGAACAAGCATATTCGATAGATTGACCTGCGAACCCTGCAAATAGTCCGCTATCTCGTTACAGAGCTGTATGACCGCGTCCTGGGGAGTGTCTGATCGGATCAACAGCGGTGCGATACCTTCTTCCATGCCATCGAAGTCAGGTTGCAGATAATCGTCCGGGTCGGTTTGGGTGAACTCGGCCAGCACAAGGCCGGCTGCTCGCAGTATGGCTTGAGTGGTGCGGTAGGAGCGGTGGAGCTTCTTCGTTTTGCCCGCCACATCCAGGCCGACACGTTTCCAGCTGAGTCGGCTTTTCAAAAAGCCCTGGTTGGGATCGGCGCATAGAAACAGGCTACCTTCGACATCAGCCAGGGTACTTTTGACCAATTGAAACCAGGTCGGCGCGAAGAATTGAGCTTCGTCCACCAGGATATGCTGGTACTTATCGAGTTTTTCAAGTTTCGTGAGACAAAGATCCCGGGACAATGAGCTCCACAAGCGAAGCCCTAGCGTGCTCAGTGCAGCGGTCACCTGTTCGTAGAGAGCCCACACCTGTGTCCGTTCCTCCTTGCGCAAAGCAAACCCTTGGCCCGCGCGTTCGGCGGACAGATAGCCCTGCTCGTTGCAAATCAACGATTCATTGATGAAGTCGAATTCGTCAAGAAGTTGTTCATCGCCAGGTTTCAGGTCCGGAAAAGATTTTCGATAGTGGGCAATTTGATCGGTAACCTTTTTCGCAGACGCCATCTCGGGTTGCTGCTCAAAATGGTTGACCCATTGCTGCCTTATCCAGGCAAGGGCGGTCATGAGGGTCAGGTTGCGCGGTACACCCGTCGAGCTGGCCTTCTTCAGACGATGCTTGAGGTCTTTAACCACCGGGACATTGTGGATCAGCATCAGTATCTTCAGATCGGGATATTTGCTTGCCAGAATCAGTGCCCGATTAGCCGCGATCAGCGTTTTGCCACTCCCTGCAACGCCGTTGACCAGCCGCACCGAAAAATCATTCAAGGTTTGTGTTTGTTCTTCAGGCAACTCCAGATCCAGCTTACTTGCCCACTCTTGTTGTGAGTCCAGAAAGTAACGTGTGGTCTTGGGTGAGTTATCCCGTGAGAAATGCCGGCGGGTTGTACAGATGGCAGGTATCTCGGCTTCCGGGAAGTAGTGCCCCATGACCGTATCAATGGCCTCATGGCTCAGCGGGCTGAGCAATCTGGGCAGCTGTTCATGGCCATGTTCGATAAAGGTGCTCTTGGACATCAATCGCGGACCATCAGGTCGTGAGTAGTGTTGCCACAGGCGTTTGGTCTGTTCGGGAGTGCAGTTCCACATCAGGATCAGCTTGCCAAGCCGCTGTCCGGAGGGCATCCCCTCGGGCTCGGTTGCTTCCAGGCGCGAAAGCAGCTCGATAAAAGCCTGTTGTCCGGTAGCGCTGAACAGTTGATCGGGGTCCAGCGTTTCAAAAGAGACTTCACACAACACGACGGTCAGCCATTGATATTGGGCGTGCTGAAGGAAAAAGTCCGGCGTCCAACCTTCTCGCGCGAGGCACTGGCGTACGACATGGTTGTCATCCAGTTTGCGCAGCGCCCGTTTAACGTGGACGTATGCGCCGGTGCTGCGCTGCCATTCAGGGATAAAGAGCGTCATGGGGCGAGCACCACTTTACGGCACCGACTGACCAGGCTCGAATACTCATCAGCCCATTGCTGGATGGTGCTGTTGCTGCATTCAATGCCCTGAGTCAGCTCGGGCCCGATAATGATCAATTTGGTCATGGCCCGGGTGATGGATACGTTCAGTCGCTCAGGCTGGAAAAAAAACTCCGCTACAGCGCTGATGAACGTCTCATCGCCACTGGCCAATGAGACGATGACAAGCTCGCGTTCCTGGCCCTGCATACGTTCAACGGTATCGGCGACGATGGTGCTGGCGAGTTCGCGCCCGAAATGGCGAGCCAACAGTGATCGAATCGTCCGGCCTTGGGCTCGGTAAGGGGTGACGATGCCGATATCAGACAAGGCGATGCCCATCGTCTGGGCGACCTTGCAGAGATCGAGCACATGTTGAGCATCGCGATAGTTGCGGGTCTTGGCGGTTCTGTCGGTCGTGGGAATAAATACCGCGCTTGCGTCTGGATCAAACACGCGATCCATTGGGGCTCCGACATCAGCGTGCTTGAGGCGTCGTTCCTTGTTGGGGCCGGCCGCCCGTAACTTGCCATTGTAGTAGTTGTTGCTCGGCCATTCGGTCAGCCATTGATTCATCCGATAGGTCTCTTCGAGCATGACCGTATGATCGGCTGTCTGCGCAGTGAGGCGACCAAATATCGACATCGATTCGCCCGAAAGGATCGACTGGGATAACAGCACCGGCGGCAGTTGTTTCTGGTCGCCAATGAAGATAAACCGTTTGCCTTTGCGCATGGCCATGAGCGCCAGGGGGAGTGTAATCTGACTGGCTTCGTCAAAAATCACCGTGTCAAACGTGAAGTGTTCCAGCTGACTGCATGTTGCGAACGGCGTCGCACCAATGACATAGCCGCTTCCGTCAGTAGGCAGCTTCTCCCAGTCGGCGGGTGTTTTTGCCCAATCAACGGTTTTGCCCAGATCTTCAGGGCGTCCACCAATCTTCACCGTTGGTATTTTGCGCTCGGCGATCTTTGCAAGGGCGTTATTGATGGCCATGTGCGTGTGAGAGGTGACAAATACCCGCTCCTGACGCTCAACCAGTAGTTGCGCAATGAGCGCCAGCGCACGCGTCTTGCCTGTCCCCGGCGGACCTTGGATGCAAGCAATCTGTTCAGCGGCAAAAGCCATGGCGACAGCGTGCGCCTGATGCTCATTGCACTTGTTCTGAATGGCGAAATCTTCGGCGTAATCCAGATCCACGTCGCTGAAGGTGATAACTGGCGCATCGTCGAGCAGCGGGAGGATTATATTGTCGGCATGGATTGAATCGGCGATATCTTCCAGCGCCTTTTCATAGCGGGGTGTTAGATCAAGCGCATCCATGTCGGCATAGCAGGGGCCGTCTTGGTAGTTGCCCCATACCGTATTAGCCAGCTTCTCGCTCAATAACCATCGACCCTCTTCTTCGCGCTCAAAGCTCATCCGGGCACATAACAGGCCGGTAGACGGATCGCCGAGGTGCAGGCGCAGCATGTCCCCTTCACGAAAGCGTGATTCGCTTTCATCGAGATAGGCCCAAAGGCTGGAGTTTTTTTCGGCTTTTTCAAGATGCGTAAAGCCTTGGGTCAAGCCCTTTTCAAGCTTTTCATGTAAAGGGCGCTGCCAGGTCTGCAGGAGTTTATGAAGGTTCGCGTCGCGCTCGGCATGGACAAATTCAAAAAGTTTTTCAATAAGCGGATGCTGCCCTTGCATGGCGATACTCGTCCCTGTTATCCGTGATGGCACAACAGTTTTACATACTGTTGAAGCCGAGAGCGAGCATTGTGGATCCAAAATCCGCTGTCGTTTGGGGCGAGTCTCAGATGATCACAAGGGTAGCTTGGCAGGTTCCTTACAGATCTTTTGTCCAAGCTGCACGGATTAACGCCCCTCCAGCAACTGCCCCGCCTGATCCAGCAACGCCAGCGGATCCTTGGTCTTGTGGATATCCACCGACAACAACTGCCGAAACCGCCGCGCACCTGGGAAACCCGTACCCAGCCCAAGCACATGACGGGTGATGTGATGCATTGCGCCACCGGTGGCCAGATGATCGGCGATATACGGCCGCAGCTGCGCCAGCGCCTCGGCCCGGCTGATGACCGGCGCGGTGCTGCCGAACAGCTGTTGATCCACCTCGGCCAGCAGGTACGGATTGTGATACGCCTCGCGGCCCAGCATCACACCGTCGAATGTTTGCAAGTGCGCGTGACAGGCCTCCAGCGTTTTGATCCCGCCGTTGAGCACGATCTCCAGCTCCGGAAAGTCCGCTTTCAACCGTGCCACCACGTCATAACGCAGCGGCGGGATGTCGCGGTTCTCCTTCGGCGACAAGCCTTCCAGAATCGCAATCCGCGCATGCACGGTAAAACTGGTACAGCCGGCCTCCCGCACCGTCCCCACGAAGTCGCACAACTGCTCGTAACTGTCGCGCCCGTTGATGCCGATCCGATGCTTGACCGTTACCGGAATCGACACCGCATCACGCATCGCCTTCACACAATCAGCCACCAACCCCGGATGCCCCATCAGGCAAGCGCCGATCATATTGTTCTGCACCCGGTCGCTGGGGCAGCCAACGTTGAGGTTCACCTCGTCATAGCCGTGCTCCTGAGCCATGCGCGCGCAAGCAGCCAGATCGACCGGCATGCTGCCGCCCAGTTGAAGGGCCAGCGGGTGCTCAGATTCGTGGTGGCGCAGGAAGCGCTCGTGGTCACCGTTGAGCAGGGCGCCGGTGGTGACCATTTCGGTGTAGAGCAGGGCGTGTTTGGACAGGATGCGTAGGAAGTAGCGGCAGTGGGCGTCGGTCCAATCCATCATGGGGGCCACGCTGAAGCGCCGAGACAGCGTAGGCCGCGTATTTACTGGGCTAAGGCTCTGTTTATCTAGCATTTTACTCAACGTGTTCTGGGCGTGATTTGGGGCGTTTTCAGGCGTTTTTGGAGGCTCGGTGGTACGATGTACCACTCGAAAACTGACGCGTACCACTTTTGACATGGCGACTATCAGGGCAAGAAAACTGGCGGATGGGTCTGTTAGCTACACGGCTCAGATCCGCATCAAGCGCGACGGAGTGCAAGTCTACCAAGAGAGCCAGACCTTCGCCCGGAAACAGGCGGCGCAGGCCTGGGCACGCAAGCGTAGATCCGAACTGGATGAACCTGGTGCGATTGAGCGGGCGAGTCGCGTAGGTGTCACGCTCAAAGACATGATTGACCAGTACCTGATCGAAGTTGAGAAAGCCCGGCCGCTGGGCAAAACCAAACGCGCAACCCTTACGGCCATCGGCGCAACGTATATGGGTAAGCTGGCTGATACGCAGATCAACACGCAATGCCTGGTCGATTACGCGCTATGGCGGATGAGCCCCGAAGGTGGGGGCGTCCAGGCGCAGACAGCCGGCAACGACCTGGCGCACCTCGGCGCCGTGCTTTCCATCGGCAAAGACGCGTGGGGTTATCAGCTTGACCCTATGGCCATGGGGGCCGCAAGGCGCGTGCTGCGTAAGCTCGGCTACAACTTGAAGAGCCGGGAGCGTGACCGCCGCCCTACGCTGGACGAGCTGGGGAAGCTCATGAAGCATTACCAGGACATGCAGGCCCGGCGCCGAAGCATTATCAACATGATGAAAGTGGTGGGCTTTGCCTTGTTCTCGACGCGCCGTCTCGACGAAATCACTCGGATTCGCTGGGATGACCTCGACGAACCTGGCCAGCGCGTCCTGGTGCGAGACATGAAGAACCCAGGCCAGAAGATCGGCAATGACGTCTGGTGTTACCTGCCGGATGAGGCATGGCAGATACTTCACTCAATGCCCCAGGCTGGTGACGACATCTTCCCTTACAGCCCTGAATCGATTTCGACGTCCTGGGCGAAGGCCTGCAAATTCCTCAACATCGAGGACCTGCACTTCCACGACCTTCGTCACGAAGGGGTAAGCCGCCTGTTTGAAATGGACTGGGATATTCCCCGAGTGGCAAGCGTCTCGGGACACAGGGATTGGAATTCGCTGAGGCGCTACACCCACCTACGTGGCAAAGGTGATCGCTATGTGAAGTGGGAATGGCACGAAGAGATATTGAAGGCGCCCGTCCAGCTGGGCGCCGCATCAATGAAATGGCTCAATAGGCGTGTTTTAACCCGTTGAGTTGGCAGTGCTCCTTAACCGCCGCGGCGCGCTGAAGATCAAGGTAGATGGCCAGGTCACTGAGGTGGATGCCCTTGGCCGATTTCTGACTCGATTCCAGGCGTGTGATCGGGATCTTGATCTGCCCACTCAACACCTTGCGCTGGAACATATCAGGCGTCAGGTGCGTGAAGTAATCCCGACAAACCAGCTCCAGCGGAATGATCGCCTGGCCATCGTACTGAGCCATCAGGATGAAGGCTGTATTCATGATGGTTCCTCACATACGAAATGATTGATGAGTGAACTCCGACCGGGTGGCCTGACCTGCCGGTTGTGCGCCGTCAGTCTGTACTTCGCAAACGAACCGGTGCCGCTCCCTGTTAGGTACGCTTAACGCCTCTGTGAGCCTTGGCACTGCGCCGATGCACTGCTCGTAGGCGTCCGGCCCATCCCAGCGTTGAGCGCGTACCACCTGGCAATCCGTTCGTGTTACGTCGGCGCAAAGGTAAAGCAGAAGGAAAACGCTCATAAGTTGGCCGCTCCGACTTTCAATGCGTTCGTGCTAGCCTCTGCGTCGCTACTGCCTGGGTTCTGTGCTTGCATGGTGCTGCTCCTTAGTAGTGGTAGGTGTCGAGGAGTTGCCGCTCCTCGACACCGTCTTTTCAGGCCGTTCTGGCCAGGTCTTGCTCAATGATCGCTATGACTTCGTCCCGATCCTTCGCATAAGCGAAAGGCAGCTCACCGCCTGGGCGAGTGATGGGGTAGCGCGCTTCAGGCAACCGGCACTCAGCCACGGTGTAGCCGCTGTCGCTGATCCAGCAGTTCTGCTGGATTTGCCCGTCCCTGTTGAGTTTCGCTGCCCACTTCATGCCCAGACCCTACGCAGGTCCTGCCAGATTGCTTCGCCGTCGGGAAAGTAGGTGTGCACCTCCTGCTCGGGGCTGTTATCCAGCCGAAGGACGGCAATGCAGTCGTCGAACAGGCCAGCGTCGAGCCGGCGCAGCTCGGTCAGGTCAAACGGATGTGCCTGGCCGTTGTACAAACCGAGCAGAAAACGACCGATGACTGCGCTTTGCCCGGTGTCGCGTTGCGCGACCGGCAGCAAGCGAACCAGCGCGTCGACGCCGGCTTTGCGAATGGCCGGACGCTCGGCCTGGTACTGGAACAACTCGTCAAAGGCATCTTTGAGCGTTTCGTTGTGCATGGTGCTTCTCCTTGAGTGGTAGGCGTTGCCGCGCCTGATGAGTGTTCTTGTCGAATGGTCAGGCCTGGAAGTGCCAGCACTTCACAATGGGCTGCTTGGTGATAACCGCGTTGCTGTGCTTGGCCTGGTAAGCCCGTACCGCGCTGTCCGTTGCCTTGTTGATGTCGATCAGCTTTCGAGAGCGGGAGTCCTTCAGCCGCTCGCGCAGCTCGCTGACGTCGGCGATTTTTTGTCGATGCTCGGCCGCGCACTTCACGAAGTCGTTGAGGTTGATGGCGATGACGTTGTCTTTCTTGCTGTGATTCACCACAGGCCCATCGGCGTCGAGGCCCTCCAGGTACTCGTACACTTCCCAGAATTCGGCCACGACAGGATGGTCAGAGCTGATGGAGGCCTGGCGCTCGATGGCCATGCGAATGATTTGGCTGAAGGTGTTGCTGATCTGCGCATCGGTGAGAGCCACCACCAGCCGAAGGCAATCGAGCAACGCAAGCAATTGGGCGTGGTTCTTGTTGATGCGCTCGACGCGGATGTAACCGCGTAGCCTGTTGCCGCAATGGGCGCACTCGTTTTGCTCATCCTTGAAGGGCGTATCGCAAGCGAAGCAATGCGAGTGGAGGCAGCGAAGTTTCGCTTCATAGCTGGACAAACGCTGAGCGAATAGCGCCATGACCTCGGCCTCTTTGCGAACGGCCTGCAACACGAAGTTGCTGAGCGTCGTGCCTTCCAAAGCATTGAGTAGGTCGGCAGCGGCGCGACTTTCGGGTGTCACGTTGGGCCGCACAAAGTGCAGTTTGACGATCCGGGTCATGATCGCTTCGGAGGCCACCACCGGCGCGTTCTGGCTGATGGCGATCGTTCCCCGAAAGGGCGGCTCATACGTTTCGTTGCCGGCGGTTTTAACCCCCTTGGTCGCCAGGGTGCCGCCGCCGTAGTAATCCTTCAGCTCGTCCCATTCAAAAGTTTTGGCGTGCGCCTTGTCTTCGCCGCTTCGGTCGGACTCCAGTAACACAATGGGCATGCCGGACACCTGGCCCATCAAACGGCTACGACCGGCCTTGGTTGATTTGGAGGGGTCGAAGCCCTCGTACCCGTCGCGCCCGAATAGCTTCCATAGCAATGTGAGCAGGGTCGTCTTGCCTGCACCGGCTTCACCAGTGGCCTCAAGGAAAGGAAACGACTGGTAGCGATGGCGGATCTGTTCGGCAAACAGCGAGCCGAACCAAAACGTCAGGGCGACAATCCCCTGTGTACCGAAACACTGCCAGAGCAGATCCAACCACCTTGGATCGTGGTTTTTGCCATCCCTGGTTAACTGGATCTTCACGCCCTTTTGCAAGCTCTTGAGTTTCAGCTTCCCCAGCTCAAAAAATTCCTCTTCGTTGAGAGTGATCAGTTGGCCTTCACGCACGGCCACGTCGTTGAAGACGTAGCAGCCGTACTCTCGGCTGTAGCCCACGTAATCAATGGTCTGGACGGTTTTGATGCCGAAAAGCTGGTCCTTCATGATCTTGTCTAGCTGCTGGCCGCTACCGGTGAACACCGCGCCGGCGCCCATCCCAAGCAGTCTTTTCTTGAACTCGCTGGCCGCCGCGACCTGGCCGCCCGTGAAGGTGTTCTTCACTGAACCGCCGTCGTGTGGAAAGTCGACGCGGAAGAAGTACCAGGACTCGTCGGTTATCTCGTTGCGCTGGAAATACAGCGCTTTGGGGAAGCAGTTCGCGATCTCGACCACGCAACCGGACATGCGCAGCGCTTTTTCGCGAATGGCCTTTTCATTGAGCAGTTGGTCTTCCTGTTTGTCGCTGTCATCGAGCGCCTGTTTGGCGCTGTTGAACTTGGAGATATCCAACTTCCACCAGTACAGGCGGGAGTCGAAACAAAAGTGAAATTCCTCCCGCTCCCGCCACTGGTACATGAGCAGAGCCTTGTCGCTGGCACTCTCGGCAATCAGCAGCGCGCCCTGATGCCTGGCTTCCTTCAGGTCTTTTTCGATTCGCTGCGCCCGGGCCTCGTCATCCCCCAAAAACGCCCAGCGTTGATGCAGGTCGTTCCAATCGACCTTGCGCGCATCCGGCTGCGGGATCTGCGCGGCCTCGCAAACGAAGCCCAGCTCTCTGGCTTGCTTGACCCAGGACCGGGTGTATTTATGCGCCCCAGGCTCGTTGTCCAGGGCCCATACCAACTTAGGCGGCTTGCCTTCACAGGCCGCAATCAAGGCCTTCAACGACTCATCAGGAAAGGCGTTCGAGGACAACGCGGCGACCGCAGAAATGCCGTTATGGATAAGCGCTATGGCGTCGAAAATTCCCTCGACAATCCAAAGCTCTTCCACCTGCAGAACGTCCACACAAGGTGGGCACCACCAGTAACCCTTGTAGCTCTGCTTGGGTTGGAAGCGGGCTTTCTTCTTGCCGAAGCGTGACGGCTGGTCGATCAGACGTTCCCAATACCCACCATGCTCAAGCGGGAATCGCACCGTGGCCGAGCCGATGTTGAGGTCACCGTCAAAATAACTTTCTTGGGTGTACCAGCCTTCAATCAGCTCAAGGTGAAAGCCGCGAGCAAAGGTGAGGTACGCCTTGGCGGTAGCGGTAGGCTGCTCGTTGGTTGCTGGGGCGCGCTTGCTCCAGTCGTCAAACAAATCGGGGTACAGCTCTTTGACGGGAGCCTGGTAACGGCACTTTTCCTCACGCCCGCAGCGAATGAACCAGGGCTCATCGTGACGGGAGAACAAGCGCTTCTGGTTGCACTGTGGGCAGGTGCCCTTACGCATGTAATGCGTGCCGGCCATATGTTGCAGGCCATAATCGGGCTCAAGGCGCTGTAGCACGTCAGCGCGCAGCTGATGTTCCATGGGTTTGCGTAGAACAGGTTTCGCACCATGGGAGACGTTGAGTCGCTTATTCATCGGGGCTTACTTCACTTCGCCGAGACTGTGTTTAAGGGCGCCAATCAGGCGTTTTTGCGCAGCCATCACCGGGAAGGCCGCGAGCAGCGAGCCATGCCTTAAACCCTCGGGGATCATGCGAAAGCGATCGTCATACCAGTGCTCGTTGAACTGCTGCGCGTAGTGGTTGCGTAGCGCCTGGAGCAGGGCTTCGGCCTCTTCACGGGGCAGTTGTGCGGTGATGGCGACGTCGATTTCCATGGTCCACCTCGGATTTCGGGCAAAGCTCACCCAAACCCACGGGAAGCGGGGCAGGGCAGGTAGTTTTAAAAGGGGATTACTGAGGGTGTTGCTTGAGCGCGGTGTCGCGCTGGGCCAGCAGGGTCTGCGGCAGCAACCTCGCCGGGACCGGGTAACGCACGTCTGCCCGGGTATCGATCAAGTGCACGACGGTGCTGCCCGGGCTGTCGCCCCAATCCACACCGATCCACTTGCGCTGATTGATAACCTGCAACTCGGTCCAGGCGCTGTGCACCAGCTTCTGCGCCATGAACACCGGGACTTCCAGCGCCGTGGCCATGTGCCGAACACAGTTTTCATACAGCAGGTCTGAATCCACCAGGTGCTGCGCTTCGTGCCGTTGCAGATAGGCGAAGGCCGCCCGCTGCATGCTGCTGCGATAATCGTGGTCAAGCTGTTCATGGTTCATTTCGCACACTCCATTTCCATTTGGTCGAGCAGGTCGGGTTGATCGTTGGCGGACCTCATCGCTGCACGTCGCAAGATCGTGTCGGCAATGGGCAGCCGGACGGAGGGGTTGGCCATGCCGCTGGGGCTCATTTCATGAGTCATTTCGAACTCGGCCCGCACCGACCAGCCACAGGCCTCGTTGGTGCATTGCAGGTAGGCCACACGCAGAAAAATGTGCGTGCCTTCACTGGTGCGAATGCGCATGCGGCCTTGGCAGTGAGGGCAGACGAGTTTGTAGGTGCTCATAGCCAGATTCCTTTACAGCGCTTCTGCCGCTTCTAGGGCGATGTTCAGTGGGGTAATCGCATCACCGATGGCGAGCCTGATGTCGGTGCCCGAGCACGGGTCGTTGGTCGTCGCGACGATGTCTTTCAGGGTGTCCAATCGCTGCTGAGCGATAACCAGCAGGTCCAGTAATTGATGCCTTTCAACCTCGGGGATATAGGTCATTGCGGTTTACCTTGAAAAGGGAGGGCTGATCTTTTGGAGACAGGTCTGGGTTATCACCCAGGGACGTGCCCACGCTTTCCAGCGAGGGCACAGGCAAAGCCAGTAGATGGCAGTGCTGGCTCAACTGAGCGTGCAGCGTGGCGCGAATAGCGGGTGAGGTTTCGGCCTTGAGCTGACCCAGCAGGCGTGGCACCTGACGGTGGACCGCTAACTGCTGACCCACACTGAGGTAGCAGGCGCCGCGGCTCTCGCGGGCTTCGCGTTCCATGGCGATGAAGTAGCGACGCACCTGCCGGCCTTGTTCGTTGTTCTCGACCATGGCGAGTTCTTTGGCGGTGTCGAGGGTGAGGTGGTATTCGGTGCGAGGTTTGCCCGGCAAACCGTCCGACCTATTCCCCAAAACCGGGGAATAGTCTTCATGCTCAACGAAGCCATAGTGCTCCAGCCGCTCTTTAATCCAGGTGCTGAAATCGCGTCCAACGTTGAGGAACGAGTGCAGGTCCCGAGCATCGCATAGTTGTTGGTTTCTCCCGTCGAGCTCGCCGTTGAATACGGGTATCAAATGGGTAGTCATGATCGACTCTCCAATTTCGCGGTTAGCTCGCAAGCAGCGCTTAAGGCCTGCTGAGCCGTCACCAACGTGGCCTGCACCAAGGTGTAGTCGCCTGTTGACCAGGCTTTATCAATGGCATGATTGACATCGATCAAGTTGTGATTGAGTACAAGCACCTGGTCAAATAACGCTATGGCTTGATCTCTTTGCAGAGCAGGGTTTGGGTGAGTTTCAACGGACACGGGAAACCTCGGAGGTTGATGGATGGCAATTTATTTCAAGCACGACATTGAAAAGCGTTTGCAGGCGCTGGAAGAGCACTACGTCGCACTGAAGCACGCGTTGAAAGGACGTATGCTACGGGGGAATACGCGTCGTCCTTCGGTATCGAAGAAGATTCGTTTCGTGAAAGCCGCGTATTCGTAGATTTTGATGAGGTACTGATTCGTCTGGACCACTTCAAATCCGAGCTTGCGGGGGTTAAGGCACTCAAGGGGCGCGCAGAGAAACCAGCGAAGTAGGCTAGGTGTAATCACGGCCGCGCGCCTTTGCAATGTAGTTGCAATGTTGCAAGCACTTCAGCGTGGCGCGCGGACAGGTAGCGCCGGTGCGCACTCAAAATGGTGTCGGCCTCTTCCGACTGAATAACACCATCGTCCAAGGCCTTGGCGATGGCCTGGTCTACGGCGCCTCGCTTGGCTGAGACCTTTACGGTGCGTTGGTACAACTCCACGTTGTCGAGCGTCCCAGGTTCTGCTAACGGTACGAACACACCGCCATACATTGAGCAGATGTATTCCGGCAGAAACGTAGTACCGGCGGTACGCTCCAGACGGTGAATGTAATTGTCTGTCAATGGACGACTGCCGGCGTTCTCATAGGCTTGGTTATCGAATTTTTTGATCGGCATACCGAGATCGCTCGCGGCGTATTTGCGGCCACCTGGGTAAGCGCAAATCACTGCGCTGACGACGTCCTTTCGGCTGGTTAGAACTGAGCGTTTCATTTTCTCGTTTCTCCCTGAATTCACACGCCTTAGTTTGTGTCCCCGCACTCACTATGGTTTTGGGACACCGCGGGGGGGATAACGCCGTCCTTAATTCCTAGCAGTACCGCTGCACGGTGGGATTCACCGCGTCGGCCTCGATTCTGGCCGCTGAGCACTGCATAAACAGTGCTGGGGTTGAGCAGGTGCTTCTCCGCGAAGTCCTTGACCGTCTGGCCGCGCCTTTCAAGGGCGGCACGCGCTAGCTGGCGAGCTTGCTCGTAGGTATGGGCGTTGGGCATAGTGCAGTTCCGTGCATTTTTATGTGGTGACACGCAAAGAATGATGCACATATCTGCATTTGTAAATAGCGGAGATGAAGTAATTTGCATTTTTCAGCGGAAATAGGTGCTCGGCTTCAGGCAGAGCGCAAACGCTTGGGTCTCAATCAGGAGCAGTTTTGCGACGCTATGGGCGTCTCCAAACGTACGCAGGCGGCGTATGAAGCGGGCACCACTGACCCGACCTCTGTTTACCTTCATACGGCAGCTTCGCAGCTCGGGATCGATGTTTTGTTTGTGGTAACAGGAGTTGTCACACCGCGACCGGTCGAGGGCTTGAGTGTCAGGGAAGATCGTTTAGTGAATCAGTACCGATCCCTCCCGGAGGGTGACCAGCAAGCAGTGGACCGTATCATCGGAGCTATGTGGGACATGGCGATGAGAGAAAAGGAATAGTCCTACACAGTAATACGTAAAGTCTGTATGTAACTACGTATTGTTTTGCGAAAGTGCCCGGTAACGTCGATTCAACTATGCACTTGATGGAGTATTGAGCATGTTGGATCAACGCGATGGTAGTCAGGACGACGAAAGCGCTAGTGAAATCTTCAAGTTGACGGGCGATGAAAGGAAACTTCTTACGCTGTATAGAGAGATGTCTGATATCGACCGGCGCCATATTCGTCGTATGGCTGAGGTGCTGATCGCGACTTCAGAATGACCTTGCTGTTACGGTCATAGGTCCAGGCGTTCAGCCTGAGATTTGGTGAATAGGCGGTAGGCGGGTGCGTAGTTCGCCGATTTGAATTCGGCATTTAAATCAGAAAAGGAACTTCAATGAATACCAATAAAAATGCATCACGGACGCTGTCTTTTTCCTACAGAGATAGTAAAGGGAACGTGACGGAGCGCGTCCTAACTCATTGGAAGGAAACTTCAGTTTATATCCAAGGGCGTGCTGAAGCTGATGAGTTTTACCGCACTTTTCGCAAAGATCGAGTAATAGAGTATTTGAAGGGCGCAGAGCATCTTTCCTTTGATCGTGCGCCACCACTTCCTCCATTTTCAGCGGGATTACCTACGGACGCTCAAGGAGAAATTCTTTTTACCGGTTTCAAATCCGATGATCGAATGTCGCTAGAGGAACTTGCGGCGATGAATGGGTTGAAAGTAGTTAAAACTCCAACCAAAAATCTCGCGTTCTTATGTGCTGGTTATAATGCGGGCTGGACTAAGGTGAAGTCAGCGGTGGAGAAGGGCGCATTTATTCTCAGCCAAGAGCAGCTGATTGCAATGTTTAATACAGGTGAAATCTCTGAGGCGGATAATTAAATTAAACCGTTTCTCGTCTAATTCATTAAATCCAGAAGTGAGTCCTGCATCATGCAGGGCTCACTTTTTGCTGCATCTTTACCCACTCCCGATCCACCGCCCGCTTCGCCGTTTTCTCACTCGCATACAACCACCGCAACCGTCTCGGCTTGCTCTGATCCCCCGCCGTAACACTCTTTTCCTTCCCCGTTTTCTTCTCACGGTAAAACGCGATAACCCCCGTGTAATCCTCGCCGTTATCCTCCGCCAACCCCTCTACCGTATCCTCGGGCAACTTGCTCTCCAGTTCCAGGCTGACGGTGTAGCCGCTGTCCGGGCTAAGGGCGTGCTGCACATTGCCGCCATACCAAACGATCTCGTCAATTTCCGCCTTCACACCCTGGAGCGTGTACGTCAATTCAGGAATCAGCTCAGGCCGGCCCTGGGCGAGCGTATAGCTGAGGGTCGCGCTCCCGCGTTGTAACCGGTTGAATTCAGCCCGAGCTGCGCGCAGGGCGGACTGTCGGTCGCTGTAGGTGTGGCGCAGATCCTTGAGGTTTTCGCCGCCGCCGGCGATTGCCTCCTGTTTCTTGGCGCTGTTCACGTCGTAGAAGTAGGCGCGCACGCCGTCGTAGCTGTCGCGGTCGGCTTGCAGGTAGCGGTGCTGGTCGCCGTCGCCACGGGCGAGGGTGATGTGCGGCAGCTCGGCGCCGCTGGCTGTCTTACCGCCGCCGGCCGGCAGGCACACCAGGCAACCGGCCTTGACGGTGACCACGGCGTCGAATTCCTCTCCCAGGCGACTGATCAAGTTGGCATCGGATTCGTTGGCCTGGTCGAGTTGCAGAATGGGCGAGTCTTCCAAGGCGCTGGCGATGGTGGCGTTGAGACCGTTGCCCTGGGCGATGTCGCTCAGCACCGCACCGAGGGTGCTGTTGCTCCAGCTGCGCTCGCGTTTGGTTTTCAAACCCTTGCGCAGGTCTGCCGAGCGGGCGCGGATGCTCAGTATGTCCGGTGCACCGCTGTGTTCGGTTTCGTCGACGGTGTAGGTGCCTTTGTCGACCAGGCCGGTGTCGCTCCACCCCAGCCACAAGCGAATGACTGCGCCTTTGGGTGGGATGGCCAGCAATCCGTCGTGGTCGCTCAAACTGATGCTCAGTTGATCCGCTTCGATACCGCGGTTGTCGGTCAGGTCCAGGTTCATCAATCGCGGGCTGATCAGTTGCGCGATGTCGTTGCCATCGACCGTGATGCGGAACGCCGGCACGGGGTAGGCGAGGTCACGTTGGGAGCGCTCGGCCAGGTCTTGCAGGTAGCCCGTGACCTTGGCCAGCGCGGTATCAATCACAGCAGGGCCCTCATGATGTTGACGCCGACCTGCGTTGCAGCCCCGAGCAGGTCGATGCGGTCGTCATCGATGCGCTTGAGGCTGAGGGTGAATTCGATGCGCCGGGGTGTGCCGTCACGAAAGAACAGGGTTTTGGTTTCGCTCAGGCTCTCGATGATCCACAGGCCGTAGATCCGGCCGCTGCCTTCAACCATCGGCCAGGCCTTCCCCGTATTCGCCATCAGGCGCAGGGCGTCGAGGCTCAGCGCGCTGCCAGCCAGTTCCGGCAGGATGATGCCGGGAAGGGTGATGGTGTCGTCACCGCGCCCTACAAACTGCCGCGCTGGGGGAGCGCCGATGCGCTGGTTGACGGCGTGGCGCCATTCGGTCTGGCGTTGCAGCTCCTGGTAGGCGGCGGTGGACAGGCTGAACACGAACATGCCCAAGGCGAGCATCATGAGCGTTACTCCAGGTCAGACAGTTTGCTGCGTTGGCGGGCGCCTTTTTCGCTGGCAATGCGCGCCAGCTCGGCGCGGACGGCGCGGCTGATCGCCTGTGGGTCCATGCCCGGAGTGGGATGGATATTGATTTGGTAGCTGTCCTGGCTGTTGTAGACCGGTGCGGCGGATTGGCTGATGGGCGCTCGATCATCGACCGACAGCGAGGACAGCGCGGCGGCTCCCTCGGGCAATTGCGGCAGCGCCATGGCCGCCACCGGTATGGCCGCGCCGAGTACGAGGGTGCCGGCCGCCGTGAGTTGCTTGGCCAGGCGCGTCATGGCGCTCAATGGCTCACTTTGGCCGCTCTCCAGCCCTTGGCTGAGCCCGGCCATGGTAAAGCCGCCCAGCTGCGCAAACACACGCGACGGGCTGTGGATGCCGAGCTTTTCCTTGAACCAACCGATGGTCGAATCACTGATGTCGCCCATCACGCCCTTGAGCTTGCCGAGTTCGGCCGTCAGCCCGTCGATGAGGCCGTTGATGATCATGCCGCCGAACTCCGTGAACCTTCCGGGCATTTCTACGCCCAGGTAGTTCATCACGCTGGAGAAGGCGCGATAGACCAGACCGATGGGGCTGAAGTCGGCGAGCACCCGCAGAATGCCGCCCACTCCACTGTTGAAGCCCGCGGTAATTTCCGCCCATGCGCTGGTGAAGAATGCTCTCACTGTGTCCCAGTTGCGGTAGATCAAGTAGGCGGCTGCGGCGATAGCGGTGAGGGCCAAGCCGATGGGGTTCATCAGCAGGGCTCGACTCAGCCAAATGATGGCCTTGCCCACGAAGGGCAGGACGGTTTTGCCCAACTTCCAGAACATACCGATTAGGCCGGGCAGCTTGATGCCCACTTGCGCCAAGACCAGCCGGAGCATGATCAGTGGTCCAAACACGGTGGCCAGGGTGATTGCAAGGGTCCCCGTGACGGCCATCAGTGCGCCCAGTCCGGCGACGCCTTTGACTATCTGCCCGGCCAGCTTGGGGTTTTCCGCGATCCAGCTTTTGACTGCGCCAATGACCTCGGTGAGGCTCTTGACCAGGCCGCGCATGGGACCATTCTGTTGCTCTTGCATCTGGATGCCCAGGTCCTCCCAGGCACTGTTCAGCGCGCTCAGGTCGCCAGCGAGATTGTCGGCCATCACCTTGGCTGTTTTGCCCGCTTCGCCTTGGGCCTGACGCAACGTGCCGATGAATGTTTGCAGCTCTCCGGTACCGGCTTGCTTGACCAGCACTTGCAGGGCGCTGACGGCTTCTTCGCCGGCAATGTGCTTGAGCAGCCCGGCGCGATCAGCATTCCCCAAGTGCCTGGTTTTTTTATAAAGCTCAGTCAGAATCTCGGGCATCTGCCGCATGTTGCCCTGGGCATCTTTGGTGCTGATGCCGAGTTGGGCCAGTGCTTTCGCGGCGGCTTTGGGCGGGGAGCTGAGTCGGTTGAGGATGGCGCGCAGGGCGGTACCGCCCATGCTGCCTTGAATGCCGGCATCACCGAGTTTGCCGGCCATGGCGGCGACGGTCTCGATGTCTTGGCCCACGCTGCTGGCCACCGGTGCCACGTACTTCATGGTTTCACCGAGCATCTGCAGGTTGGTGTTGGACCGCGTGAAAGTGCCTACCAGGATGTCACCGACGCGGCCCATGTCCGCGGCTTTCAGGTTGAGGCCCGTGAGGATGTTCGAGGCAATGTCAGCGGTTTCAGCCAGCTCGGCACCGCCGGCCTTGGCCAGGTCGAGCATGCCGGGCATCGCGTCCTTGATGGCCTTCGGATCGAAGCCGGCCATGCCCAGAAACCCTTGCGCGTCGGCGGCTTGCCCGGCCGTGAATTGAGTGCTGGCGCCCAACTGGCGCGCCTGGTCGCGCAGCGCCTTCAGCTGTGGCGAGTCCTTGTCGAGACGGGTGAGGGCTTGCACCTTGCTCATGCTCGCGTCGAACGTCAGTCCCGGCGCAATCATTCTGCTGCCGGCGTACAGGATGCCGCTGCCGCCAGCCACGCCAGCCGCCCCGGCGCGGGCCATGTTGCCGACGGTACTTTTGCTTTTCTCGTATTGGGTCTTCGCCGCTGCCAGGCGTTTTTGCTGGTTGGTCGCCTGCCGCAGACGATTCTCCTGCTGGTGAATGACTCCGTTGGTACTCGTTATTTTTGTCCGCAGCTCTCGCTCGGCCTGGCTCAGGTTGCGCGTGCTGATGGCGGCGCTGTTGAGTCGGGTTCGTAAGCTGTGCAGTTGGCTCTGCTGGCTGGCATGTTGCTGTTTGAGCGCGTTAGCAGCTCTGACGGCGGCGTGAAAGTTCTTCGCCATTGCCTTGGTGGGGGCGCCCGTGGCTGTGAACTGTTGGGTCAGCGCCCGAACCTTTTCACGAGCGGCGCCGAGGGCTTTTTCGGTCTGCTCTGCGGCGGCGCGTTGGGTGCGCCAGGCGCTGATGTCCTTCTGTTGGGCATTAAGCCCCTTGAGGCGGTCGCGAGCTTCCTTGAGGGCGCGGGCGGCCCCGATACTGCCCCTGTTGATGGCCTTCAACGGGCCACTTGCCTGGTCGATGGCGTTGAGCAATACCCGCAGTTTCAAGTCATTCGCCATCGCTGGAACTCCGCACCCGCGCGCGCTCGCGCCACGCCATCAGCTCTTGCAAGCCCAACTGGTCCATATCAGTCGGTGCCCAATGGAAAACCACGGCCAGATCGGCCATGGCGTCTTCTACGCAGTGAGGGATGCGTCCGCCTTCGCCGATTTCTGCAACAAAAAACCGGAGATCTTGCTGCCACAGGCGACCAGGTCGGCCGGATCCATGCCGGCAGCTTCCGGTGCGGTGATGCCTGGGCTGCTGATGCGCGGCAGAATCTTGATGAGGGTGGTCACGTCCATATTCAGCAGGTCGACCAGGTGCACACCCCGCAGCTCGCCGGACTGCGGTTTGCGCAACGTGATGCTGTCGATAACGGTCTTGCCACGGATGATTGGGGTATCCAGGGGCACGGTGTTGTCATCCATCGGGGCGGGGGCTTCGAGGGGGGCTTCAGTACTCATTTTTGGCTCCAGCTTGGGGTAGGGGTGATCAAATGCCGAGGGCTTGGCGTTGCTTGTCCAACAGGTCCACGCCGTCGACGATCTCGATGAAATTGAGCAGGTCGATTTCGATGATCTCTTCGTTGTCGACGATCAATTTGTAATAGGTGCAGGTGGTGGTGATGCTGTGTTCGGTGTCCTCACCGGGCTGCGCTTCGCCCATTTCGATGGTTTCGTGGCGACCCCGCAGCACCACCTCCACGGCGCTGACGTCCTCGGTGTCGTCCTGCTGGAACGCACCGGTAAAGCGCAAGGCAACACCCGAGGCGTTAACGGCGCCGAACTGTTTGAGGACGATCAGATCCAGGCCGCCGGTCTTCCATTCGAACTGGATACCATCGTCGGAGAAACCGAGATCGGCCTTGACCGGCCCATGCATGCCGCCGCCGCGATAACCTTCCATCTTGCGGCCGAGCGGGGGCAGGGTGACGGACTTGACCACGCCCAGGTAACTGTTGGCGTCGTTGAACAGGTTGAGATTCTTGAGTTTGCGGGGCATGGCCATGGCAGGGCTCTCCGTTGCGCGGACGCGGGTCAGCTGTTGATCTTGTTGGCGAAGTCCATCAGGTAGCGGTCGGTAATGCGCTGCCGTAGCGTGAGGTCTTCCAGCGGTGGCACGGGTGTGTAGTCGTAATCGATGAACAACTTGCCGGCCTTGAGGGTGTCCTTGTCGTTGATGTCGTCCGGGTACCAGCACTTGCCGCCGATCAGATAACCCGCTGCGATCATTTCGCGGAACTTGGCGTTGATCCCTTCAATGATGTCGCGCACCAGGGAGGCATGCATCGGCTTGTCCACGGCCCACATGTGCGCTTCGGCCATGGTGTCGGCCAGGATCTGCGCGGTGCGGGTGTAGTTCTCGAAGGCGAACAGCGGATCTTCACTGGTGGTGCGGCTGCCCCAGAAGCGAAAGCCGCTCTCGTTGATCAGCGTGGTGACCTCATTGCTGTTGAGGTAGTTGGCGTCGGTGGCCGGGTTTTGCAGGTCCCAGAACACGTCGGCGCTGATGCCGGTGACGCCGTTCACCGCGACGTTGGACAAGGTTTTGTGCCAACCCACTTCCTGATCGATTTTGGCGCGCAGGCCCAACGCCCGGGCCACGGCTGAAGCAGTGACCGTCCCGTTGTTAACGGTGTCCCAGTTCTGGAAGTCAGGCCAGATGACCATCGCTTCGCGAGCGCCGAAGTTGTCCCGGTAGGCAACCACTTCTTCCTTGGTTTTGCAGGCCCAGGCGCTGACGTAGGTGAAGCCGTGCAGTTGCTGCGCGATGGCGGTTAGCGCGGTGGCCACCGGCAAACTGTCCAGGTCCGGCACACCGAGGATGCGCGGCACCATGCCAACGCGGGCTTTGGCGGCGAGCAAGGCTTTCATGCCGGTGTATTTGCCGTCGGCGGTGGTGGTACCGATCAAGGCGCTGGTGGTTTCCTCATCTGTATCGCCTTCCTTGACCCGTACGACGATGGTGTAGGGCCTGGTCTGATCGGCGATGGCTTGGAGGCTGGAGGCCAGCGTACCGCTGGTGCCGGCCTTGCCTACGGCGGTTTGGACGTTGGTCAGCAGGACTGGCGTATCGAAGGGGAAAACGTTGGCATCCGCATCGTCGGCCGTGCAGACCATGCCGATTACAGCCGTGGGAATGGTGCGAATGGGGCGGGTGCCGTCGTTGAGTTCGATGACCCGCACGCCATGAAGATAATCGGACATGGGTTTGCCTGCGCAGTGGTTGAAGTGACTGTGCACAGGCTGCCGCGCGCGCGCCGATTGGGCGAGCGCGGGGGCTTGTAGAGGGGGCTGTTACAGGGTGCGGTGGCGGGTCGGTCGCCGGTTGTGCTCAGCCACCCAAGGCGGTTCCACGGGCCGACACGCTGAGTCAGGAAAATCTGGCGACAGCGGCCAGTCACGCAGGACCTGGACGTAATCCAAAAGCTCCCCGGACTGCGCCACCGTGAGGGTTGTCGGCCTTTCGGAGTCGATCTCGTCACGGTGGCGCTCGCGCAGCCATCGAACGCTTTCGATCTCGGCGTCTCTCCATTGACGTTCAGCCAGGGCCAATTCCTCGGCCGTTGGCGGTGGTGGATCAATCAGGATGGGCAGCCCCTGGTCGTCATGGCTGCGAACCTTGCCGGGCGCTGGGTTGGCGATAACCTCCAGGAAGCGTTCTTCCGTGATGGGTACGGCGTCCTGCGGCGCATCCGGGTGGATGGTTTCCAGATAGGTGCAGCCTGTGGTGGCGCTGTAGAGTCTGAGCATGTGAAGTTCCTTATCGCCCGATGGCGATCCAGTCGATGCCCAGTACGCCGGGGCTGCCGTTGATGGTGGAGGCGCACCAGGTGTAACCCGTTTGCGTGGGCGCGCCGCTGCCGCCCCAAATCCCTATAAGCAACGGATTTGTAGCGCGTCCGGTGCCTAAGACGTGCCAGCAAACGGTGGGGAAGGCGAGCGGGAAGGTGGTTGTTCCGACGCCCGAACCGTTGGTCTGTGTCGTGCCCCACATGAAGGTGATGCCGAGCAGCCAGGACGGTAAGACGATGTAGCCGTTTTCGGTAAGGCTGTAGAGCAAGCCGCCGCGCATCTTTGCGGGCGTGACGACGACGTTGTCCAGCGTACCGGCGCTCACCTCTGCCTGGGTGCCGATGCGGAGCACGCCTTGAAGCGCCTCGGTGGCTGTCGCTGCCGCTGAGCGGATTGTCTGGACCACCCTGAGCGCCGTCATGATCTTGGTGTTATCGGTACCGGCCTCGGCTTCGGCCTGTGTGGCTTGGGCGGCTCTCAGCTTCTTCGGTGTGACGATGACCGTGTCATCCGTACCGACCGTGACTTGTTCCTGAGTGGCAATTTTGGCCCAACCGAAGGCCGTTTCCGTGGCCTGCTTGACGAGCTTGGCGATGGCTTGAAACACCCGGGCCGGCGTCATGATCTTGCTGTTTTCAGTTCCTGCCTCGGCCTCTTCCTGGCTGGCGCGAACCGTTCTGCCGTCGACGTAGGCACGGGTGGCTAGCACCACGGATGGGTCAATTTTGAGTTCGACATTGGCGGTGTTGCTGACGATCAGGTTCACCCGCACCACTTGGGTACGACCTGAACCTTGGGTTACCAGCGGCTTGTAGCTGGGTGGGCAATTGGCAACCGCCACCAGGTCATCGTCAGCGTCGTATAGCCCGACTTCTCGAATCCACCAGCCGCCCACGTTCTCGGGGATGACCTGTTCGGCGATGATGACGGCCGGGTTGGCTGGGTCTACTTTCAATTCATTCAACGGCGCACGTCGACGCTCGTTGATCAACTGCGTCTGTTGCTCATCGGGGATCGGGTCGGTGCCGTTGGCATCTCCAACGCCCATCTGGGCAAACGTCCAAGGGATGCCCAGGGCGTCGGCATTAGCCTGTTTGGCTTTGCCGACGGCGGTAAGAATGGCGAAGAACTGGCTGTTTTGGTCTGTCATGGGTAGATGTCCATGGTGTCGATCAGGTGTTCACGGCCGCCCTGGCGGATGTGGCCCGTGACCTCGATGTCACGCGGTGCGGGTGGGTAGATGTCGATTTCGTCGCCTTCGGTGAGGCACACGCCGACGTGAATGAGGCCGGTGGTTTGCAGACTGATGGCAAGCCCGGTGAGGTGCCGTGTCAGGGGTTTGGCATCGTCGATGAGCCAGGTCAGTTCCCGGTACATCGCTTCGGTGATGCCGGAGTCCAGCACGCCGAGCTTGAGTGCGAAGGTGGCGCGTGGACCGAGCGGCACCGTCTGCCACCATTCAATGACTTCGATCAGATAGCCAAGCGGCTCGACAACGCGGCGCAGTGCACCGATGGTGCCCTTGCGCGAGTGGATGTAATACGCGCTGCGAATGGCTGCGCGCTTGGCCGCTTCGGTCCAGTTGCCGTCCCAGCGATCCACGGAAAAGGTCCAGGCCAGGTAGGGCAGCAGGGGCAAAGGGCATCGGTCGGGGTTGTACAGGGTGCGCAGCGGAATCGGCACGCGCTGAATCTGTGCCAGGGCCTGCGCTGCCTGACGCTCCAGTGGAGTCGAGTTGCCCGGGAGCAAGGGGACGTCGGCCATCATTCCACCCCCAACGATAAGTCGATGCTGGTGCAGTACGGGGCCTGGTAGCGGGTGGCGATGATATCAGCCCAGTCTTCCAGCACGACCTTGCGCACGCCCTCGACGTGCAGCGATGCATGGATGATCGATTCGGAGACCTCCAGGCCCAGGCGCCGCCGCTTGTGTACGAAGCTCAGCAGGCTCGCATGGGCCGCCGCGAGAATCAGCTCGCTTTCAGGGCCGGCGGTCCAGAGGTACAGCTGGGCTTTCACCTGGTAGTTGATGACCTGGGCGCTCTGTACCGTCAGCCGATCCGCAACAGGTCGGCGGTCGTCGTCACTGAGGTACGCCATGACGGTAGCCAGCAAGGCCGGCTCGGCAGTGCCGTCGCCGAGGATCGATTGCACGGTCACCACCGCCTCGGCCGGCTCTGGGCTCTCGGCCGTGGCGTCGGCGACCTGCCCGTCAGCAGAGCGGGCGTGGAAGATGTAGCTGTTGCGCGGGCCAGCGGTGCTTAACCCCTCCCAGGCCATTTGCGCACGTTCGCGCAGGCTGTCGTCGCTTTCCATCAGCAACGGAATGGGCGGCACGGCCGAAGGTTTGGCGGCCTGAATGACCAGGCGCTTGACGTTGTAGTTGGCGGCCAGGTTGTCCAGGTCACTGCCTTTCGCCAAGGCCAGCATGTTGGCGACAGATGCCTCATTGACACGCTGGCGCCAGATCATCTCGCGGTAGGCATTCTCCTGGAGCAGTTTGGTCAGCGGCTCGGACTCCAGCTCGAGGCGGGCGGCGATCTCTTCCCGTTCTTCCTCGGGCCAGAGGCTGATGGCGTAGGTCTTGCGCTCGGCAAGGATCTGTTCGTAATCGATCTGCTCCACGACCTCGGGCGCCGGGAGTTGGCTCAGGTCAATCGCGACGAACGAGTTCATGCGCTGCCTCCAAGGTGTAAGGGCACGCTCAGGCTCAGCGGCGCGTTGCTGTCGACGATGCTGCCTTCGATATCCAGCGATGACTGACCTTGCAGCGTCGCGCCCAGGAACTGCACCCGGCTCAGATGGATACGCGGCTCCCAACGCATCAGCGCCATGACCGTGGCTGCATACACCTGCAAGCGGATGATGTCGTTGAACGGGTGGTCCACCAGCTCGGGCAACAGACTGCCGTACTCGCGGCGCATGACCCTAGTGCCCAGGCGTGTGGTGAGGACGTCGGTCATGGACTGGGCAATGCTGCCGACGGTATCGATGGCGGAGCCGGTGTGTCGGTTCATTCCGGTGCCCCTGTTTTGCCGTTGCCCGGCGTGACGCCGCCGTGCACGTGTTCCACGAGACTGATGTCCGCCGCCACTACATCCTCCGAAACTGTGATCTTGCCGGTGACTGTTTGGTTACCGGTTTGGGTGTAGTCGCCCAGGTGCGTGATGTTGCCGACGATGTTGATGCCGCCGGTGCTGGTCAGGTGGGTGGTTCCGCCTTCGGTGAGCGTGGCGTTGAGGTGGTGGGCGAGGCTGTCGTACTCGATCACTGTGCCATCGCGGTAAGTGACGCGGTGCAGGCCTTCGCGGTCGCCGTTGGCGGGGAGTCGGTCGCTGAATAGGCCCGTCAGGGCGACGCCGTTGCCGAGCTGGCCCGAGGGGCTGAATAGCAGAACCTGTTCACCGAGGGTTGGCGGATTCCACTCGCGGTCGGCGCCGGCTCGTGGTGCTATCCAGGGTAGCCAGGCGGTGGTGAGGGTTCCGGTTTTGACTTGCACGCGCGGAGGCTGCATCTGGACGGCGGCGATGGTGCCGTAGCGGATGAGGTTTTCGATCAGGCGGGCGAGGGTGGCTAAGTCGTTCATAGGGCCGATGGTGGCGCCATGCGCGTACGAATTCAGCAATATCGCCTTGTAAGAACTCGACCTACAGGTTCCCGTTTCTCAGCTAAGGTGATGGAACACATCGTTGTATCAAGGAGTGATTTGATGCTTTCCATCCTGCATCCAAACGTGATGCATAAAGTTCATGATTTGTCTATCGGCCTGCTCCCAATAACTATCAAGGGAGACTCTATCCCGAAACTGATTGTAAAAACCTCTAAGGAAGCAATCTTAACGGCTAAGGTTAGACAGGGTTTTTTTATCTATCTAATACCATACGAAATTCCTGGCGCTCAATCTCTCGCCTTCCTAGCTGCATTTTTTGATGATCAGCGTCACCCCTATACGTCAGGTGGTGCGCTCATAAAGGAGCTGAGGGCTAAAGAGTTTTCTTTGTTGTTCCAAGCACCAATTGTTGATGTTCATTTCTTTGATGAGCTTGGAAGGGAGATGCTGGCATATAGAACCGAATTCCATTCCACTAAACGACACAAAGATATGTTAAGAGGGGCCATTGTTCCCTCTATTGAAGGTCTGAATCAAAGTTTGATTCTTGATCGCATCACTGAGTGGTTTCGGTTTAGCAGTCAAGCAGATGATGCCTCAGCAATCAAAGTGACATTTACAAAATCGCTTATGCCTGATGACATCATATACTTCGATATGCGTCCTGATGCTCATGACTATCATGGCAGTCCGGGATTCAGTTCGGCCCCTTTGGAACGTACTGAACCGGGACCGTTTCAAGAAAAAGAAATCGTCGCTTTGCTTCAGCGTACATTTAAATCTAAAGAAATCTATCTTGCCCCTCTGAGGGTTAATGATAAGGAAGAAGTGGTCGATGTCCTAGTGGTAACTGCTCGTAGCGTGATTCTTATACAGGCCAAAGATAGTCAAAATCTTGAGAGTACGTTAAACAAAACTATTGAGAAGAAGCGAAATGCAACCAAGAAGTCTTTGAAGGGCGGACTTGGTCAAGTAAAAGGAGCTATTGGCTATTTGAAGAGAACAGTTCCGTTTGTCTTTCTGATAGATGGAAAGGAAGTTGAGATTGATTTGACGGGTAAACGAATATATGCGCTAGTGATATTGAGAGAGCTTTTTGATGATGATTATGATGAGTATACCCCTCCTATGTTGGAGCTTTACAAGGCGACTGGCGTAGCCTGTATCCCTCTGTCATACACGGAACTGCACCAGTACACTCGCTTTATTGAAGGTGATGAGGGTTTTTATGACGCTTTTAATAAGGTTTTCAGCCATGGGCTAGAAACAGGCATGTTTCCGCGACTTAGGGTGCATCCTTCAGGTACAAAATTTTAACTTTCATGATGAGTCAGATGTGCCAACAGTCCGTCGCGGATCAGATCAAGATCCGCTTCGGTAAATCCTAGGAGTTGCCGCTGATCATATCCTACGTCTGGTGCTCCCCGTTCGGCTCGATCCTTCAATCCATACTGGTGAACCCTAGCGATTCTTATGATCCTTCCCGCGAACCCTACGCTGATAGCGTTGCGGTCGCCTTGGACCTTCAAAAAACTTGCCGTGCGCAGCTTCTGAAACATCTGCACTTTCCGCTTCACCCGCCCTTGCTTCCCCCGCAGGTTGCGCTTTTTGCGTGGCGCGTATTTGCTGCCGTCCGGGTTGCGCTGGGCAATGATTCGCTGTTGCTGGCTGCGCCGTAGCGCTTGCCCGATGCCCCGGGCCAATTTGTTACGTGATGTCGGCTCCAACTGACCCAGCAGTCCAGCGGCCCAGTCCTCCAGTGCCTCCAGACGGTTGGTCATTTCGGCACCATCCATTCGCTGCCAGTGCCTTGGGCGCCGGGTACCCACGCAGGTTCAAGGAACGCCACAACCCGCTGAGGTTCGCCAGGGTGGCGGACGGTGGTGTTGCCGCCGGCGTCTTTCCCCACAACCACACGCTCGGTTAGCGGCAGTGTCAGGCTCAGGTCCACCTTGCTGTTATCCAGGATGTCAGCCTCGAACTGGATGCCCTCGGCGGACTTGTTCAGGTTCTCCAGCAGCTCGGACTGGTTCACGCTCAGCCAGCCCAGCAACGGCAGCATGACGCTGTCGGGGTGGCCGGTGAAGTCGGTGAGGATGACCTGTAAATCGAAGCTGTATTCGAACGACAGCGTGGCAGCCGCGGTGCAGCGGATTTTGCCGTTGTCGATGAAGATCAGCAGCCGGTCGGGGTTGTGCTTCAGTTCGGCGACGGTGGCGAGCAAGTGCGCCTTGAGACTATCGGGCTTGTTCATCGCTGGGCCTGCTGATGTTGGTAAACCATATCGACCTGACCCGCACATTCGGCCCATGCCGCTTCGATGCGGTCCTGGTCGGTGAGCTGATCGCCGTTATTGAGTGGGCTCGTCGCCGGCAGGGTGCAGGGCACCACGGCCGGACAGCCACTGACGATAAGCGTCGGCGCCGGTGAGGGCGGGGCGCTCGCGCAGCCGGCGAGCAGCAGCAGGCAAAGGCTGGGTAGCCCAGGCGCGTAGGTCGGCGTTTTCACGTTTCAGTGCCTCGATGGTGAGTTCGCGCTTCGCCAGGCCTTGGCGCAACTGATCCTGCTGAGCGCGCAAAGTGGTCTGGGCGTTGCGCTCCTGTTGGAGGGTGGTGTGCAAGGCGTTAACGTTTGAGAGGTTGCGTTGAGCTTGCTCCCGGGCATTGTTGGCATCTCGCTCGGCCAGTCGGGTGTCCTTGTTCGCTTTGCTGATACGCAGTTCCTGGCTCCAGACCATCAGTCCCAGAGCCGCGATCAGTGCGATACCGAGTAGGGCTTGGCGCAGGGTACTCACGCCCGGTACCAGCCGAGTTTATTCATGGCGCCGACATCCATCTGTTCCACGGGGCCCCGCACGATGACCACCCGGCAATCGGGCATCATGAAGGACAGGGCCTCGCACAGCAGCTGCATATCCTCTTGTTCGGTATTTTCCGGGACCACCAGCAGGTTGCCGTCCTGGACGTCCAGTTTGCGCACCGCTTCAAGATCGATCACGCCGCCACCTCCTGACCGCAGCCGCAATCAATGTAGCGCTCATAGGCGCGATGGAGCTTGATGTCGTACAGGTTTCGCTGGTAGTCCGGGCCGTTGTAGAGCTTGGCGAACTCGGCCCATTTCCGGGCTTTCAGGGCTTTATGCAGGACCGGGTCGGTCTGGATAAACCGCACGAAGGCGGCGAACTGTTGGGATTCGCCTGCGTTCATGTCAGCGACGAACGCCTGCACACTGTCGTAGCTCAGGCG
Organism: Pseudomonas fluorescens; assembly: GCF_018614775.1. Classification (GTDB taxonomy): domain Bacteria; phylum Pseudomonadota; class Gammaproteobacteria; order Pseudomonadales; family Pseudomonadaceae; genus Aquipseudomonas; species Aquipseudomonas fluorescens_BY. Next base: position 33,739 of record NZ_JAGGOF010000034.1, read on the forward strand.
CTGCCAATGAAAGCCCATGATCTGGAACGCGCCCCAGGAAGTGGATTCCAGCGCGGCGGTGTCGTCGATCAGTCGGGCGTTGCTCAGGCGCTGATGCTCTGCGGTTCCGCCGGCGTAACCACCGGGCTTCGGATTGACGAGGCCAGGGTTGGCGACGGCGAGCTGGTCGGCGTGCTGCTTGAGTTCGTCGGGGCGGTCGTCTTCGTGGCGGGGTGTTGCCAGCTGGCGATACATGATGTGGCGTTCGAACAAAATCACTGGTTTGCCGTTAGCCAGGATCCCTTTGCCTCTCGACTCCACTTCGTTGACCGCATAGACGCTGGCCAGCGGCACGTCGAGGATCTGCGCCGCGTTCACCAGGTCAGCGTTTTTCAGCAACTGCTGGCAACTGCCGCCAGCCAGGCTTGTCAGGGTTTTCTCGTCTGCAACACCGTCGGCGACCAGGCCGATCTTCAGTTGGTAGGCCCGTACAGCGGCTTCGGTGAGGGCGCCGTAGTCGCTGTCCACCTCCAGCAGCGCGCCGTGGGCGTTCAGGGTTTTTTGCAGGGTGCGCACCGCTTGGGAGCGGTCCCCGTAGCGAAGTGTCGTCATAGCTGTTCTACCTTGCGGGTGAAAAACTTTTTGGCGGCGGCGCGAGTGCCCTCGACGCCCAGTAGGCCGATCACCCCACCAAAGAACGGCGCGGTGGAAGCAGGGATGCCCAGCAGTGCCAGGCCATGACTGGCAGCCAGGGCCAGGGCACCACACAAAGGGGCTTCGACGGCCATGCGGCGCAAGGTGCCGCCGCCGTAGATGATCCGAAGGGCGGCGATGGTCAGCGCCAGGATCCCCGCGTACAAGGCCGGCCAGTTCTGCTCAAGCCAGGCGGCGAGCCAGGCCCAGGTGTCGGGACGTTCAGGCATGTGCTTCATTCCGTAATCCAGGGTTGGTGGGTTCGTGGGCTCGTGGCTGAATGATCAGTCCCATAGGTTCACCATCTGCCTTTGTGGGGCGGCGACCTGGGCTTCGGGCATTTGCACGGCCAGGCCCTGGGGCAGGATCGGCCCGTAGTCGGCCAGGCCGGGGTTGGCCTCGAGTACCGCTTCGGTTACGCCGGCGGTGCGGCCGTAGTGACGCCAGCACAGGGCGTCGACGGTGTCGTTCTGGAAAGCGCGGACGGTGACGGGCATCAGATCAACTCCACGGTGGTGCGGTTGATCCCGAGGAAATCCCGCACGGCCCAGCGCAGGTCCCGGCGGTATTCGTCGATGGTTGGCGTGAGGTCGTCGGCGTTCTGGCTGCCGCTGTGGGTGGTGTCGTAGGAGCGGTAGCGCTCGCACACTTCGGCCCCCGTGGCGGCTTCAATGGCGCGACGATAGAGGTACACCAGCACCGGCACGCCGTTGACACTTTCGCCGGGTACGTCCGCCAGTTCGGCATAGCCGACAGCTTGCTGAACGGCGCGCCATTCGCTCAGCTCACGGTTGACGCTGAGGACGGCGGCAATGACGGCGGTTTCCAAACGCGGTGCGGTGACACTGGCGTCGATCCTCAGCGTGGCGCGCAGGTCGTCGAGATCAATCGAAGGCCAGAAGGCGTTGGTGTTGATATGGCCGCTGGCGACGGCGCCGCCGGCTACGAATCCGCTCATGAAACAGCACTCGGAAATAGGTCGCCGGTGGTCGGGGCTTCACGTTCAGGCGGCATGCCTGGCCGATCTGCCCCGAGCCGGCGGGGTGCGTGGGGACGCTCGGTTAGCCGGCGGTGCCGGCACGTTTGTTGAGCAGGCGTTCGGCCCGCTCCAGGTCCTTTTTGCCACCGCAGGCATCGTGCAGGGCGATGGCTTTTTTCAGCAGGTCCACACCGGCCTGAAGCTGGCCGGGTTGCCCTGGGGGTTCTTCGGTCAGGCCGTCCAGCGTGGCGCGGCCCATGGCGAGAAAGAGCTTGGCGCGGGCCTGGTCGGGCATGTCTTGTGCGTCGGTGAGTTCGGCGGTGCGATACAGGATCGCCAGGTCGAACGGCTCGCCGACCTTCTGGGCTCTGAAGGCCGCGGTCGCAACTTCTTCGGCGACCAGGCAGCCCAAGGTGCGGGCGAAACGGTCGGGCATGACCATGTTGTGTTCCAGCACGTAGGTGGCGATGTCCAGGCCACCGGTAAAGTCGCCGGCATCGAAGCGCCAGACCATGACGGTGGTGAGGACTTCGTCTTGAGCACCCTGGCCGGCCTCCAGCACGCCTTGCACATAGGACTCGTAGCCCGGCAGCAACTGGCGCTTGAGTTCGGCCTTGCCCTGGTTGGACTGGACCTGTTTGAGGCGCAGGCGGTCTTGCAGCAGTTGGTTGAGCTGATGCTCGTAAGCGGTGGCGCCGGCCATGGTTTGAGTTGGCTCCGTCGCGGCCGCCTCCTGGGCGGCCGTGACACGTTGGAAATGGCGTTTCGCGAGGCTGCTGGCCATGGGTCAAGCTTCCTCAAGCTCAATATTTTCGACCAGGCAGCCGAGACCGTAATCCTCGACGACGTAGGCGTCGTTGCTGGATTCGTAATTCTCGATGCGGTTCTTTTCTGGTGCTTCCTTCACGTAGCGACGGCGTCCACCGATCTGCCAGTAGATGGCCAGGTTCGGCAGGGTGGTGATCAGCGCGGCGCCGTCTGGCACATAGGGCACCTCGACGGGTTGCTTTCCGCCCATGCGCTTTTGCGAAAGGATCATGTCGGTGGCCAGCTTCTCGGACGCTGGCTGTTCCTTGTTGATCAGCGGGAAGTATTTATCGTGCACCAGGTTGCTGCCGAGGATGACCACGATGCCTGGATCCTTGCGATGCCACGGGTCGATGAGGTTGGCAATGACATCGAACACCAATGCATCCAGGTTGTTGTAGTCAGCCTCATCACCTTTGCCGATAACAATCTTGCCGGGCGCCTTGCCTTCATTCAGGACGCGTGCCGGTGCGTTGAGGCGGTACTGCTCAAGCCAACCGATGTTGACGTCTTGCAGCAGTGGGTTGGCCTGCCGGTCGGTGGTGGCGGCAGCGCTGACGCCGTTGAAGCCAATCATGATGCGGTCCAGCGCCTGACGCTTGAGGATGGCGTCGCGCAGGCGGGCTTGGAAGTCCGGGAATTTCGCCCAGGCGTCGAGCTGCGCGTAGCGCAGAGCGGTGTCGAAGTCGGTGTGTTTGGCTTCGTAGCCTTTTTTGTCCAGCGACGACACGTCGCGAGGCACGCGCACGCCGTTGCCGGTGGTGTCGGTACGACCGGCAATGGTGCTGCTCACGCCCAGGCCGACTTTCTCGCCTTGCAGTTCGTCCACGCCGATGATGCCGATCTGGCCCAGAAACTCGCTGGATTCCTGCATGCGGGTTTCCAGCGTCTGCTGAACCGTCGGGTCAACCGAGAAAGTGGCGGCGGTCGAGGACACGCCATTGAGGCGCGCCACCTGGCTCAGGTAGGCGTTGAAGTGTTCGCGAGTGTCGTTGCGCATGAATGTCGTCCTTCGTTGATCGGGGCTGTGGGTGGCCGGCTGTCAGCAGTCGGTCATGACCTGGTTGTCGCCACCGGTTACCGGAGGGCGGGTCTTTTGGTTGTGGTCCTGGGTGGTGGAGAGCTGGGTCTTCAATTCGGTGAAGTCTTTGCTCAGTTGATCGAGGCGGGCGTTGAGTTCTGCGGAGAAACGCTTCTCGGCAGCCAGTTGGTCGGGCAGATCCTTGACGTGCACGGCGATGGCCTCGACCGCCTCGCCGATCTGCGCGAACTCGGTGTCGTCCTTGGCCTGCTTGCCGGTCAGCAAGGCTTGCACCTTGCTGAAGAGCTGGGCGCCGATGCTCGGTTTCTCTTCGATTTCTTCGAACTTCAGCTCGGTTTCCAGCGCCTCGGTGAACATCGAGGTCGCCGAGTAATGCCGGTCCTTGAACGGACTGGCGTCGGGCTTTTGCGCAGAAAACGCCAGGACGTCGGTGCCCAGGCTGGCCGGTGAGTCGGTGACAGCCAGGCCGACGATGTAGGCCTCGCCGGTGTCGGCAAAGCTGTCGTCAATTTCGATGGAGGTGTAAATCTTCTGCTTCGCCTTGTTCATGGCGATCAGCTCGGGGGTTGGCTCAACCTGGGCGAACAGGGCCAGTTTTTTCTGCCCGTTGATGTCCACCTCTTCGGTCTTCACGGCCAGCACGTCACCGTAGGCCTTGAACGGGCTATCCGGCAGCAGGCTGCGGAAATGCTCCAGCCAGATGCGGGCGCCGTAGGTGGTCGGGTTGAAGTTCTTGGCGGCCTGTTCCAGCCAGCTGCGTTTGATGGTGCGCTTGTCCGAGGTGGCGCCCTCGACGGCGACGCGGAACCAGTTGCTGCGAAACTTCTTCATGCCGGAAATCCTCAGTGCGTGGGGCGCCTGCTGGGTTGAGCAGTGCGTTGCAATGAGGGGCATGGTCGTCACGGGCGCGCGCGGCGGCAACGAGGCGGGACTGTAGGCGGGGAGGGTACAAAGGGCGGCGCTGTTGAGTCGCGGCCGTGGGGCGGCAGCATCTCGGCCATGACGACGCCCGCGCTGCTGCCCATCGATCCCCGACGCCAATCCAAGTTTCTGTACTGGATGGGCTGGCGTGTCTGCGAGATTGCCGAGGCTACGGGCGAAAAGGAAAAAACGCTACACAGCTGGAAGGCCCGCGATGAGTGGGACCGGGCCGATAATGTTGAGCGTATCGGCGGGGCGTTGGAAGCGCGTTTGGTGCAACTGATCCTCAAGGAGGGGAAAAGCGGCGGCGACTTCAAGGAGATTGATCTGCTGCACCGGCAGTTGGAGCGGCAGGCGCGAATTCAGCGCTTCCAGGGTGGCGGTACCGAAACCGATCTCAACCCGAACCTGGCCAAGCGCAACGCTGAACCGAAGAAGAAGGCCGTCAAAAATGAGATCGATGAAGACCAGGTCGAGCTGCTGCGCGAGGCCTTCATCGACGGCTGTTTTGATTACCAGAGAGACTGGTACCGAGCCGGCAATCAGCGTACACGCGTCATCCTCAAGAGCCGGCAGATCGGCGCCACTTACTACTTCGCTCGCGAGGCGTTCGTCGACGCTCTGGACACGGGGCGTAATCAGATTTTTCTGTCGGCGTCGAAGAACCAGGCCTACCTGTTTCGGGGGTACATCCAGGCCTTCGCCCGGGAAGTCATCGGCGTCGAGCTGAGTGGTGACCCAATTGTGCTGCCCAACGGCGCCGAGCTGTTTTTCCTCGGCACCAACGCCCGTACCGCCCAGGGCTATCACGGCAATTTCTACTTCGACGAGTTCTTCTGGACGTTCAAGTTCGAGGAGTTGAACAAGGTCGCCTCGGGCATGGCGATGCACAAGAAGTGGCGCAAAACCTACTTCTCGACGCCATCGAGCATGGCTCACGAAGCCTACACCTTCTGGACCGGCGAGCGCTTCAACAAGGGCAAGCCCGCCGCGCAGCACACCAAAGTGGACGTGTCCCATGGTGCGCTCCAGCAGGGGCGGTTCTGTGAGGACCGGCTGTGGCGTCAGATCGTCACTATCCTCGACGCGGAGCGGGGCGGTTGTGACCGATTCGACATCGAAGAGCTGCGCCGGGAGTACAGCCCTGAGGCGTTCGCCAACCTGCTGATGTGCGAATTCGTCGACGACGGCGCGAGCATCTTTCCGCTGGCGGTGTTGCAGCCGTGCATGGTCGACAGTTGGGTGGAGTGGGCCGAGGACTACAAACCGTTCGCCATGCGTCCATTTGGCGACCGGCAGGTTTGGGTTGGGTACGACCCGGCCGAGACGGGCGACTGTTCGGGCCTAGTGGTGGTCGCGCCGCCGCTGGTGCCTGGCGGGAAATTCCGCGTGCTTGAGCGCCATCAGTTCCGTGGTATGGACTTCGCTGCCCAGGCCGCCGCCATCAAGGGCGTGTGCGACCGCTACTGGGTCACCTACATCGGCATCGACGTCACCGGCCTGGGCAGCGGCGTGGCCCAGCTGGTGCGCCAGTTCTTCCCGGCCGTCACCACCTTCAGCTACTCCCCCGAGGTGAAAACCCGTCTTGTGCTCAAGGCCTATGACGTGATCCACAAGGGCCGGCTGGAGTTCGACGCTGGCTGGACCGACATGGCCCAGTCGCTCATGGCAATCCGCAAGACCATCACCGCCGGCGGCCGCCAGTTCACCTACACCGCCGGGCGCAACGACAACACCGGCCACGCCGACCTGGCCTGGGCGCTCTTCCACGCATTGCACAACGAACCGCTCGAAGGGCAGACCGCTGCCAATACCGGGCGAATGGAGATTTTCACATGACCGAACAACTCGCCAGCCAGGAACTGTTGCCGGCTACGCTCGATGCCGCCAGTGCGGGTACACAGGTGTTCAGCTTTGGGGAGCCGACGCCGGTGCTGGGTGGTCGCGAGGTGTTCGATTACCTGGAGTGCTGGTTCAACGGGCGGTGGTATGAGCCGCCGTTGTCGCTCAATGGCCTGGCCCGGTCAGTGGGAGCGAGCGTGCATCTGCATTCGGGGTTGATGTTCAAGCGCAACCTGTTGAGCAAGACGTTTATCCCGCACCCGATGCTGTCCCGGGCGGCTTTTGAACAGTTCGCCCTGGACTTTCTATGCCTGGGCAATGCGTATTTGGAGAAGCGCCGTTCGGTGCTGGGCGGTACGCGGCAGCTGGTGCCGTCGTTGGCGAAGTACATGCGGGTTGGGCCGGATGGGCGGTTTTACCAGGTGCAGGGATGGAAAAATGAGCACGCGTTTGAGCCAGGGAGCATTTTTCATCTGCGTGAGGCGGATTTGCACCAGGAAATTTATGGGTTGCCGGAGTGGATCAGTGCCTTGCAATCGGCGCTTTTGAACGAGTCGGCGACATTGTTTCGGCGTAAGTATTACGAGAATGGGAGCCATGCGGGGTTCATCTTGTACATGACCGATGCGGCGCAGACTGAGGCGGATATTGATGCGTTGCGTAATGCGCTGAAGGAGTCGAAGGGGCCGGGGAATTTTCGGAATTTGTTTGTCTATTCGCCGACTGGCAAGAAGGACGGGATTCAATTGATTCCTGTCAGTGAGGTGGCGGCGAAGGATGAATTCAACTCGATCAAGAATCAGACACGTGACGATGTGCTGGCGAGCTTGCGGATTCCGCCGCAGTTGATGGGTATTGTGCCGCAGAACGCGGGTGGGTTTGGGTCGATCCGGGAAGCTGCGCAGATTTATGCGGCGAATGAGCTGGAGCCCATCCAGACGCGGATGACGCAATTAAATCATTGGCTAGGGGAGGAAATAATGCGTTTCAAACACTACGCAACCGGCGGGGAGGCTTAAGACTCCAAGGCGTTCGGTTCTGTACAGCGAACTGCGCCAGTGGCAGAAAAGGTCGGTGGGGGCTGTAACCATGAACTGGAAGTGGACATGTAGATCGTGTCCCAGGAAGTGG